>CAJTGF010000026.1 GCA_910575585.1 Clostridiaceae bacterium
AAAAACAGCCAGAATTGCGTATAACACAAATAATTCGAGAGCAACAGGATACGTCAGGAATCTATTGGGATTCCCTGGCTTCTTAGTAGTGTAAACTTTTTACTCACAAGTAAGATAGAAGATTATTTAGAATATAAGACATATAAGGCTTTTGTCAATGAAAAACTTAGAATAGCAATTATTACTAAAAAATTTAGATGATAGGAATTAGATTTAGAATTAAAGGAGATTATTAAATGGACAAGTTACAAATGCAGACTGCAAATATGGCAGATGAGAATTACGAGACATTATTGAAATTGTTTCCAAATGCTTTGACTGAGATAATAACAGGTTATGATGAGTATGGTAGAGCTATCATTGACAGAGCTATTGATGTAGATGTTTTAAGACAAGAAATATCGTGCAGAGTGATTGATAGTAGAGAAGAGAGGTATCAATTTACTTGGCCAGGTAAGAAAAAAGCTATGTTGTTAGCTAATGCACCTATTTCAGCAACACTAAGGCCATGTAAGGATGAAAGTGTTGATTTTGATAATACGGAAAATCTTTATATTGAGGGGGATAATTTGGATGTCCTTAAGGTACTTCAAGAAGCTTATTTGGGTAAAATTAAAATGGTATATATTGACCCACCATATAATACAGGAAATGATTTTGTATATAGTGATAATTTTACGGAGCATATTGATGAATACCTTACAAATAGTGGACAATTTGATGATGAAGGAAATCGATTATTTCAGAATACAGAAAGTAATGGTAGATTCCATACAGATTGGTTGAATATGATATATCCAAGGATAAAACTAGCAAAGAGCATACTGTCAGAGGATGGTGTTATATATATTTCAATTGATGAGACAGAACATGACAATTTACGAAAGATTTGCGATGAGATTTTTGGGGCGAATAACTTTATTGCGGATATTATTTGGAAACGAAAAAGGGGACGTGATAATAGTGCGAGATGGTTTAGCAAAGCACATGAATATTGTTTGTTATATGCAAAGAATAAGGAGATGTTCGAGACAGGATATTTGGCATTAGATGAAGAAACTAAAAAAGCATATAAAAATCCTGATAATGACCCAAGAGGAGATTATCGAATGCTTGGTTGTTGGGCAAGAGGAACTCAAGGGGGCGTTAAATATGATTTTACGACAAAAGATGGACAATATTTTTCAGAGAGATTGTGGTTGTTTAGTAAAGAAAATCTTAGTAAATTGGATGCTGATGATAAGCTAATTATACGAGGAGACAATATCTATAGAAAAATGTTTATTTATGAAAATAAGGGGAAGATTCCAGAAACCTTATGGGATGATGTGTCAAACGCTGCGAATGCTTCTGACGAAATAAAGAAGTTATTTGATGGAATAGTATTTGATACACCTAAGCCTACACCATATATTAAAAGAATGTTAGAGATTTCAACGCATAAAGATTCTATAATATTAGATTTCTTTTCGGGTTCGGCGACAACAGCTAATGCTGTAATGACTTTGAATGCCGAGGATGGAGGAAATAGAAAGTATATTTTAGTTCAAGTACCTGAAAAAGTTGCTGAGGGTAGTAATGCAGCAAAATCTGGATATACAAATATTTGTGAGATTGGTAAGGAACGAATTAGAAGAGCGGCAAAGAATATTATAAAAGATAATCCAAATTGCAACATTGATTATGGATTTAAAGTATTGAAATTAGCAACATCCAACATGAAAGATGTCTACTACAACCCTGCTCAAATGGAACAGCAGACATTATTTGCTTCTACTGATAACATCAAAGAAGACCGTACACCGGAAGATTTATTATTTCAGGTAATGTTAGATTTAGGTGTCATGCTTTCAAGTAAAATCGAAGAAAAGGTAATTGCAGGTAAAAAGGTATTTAATGTAGCAGAAGGATTTTTAATGGCATGTTTTGATAGTGATATTACGGAAGAGACGGTGAAAGCGGTAGCACAGGAGAAGCCTTATTATGCAGTATTCCGAGACAGCAGTATGGCAAATGATAGTGTTGCGACAAATTTTGAACAGATATTTGCCACTTACAGTCCTGAGACAGTAAGGAAGGTGCTGTAATGAGTAAAAAATATGAAATATCTGAGCTTGGAGATATGCTCATATATCAGGATGAAAAAGGTGATACCAAGGTAGAAGTGTATTTTTTTGAATCTGATGTATGGATGAGCCAGGGGGCTATTGCTCAGATGTATAACACAACACTACAAAACATAACCATGCCAGAGCTTAACCGGGTGGTTGCTATGTATCTTGATTTTGCAGAAGATCAGGCAAGAAGACATATTCCGATGTATATGAAAGACTGGGAAGGAAAGCTGAATGATTGTAGGAGGTGTTCGCTTTGAAGTTTAATTTTAAAATTCAACAGTATCAGACGGATGCCGCCCGCAGTGTGGTTGGAGTGTTTGAGGGACAGCCTTATTCCAATCCCGTAAATTATAGAAGGGATATTGGTAAGGTAAAGACAGGCGTTTCTTATTCTCAGATGTCTTTTGCGGATTCTATGTATGAACAGCAGGAATTGGCACTGACAGATGATTATGATGATGCAGGTTTTAAGAACGAGATAGTAGCATTACCTGATGCAGTATTGCTTTCCAATATTCGAGAGATTCAACAGAATAATAATGTGAAGCTTTCTGACAAGTTAGTAAATAACTTGGGCAGATGTTCTCTTGATGTGGAGATGGAAACAGGTACAGGTAAAACATATGTGTATATTAAGACTATGTATGAGCTGAATAAGCATTACGGTTGGTCTAAGTTTATTGTGGTTGTACCATCTATTGCAATCAGAGAAGGTGTAAAAAAATCCTTTGAAATTACTCAGGATCATTTTATGGAGCAGTATGGTAAAAAGGTTCGCTTCTTTGTATATAACAGTAGTAATCTGAATCAGCTGGATGCGTTTTCAAGCAATTCAGGTATCAATGTCATGATTATTAATATGCAGGCTTTTAATACATCCATGAAGGAAGGTGGCAAGAGCAAGGAAGCACGTATTATCTACGATAAGAGAGATGAGTTTGGAAGTAGAAGACCAATAGATGTAATTAAAGCGAATAATCCGATAATTATTTTGGATGAGCCGCAGAAGATGGGTGGAGATGCAACACAGAAAGCATTACAAAATTTTAATCCTTTGTTTTGTTTGAATTATTCAGCAACCCATAAGGAACATCATAATTTAGTATATGCATTGGATACGTTAGATGCATATAATCAGAGATTAGTTAAGAGGATTGAAGTAAAGGGCTTTCAAGTCAAGAACTTCCGTGGTACGGATAAGTATCTGTATCTGGAGAGTATTATTGTATCGTCCAAGTATCCGCCAAGAGCACGCATTGAGTTCGAGGTGAAGTACGACAAATCCATTAATCGGGAAATGAGAATCGTGAGTGTTGATGATAATTTGTATGAATTATCCAAGGGCATGGAGCAGTATAGAGGATATCGTATTTCAGAGATTAACCCAATAGCAGGTTCTGTGATTTTTACTAATGGAGAAGTCATTTGTAAAGGTGATGTGGTTGGTGATATTTCTGAAAAGGATATGAGAAGAATCCAGATTCGAGAAACTATTATTTCCCATATGGAGAAGGAAGAAGAACTTTTTAATAGGGGCATTAAAACCCTGTCGCTATTTTTTGTTGATGAAGTTGCCAAGTATCGTGCATATGATGAGGAAGGTACAGAACTGCTTGGGGAGTATGGACAGATGTTCGAGGAAGAATATTGTGATGTGGTAAATGATTATATTACACTCTTTGACACGCCTTATCAAAAATATTTAAAAAGTATTGAAGTAGAAGATACCCATAAGGGCTACTTTAGCATTGACAAGAAAGGTCGTGCGGTAAACAGTAGTATTAAACGGGGTTCCGATTTTTCGGATGATATTTCGGCTTATGATTTGATTCTGAAAAATAAGGAAAGATTGCTTAGTTTTGCTGAACCTACACGATTCATATTCTCACATTCAGCACTTAGAGAAGGTTGGGATAATCCGAATGTATTCCAGATTTGCACCTTAAAACACAGTGACAGCACCACAATGAAGCGGCAGGAGATTGGACGTGGACTGCGTTTGTGCGTAAATCAGGATGGCTTCAGAATGGACGAGCAGAGTCTTGGTAAAGATTTAGTACATAAGGTAAATAAGCTTACTGTTATTGCCAGTGAGAGTTACAAAGAATTTGTGACAGATTTACAGAAACAGATTAAAGAGGTTCTGTATGACAGACCGACCAAGGCATCCAAGGAATACTTTGTCGGTAAGACAGTACAAGTGGATGGTATTCCACAGAGGATTTCTGACCAGCAGGCTACTGCCATTTACAGATATTTGCTTAAGAATGATTATATTGATGACAATGAGCATATTACAGATCAGTATAGAGCTGATTTGGACAATAATGCTTTGGCACCGCTTGCGGACGAATTAAAACCGATATCAGAGGGTATCCATAAGCTGATTCAGAGCATCTTCAATGATAAGATACTTGAGGATATGATTGGCAATGGTAATGAAACTACGGTACCAAGCAATGAGTTAAATGAGAATTTTGCAAAGAAGGAATTTCAGACACTATGGAATTATATCAATCACAAATATGCTTATACCGTTGATTTTGATAGTATTGAGCTTATCAGAAAGTCAATAGAGCAGATTGATAGGGAGTTATTTGTATCTCAGTTGCAATATACGGTATCGAAATCGGAGCAGAGGGATGTAATGGATGTTAATATGGTAAGGGAAAGCAATTTTTTCTACGAGGTAAAATCCAGTACTACAACATTGAGACATTCCGAAACCAGTCAGATTAAATATGACCTGATTGGTAAGATTGCAGAGGGTACAGTGCTTACCAGAAAGACAGTTGCTGCTATTTTACAGGGTATCAGTCCGATTAAGTTCGCTATGTTTAAGTATAATCCGGAAGAATTTATTACAAAGGTTATTAGGCTTATCAAAGAGCAGAAAGCAACCATGATTGTGGAACATATTTCTTATGATCAAATTGAAGGGACTTATGATAGTTCTATTTTTACGGCAGAGAAACATGCAAGTTTTGATAAGGCATATAGGGCAGAAAAACATATTCAGGATTATGTATTTACAGATGGTACGGCTGAAAAGAGTGTGGAGCGGAAGTTTGCAGAAGAATTGGACGGTGCAAAAGAAGTATGTGTATATGCTAAGTTACCAAAGGGATTCGCAATTCCGACCCCTGTAGGCAGTTATTCACCTGAATGGGCTATTGCATTCTATGAAGATACGGTTAAGCATATTTATTTTATAGCAGAGACCAAAGGTACTATGGAAAGTCTGGAGCTTAGACCGATAGAAAAAGCAAAAATTTCTTGCGCAAGAAAGCTGTTTAATGAGATTTCCACAGAGAATGTGGTGTATCATGATGTGGATAGTTATCAGAGTCTGCTTAATATTATGAATAGTATTGAGAAGTGAGGATACAATTTGTGTTGAAATGAAAAAAGAGAGCATTGTTTAGAAAACTTGGAAATAAAGGAGCGGACATATGCATTTTACGATGAAATTAAAGGGGCAAGTAAATCAAATACGTTTTCCTAAAACTAAGGCTTTATGTGGTATATATAATGGTAAGGTACTGCTGATGTTGATGGAACTGGACATAGTGTGAGACGGTATTTGAAAAAATAAATCTTGGACTAAGCAATATATTTAGTTCAAGAGTTGGTTCAAGAATATGATGATTCTCGTGTTTAAGGCATATTTTTTTCTGCATGGGAGGTATATAATGCGTGACCCGATTGAGAATATTAGCAAATTGCAAAAACAATTGAATGATTTGCAATTGGAAAATCAAATATTAAAAAATTACTGGATCAGGCAGGAGTATCTTATAAACAATCGATAGCTCGCTTGAAAGCGGCGGATGAGGGAAAAAACTATGATCCAGAGCAGCGAAAAAGAATTATACATCCTGATGAAATTACGGACGAGATGGCAAATAATTTTTTTGCGATATTTTGGGGACGTCAGGATGTTTATGCTAAGAGAAATGAAAAGAAAGATACAGGAAAAGCCGGGTACTTTACGCAATGCAGGAATTTTTGGACAAGTGCGTGCTATAGGAAGTTAAAAACGGGTGTTTCATGTAAAAACTGTGAGTATTATGAATATAAACCCTTAACAAAGGAAGACATACTTGCTCATTTAAGAGGAAATGCCTATAATGCTTCCGGCACAGGATAAACTGCCGGAAGGCGGACTTGGCAATCTGATAGCTCTTCCGCTGCAAGGAAAGGCATTGAGGAATGGGAATAGTGCATTTGTTGACAGTAATTGGAATGCGTACAGGGAACAATGGGAAGCGTTATGGAGCAAGCCAAAACTGTCACAGGTATTTTTGGAGTTGAAAATAAAAGAATGGTCGCTATTACTTGGAGATATGAAGGAAAGTGAACAAGGAGAAAACCGTGAAAAGCCTTGGGAGCAGAATAGAAAGTTTGTAGTAAGTGATGTGGCCGGAAAGCTTAGTATTACATTATCAAATGGTATTTATATTGATAATACGAATGTAAAAGCTGCTATGCAAAATAAGATTCGAAGAATGGCTGCAATTAGTAATCCTATTTATTTCAAAAATCAGGCAATCGGTACATCTAATTATGATATCTCAAGATGGATTTACTTAGGAGCAGACCATTTGGGCGGATATATAGAAATTCCACGAGGACTCTATGATAGCTTAATAGATAACTTAGAACAGGCGCACATTGAATATGAAATTCAGGACGAAAGGCAGGTCGGAAGAAATATTCACGTTGAATTTAAAGGACAATTAAGAGAAGAGCAGGTGCCTGCACTTGAAGGATTAACAAAGTTTGATAATGGAATATTACATGCTGCAACAGCTTTTGGAAAAACAGTTGTATGCAGTGCGATAATTGCCAAGAAAAAGGTAAATACACTTATTTTGTTGGAATCATCTTCGTTAGTTGGACAATGGCAGGAATCCCTGGAAAAATTTTTGGAGATAGATGAAGAATTACCTACATATAAGACTAAGACGGGGAGAGTTAAAACAAGAAAAAATATAATCGGCAGATTGCAAGGCGCACATGACTCCATGACTGGAATTATTGATATAGCTATGGTTGGTTCGCTATGCAAAAAGGGTGAATACCATGATTTGTTGAATCAATATGGACTTGTGATATGCGACGAGTGCCATCATGCGGCTTCAGATACGATTTCAAATGTGTTAAAGAAAGTGAAAGCAAAATATGTTTATGGAGTAACTGCAACTCCGAACAGGAGGTAGAAAATGTTATTTTATGTTATCCAAAATGTTCAACTTGTCAGAAAGCCAAGAAATGGCTGGATGAATACAATATAAAATATATAGAGCGTCATATTGTGGAGGATAATCCAACATATGACGAATTAAAGGCATGGTATAAGCAAAGCGGTTTGCCACTCAAGAAGTTTTTTAATACCAGTGGATTAGTTTACAAAGAAATGCAGTAAAGGTTAAGCTGCCGTCAATGAGTGAAGAGGAACAGCTAAAGCTGCTCGCTGCGAATGGGATGCACATAAAGCGCCCGATGGTAATAGGCGAGGATAGATTGCGGATCTTCTTCAGCATGGGCTGCTCCAGCCCAGTTACATCCCTGATAAAGAGCCGCGGGAACTGCGTGAGCTGGTCCGTTACCGCAAGAGCCTTGTCGGTGAACGCACCAGGGAGCTCAACCGCCTCCAGAAGATGCTGGAGGGCGCCAACATCAAGCTGTCCGGTACCGTGTCGGATATCAACGGCAAGAGCGCGCGCAACATCCTGAAGTATCTGCTCACCGGGGCGTCCGTGGATGGACCGAAATATGATGAGATGTATGAACAGAAGATCATCGCCCATAATCTCAAGGCCACCAAGGAGCAGATCATAGATGACCTCAATGGTGTGATGAGCCCTCTTCAGCGCCGGATGATGAAGGAGCTCCTGGTACACCTGGACGAGCTTAATATCCACATCAAAAATCTGAATGATGAGATTGACAGCTTCATGAAGCCGGAGGAAAAACAGGCTTCCCATGCCATCCAGGATGTGACTGGTATAGGGAATACCAACGCGCAGGCCATCATTTCCGTCATTGGCACGGATATGGAACGTTTTCCTACGGACAGGCATATCTCGTCATGGGCCGGATTATGCCCTGGTGATAATGAAAGCGCCAGGAAGAGGAAGTCCGGCAAGACCAGAAAAGGGAACTCCCTTTTGCGGACAACCCTGATTACCTGCGCACATTCAGCTGTAAAGAATAAAAAGTCCTATTTCCATGCGCAGTTCATGAGGATCAGCTCCCACAGGGGAAGGAAGAGGGCCTATGTCGCAGCTGCCCATTCCATGCTCATAGCCATTTACCATATCCTCAAAGACGGAGTGGTGTTCAAGGATCTTGGAGCTGATTATTATAACCAGTTCAACAAAGAACGCAAAATCAATGCGTATCTGAAAAAGTTAAAAGCACTTGGCTGGGAAGCCCCGGTAGTTGCCGCCTGAGTCTTCCAGACAGGGTCAGAAACTTCTTTTAAGCTTGGTAGGGGCAGTCTGCGCTTTTTTGGCTACCCGGAAGATTATGTTTCACAGTAAATAACGCCGATACGTTTTTGTGTTTATGTAAAATTTTATAGCCTCCTGATATTTTTAGTAGTAGTGAGAAGATGAAGTCAAAGCCGGCCGAAAACTTTCGTTTTCCAACCGGCTTTTAAAGTGCTGGAAGCAAACTGATTTTTCAGTGCTGCATCATATTTTCCACAAAGATCCCATATCCTCTGGTGCTGTCCTGTATAAAAACATGGGTTACGGCTCCGATAAGTTTTCCTTCCTGTATAATGGGGCTGCCGCTCATGCCCTGGACGATTCCGCCGGTTAGATCCAACAGTTCCGGGTCCGTGACCTGGATTACCAGGCTTTTGTTCTGGTGGGCAGTGGAGTAGTCTACCTTTTGGATCTCGATCTGGTAATCTTTGATCTCGCCTGAAATTCCGCTGCGGATGACGGCAGGCCCTTTTTTTACGTCTTGGCGGTATCCGATCTCCAAAGGCTGCATGTTGATGGCGGAGCGGAATTTGTCATTTGCCGTTCCGAAGATGCCCACATCAGAGTTGGCGTCAATCTCTCCAAGGAGGGAGCCGGGGCCATAGTAGATGACGCCGGACATGACGCCTGGGTTGCCGATGGAACCTTTTTCAATGCCGACGATTTCCGTATCATACAAAGCTCCCTGGGAGATCTGGACCACTTCTCCGGTGTCGCTGTCGCTGATGCCGTGGCCGAGAGCTCCGAATTTGCCGTTTAGATCCAGGTAGGTCAATGTGCCGATGCCCTGGGTGTCGCTTCTTACCCAGACTCCCAGTTTTTTTGTCCCGTCCTGGGCGATGACAGGGTCAATGGTCACATCCATCAGCTGATCATTGCGGCGGATGGTCAGAACGGCGGGCTGGGCGTCCAGGCGGGAGACTTCTTGAGCCAGGTCCTCCTTGGTCTCCAGCATATGGCCGTTGATGGACTGGATGTAATCACCGGATTTTAGGATACCGGCAGCCGGTTCTGCGGGATTGCCGTCCTGACAGGTGATCTCTCCTGTACCAATGACCATGATGCCGTTGGATTTCAGATAAATGCCTACGGGCGCGCCGCAGGGGATGGCGTATTGGGTATTGACCACATCTACCTGGATCTCTTTAAAATGGATAAGCCCAAACAGATCCAGGGACAATAAGTAGCTGCCCTCAGCTTTGCCATAAAGGCTGAACTGCTGGGAGCGGGTGATGGTGATCTGCTCCTGGGGGATGTTGGAGCCATTGCCTAGAACTACCTCCTCGCTTTCACTTTGAAGCGTGGCGTGAAGGGGGAGAGGAAAACGCACGATCTCCTCCTGGTCCCGGATAATGTTGATCCTGTCGGGAATTACCCGTTCCATATAATAGCAGAAAAAGCCTGCGAAGGACAAAACGGCGGTAAAAAATGTCCATAGCAGGAATCTTCCGACTCTGCGTTTTTTCAATGTGACACACCTCCTGAAATGAAATCTTCCTTTGTAGTATGTGTCAAGAATTGAAAAACACTCTGTAATTTTTTAGTTGTCACATTTTTCTTGTAAAATAGAGGCAGGATTTTTTAAGGATGAAAATGTATCGGATCATTTGAGTTACCGTAAGCAAATTTTAAGAAAATCCATCTTGCAATCCCCTGCCCTTTGTGGTGAAATAGACAGGAGGAAACAGGGAAGAGAGCGGCACTTTCGGGCAGAGGGGATTGGCAGATTGGCAGATTGGCAGATTCGCAGATTCGCTCAAAGCGCCGGAGGGAATGAGGAGGAGTACAATTTTATGGCATTATACGACTATATGGGAGCGCTGAAGCGGGGGCGGAGGCAGTATCAGGAGGCTTTGAATAAAGGAGAGTATCCGTATCTTCCCGTACTGGACAATATTTTGTCTTACACGAAGATCGTATCGGAAGTGAGTCTGGGGCTTATGGACATCCCTCTTGATAAGATCATCGGAACAAAGACGGAAGGCCGGACCAATGCGTTTGCCGGCAATTTCATGCCTCTTTTGACAGAGGAATCGGAGTTTGGGGCAAAGTGGGCGTCCCTGTACGACCACCAGATCGATGACGGCATTCAGGATCCCATTGTTGCCTTTGAATTTATGAACCGTTTCTATGTCCAGGAGGGGAATAAGAGGGTCAGCGTCATGAAATACGTGGGGGCCTACAGCATTGCAGGCTATGTGACCCGCCTGATTCCTAAGAGGACAGAGGAGAAGGAGAATAAGCTGTACTATGAGTTTCTTGATTTTTATCAGGTATCCTTTAACTGCGACGTCTGGTTCAGCAAAGAGGGCAGCTACAAGAAACTTTTAAAGCTGATGGAGAAAAAGCCGGGGCAGGTGTGGGATAAGGAAGAGCAGGCCCTGTTTCGGTCGTCCTACGGCAGGTTTGCCAAGACCTTTAGCCAAAAGGGAGGGGATAAGCTGCCGCTGACGGCGTCGGACGCGTTTCTCATCTATGTCAATGTATACGGCTATGAAAAGATAAAAGATCAGACGGAAAGCGGGATCGCCAAAGCGCTTGACCGGATCTGGGAAGAGATTGAGCTGGCGGCAGGCGGGAACCAGGTGGAACTGGTGGAAAGCCCGGAGGCGGTGGAAGTTCCGGCCCACAAGCCCTCCCTCTTAAACTGGCTTCGCCCGGTGGAGACCATTGAGCCGGAGATGTTAAAGATCGCGTTTATTTACAATAAGACAGCCAAGACCTCTCCGTGGACCTATGCCCATGAGCTGGGGCGCATGCACTTAGAGCAGGCATTTGGAGGCAGGTTAAAGACCATGGCCATTGACAATGTGACCACGGAGCCGGAGATCGAGAATGCCATAGAGCTGTCCATTGCCTCCGGGTGCAACACCATTTTCACCACAGCGCCTCAGATGGCGAATCAGAGCGTGCGGTCCGCGATCCTGCACCCGGAAGTGAAGATTTACAACTGCTCCATCAAGATGTCTTACTCTTCCATCTGCACGTATTATGGAAGGATGTATGAGGCCAAGTTCCTTTTGGGGGCCATTGCGGCGGCTATGACCAAGTCGGATAAGCTGGGTTATGTGGCGGATTATCCCATCTACGGCACGGTGGCCAATATCAATGCGTTTGCCCTGGGGGCCAGGATGATCAACCCCTATGTGAAGGTGTATCTGGAGTGGTCCAGGATAAAAGATGCCGACGCCGGCAACCGGTTAAGCAGGGAGGGGATCGCCTATATCTCCGGCGAGGAGATGATCACGCCCCAGAAGGAGTCCAGAGAGTACGGCCTGTATGTGAAGAATCCCGACGGGACTTTGGAGAATCTGGCCACGCCGATCTGGCACTGGGGAAAGTTTTATGAGAGGATCGTAAAGTCCATCTGCCGTGGCACAGGGGAGATGCAGTCCATGAAAGGAAAGAAGGCGGTCAATTACTGGTGGGGGATGTCGGCGGAGGTAATCGACGTGATTTATTCCCAGAAGATGCCTCACGGCATCCACCGTCTTATGGACTTTTTGAAAAATTCTGTCAGGGCAGGCAGCTTCCATCCCTTTGACGGGCTTATTTACTCACAGAACGGGAAGATCCAGTGCATGGAAGGCGGAAGCCTGACTGCGGAGGAGATCATTTCCATGGACTGGCTTGCGGAGAACGTGGTGGGAGTGATCCCGGAGTATAAGGATCTTACCCAGGAGGCACAGACGCTTGTTCGGCTTCAGGGCGTTAAGGAGGATGAGCGGAAGGACGCGGGGGAATAAGAGGATGAAGATTCTGTTGCTTGCAGACCAAAAATCGAAAGCACTGTACGATTATTATGAGCCGGAAAAGCTGGAGGGCGTTGAGCTGGTTATCTCCTGCGGAGATCTGGATCCGGGATATTTAAGCTTTTTCGCCACAGTCTGTCACGCTCCGCTCCTTTATGTCAGAGGGAACCATGATGAGGGGTACGCGGATCAGCCGCCGGAAGGGTGCATCTGTATAGAAGATACGATCTATGTCCATAATGGAGTCAGGATCATGGGGCTGGGCGGTTCCATGGAGTATATCCCAAGGTCAGCCAACCAATATACGGAGAGGGCCATGGCCAGACGGATACGGAAGATGAGATGGAAGCTGTGGAAGCATAAGGGGTTTGATATCTTGGTGACCCATGCTCCGGCATACCAGTTTCACGATATGGAAGATTTGCCCCACCGGGGATTTGCCTGCTTTCGGGGACTGATAGAGAAATACAGGCCCAAGATGTTTGTCCATGGACACGTTCATGCCAATTATGGCGGGGCATTTAAACGAAAGGACAGATTTGGGGAGACTCTGGTGGTCAATGGGTTTGAATACTATATGGTAGAATATCCGGAGTAAACCTTTATGGGGCCGGCTGTGGACGCGCCGTCACATAGGAAAGCCAGGCGGGAACATTTGGCATCCGTGAACGGATGGCGTCGATTGGGCGGCGGGACTTTTCTTGGAAAGACCCCCGGACAAGTGAATAGATGAGAAAGAAAATGAAAGATGGAAGTTAAGGAGAGTTGTGGATGAAGAATAGAAAAAAAGCAGGATTGTTGACGGCACTGGCGTTTATGGGATGTGTCTGGGCCATGCCTGCCTACGGGGCGGAGGATAACACCTATGTGACAGGGACTTATCTTAACGGGGTTAATGTCAGCGGCCAGACCGTGGACGGTGCAAGGGCAGTTCTGGAGGATCCTGACAGCTACAGCCTGGAGATTGTGAAAAAAGACGGCACAAAGGATGTGATAAAGGGCAGCGAGATCGGGTATAAGGCAGTTGTCACCGGCGATCTGGCGGCCGTTCTGGCCGGGCAGAATGAAGGCGGGCGGGTAGCGGGGCCGGCGGTAAAGCACCAGTTTGCGGTGGCTGTCAATACTTCCTATGACGCGGCTGCTGTGGAGGCCAGGATCCAGGGACTTTCCTGTATAAGCGGGGAGGGGATCAGGCGGACAGAGAACGCCCGGGTTTCCGCCTATGAAGAGGGGAAGCCGTTTACTATCGTAAAAGAGATCCAGGGCAATGATGTGGACCCGGAAAAGACGAAAGCCGCGATCCTGGCCGCGATCTCGGCGGGGCAGCAGACCGTGGATCTGGAGGAGCAGGGGTGTTATCGGCAGGTGACCATAAATTCCACAGACGCCGGTTTGAAAGATCTGCGCGATACCATGAACCGGTGCAGGGATATGGCGATTACCTATCAGTTCGGCGAGACAGAGGAAGTTTTGCCGGGGCAGGAGATCACTTCCTGGCTCACAGGCACTGTGGGCGGGGAGATCCAGGTGGATCGGGAGAAGGCGGCAGGGTTTGTGAAGGCCCTTGCCGACAAGTACGACACGGCGGGAAAGCCCAGGATCTTTAAGACGGTTTCCGGCAGGGACGTGGAGCTGAACGGGCCATTCGGCTGGAAGATTGATCAGGCTCAGGAGACGGACGCTCTCATAGGAATGATACGCACAGGCCAGAGCCAGTCCAGGGAGCCGCAGTACGCCATGGCCGGGGCGGACAGAACCAGCGACTGGGGAGGCACCTACGCGGAGGTGGATCTAAGCGGCCAGCATGTGTACATGATAAAGGATGGCGTCGTGGTGTGGGACGCTCCCTGCGTTACCGGGGATGTGGCCAAAGGGTATGCTACGCCTGCCGGCATCTACAGCCTGACCTACAAGGAGACGGACAGGATCCTGCGGGGAAAGAAAAAGGCGGACGGAAGCTATGAGTATGAAAGCCATGTGGATTACTGGATGCCGTTTAACGGCGGCATCGGATTTCATGACGCTGACTGGAGGAGCAAGTTCGGCGGGACTATTTACCTGTACGGAGGAAGCCACGGCTGCATCAATCTGCCGCCGGATCGGGCCAAACTTTTGTATGATTATGTGTACAAGGGCATGCCGGTGATCTGCTATCAGTGACAGGAAGTCTGAAAGGGAGCGGGGAATGGCTTGGGGATAGTGGTTACGCATACTTGAGAGGAGAACAGAGGAAAAATGGGAAAAGATATGAAGGCTTTGGAGAAAAAGCTGGAAGGAACCATGGGCGAGTTTAAAAAATTTATCTTAAAAGGCAATATCATCGATATGGCGGTTGGTGTGATCATCGGCGGGGCGTTCAGCAAGATCGTCACCTCCCTGGTCAACGATATTCTGATGCCGGCTTTGGGAGCCGTTACCGGCGGAGCCTCTTTCAATACGCTGAAATACGTGATCCATCCGGCTGTAGTGGATGAGGCAGGCAATGTCATAACCGCGGAGGCGGCTATTTTGTACGGAAGCTTTATTCAGAATATTATCGATTTTTTGATCATCGGGCTGTGCATGTTTTTTATGGTGAAAGCCATTGCCATGATAACGGCCAGATTCCGCCGCCAGGAGGAGGAATCGGCTGCGGCCCCGGCGCCGGAAGGGCCTACAACTCAGGAGCTGCTGGCGGAGATCCGGGATCTGCTGAAAGAAAAAGATAACGGATAAAAGATATAAAAGGGCTTGGGCTGTTTCGGTGAAGAAACAGCCCAAGCCCTTTTTTCGTTTCGGTCAAGAACGGGGGGAAGCGTTCTTTTATGGTCTATCCAGATCACGCCTTGTCGTGGATCTCGCTGTGAAGCTGCTGTAAGGATCTTACATCCCCGTGGCCGCAGGTCTTTACATAGTGGATCCCGCTGGCCGTAGCCCTGGCGGCAGCCATGGTGGTCATATAAGGGATCTTGGCCTTGATGGCGGCTTTTCTTAAATAGCTGTCGTCATGGCGGCTGTCCTTTCCGGCGGGAGAGTTGATGATAAGCTGGATCTGGCCGTTGGTTATCATATCCAGGATATTGGGACGGCCCTCATACAGTTTTTTCACTTTTTTGGCCGGAATACCTGCCTGGCAGATCAAATCGTAGGTGCGGCCCGTTGCCACGATGGTAAAGCCGTCCTGGGCAAAGCTTCTTGCGATATCGGTCACCTCCGGTTTATCCTTGGCGTTGACGGATATGAGTACCGTGCCTTCAAGAGGCAGCTTGGACTGGGTGGCTTCCTGGGCCTTATAGAAGGCTTCGCCGAAGGAGCGGGAAAGGCCAAGGACTTCCCCGGTGGAGCGCATCTCCGGCCCCAGGAGAGGATCCACCTCCTGGAACATGTTAAAGGGGAATACCGCCTCTTTGACTCCGTAGTTGGGGATCTCCTGCTCTGCCAGAGAGGGGACCGGCGACGGTTTTCCCGTCAGATTAGAGGTGATGATCTCCGTGGCCAGGGGGACCATGCGGATGTTGCACACCTTGGACACCAGGGGCACGGTGCGGGACGCTCTTGGATTGGCTTCCAGAACGTAAACCTTGCCGTTTTCGATGGCGTACTGCATGTTCATCAGGCCCTGAACGTGCATCTCTTCCGCGATCTTCCGGGTGTATTCTTTGATGGTCTCCACATTTTCCGGGGAAATGTGTACGGAGGGGATGATGCAGGCGGAGTCTCCGGAGTGGACGCCGGCCAGCTCAATGTGTTCCATGACCGCAGGCACAAAGGCATGGGTCCCGTCGCTGATGGCGTCGGCTTCACATTCCAGCGCGTGGTTTAAGAACCGGTCAATGAGGATCGGGCGGTCAGGAGTAACGCCTACTGCCGCATCCATATACTGGGTCATGGTCTCGTCGTCGTAGACCACCTCCATGCCCCGGCCTCCCAGCACGTAGGAGGGACGGACCATAACCGGGTAGCCGATGCGGCCCGCTATGGCGATGGCTTCCTCCACGGTGGTGGCCATGCCGGATTCCGGCATGGGGATATCCAGCTTTTCCATCATGTCCCGGAACAGATCCCGGTCCTCCGCCAGGTCGATGACAGAGGGGGAGGTGCCGAGGATCTTTACGCCGTTCTTTTCCAGGTCAGCGGCCAGGTTAAGCGGTGTCTGGCCTCCGAACTGGGCAATAACGCCTGCCGGCTTTTCCTTATTGTAGATGCTTAACACATCTTCCAGAGTCAAAGGCTCAAAGTACAGTTTGTCGGAGGTGTCGTAGTCTGTGGACACGGTCTCCGGGTTGCAGTTGACGATAATGGTCTCAAAGCCCAGTTTCTTTAGCGCCAGGGACGCGTGAACGCAGCAGTAGTCAAACTCAATGCCCTGGCCGATGCGGTTGGGACCGCCGCCTAAGATCATGATCTTGGGCTTGTCTGTGCTGACCGGATTTTTGTCAGGGGCATTGTAGGTGGAGTAGTAGTAAGCGTTGTTTTCGGTGCCGCTTACATGGACGCCCTCCCAGGCTTCCTCCACGCCCAGGCTGATGCGGCGGCTGCGGATATCCTCCTCCGGGATCTCCAGGATCTGGCTTAGATACTTGTCGGAGAACCCGTCTTTTTTGGCCGCGGTCAGAAGGGCGTCGGAGGGCATATGGCCCTTGTCCTTAAGAAGCGTTTCCTCCTCCTCGACCAGCTCTTTCATCTGCTCAATAAACCAGGTTTTCACCTTGGTGATGTCGTAGATCTCCTCAACGGAAGCCCCCTTGCGCAAAGCCTCATACATGATGAAATGGCGTTCGCTGGAGGGCGTGATGAGCATTTTTAAAAGCTCGTCTTTTGTCTTTGTGTCAAAGTCTTTGGCGTGGCCCAGGCCATAGCGCCCGGTCTCCAGGCTGCGGATGGCTTTCTGGAATGCCTCTTTGTAGTTTTTGCCGATGCTCATAACCTCGCCTACGGCCCGCATCTGGGTTCCCAGCTTGTCTTCCACGCCTTTGAACTTCTCAAATGCCCAGCGGGCGAATTTGATCACAACGTAGTCGCCGTCAGGGACGTATTTGTCCAGGGTCTTGTATTTGCCGCAGGGGATATCCTTTAAGGTCAGACCTGTGGCCAGCATGGCGGATACCAGAGCAATGGGGAAACCGGTGGCTTTAGACGCCAGGGCGGATGAGCGGGAAGTACGGGGATTGATCTCGATGACCACGATGCGGTCGCTTACAGGGTCATGGGCAAACTGCACGTTGGTGCCGCCGATGACCTGCACGGACTCTACAATCTTGTAAGCCTGTTCCTGAAGCCGCTTCTGGCAATCTTCGGAAATAGTCAGCATGGGGGCCGCGCAGAAGGAGTCCCCGGTGTGTACCCCAAGAGGGTCGATATTTTCGATAAAACAGACGGTTATCATGTTGCCTTCGCAGTCGCGGACCACTTCCAGCTCCAGTTCTTCCCAGCCTAAAATGGATTCTTCCACCAGAACCTGGCCTACCAGGCTGGCCTGAAGGCCCCTGGCGCAGACAACCTTTAACTCTTCCTTATTATATACCAGGCCGCCTCCCGCGCCGCCCATGGTGTAGGCGGGACGGAGCACTACAGGGTAGCCCAGCCGTCCGGCGATGTCAAGGGCTTCCTCCACGGTGTAGGCCACTTCGCTGCGGGCCATCTCGATGCCAAGGCTGGCCATGGCTTTCTTGAACTCAATCCGGTCCTCGCCCCGCTCGATGGCGTCCACCTGAACGCCGATGACTTTTACGTTATATTTATCTAAAATGCCTTCTTTATACAGCTCGGCGCACAAGTTTAAGCCTGACTGGCCGCCCAGGTTGGGGAGAAGGGCATCGGGCCGTTCCTTGGCGATGATTTGTTCCAGACGCTCCACGTTGAGGGGTTCAATGTAAGTAACATCAGCGGTTTCCGGGTCGGTCATGATGGTAGCCGGGTTGGAATTGACTAAAACGATCTCATAGCCAAGGCGGCGCAGCGCTTTGCATGCCTGGGTTCCGGAGTAGTCAAATTCACATGCCTGACCGATGATAATGGGGCCGGAGCCGATGATGAGTACTTTGTGAATGTCGGTTCTTTTTGGCATTTTTTTATCCTCCTTGTTTTTTTCTCATTCTATTATATAGAAAAATGGGAAAGGTGCAAGGACTTTCTGAAAAAAGTTGAGGGGTTGACATGAGTATGATTTCGTACTATAATGTGTTGAGTCTGAAATCGTACTGGAGGTGATGGTTATGGATGAGCATAATGGGAAGGTGAAAGAATTTAACGGGTTGAACCGGGAGATCGAGGGGGTGTACCACGTGGTCAGCAGAAAAGTGGGGCTGTCGGACGGCGCATTTACGGTGCTGTACAATATCTGGGATATGGGGGAAGGGTGTCTGCAAAAGGATATCTGCAGCGCGTCCTGTGTCAGCAAGCAGACCATACACTCGGTTGTCAAGAAGCTGGAGAAGGAGGGGATCTTGTATCTGAAGCCCGGGAAAGGGCGGGAGATGAGGATTTTTCTCACTGAGGGGGGGAGAACTTTGGTGAAGGAGAAGATCGCGCCGGTGGCGGCTATGGAGGAAGACGCGTTTGGGCAGCTGACAGAGGAAGAGTGGAGGCAGTATCTGCAGGGCATGAGGAGGTATCTGGAGTACTTTAAGATGAAAGTGAAGGAGTTGTAAGGGATTTATGAGCAATACTGTGAAAAAGAGGGAAGAGATCCGGCTGTCCGACCATTTTACGGCCAAACGGCTGATCCGCTTTGTGATGCCCTCCATCATCATGATGATATTTACGTCCATCTACAGTGTGGTAGACGGATTGTTTGTGTCCAATTATGTGGGGAAGACGGCTTTTGCGGCCCTGAACCTTATTTACCCGCCTCTGGCTATGCTTGGGGGACTGGGATTTATGATCGGAACCGGAGGGAGCGCCATTGTGGCCATGACTCTGGGAGAGGGGAAGAAGGACAAAGCCAATGAATATTTTTCGTTTTTGATCTATGTGACCATAGCCGTGGGGCTTACGCTGACTGTGGTTGGGTTCGGGGTTTTGCGGCCCATTGCGATGCTTTTAGGCGCCCAGGGGCGGATGCTTGAAAACTGCCTGGTTTACGGGTGGATCATTCTGGCGTTTCAGACGGCGTTTATGCTGCAGTTCGTGTTTCAGAGCTTTTTTGTGACAGCGGAGAAGCCGAAGCTGGGGCTGGCGGTGACCGTGGCCGCGGGTCTGACCAACGTGGTCCTGGATTATCTTTTGGTAGGCGTGTTCCGTTTCGGGCTTTTAGGGGCCGCAGTGGCCACAGGCATGAGCCAGGTAGTGGGAGGGGTGCTGCCTCTTGTGTATTTTGCCGGGAAGAATGGGAGCCTTCTGAAACTGACAAAGGCAAAGTGGAATAAATGGGTGCTGGTGAAGACATGCACCAACGGTTCTTCGGAGCTGATGAGCAACATTTCCGCGTCCGTGGTCAATATCCTTTATAATTACCAGCTGATGCTTAGGGCTGGGGAGAACGGAGTGGCGGCTTACGGGGTGATGATGTACATGAGCTTTGTGTTTTCTGCCGTTTACCTGGGCTATGCCGTAGGCTGCGCGCCTATTATCAGTTTCCATTACGGAGCCGCTAACCGTGATGAGCTGAAAAATCTGTTTCGAAAAAGCATTGGGCTTAACGGGGCGGCAGGGCTTTTTATGATCGCGGCGGCCCAGCTGGCGGCCGATCCTCTTATGCGGATCTTTGTCGGGTATGACGGGGATCTTTTTGCCATGACAAGGGACGGTTTTCGGCTGTATGCCATGGCGTTTCTGATCACGGGGCTGAATATTTTCGGATCAGCGTTTTTTACGGCTCTGGGAAACGGAGGCGTGTCGGCGCTTATTTCGTTTTTAAGAACATTGGTGTTCCAGGTTTTGTCGGTGCTGATTCTGCCGGTTTACCTGGGGGTCAGCGGCATCTGGCTGGCTGTGGTCGTGGCGGAGGTGTTATCTCTGGCGGTGACGGCAGGGCTTTTGATGGTAAACCGGAAGAAGTACGGGTTTGGATGACAGCGTTTACATAATGGACCGGTTCTGCCGTCCATACTCCCTTGGCGTACACCCGAATGCCTTGTGGAACGCCTGGGAAATACAAGAAAATGTAGATGCAAAGGGAAGAGAGGTAGGAAAAGATCGTTATGACATTGCTGCTTGGGATCATTTATGTTGCGTTTATCAGTCTGGGGCTTCCGGATGCCCTTTTGGGGGCGGCGTGGCCCAGTATCCAGGGGGAGATGGGGGTCCCGGTATCTTTTGCGGGGATCATTTCTATTATCATATCAGGAGGCACGATCATTTCCAGCTTGTTCAGCGACGCGCTGACGAAAAGGCTGGGGACGGGAAAGGTAACGGCCATCAGCGTGGCGGTGACTGCCGGGGCTTTGTGGGGATTTTCGGTGTCGAATTCTTTTTGGATGCTGTGTGTCATCGCGCTGCCCTACGGCCTGGGAGCCGGGGCGGTGGATGCGGCGCTGAACAATTATGTAGCCCTTCACTATGAGGCACGGCATATGAGCTGGCTTCACTGTTTTTGGGGTGTGGGGGCGTCTGTCGGACCTTATATCATGGGCGCGTGCCTGGTGGGAGGACTGCCCTGGACCGGGGGATATCGGATTATTTCCCTGCTGCAGATGGGGCTGACGGCAGCGCTGTTTGCCACGTTGTCTCTCTGGAAAAGCGGGAAGGCGGCAGAAGGGGAGCAGCAGGGGGCAAGAAGGGATATCGGGCTTCGGGAGGTTTTTAAGCTTTCGGGAGCAAAGGAAGCCATGGTGTCTTTTTTCTGCTACTGCGCTCTGGAGCTGACGGCAGGGCTTTGGGCGGCCAGCTATATGGTGCTGAACCGAGGGCTTTCGGCCAGCGCGGCGGCAAAGTGGGCGTCCCTGTTTTATCTGGGGATCACCATGGGACGGTTTGTCTGCGGGTTTATTACCATGAAGCTTAATGACAGGAACATGGTCCGGCTGGGGCAGGCGGTGACCGTTGGGGGCATTGCTCTTTTGATGCTGCCTTTGGGCCAGGCCGTGACAGGCGCAGGACTTGTGATGGTGGGGGTAGGATGCGCGCCGGTGTATCCGGCTTTGCTCCATGAGACTCCGGCCAATTTCGGAGAAGATGTGTCCCAGGCCATTATGGGGATGCAGATGGCGTGCGCTTATGTGGGAAGTATGGTGATGCCGTCTTTGTTCGGCATGCTATCGGGAAAGACAGGGATCTGGCTGTATCCGTTTTATCTCCTGGCCATTATGGCGGTGATGGTGGTGATGGTGGAGCGGTTAAACAAGCTGAAAAAGGAAGGGGAAGTTTAAGATGAAGATGAGGAAAGTGATCGCCATGGATATGGACGGGACGCTGTTAAACAGCCAAAAGAGGATCAGCTCAAGGACAAAGGAGGCTCTGATCAAGGCGCAGAGGGCAGGGGTTATGCTGATCCTGGCGTCAGGGCGGCCTACCAGCGGGCTGATGGAGTTTGCCGCGGAGCTTGGGATGGAGCGGCATCACGGGCTTTTGGTGTCCTATAACGGGTCTCAGGTGGTGGACTGTGAGACGGGGAAGGTGCTGTTTAACCAGGCCATGTCCGTGGAGGAGGGGAAAGCGGTTTTGGAGCACATGAAGAAGTTTGACAGGGTGCGGCCAATGATCGACAGGGGAACGTACATGTATGTGACCAATGTGTATGACCAGTATATTATGGTAAACGGCAAGAAATTCAATGTGATGGAGTATGAGTCCAGAGGCGGGAATTTTAATCTGTGCGAGGAGCGGGATCTGGCGGCTTTTGTGGATTTTCCCCTGAACAAGATCCTGACCACGGCGGACCCGGAGTATCTTAAGGCCCACTATAAGGAGATGATGGAGCCTTTTAAGGACCAATTAAGCTGCATGTTCACGGGGCCGTTTTATTTTGAGTTTACGGCTAAGGGCATTGACAAGGCCAGGGCTTTGGGGGCTGTTTTGGAGCCTATGGGGTATAAGCGGGAGGATGTTATGGCTTTCGGTGACGGACACAATGACGCTTCCATGCTGCAATATGCAGGCTACGGGGTGGCCATGGCCAATGGGGTGGAGGAGTTAAAGGCGCAGGCGGACGAGGTGACGGCTTCTCTGGATGAGGACGGGATCGCGCTGACGGTGGAGCGGATGCTTGCCGGATGTTCGGAATTGTAGGTGAAACGTAATGGGAGAAGATGGGGATGGTGTGTAGAATGTCATGGGACCTTGACGAAATGGCGGGGAAATGGCATAATGGACAGAAAAAAGGAGGAGTGAAACGTTGATAAGCGAGGGAGTAAAAGCTCCGGATTTTACATTGCCGGATAAAGATGGAAACCAGGTGTCGCTGTCGGATCATCTTGGAAAAAAGGTGGTGGTGTATTTTTACCCCAGGGACAATACAGCCGGGTGTACGAAACAGGCGTGCGCCTTTGCAGGGGCTTATAAGGAGTTTGAGAAGTTGGGAGTAACGGTTATGGGCATCAGCAAGGACAGCGTAAAATCCCATCAGAATTTTGCGGCTAAATATGAGCTGCCTTTTATCCTTCTTTCGGACCCGGAATTGAAAGCCATCCAGGCGTATGATGTGTGGAAAGAGAAGAAGCTGTATGGCAAGGTGTCCATGGGCGTGGTGCGCAGCAGCTTTATCATAGATGAGAAGGGAATGATCGAGAAGGTCATGGAAAAGGTGAAGCCGGACAGCAATGCGGCGGAGATTTTGGAGTATTTGACAAAAGAATGAGAAGAGGCTGCGGGGCAGCATTTTGAGACCCATCAGATGCATTGGCGCATTTTGGTGGGTCTTTTATGAGGGGGAGGGAAATCAATGTGACCATGGAAATTTAGGTTTCCTGTTGACACCAAATACGATACCACATATAATATAGATAGGAGGTATTCAGAATGTCAAAGTGGGAAAAACTATTGGCACGTATTTGCGCTTTATCAAAAGATATTCGGTTTGATGAATTGCGTAAGGTGTTAGAGAACTGTGGATATGTGATGAATGCCCCAAGAAGTGGAAGCAGTCATTATACGTTTAGAAAAAAAGGGTGCAAGCCAATTACGATACCAAAGCATGAACCAATTAAGAAAGTTAATGTTGAGATGGTGAAACAGATCGTAGAAAGTGAGGAAAGAAACGATGAAAACGCTGAATGATTATATGGCAATGTCTTATCGGATGGAGATTGTGGAGGATAAGGATGAAGGCGGTTTTGTGGTTTCTTACCCTGACCTGCCGGGATGCATTACTTGTGGTGAAACAGTAGAAAAAGCGGTGGCTAATGCATTGGATGCAAAAAGGGAGTGGATGGAAGCCGCGCTTGAAGAGGGGATCAAAATTAATGAACCAGACAGCTTAGAAAATTATTCTGGACAGTTTAAATTAAGATTACCCCGTAGCCTGCATCGCATATTGGCAGAGCAGTCCAAAAGGGAAGGCATCAGCATGAATCAGTATTGTGTGTATCTTCTTTCGAGAAATGATGCTGTTTATTCAAAGTAAAAGCAACCGGAACCGGGGTGATAAACTCCGGCTTTTCCGAATTTTGCACAACAGCCCGTTTCCCTTTCTCCACAGCGTTTGCGGCTGCTTTTCTTACCTCAATGCGCACCAGTGTCTGGATGACCTTGACTGCCAAAAGGATGATGATCACAGGCAGAACGCAGGTGAGAAAGAGCTTGGTTTTCAGGAAAAATGCTTTCCGCTTCAGTAATTTTTTCTTTTTCAATAATTCCCGGTGTTTCCGGTCTATAAATGCCTGCAGGTTCCTCATCGTTTTCTTCCTCCTAACCCGGATAAACCGGAACTTTAAATTTGTCATGTTGTTGTATTGTTGAGTGAGCAAAGGGCGAGTTTTGTGGTGGGCCAGGGAGGGAAGGCAGGCTGTGTGCCGTTCGGGTTCAGATATGCCAGACATTCCGATGAGCCCTTAAAGCGGAAATCAGTCGGGTATCATCCCTCCTGCTTTCCTGGTCTCATCTCCATGGCATATATTCACCCGCCCGGCACACAGCCTGCCTTCCCTCCCGGGCAAAAGCAGAATTCGCCGGCCGAGATTTGCTCACGTAAGGTGGTTCCTATAGGGAACGCTGTTTCGACTCTGTGGTGAAAAGATAACTGCTTTGTCTGCAGTCATAGGTTGTGCATAATATTTATGGGAGCGAATCCTACTTCTATATTTTTGTGTGAGTCAATGACTGTCTTGGCTGCCATATGTTTAATTGCCCATAAAAAACAGCTATTTTTTCGCTGCAAAGTTGAGGCAGCGCCCCCTACCGGAAACACCTTAAGTGAGCAAACCTTAGCCAGCGAATTCTGGTTTTGCCAGTCAGAGAAGGAGAGATGTCCCGGCAGGGTGAATATATGCCATGGAGATGAGACCAGGAAAGCAGGAGGGCCTAACCCCGACTGATTTCCGCTTTGGGCTCATCGGAATGTTTGGCATATCTGAACCCGGACGGGACATCTCTCCTTCTCTGACTGGCTTCACGACGAAATCCGCCCTTTGCCCACTTAACTAATCAGATCCCATCAGCGTTCTCACAATAAACGAATAGATCTCCGGACTTTTTTCCCTCCACTGGTTGCACATGGCTTCGGCCTGTTTTTTATCCGGCACCGATAAGCTTAGATCCAGAATGGTGGCTTTCCCCTCCCGAAGCTCGCAGTGGACGATATAATCCTGGTTGGTGGATTTGTAGAAATCCGTAATGACCCCGGCCTCGTCCCGCATGCGGAAGCGGTTTTCTTTCAGGTAGCGGTTCATGTCGTCTACAATGGCAGGGGGGATGTTTTTTCCGAAAAAATCCAGGGTGTCTTCCCCTTCACGGGTGATCTCGTAGCGGGTGGTGTTGTGGCTGGAGTGGACGTTTATGAGGCCGGATTCGGCCAGTTCGTTTAAAGCCTGCTGAAGAGTAAAATAGGTGGCATATTCGTGTACAAGAAAAAAATCCGTCAACTGCGAATTGGCCAGCGGAAAATTAACCTGTTTTAACATATAGAGATTCATCAGCTTGTACAATGTCATAGGGTCTGACAACATCGCGAACACTCCTATCAGGCATCAGGCTTTCGATATGACCCGCAGGTACGGAGCATATGGGGCTGTCCCTGGCATATCATAATTGCGTCCATGTCCGGGCGGGACACAAAATCTGCTTCTCATGGCAACAAAGCGACGGGGAACATGGATAGATACAAAAGAGGCTGTCACACCGCTAATAAAAATCACAGGTGTGACAGCCCCCTGCACTGCAATAAAAAATGGAAGCAATGGGGCTCGAACCCATGACCTCTCGCGTGTGAGGCGAACGCTCATCCCAGCTGAGCTATGCTTCCCTGTGTGGAGTTAACATCCGCTCCCTCAAAGTCTGTGTATCTGACGGACAACCGACCGGGGCGAAGCCGATGCAAGGCCCTGCGTGTCTACTCCCTGGCACACAGGCATCTGCTCTGAGGTAAGATCTCCTCCTGCCGGAGAGATCTTATCCCAAAGACTGGAGCATATGGGATTCGAACCCACGGCCTCAACAATGCGAATGTTGCGCGCTCCCAACTGCGCTAATGCCCCATGTCCCTATTTTATCACGTTATGAAAAAAATGCAAGCCCTGTTTTTGCTGAATTTCGTCGAAATTTGCAGTATGAGACTTTTTTCATGTAGTAAAACGGAAAAAAGTGTGTTAAAATGAGGGAAACAAAGAAATGGAAGATGAGAAGGCAAAAGACAGGTGAGGAAACATGAGAGAGCGGATCAACCGCCTTGCAAAGGGTATCATAGATATGGATGTGCCACAGCTGACGGTACAGCCTTTGATCATAGATGAGGAGATAAAGACAGGGGAGCGAAAAAGAGGAGACCTGGTGGTGTCCAGCGACAACGGCATCCACGGCAAGGGACTGGTATATTCTTCCAATTACAGAGTAAAAGTGCTGAATTCCTCCTTCGGAGGGATGCGGTGCTATATCGGTTATGAAGTGAACAGCAAGTATCTGGAATACGGAGAGACAATCGAGGGATCTTTTTATCTGGTGACCAATGGAGGGGAAAAAGAGGTTCCTTATTCTTTTCGCCTGGAGGCGGGCAATTCCGGAAAGATTCTGTCCCAGTTAAAAGAAGCCAAGGACTTTGCGGCCCTGGCAAGGCGGGATTATGATCTGGCGCTGCGGCTCTTTGAGTTTCGGGATTTTGCGGAAGCTCCGTTTATGCAGGATATGGGCATCCGGGCGGTGTATGACGGCCTTAGAGGCCAGGGGAACCGGTTCGGGCAGCTGGAACAGTTTTTTATTGCCTTAAGGATCAAGGAGCCGGTGAAGCTCCATGTGGAGGGGACAAAGAGAGAGTACTACGCGTCGGATCAGATCATCTCCGACATGGTGGAGATCCGGAAAGAGGGCTGGGGGTATCTGCCGGTGACGGTGAAGGTGGAAGGGGGATTTATCCAGAGCCTGAACCGGACCATACAGGACGAGGACTTTGTGGACGGGATCTGCAGATTTCCCTATGAGATCAATCCGGTGTCCCTCCATGGCGGGAAAAACTACGGGAGCATTACCGTGGAGACCATGTACGAATCCATTGCGGTGGACATTGAGGCCCACGGCATGCCGGAAAAAGAGGGGGATCCGGGCCATAGGAAGCGGGGCCGGTACGGCAGGTATCTTTCCCTGCGGCTGGAATACGAGGCGGGGAAAGGAAAGAAAGAGGATTTGGAGCGGCTTATGGCAGAGGAGCTGGAACAGCTGCGCATGAGCGGAAACGAGTCTATGGGGCAGGAGGAGTCGGCCCGGCTTTCCCTGATGCAGGCGGAACTTATGGTGCTTCTGAAACAATATGAGGAGGCAAAGCCCCTGCTTGAGGCATGCAAAGATCTTATTTTTGAACAGCGCATGGAAGAACCCCAATGGTACTGTCTGTATGAGTATGTGTCGGTGGCGGTTTATCCGGACAAGGAAAAGAGGGAGTCCCTGCGAAGGCTTCTGGGCAAATACGTGGAGGAAGGCAGGGCCGATTACCTTCTTTTTTATCTGTGTACCATGTGTGACGAGACCTGGAGTTTCGAGAATCCGGGGGAGGTCTTAAGCAGGCTGAAGGTACTCTACGGCGAGGGATGCCGCAGCCCCTTTATGTACCAGCAGGCCCTTAGTCTGTGGAATCAGATGCCCCAGCTTTTGTACGGCATCGGGGCCATGGAGCTGCAGGCCCTTAATTTTGGGGCCAAGAGACATCTGGTCAGCGAGGAATTGGCAGTGAAGGCGGCTAAGCTTTCCGGGGTCAACAGACATTTTAAACCTCTGTGCTGCAGGATGCTAAAGAACCTTTATGAGTGTTATGAGCGGACGGAGATCCTGGAGGCAGTGTGCAGCCTGATGATCCGGGGCGGCTGTCAGAAAGAGTCGGATTTTATCTGGTATGACAGGGCAGTGAAAAAACAGTTAAGCCTTACCAGATTGTACGAATATTTTCTGTACTCCCTGCCGAAAGATTATAAGCAGGCCATACCAAAACATGTGCTGCTGTATTTTTCCTATGAACACGATTTGGAGCGGGGGTGCAGGGAGGCCCTGTACGAGAATCTGATCCGCTATGTCAGCGCGGAGAGTTCCGTGTACAAGGAGTATGAGCGGAGCATCAGCCAGTTTGCGGTGGAGCAGGCCCTGGAGTCCAGGATCAGCAGCCGGCTGGCCGTGATCTATGAAGAGATGATCTATGCCGACATGATCGATTCGGCCCTGGCCAGGGCGCTGCCTGCCCTTCTGCGGTCTTACCGCATCAGCTGTTCCAACCGGCGGATGAAATATGTGGTGATCTGCTATGAGGAGCTGACGGAGGAGGCGGTGTATCCTTTGGAGGACGGGGTGGTCTATGTGCCGATCTTTTCCAAAGAGGTGCGGATCTTGTTTCAGGATGCCTATGGCAACCGCTATACGGGGATCGGCCATGTGAAGACCAGGGTGCTGGACAAGCCGGAGCTGGAGAAGCGGTGTTTTGAGATGGAGCCGGATCAGCCCATGCTCCTTTTGGCAGCCTGCAAAGAGGCGGCTGCAAAGGAGCTTGACGAGGAAGGGCGGCAGATCCTGGAGCGGGCCATCAGCAGCCTGCCGCTGCACAATCTGTACCGGAAGAAGCTGATGGACAAACTGATCCAGTATTATAAAGCAGAAGGGACGTCGGGGGAGGAAAGCAGGATCCTTCCTGTTCTGGCGGGGGACGCGGGATTTTTATCAAAGTCCCAGAAAGACAATCTGTGCCAGGCGCTGGTAAACCATGGGTATATGAAGGAAGCCTATGATATGCTGACCCGGTTTGGGGCTTCTTTGCAGGAGGACAGCCTTCAGAAGCTGTGCAGCCGCATGATCCTGGATCAGATGTTTGACCAGGACGATTTCCTTCTGGCTGCGGGATTTGCGGTGTTCGAGGCAGAGAACGCGGACAGCGTGATCCTGGACTATTTGTGCGAGCATTTTAACGGGAGCTGCCAGCAGATGTACGGCGTGCTGTTAAAAGGCGTAAAGGACAGGGTGGAGACCTATGATCTGGAGGAGCGGCTTTTGGGCCAGATGATGTTTACGGGGAACGTGGGGCAGATCGACAAGGTATTTGCCCTGTATGTCACCAGGAAAAAGACCGGGGAGAGTATTGTCCGGGCTTACTTTACCATTAAGAGTTCCGAGTATTTCCTGCGGGATGTGCCGGCTATGGATAAGGTGTTCTCCCATCTGGAAGGGCTTTTTCAAAATGCCATCGACAAGGGGAGTATTTCCACCATCTATCTGCTGGCGCTGAGCAAGTATTACAGCGGTCTGCCTAAGCTTACGGATGACCAGAAGAAGCTTTGCCAGATGATCGTGGATCAGCTTCTGGAGGATGGCATGGTGTTTCCGTATTTTAAGCTTTTGGGCCAGCAGATCCGGATCCCGGAGGAGATTATGGACAAGGCCATCTTCCAGTATGTGGGGCCGAGAGACGGGGACGTAGAGCTGCAGATCCGCATACTTCCTCAGGAGGAGCGGTTCCACAGGGACGAGATGCGGCGGATGTATCAGGGGATCTTCGTTAAACAGAAGGTTTTGTTTGAGGGAGAGATCATGGAGTATGAGATCTATGAGCGCAAAGGCGGTGAGCGGGTCCTGGTAAAAGAGGGGAGCGTTGCCTGCGATGTCCGGGACCCTAAGGATAAGAACAGCCGGTTTTGCCTGCTGAATCAGATGTCTTTGTGCCTGAATGTAAAAGAGGAAGAGGGGCTTAGGGAAGCCATGGCAGAGTATGTGCAGCGAAACGCGGCGGCGGAACAGCTGTTTAAGCTGCTTTGATCTTAGGAAATGTGCGGCGCGCTTTTGGAGGCTCTTTGGGGGAAGGGGACTTACAGAGCGCAGATACGGAGAAAAAGGGGAAATTGATGGATGGACTGATACTTGGATTGGATCTGTGTGACGCCTACACGCAGCTTGTGTGTGACCAGGGGGAGAGATCCTGGACACTGCCGACGGTGATCTGCAGGAAAAAGGAGGAGGAATCCTGGATGGTGGGGGAGCCGGCCTATGCCAGCGCTCTGGCCGGAGACGGGGTTATGGTGGATAAGCTGGTGAAACTGGTGATCAAGGACGGCACATCCACCATCGGAGGCATCCGGTACGGCGGAGCCCAGCTGCTGACGCAGTTTTTGATCCAGGTGGTGGCATTGGCAAAAAAGGAGTACAACACGGACCAGATCAAACAGCTGGTGTTTTCCGTGCCGCGGATCCATACGCGGCTTCTGGAGTGTCTTAGAGGGTGCGGGGAGTACCTTGGAGCTGCCAGGGAGGATATCCATATCATGAGCCATACCGAAAGCTTTATGTACTATGTTTTGAGCCAGAAGCGGGAGGTATGGAACAATCAGGTGGGCATGTTTGACCTGTCGGGAGAAGGGCTGTGTTACTTTGAGATGAAGGTTCAGAGAGGTCTTAGGCAAACGACGGTCATGGCGGAGAAGGAAAGGCTGGAGGAAGGGTTTTCTCTTGACATCCTAAGTTCTCCGGCCGGGCGGAAGATGGCGGACCGGATTTTATGCTCCTGCGGGAACCGGATGATGCAGAAAAAGCTGTTTTCCTCCGTGTTCCTTATGGGGAAGGGATTTGAGGAGCGGGACTGGGCCGAAGGGTTTATGAAGCTGGTGTGCAGCCGGCGGCGGGTGTACGTGGAGACGGAGCTGTTTGCCCGGGGCGCGGCATACCGGGCCGTGGATTTTTTGAGGGACAAAAGCGCCTACCCTTATGTGTGCATCTGTGAAGGGCGGCTGGATTCCAGCGTGTCCATGAAAGTGCTGTACAAGGATCAGGACAATCAGCTGATGTTAGCCAATGCCGGGGTCAGCTGGTACGAGGCGTCCAAGGAGGTGGAGCTGATCCTGGACGGCCAGGATTACCTGGAGTTTATGATCACGCCCCCGGACCAGAGAAAGAAAAAGACGGTAAAGATGGAGCTGGAGGGATTTCCCAAAAGGGGAGAGAAGACGCTGCGGATCTTAGTCCAGATCGGCTTTCTGGATGAGCGGACCATGACGGTGACGGTGACGGACCAGGGGTTTGGGGAATTATTTCCCTCTACTGGAGCCGTGTTAAGGCAAGAGGTTATGATATGAGCGTAATTGTGTGCGGACAGAAGCGGGCGGAGCATCCGTTTTATCTTGAAGAGCTGGGGATAAATATTTACAGCTGCCAGGAGCTTTGTTATGTGGTGTACCACCATCCGCTGTTGTTCATGGACGGGATCATGGATCAGAGCCTGGTGGATTTTATCAGGAATGAATTTAATATGGGCTTTGTGGCGGCACGGCTGGAGCAGCGGATGAAAAGCGGTGAGAAACAGGAGGATATCCTTCTGTTTTTTATGCAGGAATGCAACTACTACACCACCGCGGAGTTAAATAAGTTAAGACAGACCCTTATGTCCTTTAAAAAGCTGTCCGTATTTGAGTATGCAAAGAAAAAGGCGGACTATCTGGCGCAGTTTAAGCAGTACGGGCGGGCCATTGCCGGGTATGAGGAGATCCTGGAGGAGCGGGACGGGCGGGCGGACGACCAGTTTGTCAGCCGGGTCCTGAACAATCTTGGGGCGTGCTATGCCCGCGTCTTTCAGTTTCGCAAGGCCATGGATGCCTATGACAAAGCCTATGAAAAGCGCAAGGATATGAGCATTTTGGAGAGGATGTACCATCTGACCCTGATGGACGGCGGCCTGGCCTTAAAAGACCGGTATCAGCCCATGGTGTCCGGGGAGCTGATGGAAAAGTGGAAGCGGGAGTTTGACCAGATCCAGGAGGCGGCCAAGGGATCGCCGGAGGTGGAGCAGATCCGGGTCCTGTTTGAGAAAGATTCGGTCAGAAGGATGGAGGGAGCCGCCAAGCTGGTGGAGGAGTGGAAACAGGAATACCGGGGAATGGCGTAAAGCCGTGCATAGGGGCGAAGATCATGGGAGGAAGCTATGAAAACGGGAAAACAATCGAAAGTTTATGAGCTGGATATGTGCAACGGCCCTATCTTTATTAAGATCGTGGTCTTTGCCATTCCGCTTATTTTATCAGGCATCTTGCAGCTTTTGTTCAACGCGGCGGATATCGTGGTAGTAGGGCGGTTTGCGGGGAGCGAGTCCCTGGCGGCGGTGGGTTCCACTTCGGCGCTGATCAATATGCTGGTAAATGTATTTATCGGCCTGTCTGTGGGAGCCAACGTGATGGTGGCCCGGTTTTACGGGGCGGGGCAGCAGCGGGATCTGGAAGAGACGGTGCATACGGCCATGGCCATGGCTGTGGCAGGAGGGCTCTTTCTGATATTTGCGGGCGTTATCCTGGCAGACCCGCTTCTGGCCCTTATGGGAACGCCGGAAGATGTGCTGCCGCTGTCGGCCCTGTACATGAAGATCTTTTTTCTGGGCATGCCGGTGAATCTGATCTACAATTTCGGAAGCGCTGTTTTAAGGGCTGTGGGGGATACCAGAAGGCCCTTATACTTTCTTTTGATGGCCGGGATCGTGAATGTAATTCTTAACCTGTTTTTCGTTATCGCCCTGTCCATGGGCGTGGCGGGGGTGGCTTTGGCTACGGTTTTGTCCCAGTGTATTTCCGCCGGACTGATTGTCCGGTGTCTGATGAAGACCGATGGGGGATATAAGCTGGATGTGAGAAAGCTTAGGATAGTGAAGAACAAGGCCCGCTCCATCATAAAGATCGGGCTTCCGGCAGGTCTGCAGGGGGCTATTTTTTCCGTGTCCAACGTGCTGATCCAGTCATCGGTCAATTCCTTTGGGGCTGTGGCCATGGCGGGAAATACGGCTGCCCAGAATATCGAGGGGTTTGTGTACACGTCTATGAACGCGGTCTATCAGACGGCCTTAAGCTTTACCAGCCAGAATTACGGGGCAAAGAAGCTGGGGCGCATGAGGCGGATCCTGGTTTACTGCCTGATCCTGACCACGGTGGTGGGGCTTGTGATGGGCGGAGGAGCCGTAGCGCTGGGACAGCAGCTGCTGGGAATCTACTCTTCTGATGGGGAGGTGATCCGGTACGGGATGAACCGGCTTAGGATCATTGGGACTACGTACTGCATCTGCGGGCTGATGGAATGCATGGTGGGAAGTCTGCGGGGCATGGGATACTCGGTGATGCCTATGATCGTGGCTCTGACCGGGGCCTGCGTGTTCCGGGTGGTGTGGATCTACACGGTGTTTGCCTTAAATCGGACTTTGCAGACCCTATATATTTCGTACCCGGTGTCGTGGGGGATCACGTTTGCGGCTCATTTGGTCTGCTACATAGTGGTGATGCGAAAGGTTAAAAGGATGTAACCTAAAAACGAGATAGGCATTGACAAACGCGGAAAAATTGTCTATAGTACATAGAAAGAAAACGAAAAAGGTTAGGAAAAAGAGGAGTACGCTTAAGGACCCTGTCAGAGAGAACCGCCCGTTGGCTGGAAGGCGGTTTCAGGAAGAGGAGGCGGAAGGTAGCTTTGGAACCGGGGCGGTGAAAGGATCAGTAGCCGTCTTCGTCTGGTCAGCGTTAAAGGACCGCGAGATGTGCGGCGCGAGCCGCATAAAAAAGGTGGTACCGCGGAGTAGTTCGCCCTTTGCATGAGAGATCATGGAAAGGGCGATTTTTTTGGGGGAGAATCCCGGCATGGCGAGAGGCAGGTGAGTGAATGGATAGAAAGAACAGGGGAACATCCTCCGGGTGCGACAGCTGCGCCAATTATGTGTACGACGAGGAATATGAGTACTATGTGTGTGAAGCTGACCTGGATGAAGATGAGATGGCCCGCTTTATGCTTGAGAGAAGGTTTGACTGCCCCTACTATCATCCGGCAGACGAATACCTGGTCGTCCGCCGCCAGATGTGAGGCTGGTGAGACAGCAGGAGACAGGCAGTTTGGCCTGATTGGGAATGACTCATGGGAAACGCTGTATTTTATGAAAAAGAAAGAGGGAATACTATGAAAGAACTGGAAAAAACCTATAATCCTTCGGCCATAGAAGGAAAACTGTATCAAAAGTGGCTGGATAAAAAATATTTTCACGCAGAGCCAAATCCGGACAAGAAGCCGTTTACCATCGTGATGCCGCCGCCAAACATCACCGGGCAGCTGCATATGGGCCACGCCCTGGACAATGCGATGCAGGATATTCTGACCCGGTACAAGAGGATGCAGGGGTATGAGGCTCTTTGGCAGCCGGGGACGGACCATGCGGCCATTGCCACGGAGGTAAAGGTGATCGAGAGCCTGAAAAAGCAGGGGATCGAGAAGGCGGATCTGGGACGGGACGGATTTTTGGAGAAGTGCTGGGACTGGAGAAAGGAGTACGGCGGAAAGATCATCAACCAGCTTCACAAGTTAGGCTCCAGCGCGGATTGGGACCGGGAGCGGTTTACCATGGACGAGGGCTGTTCCCAGGCGGTCCAGGAGGTATTTATTAAGCTGTACAACAAAGGATATATTTATAAAGGGTCCCGCATCATCAACTGGTGTCCTGTATGCAAGACTTCCATCTCCGACGCGGAGGTGCTTCATGAGGATCAGGACGGATTTTTCTGGCATATCAATTATCCCATTGCCGGGGAAGAAGGCCGGTTTGTGGAGATCGCCACCACCAGGCCGGAAACGCTTTTGGGCGACACGGCGGTGGCGGTGAATCCGGAGGATGAGCGGTATCAGGATCTTATTGGCAAGACGTTAATGCTGCCGCTGACGGACCGCAAGATCCCGGTGGTCGCCGATTCCTATGTGGACAAGGAATTTGGGACAGGGTGCGTGAAGATCACCCCGGCCCATGACCCCAATGACTTTGAGGTGGGAAAACGCCACGGTCTGGCGGAGATCAATATCATGCATGACGACGCCACCATAGACCTTCCCGGCAGCAAGTATCACGGCATGGACCGGTATGAGGCCCGCAAGGCTATGGTAGAGGATCTTAAGAAGCTGGGACTTTTGGTGAAGGTAGTTCCCCACGCCCACGCCGTAGGGATCCATGACCGGTGCAAGACCACAGTGGAGCCTATGGTAAAGCCCCAATGGTTTGTGAAGATGGACGAGATGGCAAAGCCTGCCATTGAGGCGTTGAAGACAGGGGAATTGAAATTTGTGCCGGAGAGTTTTGGAAAGACCTATCTTCACTGGCTGGAGGGGATTCGGGATTGGTGCATCTCCAGGCAGCTGTGGTGGGGCCACAGGATCCCGGCCTACTACTGCGACCATTGCGGGGAATTGGTGGTTGGAGTCCAAAAGCCGGAGACATGCCCCAAATGCGGCTGCAGCCATCTGACTCAGGATGAGGATACCCTGGACACCTGGTTCAGCTCCGCGCTGTGGCCATTCTCCACCTTGGGATGGCCGAAGGATACGAAAGATCTGGAATATTTTTATCCCACGGATGTGCTGGTGACCGGGTATGACATTATATTCTTCTGGGTTATCCGCATGGTATTTTCCGGCATTGAGCAGACGGGGAAGATCCCGTTCCATACGGTGCTGATCCATGGCCTTGTGCGGGATTCCCAGGGGCGCAAGATGAGCAAATCTCTGGGCAACGGCATTGATCCTCTGGAGGTGATCGAGAAATACGGGGCGGACGCCCTGCGCATGACGCTGCTTACAGGCAATGCCCCGGGCAATGATATGCGGTTTTACTGGGAACGCGTGGAGAACAGCCGGAATTTTGCCAACAAGATCTGGAATGCCTCCCGGTTTATCATGATGAACATGGAAAAGGCTCCGAACGCGTCGCCAAAACTTGAGGATCTTACCATGGCGGACCGGTGGATTCTGTCAAAAGCCAATGCCCTGGCCAAAGAGGTGACAGATAACATGGACCGCTATGAGCTGGGGATCGCGCTGCAGAAGGTGTATGATTTTGTGTGGGAGGAGTTCTGCGACTGGTACATCGAGATGGTGAAGGCCAGGCTGTGGAGCGATGAGGATACCACCAAGGAGGCGGCTGTGTGGACCCTTAAGACGGTGCTGATCCAGTCCTTAAAGCTTCTGCACCCCTATATTCCTTTTGTGACGGAGGAGATCTTCTGCAACCTGCAGGAGGAAGAGGAGTCGATCATGATATCCCAATGGCCCCGTTTTTGCCAGGAGTGGGATTTCCCCCAGGAGGAGCATGAGGTTGAGACAATGAAGGAGGCGGTAAGGAGCATCCGCAACGTGCGCTCCTCTATGAACGTTCCGCCCGGCAAGAAGGCCAAGGTGTACGTGGTTTCCCAGAAACAGGAGATATTGGATATCTTTGAGCGGGGAAAGGCATTTTTCGCCATGCTGGGGTATGCCAGTCAGGTGGTGCTGCAGAAGGATAAGGCCGGTATCGGGGATGACGCGGTGTCCGCAGTGATCCATCAGGCCAGCATCTATATGCCTTTTGCGGAACTGGTGGATATGGACAAGGAGATTGAACGGCTTAAGAAGGAAGAGCAGCGGCTTTCCAATGAGCTGGCCAGGGTTGACGGGATGCTGAACAATGAGAAGTTTGTCAGCAGAGCGCCGGAGGCCAAGATCGCCCAGGAAAGGGAAAAACAGGCCAAGTACCGCCAGATGATGGAGCAGGTAAAGGAAAGGCTTGGTCAGCTGGGGCAGTGAGAAAAGCGGGGGTTTTGATGTGTGTAACGGCAGGGATCGTTTGCGGGCGATCCCTGCTGTATTGTTGAGTGAGCAATGTAGGGGCGGGGATTGTCGTGAGGCCAGTCAGAGGAGAGATGTGCCGTCCGGGTTCAGATATGCCAAACATTCCGATGAGCCCAAGGCGGAATGTTTGGCATATCTGAACCCGAACGGCACACAGCCTGCCTTCCATCCCTGGCCCACCACGAAATCCGCCCATTGCTCACTCAACAATCCAGCAATTTAGTTATCTTCCATTTTGCATAAGAAATAAACATGTCAGTTTATGTGAATATTCTTCGAAAAAAAAAGGTTGCATATTGGTTTACATATATTATAATAAAACATAGCCGGTATGTGCCATTTGGCGGATATGCAAAAAGGCCGGCAAAGACAGGGAGCGGATAAGGATGATACAGGCGGAGCGGTATTTGGAAGAGATCCCTATGTGGGCGGCAAAGAAAAACAGCCTTGAGGCCATAAGGGATTTTCTGGGAAGGATGGGTCACCCGGACAGGGAGATGAAGATTGTCCATGTGGCGGGGACCAACGGGAAAGGTTCCGTGTGTACGTTTCTGGCTTCCATACTAAGGCAGGCGGGATATGATACGGCGGTTTTCATCTCCCCTCATCTGATCAATGTCAGGGAGAGATTCCTCCACAATGGCAGTCCTGTGGGGGAAACGGATTTTCTGGGCGCTTTTGAAACGGTGAAGGGATTGTCCCAGGCAATGGCCGCAGATGGCTATGCCTGGCCTACGTATTTTGAATTTTTGTTTTACATGTTTCTGGAGATGGCCCGGGGGTGGAAGCCGGACGCCGTGATCCTGGAGACGGGCCTTGGCGGGCTTTTGGATACCACCAATGTGGTGGAGCATCCCCTGATATCCGTGATCACGTCCGTCAGCATGGACCATATGCAGTATCTGGGCAGCGCCATCCAGGAGATCGCGGCTTCCAAGGCCGGGATCCTGAAATACAAGACGCCTGTGGTCTACGACGGGAACTGCGCAGAAAGCCGCCAGGTCATTGAGAACACAGGACAGAGGCTTTGCTGCGCCATGTACCCGGTGGAAGACAAGGATATACAGGTAGTCAGCCGAGATGGAGCGGGGATGGACGTTGTCATGAACATGGAGGGAGGATCCTTAAAGATCCAAGTCCCTTCCCAGGCCGATTATCAGGCCATAAACGCCGGCGTGGCGGTAAGGGCGGCCCAGGTGATAAACGGCATGGGCGGATTTCGGATATCGAAAAAAGCCATGGAAGAGGGTATTCGGACAAGCTTCTGGCCGGGACGGATGGAAGAGGTCCTTCCGGGGGTCTTTCTTGACGGCGCCCACAATACAGGCGGCATGGAAGCGCTGACCCGGACCATTGTGAGGATGCAGGGGATAAAGGGGAGGCCGGTGTTTTTGATGTTCGGCGTGGCGGAAGATAAGGAGTACCACCAGATGATAGAGGAACTGTGCAGCCGCGTAGCTGTCAGCCGGGTGATCGTGGCTCATATGGATACAGAGCGAAGCGCAAAAGCCGGGGTTGTGGCAGGAGAATTTGAAAAAAGGCTTTCCTGTCCGGTGAAGGCTTTTGACACGGTGGCCGAGGCATGGGACTGTCTGATCCAAACAAAGGGAGAGGACCTGGCTTTCTGCGCGGGATCCCTTTATCTGGTAGGGGAAGTGAAAGCGCTGCTGGAGGAACGCTCTGGGACGCATGGCAGATTGGCAGATTAGCGGATTAGTGGATTAGTGGATTGGCAGAAGAGGAAAGTGAAGGTCTATGATCGATTTTGATGAAGAGTTAAGTTATTATAAACCAAGCCTGGAGATTGAGGCCATTGAGGACGCTATTGTAAAGAGCGATCTGACAGATATGACGGATATTATGATGGAACTGATCAAAGAGAGAAAAGAGTAATGTATGGATTATGCAAATAGATGCCGGCGGATAGCCAACGGTTACTACAACCAGGGGCTTGAAAAGGCGAAGATACGGGATCTGTCCGGGGCGGCGGAGTGCCTGAAAAAGAGCCTGCATTTTCACAAATACCAGACGGACGCCAGAAATCTCCTGGGACTGATCTATTATGAGATGGGGGAGACTGCGGAGAGTTTGGTACAGTGGATCATCAGCCTGAACCTGCAGCCAGAGGACAACCGGGCCGCGGAGTACATGGGCAGGATACAGGGAAAGCTGGGAAGGCTGGACGCGGAGAGCCAGAATATCAGGAAGTACAATCAGTCTTTGGGGCTGGCAAGGGCCGGCAACGACGACCTGGCTATCCTGCAGCTTAACCGGGTGGTGGAGATAAATCCCCATTTTGTCAAGGCCCATCTGGTGCTGGCCCTGCTGTATATGAGGCGGGGGGACTATACCAAAGCGGGAAAGTCCTTATACAAAGTGCTGCAGATCGACAAGAGCCATCCAAAGGCCCTGTGGTACATGTCCATTGCCAAGGCCCACACAGGCCGGGCGGAGGTGGAGCGCAAAAAGCTGAACAACGCTTTCTCCCACAGACAGATGCAGGACGACGATATTATCCTGCCTCCTACCTACAAGGAGACTACGGGATGGATGACCATCATCAATATCGTGGTAGGTCTGGCTTTGGGGGCGGCGGTGATCTGGTTTTTGGTGATGCCGGCTATGGAACGGCAGTTAAACCACAGGCACAACCAGGAGATGACAAAGGTTCTGGAGCAGGTGAACCAGAAAAACCAGGAGATCGACGCCCTGGAGCAGGAAAAGAGCGCCATGGAGGCGGAGCGTAATGAGGCGGTCACAAGCTTACAGTCCATGGAGGAGAACGAGCAGAGCGTTGTCTTTCAGTATCAGCGTCTGGTGCAGATCCTGAAAGCCCGTGAGGCCCAGGATATGAATACGGTGGCCCTGGTGTACTCGGATCTGGACGGGGCGCTGATTACGGACGAGCAGTCCGCGGCCGCGGTGGCGGAGATCCGGACCTACATGGAGACGGAAGGCTTTCAGGTGCTGGCAGATCTGGGCAATGGAGCCAGGGACAGCGGGGACCAGGAAGCGGCGCTGGGGTATTATCAGAAGAGCCTGAACATTAAGGGGGACAACCCTCAGGTGATCTACGATATGGCCCTTATTTATCAGGCCAGGGAGGAGCGTGATACGGCCAACGAACTGTTCGGCCAGGTGATTATGAATTATCCCAATACGGAGCTGGCGGTTTTGGCCAAGGAGGCCAGAGGATATTAGTCCAGGTTGGACGCGGCGGTGAGACACTACAAAGGATAAGGATTTGTGGTGTCTTTTTGTTTTCGCCAAAAGGAGCGCAGGCGTGAAGCATATGGAAAGTGAGGGAACGATATGATGGAGCAGGAGTTTAGCTATGAGGCAAAAGGGCAGGCGCTGGTGATCCATCTGCCAAAGGAACTGGACCACCATAACTGCAGGAACCTGAAAGTGGAGACAGACCTTTTGCTGGCGGAGAATTATATCACCAAGATCGTGTTTGATTTTTCAGGCACTGTATTTATGGACTCGTCGGGGATCGGGGTTTTGCTGAACCGCTATAAGCAGATGGAGCGGAGCGGTGGGAAGGTGGCCATCTGCGGGGCCGGGGCTCAGATCACAAGGGTCTTAAACATCGGGGGCATCGGGAAACTGGTGCCCAGGTACGATTCCATCGAAGCGGCGATTGCAGGATAGGAAGGGGGAGAGGGCTGTGGAACAGATCAAAAGACAGACGCCGGAAAATGGCGGATACAAGGAAACGGATCGGGAGCTTAGGGAAGGCAGCAGAAGTGAAAGGAAAGGGGAGGCAATGGAGGGATTGGAAAAGGAAGAGGACAGGGAAATCTTGCGGATGGAGGTGGAGAGCCGGTCAAGCAATGAGGAATTTGCCAGGGTGGCTGTGGCTGTTTTTATGAGCCGGCTGGACCCTACCATGGAGGAGATCGACGACGTAAAGACCGCCGTGTCGGAGGCTGTGACCAATGCCGTGATCCACGGATACCAGGGAGAGAGCGGGATCATTTACATACAGGTGACCATAGAGGGGCGTCTTTTGTCCGTGGAGGTGGAGGACCGGGGCGTAGGGATCGGGGATGTTAAAAAAGCCATGGAGCCTATGTACACCACCGATACCACCGGGGAGCGGTCCGGCATGGGATTTTCTTTTATGGAGGCGTTTATGGACCAGGTGCAGGTGAAATCCGCGCCGGGCAAGGGAACCTGTGTGATGATGAAGAAGCGTATAGGCAGGTAAATGGCATGGACGAGACGATGAACTTGATTGACAGAGCGCACCAGGGGGATAAAGAGGCCAGAGACCGGCTGGTACTGGACAATATGGGATTGATCTGGAGCATCGTCCGGAGATTTGCGGGGCGGGGCCATGACCTTGAGGACCTGTTCCAAATCGGGAGCATCGGTCTGATGAAAGCTATCGACAAATTTGACTTGTCCTACGAGGTGCGGTTTTCTACGTATGCGGTGCCGATGATAGCCGGTGAGGTGAAACGGTTCCTTAGGGATGACGGGATGATCAAGGTAAGCCGTTCCCTAAAGGAGATGGCCATAAAAGCCAGGGCGGCCAGGGAAAGTCTGACCTGTGCTCTGGGGCGGGAACCTACGGTGGAGGAGATTGCCAAGGAGATGGGGGTCAGCAAGGAGGAGGTGGCGGCTTCCATGGAGGCGGGGGCAGAGGTGGAGTCCCTGTACAAGACCATCCAGAAGGAGGATGAAAATGGGCTGTGCCTTATGGATAAGATCGAGGATGAGAACCAGGACCAGGAAAGGCTGCTGAACCACATGGTCTTAAAGGAGCTGATCCGGGGGCTGGGGGCAAAGGAGAGGGAGATTATCTTAAGGCGTTATTTTGAAAATCAGACCCAGACGGAGATCGCCAAGGCGCTGAATATCTCCCAGGTCCAGGTGTCCAGGCTGGAGAAGCGGATCTTAAAACAGATGCGGGAGCGGATGTAGGCATTCCCGCGTATTTTTTCATGCATATTTTGTGACGAAAAACGCCATACTGTGTTTAAACCCTGCTGTTTGCACGGGGAAATCAGGAAAGAGGAATGGATGTGAGATCGTATGGGTTTTTTGAAACATTTGTGGGGATTTCTGTTTGCCGTGGCGCTGCTCCTCATTGCCGGCGGCGTGGTGTGGTATCTGCTGTTTTACAGCGGCCAAAGGGATTATACCGGAGGGATGCTGGTGCAGGCTTTCGATATGGCAAAGGGGATGATGTGACGTGAGTAAAAGCTTGTATCTGAAATTGAACCAGATCTCTGAGGTCCATGAAAAGGATGTATATCTGAAAGATATTGCCGCTCTTTACAGCGACGATCCCGCTCTGCTGGCCAAGTGCCTGGCCGTTAAGGTCAAGAAGATCTCCTCGGACCGGGATCATCGGTATGTGGGGTCTGTGCTGGATGTGATCCGGCTGATCACCCAAACGGACCCTTCCATCCAGGTGGAAAATCTGGGGGAAAAGGATTTTATCATTGATTATCAGAAGACAAAAGCGCCTAAGATCCCATGGGAGTGGCTGAAGACCGGTTTTGTGTGCGTGATCTGTTTCTGCGGCGCGGCATTTGCCATCATGACGTTTAACAATGACGCCAGCGTCACGGACGTGTTCGGAGAGATCTACCGAATGGTGCTGGGGCAGGAGGCCGGGGAGTTTACGGTTCTGGAATTGTCCTATTCGATTGGGCTGGCTCTGGGAGTTATCCTGTTTTTTAATCATTTTTGCGCATGGAAGGTCAACACGGACCCGACGCCTCTGGAGGTGGAAATGCGTCTGTATGAGGATAATATCTCTAAGACCGTGATCCAGAATGACGGGAGAAAGGAGTCAGGGATCGATGTTGATTAAGCTGGCTTTTCTGGCCGTGTTCGGGCTTTGCGCCGGGGGTATCATTGCTGCCGGCGTTTTTGCGTTTTTGGCCATTATCGGCGTGTTCCCCAGGCTGATCGGAAAGACCGGGACGAAGAGGCATATTATGCTGTATGAGACGGTGATCATCCTTGGAGGCATAGCGGGCAACGGGGCGGATCTGTTTGAGTTTTCCATACCGGCAGGGCGGTGGTTTCTGGCGGTGTTCGGCGGGGCGGTGGGCATCTTTGTGGGATGTCTTGTGATGTCTTTGGCGGAGACGTTAAAGACGCTTCCGGTGATTAACCGAAGGATCCATCTGGCCGTGGGGCTGCAGTATGTGATCCTGGCTATAGGGCTGGGGAAGATGCTGGGGTCTATCTTGTATTTTTCGGCGGGGATGGGACTGTGAGGCAAGATGGGATGAGATGAACTGGAATGAGATAAGGGCTGCGGCTGAAAGGCAGCAGCCTTTTGGATGGAAGGGATGTGTAATCTGCTGTGTAAGCTGCTGATGAAAATCATTGAAATGTTTTATGGGAGTGTGGTATAATAGGTGACTATAACGTGAAGTTATGTCAAATATGAAAAAAAGGAATGGAAACAGAAGATGAAAACAAATGTACAGTGGGCAAGCAGGCTGGGATTTATTATGGCGACGACAGGGGCGGCTATCGGCCTTGGAAACCTGTGGAAATTTCCCTATCTTATGGGAAGGAACGGCGGGTTTCCGTTTTTGATAGCCTACCTGTTTTTTATTGTGGTATTAGGGCTTCCGGTAATGATCACGGAGATGTCCCTGGGACGGAAGACCCGCCACGATCCGGTGCAGGCTTACAGGGATATCGATCCTCACGCAGGGATCGTGGGTATTTTCGGAGTTTTGGCGGCTTTTATCATTTTGTCGTATTACAGCGTCATCGGCGGCTGGATCATGAAGTACATTTTTAGTTATGGGACTACCATGGAGGGCGTGGCGGATTTTGACGGGTTTATCGGCAGCAGAGAACCGGTGCTGTGGCATTTTCTGTTTATGGCCATCACTACAGGGGTCTGCTATTTTGGGATCAAGGGCATCGAGAGGGCCAGCAAGGTGATGATGCCGCTTTTGTTTGCGCTGCTTTTGGTCATCATTGTCCGCAGCGTGACGCTTCCGGGGGCAATGGAAGGGATCAAATTTATATTTAGCCCCAATTTTTCGGCGTTCAGCCTGAATTCCATCAGCGGGGCTTTGGGGCAGGTGTTCTATTCCTTGAGTCTGTGTATGGGGATCACCATCACTTATGGAAGCTATCTGGGCGAGAAGGAAAATATCCCCAAAAGCTGCGTGTCTGTGGCGGGGCTGGACACTTTGATCGCCGTTTTGGCCGGGATCGCTATTTTTCCGGCAGTGTTTGCCTTCGGGTTGGAGCCGGGACAGGGGCCGGGGCTGATCTTCGGAACGCTGCCTAAGGTGTTTTCCGCTATTGCGGGAGGCGGCATTTTCGCGTGTCTGTTTTTCGCTTTGGTGTTTTTCGCGGCTGTAACCAGCGCCATTGCTCTTTTGGAGGTTTCGGTGTCGTTTGCCATTGACACGCTGCGGTGGACAAGGAAAAAGGCAACGCTTGTGATCGGAGCGGCTATTTTTGTTTTGGGCATCCCCAGCGCGCTTTCGTTTGGGGATCTGGGGCAGGTGCAGATCCTGAATTACAGCGTGTTTGATTTTGTGGGGATGATAACGGATAATATCCTTCTGCCCTTTGGCGGCCTTACGATGTGCTACTATGTGGGGTGGAAATGGCATCCGGAGTATCTGGTGGCGGAGATCGAGCGGGACGGAACCCCGTTTAGGGTGAAGCGTTTGTGGGTGGCGTGCATCCGGTTTCTGACCCCGGTTTTGGTGGGGATCGTGACGTTGACTGGGTTTTATAATATTTATCAGGTTGTGTGGTAAACACGCTCTAAGGCGCGGGGCTGGAAAGTTTTGCGGGGGTAAGTGACGACGGATGGCAGTATTTTTTTGCAGGGATTGGGGATAATGACAGGGAGAGGAACGGCGGAGGTTTTAAAGCATTGGAATGGTCCTGCCGGAGGGAAAGTGACTGGTCCATGTGGTGATTTGGGGAAATAACGGAGGACGGAGCAATGGGGTGCGCCAAACTTTGAAACGGATGCTGGATTTTATGCGTTTGGAGGTTGATGTTTATGGAGATGAACAAGGATGCGTATAATGCTTATGTCAAGGAGGTGACTCCTGTAAACCCGGTCTGGAAAAATATTGTCAGGGCGTTTGTGACCGGGGGGATTATCTGTACGGTGGGTCAGGTGATGATGAACTGGCTGACGGCTTATGGGATGGATGAGAAGACTGCCGGAGCCTGGAATCTGCTGGCGCTGATTCTGGGGAGTATTGTGCTGACGGGATTTAATGTTTATCCCAAGATCGTGAAGTGGGGCGGTGCGGGGGCGCTGGTACCCATTACCGGGTTTGCTAATTCGGTGGTTTCGCCGGCGATTGAGTATCGGGCGGACGAATGAGTTATAATAGGGACAAGTCAGAAACACCGCGAAAAACGTGGATGTGCTGGTTTAGCCCCTATTTTTTTATGCAATGAGCAGGGCCGGCATGAAACTTTGGATATCAGGCGGGAAGCTTGCTCACCGAATGATGTCCAGAGTTTCAGGACGATGCGGCGAATCAAGGTGAATTGGCCGAAGGCCAAGAGAAGGCAGTCTGGACTGGCCGCAAAGCGAGGAAAACCGCAGGTTTTTCGAGCTTGAGTCCTGCGGAGTAGCTGCTTGATTACAAATTATTCTACCACACAAAGGAGGGCAGAGGCTACTTGTTTTAAAAATATTTTCTGAGGCCGTTCTGGCAGGTGTAAGGTTCTTTCATTCTGGTGATACTTTACATAATAAGGTTCCGCAAATTCTCATGCGGAACCATTTATCTAATGGGATTGTATGAAGGAGGTTAGCTGGGAATGGATAGAGGAAAGAAGAAAATCATTTTCAGGAATAAAGAACATGAGGATTTTTATTGGACGCATTTTTTGAAATGCCGATATCAGGATGCCTACCATGCAGCGCTGGTGTATTGTCTGGGAATCGACAGGGATACAAGAGATCATGTAAACGAGATCTATGATTTTAAGACAGGGTTCGTGAAGACTGAGTGTCTGCATGACGGGTGGCAGACTTCCGGGAGTAAGAAGATTGTCCGTATGGCTTACAACCTATATAACAATGGAACGCCAAGCGTGTTCGATTATGAGGATTCGGAGGAGCAGTTGACGGAGTGTGGGCGGTATACAGTGGAGGAATTGTTTTGCTGTGGGTATGCGCCTTATTTCTGGCAGGCGGTGAAGATTCGGTATCCGGAGTATTGTGGAGCAGCTTAGAAAGAGAAGAGAGTAACGGAGGAAAAAAGATGGCAAAGGTCATAACCATAGCTTCGCAGAAAGGCGGAGTGGGAAAAAGTACAACTTGTGTAAATCTGGGCATTGGGCTGGCCAGGGAGGGAAAGAGAGTCCTTTTGCTTGACGCGGATGCCCAGGGCAGTATGACAGCGTGTCTGGGGATAGGGGAACCAGATGAGCTGGATGTTACCTTGGTGAATCTGATGGAAAAGGTGGTCAATGATGACCCCTGGGAACCAGGTGAGGGGATTCTTCACCATGAGGAGGGCGTGGATTTCCTTCCGGCAAATATCGAACTGGCGGGAATGGAGACCACCCTGGTGAATATGATGAGCCGGGAGACGATTCTGAGGCAGTATATTGATAAGGTTCGGGAACGATATGATTTTATTTTGCTGGATACCATGCCTTCTCTGGGGATGATAACGATTAATGCCCTGGTGGCGGCAGATAGTGTTCTGATCCCGGTGGAATCGGCTTATTTGTCGGTGAAGGGGCTTCAGCAGCTGATCAAGACCATTGGACGGGTGAAGCGGCAGTTAAACAGGAACCTGGAGATAGAAGGGATTTTGCTTACAAAGGTGGACCGCAGAACAAATTACGCAAAGGATATCTCGGACCGGCTTCGGGAAGCTTATGGGGACAGGATACATATATTTGAGAATTGTATCCCGTTATCCATTAAGGCGGCAGAGACCAGTGCGGAAGGGAAGAGCATTTTTATCCATGCTCCCAGAGGAATTGTGGCAGAAGGGTATGGGGCGCTGACAAAGGAGGTGCTTGCCCGTGGGGAGTCGTAGTGCGGATAAGATTAAGTTCCGTTCCTTTGATGATCTGTTTGGGGAGCAGGAGCCGAAAGGGGCAGAAAAAGAAATAACAGAGGATCAGGTGGTCAGAATGCCTCTGGCAGAACTTCATCCATTTAAGGGACATCCGTTTCGTGTTATAGAAGACGAAGAGATGATGGAAATGGTGGAGAGTGTGAAACAGTTTGGTGTTCTGGTGCCTGTGATTGTCCGGCCGGATCAGAATGGGGGATATGAGGTCATTGCAGGCCATAGGAGGAAACGGGCCAGTGAGCTGGCCGGGTGTTCGGATATTCCGGTGATTGTCCGGGATCTGACGGATGATGAGTCGGTTATCGCTATGGTGGATTCCAATATTCAGAGGCTGAATATTCTTCCTTCGGAGAAAGCACGGGCTTACCGGATGAAAATGGAAGCTATGGAACATCAGGGAGTGAAGGGAGGACAGCACACGGCAGCGGTTTTGGGGGAGGCTTCGGGTGAGAGTGCCAGGACGGTTCATAGGTATATCCGGCTTACCTATCTGGTGCCGGAACTGCTGGAACTGGTAGATCAGAAACGGATTCCTATTGTTGTGGGGGAGAGTCTTTCTTTTTTGAAGGAAAGAGAGCAGGAGTTAGTGAGGGATTATGTGGTGCAAAGGCAGGTGTTTCCGTCAAAAGGTGAAGCAGAACTGCTGCGGGCAGAAAGCAGTAAGGGGGAGCTGAGTGCCCAAAAGGTTCAGGAGACTTTGCGTAGAAATGTGAAAGCGGCGGGAATCACGATTTCGGCAAAGAGAATTCGGGATTATTTTCCGGAGAGTTATACGAAGGAGGAGATAGAAAAGATCGTGTATAGCCTTTTGGACTCCTGGAGGGCAAATGGGAGTGGGTAGAAAAAATAGTGGTTTCTTTGTGCCATGGTGGCATAAAGTGAATATGGAAACCTTGTGCCACGGTGGCAGAAAGCATGGATGGGAATCCTTGTGCCATGGTGGCACAAAGTATATTTAGGAGCCTTGTGCCATGGTGGCATAAAGTAAGGCTGGGAACCTTTGTGCCACGGTGGCAGAAAGATTTCTTTTTGCGGATAAAGACTGTACCCATCTGGTGGCGATGCACTGGGAACATCGTTTCAATCATATGGCCAAGCGTTACAATGAGATTTGCCGGGTGCAGATGTCGAATATTACGTCCTATGTCTGTCTCCATATGTATTGTAGCAACATGGCGAAGTCGGGCATGAACCCAAAGACGCTTCAATATCTGATGGGGCATAGCGATAAAGGGGTAACGCTGAATACATATACTCACCCCGGAATGGAGGATGCCGCAGATGAACTGAAACGGATGGAGAATTTGGAGATACGAGGAGTTGGAAAAGAAGAAGGGTGAAAGTCCATGTTGCAGAAAATGTTTCGGGTAATTTAATAAGGAGATGGCAAGACGCTCTGCTTCGGCGGGGCGTTTTTGAAGTTTAAGAATCTGGCGATATAACAGAAGATGTAGTGGTATAAGAATTTATTTTCTGTTATACTTTAAGTTATAATAGAAAACATAGAAAAGGCGGAAATAATATGGTATACAATTGTTTTATAAAATGCCAGGTTTGCGGAAGTATAACAAGAATTCGCTTGCAGGTTGGATGGCAAAACGAACATCCTGTTGTAGTGACATGCGGTAAGTGTGGGACATCTGTATCTGGACATGTTAAAATTGGTCAGTCCACACCAAGTTTGGAGTTCGACTTTGATAATGCTGATATGATCAATAAGGTAGATAAAGCTGATTATATGGTTGAATGTTCCGGTGAGTTTCCAACTATCAAACAGTGTGAAGCTAATGGTGTAGATGATATTATAGTTACCCCTTTCATTAGAGCAATGCATTGTATGAAGGATGAAGATTCATATGAAGTGTTTGGAAAGAGCGTGTCGCAGCTAAATGCAGCTGCAGCTAAATGGAAAGATTATGAAAGAATATTAAATCTTTTTCAGAACAATAGCGAATATTTGGTTCAGGAAATCAAGAAAGAATTTAAGGGAGAATATTTTCAGTGTCGGGATGAGTTAGAAATCCTAAGAGCTGTGCATATGATTGAAGTTCATAGTTTTTATTCTCCGCTCAAAAAAGAGATATTGGATAACTTATCCTTTAGCAGCGATATCCTAAAATTAGATAGTACTCAGATGAAAAAGATGATTGATTTTTTAAATATGCATGATGGATATCATCTTGATGAAATGCAGGCGCTTATTTATAAACTATATGGGGAGTTCGTGGATGTATATCAGGCACTTATTCCGGCATTGCTTTTACAATATTGCAAAGATGGAACTTTTGATTTTGAAAGTGAAGGCTCAACTACAAGCACATTTGGTACCGTTAAACAATTTTACTTAGATGTTTATGAGGCACTTGGAAATTTGTTGATTATCCCTGTCGCATTGAATAATGTCAAATACAGAGCAGATGTAGAAAAGTTGGCATTGATTGAAAAAAATGTGACATCTTTAGAAGAATTTATTGGCTTAACAAAGGCAACGAGATATCATTTTAGTCTGAAGAATGAAATATATACTGATTTTTTAGGTCTTATCGTTAATCCTAAATTACGTAATGCAATTGGACATAATGATGTGGAGTATGATACAGCATCACAGCTTATTACATATATTCCAAATCCAAAGGATAGAACGAAGAAAAAGACAGAATATTTATTAGAATTTGAAAACGAAGCGATTCATATGTTTCAGGGTGTTTTGGCTATTTCAGAATATATATATCGGTTACGTGAATTGGAGCTTATATTTGATGGCAAAATACCTTTCACAGCGCGAATGCCTATTAATACATTAAAGTAGATAGGAAGAAATTTCCCTATTTTGCATATTCTGTGATTTTTTAACAATTTTTGTTGAAAAATTAAACCTCACAAAACGTGCCAAAATACGGAAAATCGATGCATTTTAAGAGGAATTTTTATCAATTTTTATCATGATTAAGATACTTTTGTCTGCCACGGCAGCAGAAAGCAGGGAAAAGCCCTTGTGCCATGGTAGCACGAAGTATGTTTAAGAGATTTATACTATGGAAGTTAAAAGTGAAGCTGGATATTTTGTGTCATAAAGGTATTAAGTGGATGTAAAAGATTCCTTGTATTAGGAGGGAAAAGCAGAATAAGAGGCAGTATTAAAATAACAAAAAGAGGATACAGCATTTTCAGGTGATTATAGGTAGCAGACCATTCATTCTCCAAAGCAAATTTTGAAACGAAACAAAGTAGTTTGTTTGATTTTTTTATTTGATTTGGAGGATTATTATGGGTAAGAGCGGAGTTATTACGGAGAAAAGCAAAGAAAACAAGGCATATCATAATGTGATCATACTGTTTAAAATTTATCGTTCAGTTTCTTGGCGCATGCAGGTGCAGATCGGGCAGGTGAAGCATCGTTTCCAGAAGGAGTATGGGACGGATGTGGACAGTTTTCTGGAATCTATTTATCAAGCAGGAATGGATCTGAATGATGATGAAGCGAATATTAAGCCAAGGGTGGAAGCGATCAGCAGCTCCAATAAGTTCTTAAAATTGATTGATGAATCGGTGGAATTGATGAGGTTGTATCATCCTCAAGGAGAGAGGTATTACTGGGTTTTGTATTATACATATATGACACCGCACCAGCTGAGTAATATTTCGGAGATTATGGAGAAATTGGAGCCGCATTTGTCTCAGGGAGTAGGGATTAACCGGAGTACTTATTTCCGGTGGAGGGATAGCGCCCTGAAGGCAGTGGAAGGGATTTTGTGGGGGTATGAGGAAGAAAGCCGGAGGTTGTTGGAGCATTACCGGGATACGTGGAAAGAAGTTGATTGAAATGGCATTTGTTTCATGGTAAAATCTGCTTTTACCTTACGTTTAGAAAATATATTATAAATAAAAATGATACTAAGTTAAGGAGATATATATGGCAAAGAATTTATTATTGGGAAATGGAATCAATATGCGTTTGAAAATAAAAGGGCTTCAAGAGCAGGAAATAGCAGAGCGTTTTTTTCAAGATCTTATTCGCTCTAGTTGTTTATTTGAGTTATTGTTTGGTGTGAGATTTACAGAGGATATTTGCAAAGCATTATTAATGAAGACAAACAAAAAGGGTATAGAGTCTCTTTCGTACTTTGTTTATGATTATGTTTTGGAAAATATGAGAATTCCAAAATCTATTAATGTGCGGATGCGTTTATTAGATGCAGTTATTTGCTGTGCAATAAGTGCTATATTTTATAAGGATAACGAACGGTTAGGGGAGTTTTTTGAAGAAAAAAATCTTCCCAATATTGAATTGTATGATAATATCTTTACACTAAACTATATAGAATATTGGGATAAGGAAGAAAGAAGTATTTATTTGCATGGTAAATATGATTTTGATAAAGTAAAATGTAATAATAAACCTGTTTTACATTATAGTTATGAGAGATATTTGGGATATAAGGGATATAAAGAACTGATTGATAAAATGAATCGTGAATATAATATGTGTGAATTATACACAAGGCCTATTGTTTTTTCACCAGAATTTTATAAAAAAATAGAAATGATGTCTATGGGGGCATATCCTTCAGAACAATTATACCCCTCAGAGGACTTATTTTTAGTCGATATGCCAGAATTATATGAGCAATTGAAAGACATTTATGAATTGGATGTTTTTGGAGTGTCGCCTTATGGGGATGATGATTTAATTAAGTGTTTAAATACAATGAATAATGTTGTAGTGTATGTTTACAATAAAGAAAATAATGTAGAAACAACAGTATGGGAAAGGGCTCTTGTATGCCCGCATATTATAAAGGATTCAAAAGAGCTATAATATTTTGGATTTTATATTAATTTTATTATTATTTGATAAAAGAATGTAAATAATACTATATACAGATAAAAAATGTTGACATATACTATATATAGTGCTATTATACAAAAGTATTGATTTATATATCTTTCAGGTGAAGGATATAATAAAAATTTGTTCCTGTATGCACAAGCAGGAAGCTGAACGGTGAATATCTTACCGGGTTGCTTTTGTTTATTTATGAATCAAAGAATGACGCTCATTTTGTTATGGAAATGCGGCGTCTTTTTTTGTGCAAAAAAGGGACGGCAATATGGAAGGAGGGCAGAAGCAGGATTTTATCAAAGGGTAGCAAAGCGAAGGAGGGGCGAATGAAACGGGACAAATTCAAAAAAATGAAGCTTCAGCTGGAGACGTTGAAGCCTGCGAAAGCGGACGACTGTGCGCTGCTTTTGCAGGGGCTGACCATGGAGACATCGGAGACGTCAAATTTTTCTATGGAGTCTGTGGAGCAGAAAAAGAGGGAGTTGAAAAACGGCATTCTGACAGTGGAAATGGAGGCCAGGGGAATCCGGATGGATGATAAACGTCTGGCTCATTTAAAGACAGGAAAGCAGGCGGAAATTTTGGATTATAATTATTTTAAATCCAGAATGCCGGAAATGGTGATTACGGATATTCAGGCGGAGGTGTTTGATTTCCGTAAAAATAGGGTGGTTCCGTTTGCAGTAAAGAGATTGGAGTTTTCTTTCGGCAATGGGAAAAAGGTTGATATGACAGATAGGGTGAGTGTGTTGTCGCTTAATCGTCTGGCAGGCTGAGGAAAGGGGAAATTTTATGATGAAGGATGTAAAACTGCAGGCAAAGAGAAGTGTTCATGTGACGGGGCAAGTCCAGTTTCCGGTGAAGATCGGGGAGGAAGCTTGTTATCTGTATGGGGGTAGCATATGGTGGACGGACCGGGTGAAAAGGATTCTTGAGATCGCGGCAGATTATATCCGCATTGAGACTACGCATTATTATTATACGATTGTGTGGAATGACAGGGGGCAGGGACAGATACGTGCCGCTGCATAATAGGAAGGGAGTATGTGGAGGGAGCAACCATTTGGGTGGCTGCTTTTTCCTTTTGAGGGGAGGAAACTTGGAAAAGAGTGTAGACTGGGGGACACTTTCTGCCACGGTGGCACAAGGTGGAATTGGGACTGAAAAGAGACTACATTGGGACGGCTGGTCTATTGACTTGCGATTTTTAATCTTTTATAATGGTATCATCAATTTTTATGCATGGTTAAGACATGGAGAGCCATAGGAATTGAAACCGAATATTGCAATAATTGGGAAGCAATCATCAGATTTGGTGGTTGCTTTTTTTGCGCCCAAAAGGGCGGAAAGGAGGCTGGTGGTATTGGTTCGAAAGTTGAAAAACGGCCTGGAGGCTGTGGGCAGAAGGGTGGGGAATCAGATTCCCCGGATGGCGGGTGGCGCTTATGCTGTGGGAATAATGGCGGTTCTGATGTGTCAGACGGCATACGCAACGGATATTTTTGGGGTAGCGAAAGGCGCTATGCAGCAGGTATATACGGATGTGGCTGGTCTGGCGACCGTGGGGGCTGTGGTGTGCGCGGCTGTGTGTTTGTTCCTGATGAATTTCTCCAAGTCAGGAAAGACCGTGGATGAGTCCAGGGCGTGGCTGAAGCGGATTATTATCTGTTGGGCGGCGCTGATGACGCTGGGAGCCATTGTGACCTATATGGAGAAGATCATTCCACAGAGTTCATTTACACCATAAACAGGGGAGCCGGACAGGGAAACTTGTCTGGCATTTGTTTTACGGGGTGGTGAAAGTTCTGGGTAGCTTTCAGGCGGGTTGACGGGCAACATTTGTGGATGGACTGGATAGAAGTGTCTGGAATCATCTGGGAGCAGGACAAGTATAAGACACTGCTGATTTTGAAAGAAAAGAAAAAGGCCGGCGCTCTCCCGGCAGGAAGGAGGTGGACGGCTCTCTGAAGGAAGAAAATAGAATAAGGCGTGTTTTTGGAGCTTCCAGCGGTCTGGCAGATAGCGGGAAGGGAGGGATGCGTGCCTAGAAAATAGGAGGAATGAATGGGCTGGTTATTGGAATTGCTGTTTGAGTCTGTGAGTGAAATGTGTTCCAAGTTTATTGTGGACATGATGGACGTTGCCAGTGGGATGTTTACGGAGATTTTGTCTTGTGATCTGGATTTGTTTGAGGAATTGTTTGGGGTGGCGGGGGATTTGTACCGGAATGCGGTTGTGCCTATGGGGGTGGCCCTGCTTTTGATGATCCTGGTGTGGCAGCTGTTTAAGTCTATGTTTGGGAAGCTGGGGACTGCTTCGGAGGACCCGGTGGAGCTGGTGTTCCGTTCTTGTTTTTGTCTGTTTATGATCTTGTTTGCCAAGGATATTGTGAATTATATCCTGGAGGTTGCGGGGACGCCTTACGACTGGGTGGTGGGGACTGTGATCACCGTGGATTCGTTCAGTGAGTATGTGACGGCGGCGGAAGGGGTGATGTCGGCTCTGGGTATTGACGTGATGACGATTTCCATGCTGAAGCTGCTGTTACAGCTGGTGGTGGCCTGGAATTATTTTAAGATGTTGTTTATTTTGGCGGAGCGGTATGTGCTGCTGGGGATTTTTTCTTATACGTCACCGCTGGCGTTTGCGGCGGGCGGGTCTAAGGCGACCAACAACGTGCTTGGCTCCTGGACGAAGATGTTTGGTGGCCAGGTGCTGGTGGTGATCCTGGATGCCTGGTGTGTGAAGATGTTTTTGTCGGCTTACGGGAACATGATGGCAAGCTCTTATGGGTTTACGAAATTTTTTGCGGCTAATATGTGTCTCATCGGGTTCTGCAAGATTACGGCGAAGCTGGATTCTTATATGGGGTCTCTGGGTGTGAACCTGGGGCGGATCGGCGGCGGTATGAGCGGGCTGGGAGCATTGCTTATGGCTGGGCGGCTTATGAATTTTGGCGGCGGAAGGAAAGAGGCTGCACAAGGGAGTCATGGCGGCCACATGAATTTTGGTTCTGGGAAGACGATTCCTTTGGGGAATGGAAGTCCGGGATTTGCGGGAGGCGGAATGACTGGAGGAGCGGGACAGCCGGGAGGCGGCATTGGCGGAATGGGTGCGGATGGTTTTGGAGGCCAGGCGCCGGAGTTTATGGGAAGTGGAGAGAAACCTGGAGAATCTGCGGGATTTGGAGATTTCGGCGGGGATATGGAGCCTGGGGAGGGGCAGAATCTTCCTTTTGGCATGCCGGAAGAGGATTCTGCTGTGTCTATGGGAACGGAAAGTGGAGATATGGATTTTGGAAACAATGGGGTGGAAGATGGACCCTTTGGATCGGTCATGGATATGGGGGAGGATATGCCGGCAGGCGTGGATTCCTTTGGAACGGAAATGGGTGCGGAAAGTATGGCGCCTTTTGGGCAGGAAATGGGTGCGGATGGCGCAGCGCCTTTTGGGCAGGAAATGGAAGACGGAGGCATGGGGGTTCATGGCCAGGGTATGGGTTCAGGGGATATGGAACTGGATGGCGGCGGAATTCCTATGGAGGATATGAGCGGTATGGAAGGCTATGCCGGATTGTCCGGGGAGGATACGGCTTTGGATGGAATGTTTGAGGATATGGCAGGCATGGAAGGCAGTGTCTCTTGTATGTCCGGAGAGGATTTTGAACCGGCAGATATGGGCGGTTTTGGGGGCTCTTTTGCCAGGGGCATGGATGGCTTTCCGGAGGCTGTGGGAGACTTTGACCATGGGGAAGCCGGATATGATGGAGCAGATGTGGAAAACGGTGGTATGGGATATGGAGCCGGAGGTATTTCTGGAATGGAGGAAGGCGGAGTATCGGCCGGGGCGATTGGCATGGCTGGAGGTCTGGGCAGTGCGGAGATTGGAATTGGAGGGGCAGGTATTGGAAGGATCGGCGCCGGGAGCGTGGGTGCTGGAAGTTTAGGGTCTGGAAACGCAGGTTCTGGGAATGGAGGTGTTGGAGAAACAGGCATTGGAAGTATTGCAGGTGTGGAAAACGGGTTTGGAACGGGCGGTTCCCAGCGGATTGGCAGTGTGTCTGGGGCCGGAATCGGGACTGGAACTGGATATTCGGCTGGAAGTGGTTCTGGACAGGGTGTTGCCAATGGTGCTGGAATGGCTTTTGGAGCGGAAGGCGGCATGGCAGGCAGTTCTGCTTCTGGTGCAGGAAATATGGATAGTGTAGTGCATGGAATGCCGGGCGCGGGAGAGTATGGGAGCGGAATGCCTGGAGTGTACAGGGCAGAGAGGGACGGCGAAGGGTATCTGCGTTATGACGCTTCCCGGTATGAGAGGCCCCGGGGAGCGTATCAGACAATCCATGAGAACGGGAAGACTTTTTATGAGCTTCCGGAAAGAGCGAAGGTACCGGGAATCCTTCCGGAAACAAGGGCGTCTCTGGAAAAGGACGGGACTCTTAAGGTGGAAAAGATTTACAGGGAACAGAGGTCTGTGCCGGGGAGCCCAAGGGACAGGGCGGAAACCGGGAGTGGAATGGAGAGGCCGGAGACTGGAAGGGAAAAAGGGAAGGCCGGGACAAGAGACGGATATGAAAAATCAGGTGAGGGATTTGGTGAGAGGAAGCCGGGATTGAGGGCGAAGCCTGAGGGAAAGCAGGGAGTGAAACAGCGGAGGAACGGCCAGGGGGCTGCTGGAAATGAGGGGCAGCCGGAGAGAGGCCGTGATCAGAGGAAGGGGGACGGCAGGAGATAGATCCTGCGGGTTTCCAATATAAGGAGAGGTTATGTCGGAGGATTGGAGGGACAATGGGCCGCTTGACAAAGCGGCAGAAATGGCTGCCCGGGGAGCCCGGGCAGCGGGGCAGGCGGAACGGATAGCCCAGGCGGTACAGTCGGCTCATGGAGCCATGGCAGCGGCAGGTGCTGGCGGGGCGGTAGGGGGGATGGCTGTGGGAAGCGCGCTGGCAGGGCCTTTGGGGGCTGCTGTGGGAGCTTTGGTTACAAGCAGGACGTTTTGGAAGGTGGTTCTTTCGCTTTTTTTGTCGGTTTTGTTATTTGTGTTTGTGATTGTCAATGGGGTGGGTCTTATCCTGGCTTATCTGGGGTTTGGGGACGCGGACAGCTATGCGGCCCAGGCCAGAGAGGCGGAGTATAGGAATATTAAAGATCAGATTGAGACTCTTTTGGAGGAGGATTCCCGGCTGGCAGAGGAGATTTACGGGCTGATTGAGGCGGAGAGGGATTTGCTGTATGAGGAGATTGGGGAGGATTTTGATGGGAACTGGGAGGATTATGACGGGTATGAGGTGGAGACGGATGAGTATGAAACGGTGCTGAAGCGGAATCTGAGCCGTTATTTGGCGGTACTGATTGAGGAGGAGTGGAGCGGGAGCCGGATTGTGGGTTTTAATGGGTATGGTTCTTATGGGGGAGTGGAGGGGAACCTGACCAGTGTGTATGATGAGTATTTTGCTCTGGCAGCTGCTACATACCAAGTGCCGGAGGCGCTTTTGAAGGCTATGGCAAAGGTGGAGTCGGATTTTAACCCCAATGCGGTTTCGGGAGCCGGGGCTGTGGGGATTATGCAGCTTATGCCGGCTACGGCGGCCAATCTGGGAGTGACGAATCCTTATGATCCGAAGGAGAACATTATGGGAGGGGCCAAGTACATAGGGGAGATGCTGCGGACGTTTTCTGCGTATCCGAATGGACTGGATCTGGCTCTTGCAGCTTATAATGCGGGGCCGGGGGCGGTGAGACGGGCAGGGTATCGGATTCCCCAGAACGGGGAGACGCCTGCTTATGTGGAGAAGGTGAAGGGGTATCTGATTTTTACGGATATGGCTGAGAGAACTGGGAATGGAAGCCTGTGGGATGAGAATTTGGAGTTGAACGGTGACGATTCTGGTGAACCTGGAGAAATGGTGATTGGAGAAGGGCTGCAGGGGATAGAGGCAACAGAGGGTAAGGATGGAAATGGGATAACAAGGATTGAAGATATAGGTGGGAGTTTGGAAGTGTCGGGAATGCTGTTAAAGTCCTTGGTGGAGGAGCGGGCTTCGGAATTTCTGGGCTGGACACAGACGGGGACTCATACAGAGACGGAAGGGGCCGGGGAGGATGAGGTGGAAAGGGAGATTGTGGATTACGCCATTGTGGTGCTGCTGGAGCCGGAGCTTTCGGAGATGAAAGGGGGCTATCAGTACCGGATGGTTACGGATCAGACGTCATTTCATTATGTGCTGACCTTGTTTCAGCTGGCCGGCCAGGGAGTGGAGGGAGCCCAGGATCTGGTGCTGCGGGCGGCAAGCTGGAAGAATTACGTGCTGGGGGAAGGGGCTTCGGAAGATATTTATACGGGGACCATTTCCACGGAAGGGGACCGGATTGTCTATGATACGGTGGATGGCTGTGTGGGGGAGGCGGTTTACTACAACCAGGGGGAGGAACCCTGGGCTTCTCTGCCTTATGGGGGAAGCAATATCCGGTCGTCCGGGTGCGGGCCTACGGCGCTGGCGATTGTGATCTCTACTTTGACGGGGGAGGCGGTTACGCCGGAGCTGACGGGGAGGTTTGCCATTTCGGGAGGGCATTATGTGAAGGGGAAAGGGACAAGCCATGCTTTTCCGGCTGCTGCAGCAGTCCACTGGGGGCTTTCTGTGGTGAGGGTGAAGCGGGAACGGATGAATGAGGTGGTGAAGGGGCTTAAGGAAGGAAAAATGGCGGTGGTGATCTGTGCGGAGAACACGATCTCCGGAAGCAGCGGGCATTATATTGTGCTGACCGGGGTGACAGATAGCGGATATCTGACCATTGCTGACCCTGGGAGCCGAACCAGGACGGGGAATTTGTACAGTGCGGCCACGATCCAGTCTTATGCCAGGGATTTGGCGGATGGGAGTATCTGGTTGATTGGGAAGTAAGGGCGGCAAAGAGGAGGAAGCGGGAAAACGGATTTGACAGGTGGATCATACATGACGGATTTGCGGTTTATGGGGGATTGGTGTTTTGAGCGGAAGAAGGGAAAAGTGGTGGAAAATGGCAGGAAAGCGGAGTTTGGTACGGCAAGGGAAGGTATGGATTGTATGGCTGTTGATTGGATTGGGTGTGGCTTTTATAAATCCAGGGGATTGTTTTGGGGCAGGCTTGGTGTGGGGGATAAACCAAGGGGGACAGCAATTAGAGAGGGTAAATGGGGATTTGCCGGAGATTGCAGAGGCGGCGGAAGAGGAGAATGTGGAAGGGGAAATGGATTGGGAGGAGGAATTTACGGATACGGATACAAGGAGAGGTATCCTGGCTGTGAGGGGAGCGGTTTTTCAGGGATTCGGCGGCAGGGTACGGGTTGTGGTGAAGGAGATGGAGGGCGGAAGAGAGACGGTTATTTTGCTGGCTGGGGAAGAGGGTTATATGGCGAATCAGGAGCTGCGGCCGGGGCGGTATCAGGTAGTGGCTGTGGAGGCGGATTCGGATGGGAGAAAGTTTGACTGTCATGTGGAAGCAGAGGAAATGGAGGTGGATACGGACAGGGTAAGGATGTGCCGGGTTTTTGTTGGTCCTGCGAGTGTGTATCAGGTGATTTATGAAGCGGAGGATGAAATGCGGGGAATGAAGAGTGGGGATGAGAGTATGGAGCAGACTTTGGAAGCAGCGGAAGGGACAGTGGATAGAAATGGGAGAACTGAATCGGGTGTTAGGGAAGGAGAGTTTTATTTGGAAGGACAACAAGGGATTCCAATGGTTTTATTAATTGCATTTTTGGGGATAGCGGTTAGCTTTTATGGTGCTGTGTGGGTGATCAGGGGACATCACAAATGATTTGGTTTTGAGGAAAGAAGGTGAACGTTATGGAGCAGGAGGACCGGATTGACATTTATACCATACCTCCCAATTTTGCGGAGGAGGGGACGCTGCTGTCCGGGCGGATTAAGACAAGGAATGGGGTGGAGACAGGGGTGATCCTCCTGGTGCTTGTGCCGATTCTGCTGTCACTCAATACAACGGCAAGGGTAAAGATGTACATTGGCATGATCGTCCTGGTTCCGGTGGTGATTTTGAGTGTCATCGGAGTTCAGGGGGAGAGCCTGTTTGGGTTTATTGGGAGCTTTTTTCGGTATGTGGGCCGGAGAAGGTATCTGGCGCCGCCGGATGAGCGTTACCGGATGGAGCAGAACCGGAGGAAGAAGAGGCTTTTGAGAGAGGAAATTCAGAAGGAGAGCTTTGGGAAAGAGGAGGGACAGAGGCGGGGAAGGAAGAACGGCCGGGGAAAGCGGGAGATGAAGGAAGGGGAAATGTGAGATGGTCATGAGAAAAGGGACGCAGGAAGCAGGCAGAGAATGGAGAAATTCGGAGGATAAGAAAGGGCTGGCAGAGCAGAAGCGGCAGTGGAAACGGGAACTGAGACGGGCGGAGAGGGATTTAAGAAGGGAGCGGAAAAAAGGGGCGGGCAGCCGGAAGGAAAGGGAGGAAAAGGGGGAAGGAAGGGGGCAAAAGGGCAGGAAAGGCAGAGCGGTTTGGAGGGAAAGGGACGGAGGAATGTTGTATGACCTGCCTTTTACCAGGGCGGGCAGGGAGATTCCTGTTAAGGCCATTAAGGAGGGGATTATTTATACGGAGGATGGCAGGTATGTGAAGATCCTGGAGGTGCTGCCGATTAATTTCCTTCACCGGAGTGCCAGTGAACAGAGGAACATTATCTATTCGTTTATGGGGTATTTGAAGATTGCGCCGCCTCAGCTGCAGATGAAGTCTGTTTCCAAGAAGGCGGATATTTCCGGGTATCTGGAGGATCTGCGGGAGGATATGAGGACGGAGACGGATGAGCGGTGCCGGATGTTGCAGCAGGACTATGGGGAGCTTTTGTGTACGGTGGGGTATAAGGAGGCAGTGACCAGGCGGTTCTTTCTGGTGTTCCAGGTGGAGGCGCGGAAGGGGGAGAAGGAGGCTGTGGGGCTTTTGAATTCTTATGCCCAGACGGCGAAAAAGTATCTGTACCAGTGTGGAAATGAGGTGGTCTTCTCGGAGAATCCTACGGTGGAGACGGCGGAGCTTCTCTATACTTTGCTGAACCGGAAATCCAGCCAGACGGTGGGGTTTGGGGAGAGGCTGAATGAGGTGGCGGACTGGTATTTGAGAGAGAACGGGGAGAGGAGCCTGGAGCGGATTCCCATTGGAGAGTGTGTGGCTCCGAAAGAAATGGATTTCAGGCATGGGAATTATGTAGTGCTGGACGGGGTGTACCATGGGTATCTGTTTATTCCTTCGGGGCGGTATCGGTTTCGGGTTCCGGCTGGGTGGATGTCGCTTCTGATCAATGCCGGGGAGGGGATTGATGTGGACTTGTTTTTATATAGGCAGGACAAGGGGAAGACTCTGGAGCGGATTGGGAGGCGGATACGGCTGAACCGCTCTAAGATTAAGGACGCTTCGGATACCAACTCGGATTTTGATGATCTGGCGGAGTCGATTCAGGCGGGGTATTACTTAAAGAACGGGCTGTCTTCCAGTGAGGAGTTTTATTATCTGTGCGTGCTGGTGACGGTGACGGGGTACAGCGCCAGGGAGGTGGAGTGGCGGGCCAGGGAGATGAAAAAGCTGTTGAACGCCCAGGACATGGATGTGGTGTCTTGTATTTTTAAGGAGGAGCAGGCGTTTCGGTCGGCACTGCCGCTGCTGGATTTGGATAGGAGCATTTATGAGAGGTCGAAACGGAATGTGCTGACTTCCGGGGCGGCGGGGTGTTATCCGTTTACGTCTTTTGAGATGTCGGATCGGAACGGGATTCTTATGGGGGTGAACACGGCAAACAGTTCTCTGGTGATCGTGGATATTTTTAATTCGGCGGTGTACAAGAACGCCAATATTTCCATAATGGGGACTACGGGGGCGGGGAAGACGTTTCTTTTGCAGCTGATGGCGCTGCGCATGAGAAGAAAGAAGATTCAGGTGTTTATTATCGCGCCGGACAAGGGCCATGAGTTTGCCAGGGCATGTACGAACATTGGAGGGGAGTTTATTAAGATTTCTTCGGCTTCGGCCAACTGTATTAATGTGATGGAGATACGGAAGAGGGATCAGGAGGCCAGTGATTTGCTGGACGGGGCGGTGACGGAGAGGTCGGAGCTGGCGGCGAAGATTCAGGATTTACATATTTTCTTTTCCCTTCTGGTGCCGGATATGGACCATGAGGAGAAGCAGCTTTTGGATGAGGCTTTGGTGACGGCGTATTACCGGAAGGGAATTACTCATGATAATGGGAGTCTGGTGGAACTTAGGGATGGGGGAAGGTATAGGGAAATGCCGGTTTTGGGGGATGTGTATGACATTCTCTGTGAGAAGCCGGAGACCAGGCGGATGGCCAACATTGTGAACCGGCTGGTCCATGGGTCGGCTTCCAGTTTTAACCAGCAGACCAATGTGGATTTGGGGAACAAGTATGTGGTGCTGGATATTTCGGAGCTGACCGGGGATTTACTGCCGGTGGGGATGTTTGTGGCTTTGGATTATGTGTGGTCCAAGGTGAAGGAGGACCGGACGGTGGAGAAGGCGGTGTTTCTGGATGAGGTGTGGCAGCTTATTGGGGCGTCTTCTAATGAGATGGCGGCGGAGTATGTGCTGGAGATTTTTAAGATTATCCGGGGATATGGCGGTTCGGCGGTGTGCGCTACCCAGGATTTGTCGGATTTTATGGCGTTAAAGGACGGGAAGTACGGGAGGGGGATCATCAATGCCTGCAAGACGAAGGTGGTTCTGAATCTGGAGAATGATGAGGCGAAAAAGGTGCAGGAGCTTCTTCATCTGTCGGAGGCGGAGCGGATGGAGATTGTGCATTTTGAGAGGGGGAAGGGGATGATTTCTACCAACAGCAATAATCTGACCCTGGAGTTTAAGGCAAGCCAGTTGGAGAAGGACCTGGTTACCACGGACAGGAAGGATTTGAAGGAGTTAAAGGAGAGGCTGGCCAGGTTTGGCAGCGTGGCGTATGGCAGGCGGTGAATGGCGGGGAATAGGCTGGAGGGGTGTTTTATGGTGAAAAAGGAAAGGGGAGAACGGAACAATAGAGAGGCAGCAGGAGGAAGGAGAAAGCTGGCAGGAGGTGAGGGAAAACATGGGTACATACCGGAACCCGGAGGTGATGTCTGGGAGGGTGCTGGAGTTGATACGGAAGTATAACGTTATGGAGCGGGGGCAGGTGGAACTGTTTTTTCCGGGGGAGAGGACCGGGGTGGTTCGGGCGATGAAACGGCTGGAGAAGAACCGGCAGATTTACTGCAATCCTTATACGGGGCTGGTTTCTTCCAGTGAGTTTGCCTATTCGTTGAAGGATGAGGGGACGATTGGGGCTTTGTGGGTGCTTGGGGATATGATGGGAAAACGGCAGGTGGAGGGACATTTTCTGGCACAGAGGGAGGAGTTTCCGGTGCGGATCGTGTTTTTTGACAGCGGGGAGATTTATGACATCTTGTATGTGGGGGCAGGGGATGTGAAGCTGGTGAATGGGATTTATGGGAAAATGAGAAGGCCGGAGGGAAGGCATATCGTGGCCATAGAGGATAAGGAGCTAATGGGGCAGATTCGGATACCGGACGTGGTTGGTTTCTGCCTGGTGAGAGATTGCGGGGAGGTGGAATATTATCGAAAGAGAGAAGAGAACGGAGGCCCAAGGGCTGGCCGGGGACCGGCTGAAGGAGGCCCAGAAGCTGGCTGGGGTTATGCAGGAACATCTGGCGGAGGCGGCCGGGATTAAAGCGGCTTATGAGCGGTTCGCCTCGGAGTTTCAGTATGAGCGATATGGGGAGGAGGTGGAGAAGGCTTCCCTCTGCGGGGAGCGGCTGACGGAGCGGTTGAGGCGTCTGGCAATGGAGAGCCTGGCGGAGCCGGGGAGACAGAGAGTCTATGAGGAGAGGCTGATTCGGAGTCACTGGATCACGGCCGGGTATGAGGAGGGGATCTTGCGGGTGGAGCTGCCGTTTCTTTTGCCTCACAGGAAGAGTAAGTATACGGATTATATTTATCAGCCCCTGTTTCTGGCCATGGAGAAGTGGTGCGGGGAGAGAGGGAAGGCAGGGGCGGAGGTTCCGGCTTTTCGGGAGGCTGTGGTCGGTTTTTGCCATGTCTATGATAAGGGGAAGCCGCAAGTCCGGGTGAGGGACCATGACAACATTGAGGAGAAACAGGTGGTGGACGCTCTGGGGACTTTTTTTCTGGAGTCTGACGGGGGACTGTATCTGGATACGTTCCACACCACGGTTATGGGGGATGGGGACCGGACGGAGGTGTTTCTTATGGAGAAGGGGAGGTTTGGGGAGTGGGTGAAAGCGTTTTATGTGGGAGAATGAGGTATCGAAAGATGAGGGCTGTGGGGGAGCGGTCAAATCGACAGGGTAAGAGTTGCCAAAAAATGCCGTGGTTTGTGTAAAAATTGGGGATTGACAGGTGGGAAATGTTACCCAGGGATAGAGCCAACAGGGTAGGAAAGAGAAGATTACGGAAAGAAATGAGGGGTGGTTATGAGGAAACGGGAGAAACGGGATGAGCTGCTTTTACTTATGGCGGTAAGCGGGGAAATACCGGCGGACTGGATGGGGGAGGCGGCTGGTTCTAAGGACTATGGGGCGGCTCTTCTTACCAGGCTGAAAAGGGACGGGGAGATAAAACTCAGGAGTAAGGACGGGATACGGGGATATCTGCTGAGGGCCAAGGGAAAGCGGTATCTTCTGGAAGTGTATGGGGAGGAGGTGGGGTTGTTCCTTTCCGGCTTTGGGGCAACGAACCATGTAAAGAGTGAGCCGGAAAAACGGGTAAGGCTCCACCGCATGAGCATGGTGTGGATTTATTTTTACCGGATGGGGGTCGGGATTTTTGCCGGTGACAAGCCGGTGCTGTTCCCTGGCCTCTATCCTTCTCCGTATTCTTCTATGAAGATGGGGGAAGGGAGGGGAGGAAAGATTGGGAATTATTATGGGACGGCGGAGTGGAAGCTGGAGACGGACAAGGAGGTATCCGGGTCTCGTGCCTGTGGGATTTTGGTGGGAGATGAGGCTTTTGTGGTTTACAACATCATGGACAGTCTGATGAAGTGGACGCCGAAGATTGAGAGGAATCTGAGGAGCCGGATGGAAATGCGGTTTCGGAGGTTTGGGGAGGTTAGGCTTTATGGGGCTGTGATGATGGGGAGGGATATGGATATTTTAAAAAGGATTCTTGGAAGTGACGGAGGAGTGAAGGGGAATCTTTATCAGGTGGATGAAACGTATGAACATATTTATTTTGTCCCTCTGGTAAAAGAGGCGGCGGTGCAGGTTCGGCTTTTGTGCAGTATGGAGGGGAGGGAGAGGCTTAGAGTGTTTTTATGTGGGGCGCTTGCCCAGGTTCGGGAGAATCCCTTTGGGCTGGAGGCAGGGACGGATGAGAATGGACGGAACGTGTATTTCTGCTATCTGCTGGAATTGGGGCAGTTAAGAAGGATTCGGAGTCAGGGGGCGGCCAGGGGAGGCAGGGTGTTTTGTTTTACTCACCAGGCGGAGGCAGTAAGGGAGATTTTGGGGGAACGGTTTGAGGTGGGGATGATCCGGCCGGAGAAGGTGTATCGGTATCTGGGGTGGGATTGAGACAGGATATGGATATAGTCTGGCGTTTGCAGACAGGCGGGATATGCCGCGGACGGATGGGGTGCGGGCAAATAGAGTGCAGACAAATAAGAGCGCAGGGTAAGGGAGATTTATGAAAGTGAGAAATGGAAATCTGGCAAACGGGAGATAAAGAGAGGAGAGACTTATGGAGTCTATGTACAGGACAGGAAATGAAACGGTGGACCAGCTTAGTCAAATGCGGATCACGGGGAATGTGATTCCTTCTGCCTGGTATCAGACAATCCGCAGGGACAGCGGAAAGCCGTACTTAAATGCCATTGTGATTCTTTCGGATATTGTGTACTGGTATCGTGCTGCAGAGGTGCGGAGTGAGGGGACGGGGGAACTTTTGGGATATAAAAAGAGATTTAAAGCGGATCTGTTACAGCGGAGTTATCAGCAGATCGCGGATCAGTTTGGGATCAGTAAGCGGGACGCTTCCAATGCAATCGTGGAATTGGAGAAGCTGGGAGTGGTGAAACGGGTTTTCCGGAAGTTGAATGTGGGCGGGATTGTGATTCCCAATGTGCTGTTTCTGGCTCTGGATGTGGAGGTGTTAAAGGGGCTTACATTTCCGGAAGATGGGGGATCGGACGGGGATCGGAACGGAGCAGGCGGGGAGGAAGAAAGGGGATTGGAAAATACGGAGAGAGGAGCAGGGAAGGAAAGGGAAGAAAGGAAAGAGGAGTTTCGCAGGGGGACGGAGGCGGAGGGGATTTGTGGTGATAAGAGGGGAAGTGAGTGTTCTATGGCAGAATGGATTGATAAGGGAGTGGAAATAGAAAGATTGAACGGATCTAAGAGGGAAGGGCGGGACGGCAAAGACAAACAACCAATGGCAGAGAGGGAGAAAAGTAATGAAGAAATGGAGAATTATGAGGGGGAGGTCTCACCGAAAGAGGGGGATACCCCTGAAATCAGTGACACCCGTTTCCGAAATATAGGAAAACGTGTTACGGATTTTTGGGGGACAAATACAGAGATTACATACAAAGATTACAACACAGATTCTCTAATCTTATCTTCTCATCAGGGAATCAGAGAGGAATTTAAGAGACAGATTGAGTACGACATTTTAAAGCATGACCTGGCTGACATAGACGAACTGGATGAACTGGTGGAGATCGCGGCAGAGGTTCTGACTTCCACGGCACATACAATCCGGGTCAACCGGGAGGAGAGGAAAGCGGCGGAGGTGAAGGAGCGGTATAAGAGCCTGACTATGCTTCACGTCCAGTATGTCCTTCGGTGTATGTCGGAAACAGCGGTCAAGATCCGGAATATCCGGGCGGTGATGATTACGGCGCTTTACAATGCGTCCAGCACGATCAGCACTTACTACGGGAACCTATACCGGTATCATGCAGTGGGAGCTGCGTAGGAAGCGTGCTTCTGAAGTGCAGTTTTACAGCTGGAATGCGGGGACTGTGTAACGGTGCGTGCCGATACCATGGGGATAGAATGTGTGTGACAGAGTTTTGCAACTGGCAGGTATGTTGGAAGATGGCGCGTTTCCCATAGCGGCATGTGCCAATATTGATTTTACGGGAAGAGGTGGGATATGGGAGAACATGAAAACCAGGGGAGAGAGGAATCGGCGGAGAGAAAAAGGCTGATGATTGGGCTTGGGGTATTGTTTTTGCTGGCGATATATGCAGGGGGAATCTTTCAGCAGATTTTGACGGACGCAGGCAATGTGAGTCTGAATCCATTTCGGTGTCTGTTTGGGGCGCTGTTTTCTGTGACAGGGTGGAGATGTACGTTTTTGGTTTTGCTCCTGTTCCTGGCTTTTGCAGGATTGATTCTGTTTCGGAGTGAGAAAGGGGGGCTTGCGGGGACGGATGAGGAACGGAATTTTAGTTATTCCAGTCTGGGAACCTATGGGACGGCGGGGTACATGAAGGATTCGGAGCGGACGGCTGTGCTTCATGAGGACCGGGATGTGAGGCAGGTGGACGGGATTATTTTGGGGCTGGACCTGAAACGGGGAAATGTTTTGAGTCTGCCTAAGGATTCCAGGCTGAACCGGAATATCGCCGTGTGCGGCTCCCAGGGCTCCATGAAGTCCAGGGCTTTTGCCAGGAACATGATCCTCCAGTGCGTGAGACGGGGGGAGAGCATGTTTGTGACTGACCCCAAGTCGGAGCTGTATGAGGACATGGCAGCGTATCTGAAAGCGCAGGGGTACACGGTGCGGCAGTGGAATCTGATCAACCTGGACAATTCGGACGCATGGGACTGTCTGGGGGAGATTGACGGGGGCGGGCTGATTGACACCTTTGTGGATGTGGTGATCCGCAATACCACGGACAAGTTTGACCATTTTTATGACAACACGGAGATGGATCTGTTAAAGGCTCTTTGTCTGTATGTGTATCATGAGTATGAGGAGAAGGACAGGACTTTTGCGGAGGCATACAAGCTGCTGATCAATCAGAGCCTGGAGGCGCTGGACGGGATTTTTGATAATCTGCCCACCAGTCATCCGGCCAAGGGGCCGTACCGGTTATTTTCTAAGGCGGACAAGGTGAAGGGGAATGCGGTGCTGGGGCTGGGAACCCGGCTGCAGATCATGCAGAATGAGAGGGTGCAGAAGATTACCAGTTACCGGGAGTTTGATCTGACCCTTCTCGGGAAGGAACGGTGTGCTTATTTCTGTATTACTTCGGACCAGGATTCTACTTATGACGTGCTGGCAACGCTGTTTGTGTCGTTCTTATGTATCAAGCTGGTGCGGTTTGCGGATAGGCAGGAGAGCCGGAAGCTGCCGGTTCCGGTTCATTTTATTTTGGATGAGTTCCCCGTGCGCTCGTAAGCGGAGCCCATTTGTTCCGCGCGGGCTTGTTTGTAATCTATCTTTAGCAAGATAGTAGGTTCAATGTGAGGGCTTCGTTTGAAGCCTAATTCCTATCATCA
>CAJTGF010000027.1 GCA_910575585.1 Clostridiaceae bacterium
GTCTCGGAAAGATCGAGAAACCAGAACTGGACGATATAATCCCAGGTGCTTTTGGGAAGCGCAAAGGGATCCGGGTAAAATTTAAGGAACTGGGATACGAAAGAATCCTGAAAGGCGGCATGACTGCCAGGGTTACAAGGTAACATCAAAAATCGCCTCCAATCAAAAAATGTACTTTTTGATCAAGGGCGCGAAGCGCCGCATTTTTTGACTGGTTTGTCAAGTGTTTTAGAGAAAAAAGTGGGTGATTTTTGAAAAATAGGTTCTAAAAGCCCCATGAAATAAGGGCTGAAGATTCCGAGAAGTTATAATAATAATCAGGAGGGAAAGATATGGATAAGCCGATCTTGGTGTAGGAACAGGGAGGAAACATCACCTTTGAAATTTTCGGTTTCAAGCGGATCGAGGTCCAGGATGACATGCAGGCGCTCCGCCTGATCAGCCCGGATGCCACGGAGGAATTGTACTCCATCTGCGTATTTTTTAAATTCGAGGGGAGAGGGGCACAGAACGTGATCCTTGGGCGTCACGCGGATTATAAGGATGCCCTGACTTATTATACGTCCCTGATCTCCCAGCTGGCAGCCGGGAGTATGTTCATCGGCATGATCCCCGGCGAAGACCGGGAGATGCAGGACCAGGCAGAAGGGGAAAACATCCGCAGAGCAGAGTGATGCAAAAGCGGCCTCCCGCCTACCAGCGTGATGTGGAACTGCGCTCCACGTTTCCATACTTACCGTGAAAAACAATAAGGAACCAGAGGAGCAGATCAATGAAGGGAAAAGAAGGAAAGGATACGGTACACGTTAAGGTTATGATCCGAAGGGTCTTTGCGTATAAGGAAAGCGGCTGGAGCAGCTTCCTGGATGAGGATGCAGATGGCAACATTCAGCGCTTGAAAGGAACGCTGGCGAATGAGCCGAAAACTGATATGACGTATCAGATCGAGATGGAAGCGAAGGCCACACAGACTATGAAGACGAAAGTACCCCCTCATGGGTGCTGCGGGTCCAGTTTAATGATGGAAGCGAGGCAGTGTATGGCGAGACGGACCTGCTGCAGCTGGAATTGGCACTTGCCATGACGACGCACAAGGCCCAGGGCTCTGAATTTGCTTATGTGATCGGGACCTTTGCTATGGATCAGTTCACCGTGTTAAGCTGCGCCATCGCCTACACGTTCGTCACAAGGGACAAGAAACGGTATTACGCCATATGCCAAAAAAAGGCGATCTTCATGGCGATACGCAATGTCGGATCGTCCAAGAGGGACACGTTTCTGCCAGAAATGTTGGAAAGGGAAGAAAACATAGCGGAGGGAAAAAAGTTGCTGACAGCATAGCTTTCCGCCTCCCTAACCGATAAAGTCGGTGCTTTTTAGCCCGAGGAAAGGAGGGAAGAGGCCCCACAGACGGCCCAAAACGATATGGAAGGAAAATACAAACAGCGGCTCATGTCCGCAGGCCGCCCCGAAGACGGGGACAGGCCAAGCCTAAAGGAACAGTATGAGGAAAAGGAGAAGAAAGAGCTGGTCGTGCAGAAAAGCGCGGTCATGAAGCTCTCTCAGATCTATACAGCCATTATCAGGGCGGTGATGTCCGCACTGGCGCTGGTAGGGGGTGTGTCGCTGGTACGGCCGGAGATGCGTCAGGTTCTGGCAGGGATCGTCCTGGAAGCCGTCCGGGAGATCAAAGGGTTTTGAAACTTCGGATGAGGCAGGCCCCACAGACAACAAGAAACAAGAACAGAGAGAATAGGGAAGGAGGCCGGAATGATGGTCCTTCACAGCATGGCGTCCCTTGTGGGAGGCTACACAAAACTGTCCTATAACGATAGGACGAAAAAATATTACGGGAAATGTTTGTTTTGTCATTCTGGCACGGAAGTGTTCTGCGTAGATAACAAGAATGCAGCGTTCTGGTGCTATTCCTGCGGGAGGCACGGGAACATGGAGGATTTCAAGATCTATGCCGGACTCATGCGCCCGCAGCCGGAACCAGAGCCGGAAGACCAGGGTGCCATGGAGATCTACGTAGCTGCGGCCGCTTATTATTACGGCTGCCTTGCCAGGCGTACTGGAACACAGGCCTATGCCTATATCACGAAGGAGAGGGGGGTTAGCCCGGAGACGCTGGCCGACTTCGGCGTCGGGTTCGCACCCTATGGGGGCGGGAACCGGTCCTTGTACAGGCATCTAATGGAGCGGTTTGATGAGCAGTCCATCTTCCGTTCCGGCCTGGTAAAGCGGGGGAAGTACGGACCCTATGACATGTTCCGGAACCGGATCATGTTCCCGATCCTGGACCGGGAAGGGCGGGTGGTCGCTTTTGGAGGCCGTAGCCTGGACGGCAGAGGGCCGAAATATTTGAACAGCGCCGAAAGCCGGATTTTCAACAAACACACGATCCTATATGGATTCCAGACGGCGGCAGAGGCGTCAAAAACAGAAGATACACTCCTGGTTTGCGAGGGGTATATGGATCTCATTACCCTGCAGGCACACGGGGTACGTAATTCGGCGGCGGTACTGGGCACAGCGCTGACAAAGGAGCATGCGGGATTGATCCGCTGCTTTTATAAAAAAGTACGTCTGGCGCTTGACAGCGACGGGCCGGGGATACAGGCCATGGCTCGTTCCGTCCCGGTCCTGGAAAACGCAGGACTCTCGGTGGACACCATGAGTTTCAGCCCGGCAAAGGACCCGGACGAGTTCTTCCGGCTGTACGGGAAGGAAGCCTTAAAAGCCCATGCGGCCTGCGGCTCGGCCCCGTCTGTGCTGATGGTAAGGGCTTCGTCTGAACCTGAAGCGGAGCTGGTCCGGCAGCTGGTGAAACGTTTTCGGATCAAAAGGGAAGAAGAAGCTAGGTTAGAAAAGATGGGGTGAACAGAAAAAATAGAATAAAGAAACGTTGATCTGCGAAAAATCGCCTCATTTTGGGGCGGTCTTTTGCTGTAAAAGTCCATCGCTAAATAAACGGCATCAATTCCGCGATGCAAAATAGATCTTCCAGATTTTCATGTGTAGCGGTGCGCCGCAGCTGAGCGTATGAACGTTTAGGGAGAAAAACCGGAAAGCTTGTTGTTCTAGGCTTCCCGGTTCTCTATTTGCTTCCCGTTACCAATTGCGTAAAACCCCCTAGCTTCAGCCATGGGGAGCATCAGTGAACAAGACCTTCTTGATGTAGGCTCATACCCAGGAGGCTCCCTTCTGTACCTGCGTTTTTGTTTTTCTTCGGCTGAAATCAATAAGAATCTTCCATATCCATGTCAATGGGTTCCGATCCTGTCTTAGTATAGAACGTTCCGGAAAATTCGATCTTGTAATTGCCAGGTCCTTTTGTAGGGATTTTGCCACTTGCCCTCAGCTCACTTTTACTTTAAGGTAGATCTTAGTTGAAAATAGTAATTATCTGCGTCCCAAAGGAGAACATTTACAAAACGGCTATCTTGAGACTCAAAAAAGTGCCTTCATAATGACCCTAAAATACGTTGGAAATGGTATAATGTTCATTATCAATTAGAACGGTAAATTTTTGTACATCAAATCCCAGCATAATAGAATCATCATGTGCGTTTTGATAGGTGATAAAATTGTCTATGCCATTGAATGAAGCCTCCACCATAGAATATCCTGTTGGAACATATCCAAAACTCACAGGAGAGTCTTCCAAAGAAAGACCTGAGGTATAAGAATAGCGGATATATCGATTATAATTTCTATGATAACCTTCTGGCAAGCCGCACGCACTTCACCAAACGACAGCAATAGGGTAAAACTGATCCCCATGATTAAAAAGATGACAGAGGCTATTTTTTTTCCATACCGTAGAGATAGCTTTATATGATTGCGATAACGGTAGTATTTGAGGATCCTGCACATCCTCCGTTCATAATGTTCAGGAAGAACGATACGGTTGATCTCTTGTTCTTGTGCATAGTCTTTTATTTCGCTTTCGCTGTTTTTAATTACAGCAGCCTTCAATAGAGATTCCCAGATCTCATCTTCAGGGTCTTGATACATCTTTATTCATCCCCCTTGCCATTTCGTTTTTTCCTAAAGGAATTTATTTGCACGGTAAAGGTTTTTCTCTCTCTAAAAAAAATTGGGTTTATCTGGAATAGGGAGTGAAAACAGTGTACCGTCTGGCAAAATAGGGCTTGCCATACCTCCCGATGTACTGTCCATGCCTTTTCTGCTCAATATCACTTTCATAATGCCATGCCTCCTACACAGCCCTATCTTAGCACATAGCACAGCAAAAAGCAACTGATAGCATATATAAATAACGCAACATGCGGGTTATGTAACACATAAGCAATTAGTATCATTTACATATACTATTTGCATTGGAGGAAAACCGCATGGAGCAACAGGCATTAGGAAAGCGTATTCGTGAGGAACGGCTAAAGCTTAATCTGACACAGGAACGACTGGCAGAAGATGTAAACCTTTCAACCGCCTATATCGGGCAGATTGAGCGTGGGGAACGCAGCTTAACATTAGAAAATCTGGCAGCAGTTGCTAACCGTCTGGGCGTTACCATAGATTATCTGCTGTCTGATTCTGTCGTTTCGGATAATGATGGGCAGTATCGGCTATGGTGTCAACTGATGAACGGCAGGACAGAGGAACAAAAAGCCCTGGCAATCAATATGGTAAAACTCATGTTTGGCTATCTGGACGAAAATTCCTAAATGATACAGTGATGGGGAAGATACTCTTTAACAGAGAATCTTCCCCATTTTAAGTGACCAGAAATCACCGCTAACGTATTTTAACCGATTGCTTGAGTAAACTTCCACCTACCGCCGAATGAGCCTTAAAGCGCAATTTTAGGGCAGTTCTTATCGGTGAAAAACAACTTAACCGCTTACAAGCCTTATAAAAATTTAATTTCCATCCTACAAAGGATGATAGAAAAACTGTATGGCTAAAATGCTGTTCTTCAATCGCTTACAAGACAGATTCCTTACAGCGGTTCACATATCGTTTTATTCCATGTTTCGCTTACAAACCGCCTAAAATCCTTACCCCTGTGACTGACATAGTTATAAGCTTTTCAGCATAAACCGTATTCCCTCTCTGAATCCCTTACAAAATCCCTCTTTTTCCAGTTCATTATAGAAACGGTTCAATTCTTCTTCAACCTGTAGGTATTCCTCACCAGAGATAAGAGCAGACAGCCTTGTATAAAGCTGTTTTTCCATCAACTCAATTTCTGCCGCCTTTTCCGTAACGGTATGAGTGTAAATCGTATCTGTGATATATCGTTCCATGACATTTCCCCTTGTCTGCAAAATTATTTTAAACTTAATACTTATCAATCCACCTGAACGAAAACAGTGTTTCCAGTCTACTTTAAAATATATTTAAAACCATTTTCGCCCATAAATCTCATTTAAAATAAAACCTCAAGTATAAAATAAATTTAATTTTCGGTGCTTTGTTTTCAGCACGATATACCTTTCATGGCCAGTTAGGCGGCTTAACGGTTCATAGGAGCAGACAGGGTTTTCCTCACAGACAAGATAGCTTTCCAACGTCTGGTACTTCTGCTCGGCATAGGCTTCTGTATTCTTTTCCATATCCTTTTTGTTTTAGTACGCTTAACTCTAATTAGAGAATAAATAATTATATAGGGGTTCGCTGCCTGTAATTTACAAGATTTTTCAAACAGGCTTTGAACCCCTACCATCATCCCCAACCCCTTGACGTACTCTGGATTTTATGGTGTATATTGGACTGGTAAAGTAGAAGAAATTCAACATAATGTGAAAGGACAGAATTGTATAGACATGATGAAATTTCGGTTTATAGTTTTCAGAAAGGGAATTAGCGTCCAGACATCATTTCGGTCCTGGTGTGTCAAAGACCAGTATCAACATTTTTCTATCACTCCCTTTCGCGGTGATAATCCAATTCAACAGCGACTATAGATTCCAGGATATCCAATATCTTCTGCTGCTCCAAAGACGGGAGCATTTTTAACTGGCCTTCAATATCTTTTAGTTTCTTGGAAGTATAATTGTTTAATTCTTTACCCAAAAGGATATCTACTGAAATATCAAGGGCATTGGCCAATTTGACCAGTGTGTCCAGCCCAGGGGTTTTTGCTCCGCGCTCAATATAAGAGATAAAAATGCTGCTGCATTCGATTTTTTCTGCCAGTGCCTCTTGACTATAACCGGCCCGCTTGCGGTATCGCTGTAATTGTTTGCCAAATGCTTTCTTATCCATGACATAGCCTCAATTTTGTTTTAGAGATAATACTAATAGTTATACCCATTAAAGTATACAGATATTACATATCAAAATGAACTAATCAATAGTTGTATATCTAATACTGTAAGTAATAGTTTTTGGAATTTTTTTTGCCCAGTAGAGCATAAGGTCGCTGGTTTTGGATATGGGGAATATCAGCTCCTTTTGTAGAATGAAGGAAATATCAATTGTTTATTATAGGAAATATTAAAACAGACATTCATGAAAAAAGTTGTTTTATTAACTGCCATCAAAAAAAGTACATCTAAAAAAAAATAGAACTTCGTATGGAATGGTTAAGAAAAAAACTGCAAGGTCACCCTGGTCTCCTTAATTTTCAAGTATTGGAATTATAAAGGAGGAGACTATGCATAGAGCAGAATATGGCAACAATTGTGATTCTAAAGAAAAAGGCGGTCCCCTGCAGAGAAAGGACACGGACTGGAAGTGGAGGCGGTCACGCCGGAGATCCTGGAGGGGCTTCGGATAACCAAGTAAAGACAGCAGATTCGACAATCTGCAGAAAAAGCGGGGGGCATACAAAAAGTATAATCCTTTCTGGCCTATGTGCATAAAAAAATCCCCTTGCGCGAGGCAAGGGGATTTGGCATCAGGCTGCTATCAACAATAGTTATGTTTCTTGGTCAGATTTAAACGCTGCATAGCCAGCTTTTTCCTCATCGGAAAAGTCCAGCTGTTCCATGGCATTTTCAATCGTTGTCCGATTCTTTTTGGCATATTTCTCTGCGCTTTGATACTTTCCAATCAATATGCCTTGTTTAAGTCCTTTTTCGAGACCCTCTTTTTCGAATTCGTCCAGCAAAGTACACATTTTGACTTCTCCTTTCCGGGACCTCTCGATCAGGAACGCCTTATATTCACGGTAGCGCTTGTCGCCCGTGAATGTATGGAAAAACTCCAGCATCTCTGATACGTGGATCCATTTTCTTTGATCATTATACATTACTTCTTTGTCATTTCCAAGCCGTTTTGCACGGAAAAATTTTGCGATGGTCTGGAAATCACTGCTGAACTTTTGGATCACATCATCTTCCAGAAAAGCCACCTGGACAAGGTTAATGTGGTAATTGGGAACGAAAGGCTTCAGTTCATCCGGTACATGAACAAGTTCCCACAAAGTAGTGGGCGCATCCCATTTTTTGAACCCGAAATACAGGACAAGCGTCACCACAGGCCATAATGTCTGTCCCTGGCGTAGACCTTCCGTGTATTTCGCTTCATTGCCATCTTGTTTGTTTTCGGCTTGAAGGCGTTTGATAATCCATTCGTATGCCGCATAGTCATATCCCATGCAGCGGACCGGCATGATCCGGCAGATATCCGTCTGGTTTTCTAGGCCCCAGACCGCAAAATGTACCTTGCTGCGGATGTCCTCTTTGCAGATGTCGCGGTCTTTCTCATGGTATGGACCTGCTGCAGCCTTATACCGGCTTGCCGTCGGACCGTCCACCAGATATTTTTCCTCCACGCGCCTTTCGCCACCATAGACGAGCACATTGATGATGTCCGCAAAAACATCGCACCAGTCCTCCAGGAGTTTTTCCGTCTGATCCGGTTGGCTTGTTTGGCTTTTTGATTTTTTTGTATACATGTCCCTCACCTCCTTGCTTCCGTAAAAAGTCGGAGGCGCCTGGGGCAGCCTCCGCTAATCTTGCAGAGGCACTGTGCCCCGTGACAGACAAAAACATCTTTTGCCTGATGCCGTACTGCAATGTCTTGTGTCTGTACAGCATAAGTATGGGAATAAGAGGAAAGTTTTTTTGGGGGTTTTTCTTCGCGCCAGGAATATGCCAGAGTATTTCTGGTCCCGTCACGCAGCAGAAAAAAATAGATTGTTTTCCTGGCTTTTTTATTTGAACGATAATCCGTATCTGCAAGGCTAAGGATGTGTTAAGGGAGTATTTGGCAGTCCATGATAAGGAAGTGGTCAGCATCATGATGGCATTGTTTGATCAGGAAAAAGCTGTAGAGCAGTTTGGATATGAGAAAAAACAGGAAGGCCGCAAGGAAGGCGATTTGAAGCGGGCGATGAAAACTGCGTCCAAGATGTTTAAGGCTGGGGAACCCATCGATAAGATCGCAGTGTTTTTGGAGTTTCCACCAGAAACAATCTTGTCCTGGGTTGGAAAAGTATGATGGCATTGTACGATAAGGAAAAAGTGTGGGACGGTTTAGTTTGGCGGTATCTTGTGCTATTGGCTGCATCCCCTACTAGCAAGACAGACACGAAGGCTCTTTCGGGGGACTTCTTTTTATTCTCGGCAGATGGGGCTGCCTTCCTGGGATTTTATACGGATAGCCAAAATCCATCCATTTTTCCGCAACCCTACCAAATTCCCATCAAAAAAACGCTATCCGCAAAACAGTTCATCATTTTCTCCCCATCTTGTGTTTATTTTCATAGTTCCACCCCATCTCTCATCCATACTTGCGTTGTAACTGGTAAATAACACAGCAAGTCATGAGAGGAGGAAAACGGAAATGTTGAAGCGAAAAAAACAGCCACACGCTTAACGATGTGGTGCAAAACCGACCGCGCCCCTAGCGGAGCAGTGCAAAACCGCCCGCCTGACAGCGTGGTGCAAAAGACAGCCGGATAACGGCACGGGCAAATGAAACCTGAAGGAAAAAACCAAAGGAGAACGTAGGAAAAAATGTCGATTGAAAAATGCGGGAATGTGTCCTATAATTGTATCAGCAACAAAGGAACAACAAAGAAAGTAGAAAATCAAGGAGGAAAATCTTATGAGAAGACAGGGTAATATGTTTAAGGGCGCCATGGTAATGGCGCTGGCAGGAGCAATGGCAGCAGGAATGGCGATGACTTCCTTTGCTGCAGGATGGCAGAAGAATGATACTGGCTGGTGGTACGGAACAAATGCTGATAATACCACATGGCACGCAAATGGCTGGCAGTGGATTGACAGCAATAACGATGGCGTGGCGGAGTGCTATTACTTCGATGCCAACGGCTATATGCTGGCAAACACTACCACCCCGGACGGCTACACCGTGAACGCGGATGGGGCCTGGACGGAGAACGGCGTTGCACAAACCAGACAGACCGGTACGAATACGGCACTGATGACAGACAATGGCGGCTATAATGAGTATGGCTGCAGCAACGTGGCTCTGGACATGGTTACTCATACCAGGGAAGAGAATGCAAAATACGGAGAGGTGTCTGTCAGCGAAAGCGGTAATCTGACATCGATATACTACGCCAATGGTTTCCGTGTATTGTATACTGTCTACAGCACTGGTATAGATAAAGAGCTGTGGATCGATCCGAGCCGTACCGATCTTGATGACACTTACCTGTTTAAGCACTATGACCCGTCCCTTAACAACGAGGAGATGGTGCAGAAGCTGGTGAGGATGGGATGGGAGCGAGGAAACTCGGGGCTTTACGCTTTTACCGGAACCGGAAATAACTGGGCTGCATCGGTGAAACCTGGCGGATTCGGCGTTGGCCATGGAATTTCTCGGGATGATACTGGCAGACTGAACTTGAAATAAACTGACATGTTATTTTTTAGAATCACAAAAAGAGCTGGGGAAATTTCGGTTCTTTCTGAACTCTGGGTATTCGCATATTCTCAGATTTTGCTACAAGCCGTCAAATTGGCTTAGTAAATTAAAATGAGAATAACGGAGTTACCCAAACATCAGAAAGAACCGAAATTTCCCTGGTTCTTTTTTGTGTGCGGAGGTCTCCAAAAGCGGCCAAAAATCCTTTCTATCGCCCATACTGGAAAAGAGAGAATTAAGAAAGGAGATCAACCATGCTATCAAAGATTTACAAGAAAAAGCCGAAAGCTTTAGCGGCGTTTTTGTCTGCGGCAGTTCTTTTCGGCGCTGTCTGCCCGAAGATGTTTCAGGCTTATAACCTGGACAGGCAGAACGACTGGCAGCACGAGGCCGTGATTCCTACTTGGCAGGATGACAAGATTGCCGAAGCCACCGGAGCGAAGTTAGTGCCTACCGGGCTGGGTTTCAATTTTGCTCCGTATCCGGGGTGGCGGGAGCCAGGCGGGTCGTTCTGGCCGCTGGGCGCAGAAACATTTCTGCAGAAGCGGAGTGGATGGGACAATACCGGTTTCGAGATGTTCGAGGGGCGCCATACCTACTGCACTGGCAACCATATCAATGCTGCCGGTATCCAGCCTGCGGCAAGGGTGTTTGCGTCCAGGGAGGATTATTATTACGATACTGATGAATCGCATATTTTCCCATACGCCCGGCATGGGAACGTCAAGTTCAACTTCCTGATGCTTGTCATTGCCTGCAACTACCCGGGGGATTACAAGATACCGGATAACACCGAACTCCCATCGGAATTTGCGGCAGAACAGATCGTCTCTCAGGCTATCGCCTGGTTCTGCACCAATGATGACAGCCCGGGCTTCACCGGGGATTGGGCTTCAGACTTCAATCTGTTTCGTCATGGTTATACGAACTATGAGCCTTACAATAGCATGATGGGGAACTTTGCCGGGAGAAATCCGGAAATACATGCGAAGCTGCATGCGTCCCCGAACCCTGAAAGCGCGGCAGCCAAAGCCGGCATGACAAACAATGCGGAGGCGTGGTTCTGGGATATCTGGCACTCCACGTACTTGACGAGCCTCCTGAGCGCGGACTGGGACAAGGGGATCACCACGTACCACACGGCCGTCCAGGAGCGTGACGGGGAATACCACGCTTATATCGACCTCTTTGCCACCCCGGAAGCCAAGATATACTTGAATGGGATCACGTTTGAACCGTATGGGGACTGGCAGGCGGTCGGCCAGGAAGCGGACGGCACTTACCATTTCGTGTCGGCTTCTGGAGAGACAGATGAGAACGGATGCATCGGGGATCTGACCTGGCCGGAAGGAAAGATCGGGGCGCTTCTCCCTATCGACTACACAAAAGCGCACATACGCACATTTGACACATGGAATGCCAATTACACTAGCGCCCCGGGATTTGGTCACACCCAGACCCAGTTCGCCTCCTATATTGAAAAAGGGCTCAAGCTGTATATCACGACCCAGAAGACTAGCGAGGGGGATTCCAAGGTTTCCGTCAACCGGCACGAGCATAAGGAGACATGGGAGAGCAACTATACGGTAGATCTGCATAAATTCGATTCGGAGACAGGGAAACCGTTAGAGGGATCTCATTGGGACATTCTGGAGATGTTTGATGATTCTCAACTGGACAATACAGACTTAGACCGGGAGCCAGACGCGCCAGGCAGCTATGAGTCCGGGATTGGAAGTCTTAACCAGACGGAATGGGGGGATGACGAGATCTCATCCAATTATTCCGGAGACATGGGCGTTAATATATCTGATACCAATAAGTACAACTGGGGCAACGACGGGGGCACCCAGTTCGAACGGTGGGACAATCCCTACAACGACCCGTGCCGGAGGGATGACAATGTCACCGGGAAGGACGGACAGCTTTACGAGATCGATTCCGCAGGGGTCAACAGCGGCACCAAAGCCCATACGGATACCTACAATTACACGTATTACAAAGGTTATTGTGACGGCCATCCGGCACCTGAGATCGAGTATGTTGAATGCGATCATAATGAGGACGAGGACTGCGATTGTGATGAGATCAACCAGGAGCTGCATGACGAGGTATGGGAAGCATGGTATGCGGAGGTAGAGAAGTGCGAGCAGCTGGTAGAGGAAGGCGGCTTTTTCCACTGCATCGAGCCTGGTGACGCGGCCAAGAAGGCCATGGAGGAAGACCGGGATCAGTTTTACAAAGATTTCATCTCCCTGACCTATGATTATTCCGCAGAGGAGATCACAGCCGCAAAAGGCTACATCATCCATGGAACACATACGGATGACATCCCGATAGAATGGCGCGTGGTGACCGCCAGTGAGTACAAGGATACATCAGAGGCCACAGCGATTGACCATAACGGGCCGTCTGGCTCTGGGAGCGGGGAAACCGGCGGAACCGGGGAACCTGGCGGCGGGAACATAGGCGGATCTGGATCCGGTTCCGGCGGCGGGAATGGTGACGATGGGAACGATGATGATCTGGAAGATCAGGAGATCACAGGGACGGTCATATCTGTCGATCTGGATAAGAAGATCATTACTGTCGAGAACATGGATCTGGAAACTTATACATTCTCGTATGCCCGCGCCGAAAAGGACGGGGATATTGAATATTATAGCGAGGAAGAAATCAAGGTTGGCGATACCGTTGAGGTTCAGTTCTGGAAAAACCGTGAACCTTATCCGGCATCTTATATCTATGTTTATGAGCCGGATGAAGGCGGGCCGGGCATGAACACACTGTTCCAGGAAGCCAGGCAAATCAGTGTTGGACTGGTAAAAGAAACGGTAAAAGCAGAAGAGACAGCCATCGGCTCCAGAGATACCATGGAGGCAGCTGACAGTTCGGGAGATACCAAAGACACGACGGACGGATCTATAGACACAAAAGAAGAAGCGACTGGAAACAGGCAGGAAGATACCGGAGAAGATACACCGGAAAATATCTTGGGAGATACGGAAAGATCCCATGAAGATGCGTCGGGACAGGGTACTGAGCAGGAGGTTTTAGGGGGCAGACAGGAAGCGGATGAGACTGCGACTGTTTCCGAGGCAGGCCGCGAGACCACTGTCACATCGTCCAGAAAACGGAGTTCTGAAACCGAAAACGGCCATCTCGATACAGACAAAAATACCCATGGCACGGATGGACAGACAGAAGATGAGGAGACAGAGACGGAAGACCCAGAGGAGGACATCCTTGCGGATATCGATATCTTTGAGGACGGGGCTGTCAGTCTGGACGGATCGTCCGCAACGGCAAGTAACGCAAGGCCAAAGACGGAAAAGACGCAGACCGGGCTGGTCAGCCAGGCAGCCAGCAGGGCCAAAGGCCTCTTACGGTTCTTTGGGCTATCGGACGATGATGGGGAGGATGAGGAAAACGGCGATAGCGGATCCGGTTCTTATCTGCGCAATTCCATTCCCTTCCAGCCGTCCCAAGCCAATACTGTGAAACCGCCAGCCAGTGACATTATCGACTGGACGTTCATCGTGTACGACCACCGCACGGAAGGCGAGATTCACTTTAATAAACGGGACTTCGACCTACGGAACGATGAGGGAACGCTGTTCGACGCATACGCTATGGAAAACGGGGACGGCACCCTGGAAGGCGCTGTATACGGCCTGTTTGCGGCAGAAGATATCGTCCATCCGGACACCAGCGCTGGTGATGACGCGGAGCAGGGGACTGGCATTGTGTTCCAGAAAGGCGATCTGGTCGCCGTTGCCACTACGGACCGGAATGGTGACGCCTCATTCATGGCGGTCACGGAAGCGCCAGGCTCTGTTTACAATTACGCATCCGGTTCCATTGAGCATACGGACTGGTATGACGTAGCACCGAAGAATCTCCATATACCGGAGCAGGAGTCTGCGGCTAAAGAGCGGGACATGGAGTCCTTCATCGGCCATAACCCGGATAACTCGGAGATCACAGCCGGGAACGGGATGGATCTTACGGACACACAGGAAGGAAACGGGACTTATTTCAAAAAGTACTCGTCAAACCAGAATTATGACTCTGGAATGCTGGCAGGTAACGAGGTCACGAACAGCAGTGCGGACACCTACCAGGATACTGAGACAACCGGGTATTACCCGATTCAGGATTGTGAGTCCAACAACGGGAACTGCTGGATCGGACGCCCCCTCCTGATCGGGCCGGACGGTTCCTCCTATTATATCAAGGAACTTTCCCGCAGCGAGGGATATGAGCTTTCCGTATATGGGAAAAGTGATGTGCTGGCAACCAACCGAAATGCATTCCTTGAGGGAAGCGATGTTACTACATCCAGTGGGACATCACAGGTGAGTGGAATGGTATCAGACCGCGAGAACGGGGGGACTACCTATTCCATCACCAGTGCGGACACGGATCAGGGATATATCGTCCATCTCACGAATATCCCGGAAAACGCCACGATCAGTATCACCAGCACGGAAGGCGTTTGGGATGACAGTGTCTCCCATTATGAAACAAAGCTGACCTATACGCCCGTGGCTGCCACGGAAGGGGCGCCGGTCATGGTCGGCGGGAGGACATGGGCAGCAGAGATCGGCGATACCATACAGTATAATGGCTCGGAGCATACGGTCAACAATGTCTATACAATTACCCATGACAGATCGACCGTGGCCCCGGACAATGCAGAGAAGATCGAGAACCCATATCTGGATGTGTCTGCTGTCACGGAAAGTGGGAATATCGCAAACGACATCAACCGCCTGTTTACGAAAAATGGCTACAGGACACCGGTGGAGGGTTCTCCCTGGGTTGTGGTCGAGGCGGAATCCTTTAACCTGCCTTATGTCGCAAAAGCGATCAATGAACAGCTCTTCACGGATGACTGGTACAGTGCGTTTAATGCCATGAAAATGGTTGACAATTACCAGTTGGGAGGACATTATTATATCGTCATTGCCTACAGCTACCGCTATGCGAAAACCAGCAACTCGATCTACAACGAAGCCAATGATAAGATCTATGTAAAGACGGTGGCCGATTATAGCGGACTTTCTGGTGGTAAGGAAGGATATATCTACCGGGTTTACGATGCGGCGGACTGTGAGAATGTGGAACGTAACAGCAATGGGTTCGTTACAAAAGCGACCGTACCCAACCAGACAGCATCCGGCAGTGCGGTCTACCACAGAGGGGATCCTTATGGCTCCATATCCTTTGCGACCAAGGAAAATGAAACCTTTTGGGCTTACGCAGCAGGAGAAACCCTCCTGGATATAAACGGAGAACCGGTCCTTCAGGAAAATAGGGAACAGGTGTCTGTGACACCTACTTTTGTTATGAAGGTGACAAATGTGGAAGTGACGCTTGGCAGCTACCAGCAGACAGGTACTTCAGGGGACGGATACGGATATGGGGATTACACGTATACGGTCAGCCAGGATACCCTGGACGGGCTGGAAAATGGAACATTAAAGTTCCGCATCACGTTTGACCAGGATGACAGCAAGACGAGTTCAAGGAAAGACAATTTTACGGCAAAGAATGGGCATGTATCCATTTCGCTTCCTTTGGCTGCCAGCGGATCTTATATTGAAAACATCGTCCTGACATAACCGGGACAAGAAAAGACCTTCCAGGACGCAGGAACCATCAAGAACCCGACAGGGGTATTGGAGCGCCCCATCCGCCAGAAAGCGCGGATCGAGAAGGATATCCAGACCCTGCCGGAGACCAAACAGGTCTGGTACTGCCTAAACTGCGGCTACGAGAACCAGGACGGCGTGACGGCCTGCGGCTTCTGTAACAGGGCCAGGTCCACGGAGGAGACGAGATCCATCGACTACGCCCATGACACTTATGCGGCAGTCCACTCGGACAACATCTCCGCAGAGCGGGACGGCGGATGGTACGAAACAGCCAAGGACTGGCTTGGGAGCCTGCTGAAAGGCAATTCCCCCGAGGAGGAGCCGGAGAGCATCGGCAACTTCCGCTTCAAGGCGTACTTAAAGTCCAACCTGGAGCGCCTGTACCGGGACGAGGACGGCCATGTGGTCTGGATGGACCGCAACGGCAACACCATGACGCCCCAGTATAAGGACACCAACGGGGACGGCAACTATGACACCTTCACCTGGAAATACGATACCGCTTACGGCGGCAAGACCGTAGACTTCCCGGAAAAGGATAAGGTTTCCGGGGATGGCATATCGGACACTCTTGCGGAAGACGCCGTGCTGCTTTCCTCCAATGTCCAGAAGATCTACACGGACGTGGAGCACCGGACAGGATCCATGACCACGTCGGCACGGGCCAACAACCTGTGGGACACTTACGCAGACCCGCAGGACGGGCACAGGGAGAACGCAGGGCAGATCGAAGGCTACACCACTTCCGAGAGGGAGACCCGTTCCGAGGGTGACGCAGTGACCACTAACGCCTCCTTGTATAGTTATGATGGCATCTTAAGGGACCGTGACCGCAGCGATTACCTGCAGGACGAACAGAACCACGGCTACACCAGGCTCCTGGAGACACAGAGGGTCCAGATCGAGGACGGCACAGGGCTCATCAGCCATGAGGCGTACAACTACGAAAAGTTCTTTGATGCCATACGGGCGGCCAACACGGACATCTGGGACAATGACATGCACTCCACTTTCACTGGCAATTCCATGTCCAACTACCCGGGCCAGCACTGGTTCGAGACGTTCTATGAAAAGTACCAGCTGGATGATGCGGACAAAGATTACACCCTGGCCAACACGGACGGTGCAGACAAGGACGGCACGGCCGGCGGAGACCGGAGTACCTCCTTCAAACCATTCCGCTGGATCCGGGAGCATGTGTTCGGGGACCGGGACGGCTATATCCAGTACCCCGCCGTGAACAACGGGGAGAACACGGAAGTCGTGGTCAACACATCCGACCAGGCACGGGCCAATGCCAACGCCTCCGATGCGGTACGGCAGTTTGCCGTGAAGTGGTACTTAGAGGACGAGGCAGCCAAGCTCATGGTGGACAACGGCCTGGGCGAGAACATCGCCAAACCGGACGGCAAGATCGGGTATGACGAGGCAGTATATGACATGGCGCTCTTTGAGGCCATTGCCAAAGCTTACAATTACCTGCGGCCCTTCTACTATTACGACCTGGACACCATCTACAGCGTGGAATGGGACAGCGCCCCGGGAGGCGGATCCGATATGGATTATACGACCCTTTCGGCGGATGAAAGACTGGATGACCGGTATTACAACATTTCCAGCTACCTGCCCTACGGCGTGTATGTCATCGTGGAGCAGCCGCCGATGAGAAGGGATGACGCGGTCAATGACTGGAAGAACCGGAGCTTCGACATCGAGAAGCCCAAGGAAGTCATCGTGCCTTCTGTCTATGACGGGCCGGAGAGCAACAATACGACAGATAATTACCATGCGCATTACAATTTTAACGCCGACCAGCTCCTGACCGACCAGGCAAAGCAGGAGAACTACCTGATCCGTTTCGGTGAGGAGAACAGTGCCAACACGTCCAATCAGGATGACCGGGAGTTCGTCATCCGGGCGCACGGGTACCATGGTGATTTCGAGGTCTACAAATACGGACTGGATATCGACCGGTTGCAGGCATCCATCACGGCACCCAACGGGGATTACAGCTATGGCGGCTGGGATATCGCCCAGGAAGAGCATGACCCGTTAAAGGATTACTATGAGAATGACCACCGGGGCGAAGGGGGCGTAGAGGAGATCCAGAAGGAGAACGGCGGCAATGATGCCAGCCGCTACCACGGCTTTGACACAGACGTGACAGCCAACGGGAACGGGGCAGATACGGCTAACGGCAGCACGTATGACGGGGAATCCCTCCGCAGACGTTTCTTCTACGGTTCCATCGCAGAGGATGACGGCGTGGCAGACCAGGTGCTGTTCAAGGACGGCGCTGTGGATGAGAACAATGCATCCGGCATGTCCTGGCACAACGGCGTAAAGTCCACCACCGGGGAACTGACCGCCTATGACGGGAAGTATTCTGCAGCACTGGTGCCCTGGACCATGACGGCCCCGGCTGACAGCCACGTTTACAGCGCAGAGGAATTCTCTGGATATGCAGATGTAAACGAGAGGAACCGTTTCTACACCACGATGCTGCGGATCAACAAGACTGACTCCGAGACCGGGGAGTATATTGTCCATGACGACGCGATCTTCGGCATCTATGCGGCCTCCCGGTACAACTCCTTTGCGGAGATCGAGGAGGACTCCAAGCTTATCGAGGATCCGGACGAGAGGGCGAAGTTCCTCATGCAGTTCAAGCCCGGTGACGCGAAGTTCTATTTGCAGGATACCGTCATCATGGGAAGCAAGGAGTTCCTGGAGGCCATGAAGGCGCGGGACATCACTCCATTTAAGCGGAGGACAGGCATGAACGAGTCCATGGAGGCTCCGGGGCACCTGTACAGCGGCACCGTGCCGAAAGGAACACCGGTCTGCATTGAGTCCGAGCGGATCGACCTGTATGACGGGTTCGGGGACCGGACCGGGCAGATGACGGTTTGGAGCACCAGGGCAGACATCAAGATGGATGACCCGGAAACCCAGAGCAGGCTGGAGTACGGCGGACAGAACGTGGGCTACTTTAAGACCAGCCAGCCTGTCGGGGCAGGAGTATATGTCCTGGCGGAGATCAAGCCGCCGGATGGATATGTGAGGAGCAAGCCAGTCGCCATTGAGGTATACAGCGACAGGACGACCTATTATGCGGACGGGGATATGTACGCGAAGGTAGATGCCGTCAGGTATGAGTCGAACCTTCTGGACGAGTATCCGTACAAGTAGGAGACAACATGATAGCACAAAAAAGCGGGTGGGAGACCACCCGTCTTTTTCTGCGTACGGGAAATACCGGACAGTATCCCATCCAGGCCGTCAAAAAGCATATCCGCAAAAGGGGAACGAAATCCCGTTCATTGGCCGGGAAATATCCACGCCAGCCAGCAAAAGTGTAAAAAAACTCTATCCGCAAAAGCCCTGAAAAGAGAATTAATACCCCTGACACGTTTCCTCAAAGGAATATTCCTACCGTTTTTCATAGGATCCCCGTTGAAAAAAGCTGCGGGGAAATCAGCATGATGCTCCATACTTACTTTGACAGCACCGGACGGCCATGTGCGGGCCGGGACGCTGCCGGAATCAAGTAAGTGGAGGTTAGGAGCGTGAAAGTATCAGGAGACGGTACAGTTACCATGACTTTCGATGAATATGATCTGTGTGAGGAAAGCGCTGTGTGTTGCGGCTACCGCCTGACAGACTGGTACCCGAACATGGATTCCGCACAGAAGATGATCTCACGGTTCGCTGACAACGTCCTGTTCATCATCTGGATCCTGAATTCCCCGTTCGATCGGGAACTAACGGAGAAGGAGAGGCAGGTACGGAGTTTTTTAAGAGGCGAACTCAACCATAGGCTCATCCTGACATAGGGGGCTGCCTGTATGTTTGCAACGGGGTATGACATTTCCCGATGCAATAGAAAAAACTAAAAGGAAGGAGGAACCATTCCATGAAGAGAGAAATGAAGTTTGCCATGCCGTCCGTAAAAGAGAGGATGAAGGCATCTATGGGCGCAAAGGGGGCGAAGACCGCCAACGGCGTGGCCGCACTGGCAACTGCGGCGGTAGTAGCCGTTAAGTACCCATATGCGTTTTTTGCAAGCGGGTTCGAGGTACCCACGGTCAATTCCCAGAACCTGTCCCAGAAGTTCTCTGACCCGAACCAAATCATGGGTATTGTGGTCGGACTGGCCTTATGGATCTGCCAGATGGTCGGTGTCGGCATGTTCATCTGGGGCATCTACGGTTACGTAACCGCCCGTAAGGACGGGGAAGCCGAGGCCATGAACGGGGCGCTCGGGAAACTGATCTCCGGGGCCGTACTGATCGGTATGAAGGGCGTATTAAAGATGCTCGGCATCGTATCTTAAGGGGCCGGCAGACAAAGAAAACCGGCTTCCAGCCGGTTTCTTTTGTCTCCGCACCAAGAATAGTAGGAGGAGAACTATATGTTTGGTAAAAGAATCGCCGCCCTAGCGGCAGCCATCGTCCTCTCCCTGTCTGTCTGTATGACCTCGCTGGCGGCCATGAGCTTGGATGACTATGACGAGACTATGTACGATACCGTGAAGCAGCTCATCGAAGAGGAGGTGGATGAGGACATCAGGGACACGGAGCTGGAGATCCTGGAGGCGATCCGTGAGGAGGCTGCCAGCCAGGGCAGTTCCTTGTCAAACCAGAAGGAAGGCACAAAACTGATCAAGAAAATCGCAAGTGACAAGAGCTTATGGGCGTCCCAGTGGATCGCCGCGTTCCAGAAGGCCTGCGACCAGTATGGAGTGTCTTCCTCGGAACTGAGCGGAGATGCTGATGCTGCGGCAGACAATAATGCAGTCAATAAACTCCATATCCTGCAGTGGGACGAGGATCCCAGCGGCGTGAACCGGAGTGCCATGAAGCTGATGATCGACCGGATCATGGCAAACACGGCGCTCACGAACGTCATGGGGATCTGCATGGCCTTTGCGGCCTCCCTCTGCATTGCATTCGGGATCGGGGATATCCTGCAGCAAGCGACGGAGAAGAGTGCGTCTACAGAAGCACTGTGGAGATCCTTCCTAAAGATGTGCTGCGGCCTGTTCATCATCTATAACTGCTTATATATCGCAGCAGTCATCATATATACGGGGGACGTCATCCTGACGGCAGCCTTAAACGCCACGACCGGGGCGGGTGCTGCTGACACGGAAGCTTACCGCACCCATATGGCGCTGTGGCTTTCCGTCACGTCCATTGAAAAATCCGGGGGTTTTTCCCTCCTCGCTAAGACGGCAGGAAGTGGGAATGCCGGGGTATTCTCTACGGCCTTCAATGCAGCGGTGGCGTGGGTCGGAAACCAGATGCCCACAGTGCTGGCAGGCCTTTCGGCCAGTGTCGGCGGCCCGATCATCAGCCTGATCACGAAGCTTGCCGGGTCAGCCATCATCTCGTTCGTCATCTCCCTGACCGTATACGCTGTGGCGATCGACATCGGCGTCCGTTTCGTGTTCACGCCCCTTGCCGTGGCGGATCTCTTTTCCGAGCGGTTCCGCAGCACGGGAATCAGGTGGCTGAAGGCACTGGCTGCTGCCGCGCTCCAGGGCGTCATCATCTACGTGATCGTCATTGTCGGGACACAGTTAAGGGAGATCCTGGAGAGCGGGGCGCTGATCCCTGGATTTTCGCCGGTCACGAGCTGCATTGTCAACCTGACGATGCTCGGCCTATTTGTAAAGTCCGGGAACATCGCCAGGGAAGTCATCGGAACGCACTGATTCCGGCGGCACCAGGAGTGCCCGGCGGCATCCGGGCCATCCGGTACGCCGCCATGCGCCATGCAGGCGGAAGGAAAACAGATACCAGGAGGATATACCATTATGATCATTATGCCAGTACCAAAAGACGTACGGGAATTTAAACCCAAGTTCATCGGCCCGTTCAGCAAGAGGGAATTCATCGGCGTAGCTGCCACGGTCGCCATTGCGATCCTGACCTTCGCCCTGACTTACCCGTTTGCGGCAGGCATGAACGTGAACCAGCGTGCCGTGATCGTGCTGATACCGGGGGTAGTACCCCTGGCCTGCGGCTTTATCGACGTCCAGGGGATGCCGATATGGGTCTATGCCAGGAACCTGCTGATCCAGAATTTCCTGGCCCCCAGGCACCGGGTATACCGCACAAACAACAATTTCGCAGAATACGCGAAACGGAACCGCATCACTATGGAGTATCTGGACGGCGACCCGTCCAGCACGGCGGTGCGGAAGCGGAGGAAACAGAAGGAATATGACAAGTCCCTCGCTGCCTTTGTGGCGGGGCATCCGGAGTTCGAAAGCGTGAAGTGACGCATTATGCTCCGGGCTAGAAAAAACAGACAGAAAGGGGAGAGTTCCTTTGTTATTTGGCAGAAAAAAAGCAGACAGGGGGATGCAGGAAGAGGTCACCAAGATCCCGTCCGGCGGAAAACAGGCCGGTTTTAAGAAGAAGTCAGGGGATGCGCAGGAGAAGCACATGGGGGATTTCGGGACCATGGATATGCTGAAACCGAAAACGGAAACAGCCGCGCAGGAACCAGCGAAGGCCCCAGGGAACAAGCGGAAGACGAAGACTGCGAAAAAGAAATCACCGAAAGGGAGGAAGGACAGGATCGCCGCGCTGAAAGTCCCGAAGAGTTCCCAGGACACGATCCCGTATGAAAGGGTCTATAAAAACGGAATCTTCCAATCAGAAGGAAGCCTCTATACAAAAACCTATGAACTGACAGACGCAAACTTCAAGACTGCTACGCAGGACCACCAGGACCAGATGTATTACGCCTACGGGGATCTGATCAACTATTTCCAGCCCGATGTGCGCCCCCAGTTCACGATCTTTAATACCAAGATCGACAAGGACGCTTTCAGGGAATATACATTGTACCAAGATAAACAGGATGGATATGATGAATACCGCCACGCCATGAACGAGGTGCTTGAGGACAAGATCTCGGAAGGGCAGAACAACATCGTCCAGAAGAAGTTCCTGACTGTCGGCGTGAGCGCGGAGAACATCCAGGTGGCGGCCAACGTGTTCAGCCGGGTGGATACGGAGATCGCCCCGAAGATCAAGGAGATCAACGAGGCGGACACCATGCCGATGACCCTGGTGAATCGCCTGGGGCTCTTGCACGAGATCTACAATCAGTCCGCCACCACCCCGTTCTACAAGAAGATGGAAATCAGCGGGGAAAAGGTGGAGACCTTCAGCGTCAGCCATATGCTGGACATGGGGCTCACTACCAAGGATCTGATCGCGCCCATGGACATCCAGTTCTATGATGACTACTTCGTCATTGACGACAAGCTGGGGCGGGCACTTTCCATGAGGCTGTACCCGACGCAGCTCTCCGCCGACATCATGACAGATATCGCCAGCGTCCCCTGTACGACCCTGACCAGCGTCCATTTTTCGCCCATGCGGCAGGATGAGGCGATCAAGCTGGTGAGGAACCAGATGCTGGAGGTGACCAGGGGGATGGCGCAGTCCGCCGAGAAGAAAGCGAAAAAGGGCCTTAGCAGCGAGTTCGTGCCTATCGACTTGAAGCAGCAGAAAGAGGACGCAGACAAGGCTTATGACGATTTCACGGTCCGCAACCAGAAATCCATCCTCATGACCCTGGTATGTGTCGTCTTCGCGGACACCTATGACGAGTTGGAGAATTACACGAAGATGGTTCAGAACAACGCAGAGAAGCACTTGTGCATCATGAACAAGCTGAACGGGCAGCAGGAGAGTGGGCTTGCGTCCGCCGTGCCTCTCGGCGTCAACCGGATCTATGCGGATCGGATGGTCAACACGGAGGCGGCGGCCCTATTCATCCCGTTCGAGGCTCAGGAGATGAACGAGCCCCATGGCCTGTATTACGGGGTCAACGCCACCAGCCATAACCTGGTCATCCTAAACCGCATGGAGGCACAGAACGCCAACGGACTCATCATCGGCAAGTCCGGTTCCGGCAAGAGTTTCGCAGCGAAGATGGAGATGGCCCAGGCGTTCTTAAAATCCGAGTCCAACGAAATATTCGTCATTGACCCCCAGGCAGAGTATAAGCCGCTGTGTGAGGCATTGGGTGGGCAGGTGATCCGCATCGCCCCCGGCTCCGATACCCATATCAACCCGTTTGACATGGATCTGGAATATGCCAGCAATGGGGACGGCACCGGAGATGACCCGGTCACGGTGAAGTCCGACTACATCAGTGCCCTGTGCGAAGCGGCTGTCGGAGGGAATTACGGGCTAAACCCGGTGCAGGAGTCCGTCATCGACCGGTGTGTGCGTATGATTTATGGCCCCTATATCGAGCATATGGACAATCTGCGGCGTTCTGGGAGTACGATCACCTGTGATCGGGACAAAACCCCTACGCTGAAGGATTTCTACAATGTGCTACGCAGGCAGCCGGAACCGGATGCGGACTATATCCGGATCGCCATGGAGAAGTACTGCGAGGGTTCCTACGATACGTTTGCGTACAAGACCAACGTGGACACTAACCGGCGTTTTATCACATATGACATCAGCGACATCGGCACGGGCCTCAAGGAGATGGGTATGCAGGTATGCCTGGAGGATATCTGGAACCGGACAGTGGCGAACCGGAAACGGAAGATCCGTACCTGGATCTTTATTGATGAGTTCTACCTGCTGACTCAGTCGGAGACCTGCGCAAGACACCTGATGTTTATTTATAAGCAGGCAAGGAAGTTCGGCGGGGTGCCGACAGGTATCACCCAGAACGTGGAGGACATGCTGACAAACCGGGAATCCCGTGCGATCATCAATAACTGCCATTTGATTCAGATGCTTAACCAGTCGGATGCGGACCGTAAGGAGATCGGCTCAATCCTGCATATCTCGGATGCGCAGCTGGACTTCATCAAGAACGCACAGTCCGGACACGGGTTGATCTGGTATGGCGGGGCGCTGCTGCCCTTTGGTAACGACTTCCCGGCTGAAAACCGAATGTTCGGGTTACTTTCTACTAAGCCCCAGATGCAGATCTAAGGAATACCAGAAAGTAAAAAGAACAAAATGATCCTGGCTTCCGGCGGTTCCCCTGAGAGGGAGCAGGCTGGAGGCCCGGATTATTTTTTGCTGTTAAATGCCTTAATCACCGTATATACAGCTGCTTTCTGTTCAGCAGTCAGGTTCACCCAATTTTCAAACAGTTCTTTCAGTTCCGGGTTCAGTTCTACCATATTCCCCTCGGCAAAAAACTGCGACAGAGAAATGCCGAAGCCGCTGCATACCGTTGCCAGGGTGGCGATGGAAGGCATGGTTCCACGGCGGAAGATATTTGCGATTGTAGATTCAGATAGGCCGCAGGCTTTTGAGAGTTTATATTCCGTCCATCCACGTTCTTCCATCAGATTGTTCAGCCTTTCGTGTATATCCATTCCCACACCACCTTTCTTTTGAGGTTATTTTATCTTTTAGGCAGGGGAAATTATACTAAAGACTTGTACTGAAAATACTACCATGTTAGACTGTACAAAGCAGCAAAACATTTTTGGAGGAAACCGATGATCAAGAAGAACTATTATACGGAATCATTAAAGCAACTGGAAGAGATGGACAATGAACTGCGAAAGATCCAGGAATCCATGACAGAAGAGGAAAAATTGACAGAAAAGGAAAAAGCCCAACGGGGATTTCAGAGGCTAGTGGAAAGATTTGAAAGGGAGGAATCAGAAACCAGGCGCATAGTAAACCAGAAGAAGAAAGAATATTTTGCCGTCCTGGTAAAGACTGGACTTGCGTTGGCAAAGATAGTGGAGGCTGATTTTGAGGCGGAAAGTAATGAGGAATGTGGGATGATGAGTTTCAGGACTGGGCTGATGTGTATTGGTGTGCCAGGTGGCCCGTCAGGGAAGGATGAACTGGTACTGCTGATGCGCATGGCAGACCACATCGAGATCATCCCGAATGGGAATATTCTGGAATGGATCTTCAGTTTTGAGTTTTACGACACTTTTATCTGCGGGCATGGTGCGGCGGGATTTTTTTCATGAGTTTGCGGGATGGTGCCATTTCCATAATATAAACAAAGGAGCAGCAAGGAATTGAGCACGCCGTCACCGTGCCACGATCCTTGTAGAGCAGCCATGATGCAGCGTTTGCGATGGTCTGACCCAGGCGACGTTGCGGGCGTTGTGGTGGCGGACAAATAGCCCCGGGCAGAATTATATGTCTGGGGCTATTTTTAGTGCGGATAAGTATTTCTGCGTTCTTGCAAAAATACCATGCTGCTTTGCCCGGTGCATGGCGTCCCATACCGGTTTGCAGAATGGGTGCAGGAGCCATACTATAGGCAACAGGAAAATTTCAAGGAAAGCGAGGAGAGAAAAATGAGTGTGATAAAAAATGAAGATAGCGGGATTGGATGTATGAGACAGATGATCAATGGGGTTGGGCTTACATCCTTCGATTTTGGGGATACAATGACCGATTACTGCCAGGAGACCAGTGAGATGGTCCGGGTCTTCGTCCCAAGGCCTGCCACAGCGGAAATCCTGGAAAAGTACCGCATCACGGAAGATGAATACCAGGAAGTATGCGAAAAGCTGGTGCGTCAGTTTGCAGACTGGGACGAGGTAAGAAGAAGGCCATACATACAGGCTGTGCCTACGGCCCAGATGCCAAAGCCGACAGACATCGCAGCATACCGCCGCAGGAATAGGCGGAGTGCAAGAAGGTACGGGAATACGTCAGGAAAGGATGCCAGACGTTGCACCGTCATCTGAGTGCGGATGCATAAGAAAAACACAAATAAAGCCGTTTCTGCGGCCAGCTCAAAAGCGCCTGTTTTCCGACGGGCTCTTTTTGTGGGCAGAAAACGGGAGCGCTTTTTGCTCCGAAAAACGCTATCCGCAAAAAATCCAGAAAAATTTCAGGAAAAATGCTATCCGCAGATGATAGCAGGTTGTACCATGCCATACTTATAGCAGATCACGGAGATCATTCCCTCACGTAATACGCAATGTGTGCGTCTGGGAGAAGGCACAAGAAGGAGGATGATACTATGTTAATAGCTGACACGGAAGAACTTGCGTATGCGATTTGTGAGATCTTAGATGGTGGGGATCTTGCGGTCCAGGAATGAGAAAGGGTAGCGGCTGTCTACCGCAGGGAAGATCCGGAAGCCGTCACGGCGGCTCTGCTGGAAGGTGACGGTTATGACATCTGTGCGATCCGGGACATGGGGAAACATGTCTTGGTACATACGGGGAATGCAGGGGAGGCGGTCGTCTTTGCCGCTGCTGCAGTATGGAGCTTGTCCGCCACCGCAGGGGAACTGCTACCATACCGGTGGATCCCTGGCGGAGTTCGTGAACGCATTGAAATTCGCATCATCCAGAAGGATGAGAAAGCTTATTGCAACAGAACTGGATCACCATTACTGGAAGCCTTATTTCTGGAGTCTGAGCTATTTTATCGGGAGTGTCAGTGATCGCACAGAAAAAACTGTAAAGAATTACATCCAAAACCAAAAAGATAAAGATTAAATATCTGTTACAGGTTCTTGCATCTGGCATTCACCCATGCCTGATCCAGTTGGTCAGACGTGGTACTGGACTTCCCCGTCGACTTCCCATCCATTTTTTTGCCACCATATCCCTTCCCCTCAAATCCATACTTTCTGTGAAACCAAACAAGGAATAAGAGAAAGGAGACCAGAAAAGTGTATGTAAATTACGGGGACAAGGATTTTTTTGAACATGGGCGGCTGGTTGACGCAGAACATGAGGACAACATCTATGATATCCTCTGCTGCAACCCGTACCCGGATGAGCCGGGCCTGTTCCAGTTCGGCCATTGCAAGGTGGACATCACCGACACATGGATCGACCGGAAGGCTGTGATGGCATTTATCGGGATGTCTGAGGAAACATATGACCCAGCTTTGTTCGCATTAGGCTGCGTGGACTACTATTGCTGGGATAATTTCGGGGCGGCGGACTACGGATGCAGCTATGACTGGTGGCGCATGGAACGGGACGCTATCTGCGATATCCTGAAGGGCTATCTGATTGCGTATGACAACCTTGAGATCCGGGAGGATGATGCGCTTGCCGCCTGCGGATAGGGGGCATTTGCATGACTGAACAGGAATTAAAAAAATACTGGTATGCGGCATATGCTGCGGCACTTTCTATGCTACGACACCCGGAGACAGTTACGCCAAAAGAAATTTCTTCAGGGGTGAGGGCCTGCGGGAGCGGTGTATTCAACCGGCTGTTCTGTTTGGCTGTATGGCAGGAAGTACAGTTGCAAAAAGCGGGGAAACCGTCTATCCCGCCAGAACAGTACAAAAACGCTGTTGCAGATGTCTGGATGATCTTTAAGAATTATGGTGATGGTGACGGATCTGAATCTTACTGGGACAGGCTGGTAGAAGAACTTTGCAGGGTAATGAAACAGTACCAGCGTTGCCCGCTTATCATAAACCTGGTTATCCATGTTACGTTAGAAGCAATCGAGGATATCCAACAAAAAAAACAGGCTATGTCAAAAAAATCAAAGGAGAAAAAGATGAGGAAAGAAAATGCACGAATTTGTGAAGAAACAATGCAGGAGACCTATATCATATGTGTCAGCCCGGACTGGGTAAGGGATACACAGGTGTTTGACACAGACAGCCTCCCGGAAGGGATTGATCCGGATACCGTGGACATCTACGATGAGACATACGATCCCCTCTGGTATGACGCCAGGGAGCCGTTGTTTGTCCGTACCGTACAAGCACATGACGAAGAAGAAGCCAGCCGGATCGTTGCTGATGCTAAGAAATACCCTATGAAGTGCCTGTATGCCTTCCGTCCCTAATACAAAGGGGCGGTTCCGGGCACCCCAGAACCATGGGACAAATAGCGAAAAAAGGAGGACGTTGAATGTTCGAGGTAAGGCTCATCGATGCGCCAAAAGGCTGCGCAAACTGCGCCAGCTGTGGATGCTATGGCAATGGACTACGGGTGATCCGTACATACCAGTGCTCAATCATAAAAGGGAAACGGGTAAAGAACAAGGCACAAATGTCAGAAATAAACCTCTGCAGGGACTGCAGGAGAAAGTTGATGTTCCTGCTTTGGGAACTTGACGATGAAGACGACGGGGTGGACCAGGGTAAATAAACCAATAAAACGTCAATCATGAAAAATAGAAGGAGGAACAGTTGTTTACGTTAAAAAAAATCACGGTACCGGAATTCTATGCAAACTGTGCCAGCTGCGGATGCCACGGAAATGATATGAAGATTCTCCAGGCGTTCCAGACGATGACGGTCGATGGGCGTAAGTACAAGACCACTTCCCATGTATCCATACTCTACCTCTGCAAGGACTGCAGGGAAGAATTAAGGAAACTGCTCGGGGATGCCCCAGAGGAGGAAAACGATGAGAAACAATCATCATAAGAAAAAGAAGGTATCTATTAAAGACCTGACATTTGAGAAAGTCTGCAGCTATTCCCGCTTAATGAACGGGCAGATGTGTACGGCAATTTGTGGGAATGGGTGGCGAAAAATAGCTACGGGAATTTTGTATCTTTCGGCTGGACCAAGGCCGAGTGCATGGCAGATGCCAGGAGATACTGCCGCATCGAGAATGTCAGGGATGATAGAGAAAGGAAAAAGATAGGGGATGGCGCTATGAGAAAGAAGAACCCTAAAACAATCTGGGCGTATTTGGACGGCAGGAAGCTTGTCGATGTCGTCCAGGCTGCGTTGGACAACCACATGATGGTTGATGATATGAAGGATTTGCTGGTCAGGGAAAACCCGGGGCATGAGGTCACGTTCCGGTGCGACTGATGCGGCATCGCAGATGCAAAGGATGCATATGCACAATCTCCACAAAAAAACACCTAGTACAGCATTTTTTTGATGCTCATATACTATCAAGGCTGTTTTTAACCAACATATTTCCAGTTAAATGCTTTGGCTGTTAAATTGTATTGTTTAATAAAATTAAGGATGCTTTGAGCCATTTCCTCTACGGATTTATAGCTGCCTTTTTTCAAAAGCTTCCGATTGATGATACCAAACCAGATTTCTATCTGGTTCACCCAGGAACTGTGCTTGGGCGTATATACAAAACGAATCCTGTGGCTTTCATCCATAAGGAAAGTTTCCCTGCTTTTCATGCTCTCCAGTATGCCTTTCTTTCCCTTAATACCAAGATCAACCGTAATGGAACATTTCTGTGCAACCAACTTTACAAGTCCTTCGGATTTATGGGTATTTAGTCCATCACAGATAATGATATAGCTTTTATCTGCATCCTCTGCTATGAGCTGCCCCACGGCATTGCAGAAATCTTCCTCGTTTCGTGTGCTGTTCAGATACGGTGACTGGATCCTGCCATCTGCAACACGCAGGAATGTGATCAGACTTATAGTGCCATGACGGATGTATTCAAACTCATGCAGCGCCGGGCTGCCCGGGCGTACCGGCTTGTCCGGGTATTTGCGCTCCAATGCCTGGATCCCGGTCATTTCATCCGTGGAATATACTTCCGTACCGCATTCAGCAAGTTCCGAAGCTTGAAGATAGATGCCGCAGATTGTTTCAATTTTTTTTAAAGGATTCCGGGTTATCGTGCTTTTCCGGGGAGTTGAGCCAGTAACGGTTTTTCCATGGTGCGATACCCGCAAATTTAAGGAACCTCTGTACACTTGCGACAGAAATGGATCCCACGATACCCTGCCTGACAGCTTCTTTCGCAAGGGATGCAAGATTCCAGCAGCTCAGCTCATAGCCAAAGTCTTTTGGGTTTTTACACGCCAGTTCATTGATGAGCATGATTTGTTCCGGGGTGAATACAGGCTCTTTTCCGGGTCTTTGTTTATCTGAAAGCACAGACTTTATGACATCAGACAGCTTTTTATCACCATCCGGTCCGTCATACTCCTCCGTCTGGGCAATAAGGTCTATGTTGTTATAAAAACGATTCCGCCATATGCTGACAGTCGAATAGGTGGTTCCAAGCGCTTCTGCGATCTGGGTATTGTTTTTCTCCTCCGCGGCCATCAATATAATTTTGGATCGGGTCACAATACATGATGGCAGGGAATAGCTGGTGCTGAAATTTTTTAATATTGTTTCTGCCTTATCAGACAAAGTAAAAGAAGCAGCTTGAAAACCACGCATAATATTCCCTCCAATTTGAACCAATTCCTATTAAGATATTATTGCATATTTTATTAAAAAATGGAAGAAAAAAGTATATGGTTATCAAAGAAACATTGTACTAGTTTTTCCGTGTGTGTGTTTCTTAAGATTTTGTTACAAAAATGGAAAATGGCCCAAAAAGGCCATAAAAACTGTCACAAAAAATGCACCGTTGCCCCATACTGCTTATGTAAGTAAATATCGCCAATATAAGAAAGGATGTGTTTGTGCATGAAAAGGAAACTTATGACTGGCAGCCTCGCTGCCTTGTTGTTCGCAGCCGCCCTGCCGATGACGGCGCTGGCTGCGAGAGGGGAATGGATCCAGCAGAACGGGACATGGAGGTTTCGTTATTCAGACGGCACACTTGCCATGGATGAGTGGAAGCAGAGCGGGAATGACTGGTTTTACCTTGACGAGAACGGGGTGATGGCCGTCAATTCCCTGATCGAAACGGATGATGACTATTACTTCGTGAACGGCGGGGGTGCCCGCATCATGAATGAATGGCGCCAGACCATGAACGAGGACGGGGAAGTCCGCTGGTATTACTTCGGCCCCAACGGAAAGGCCAGGAAGGCATCCTCGTCCGGAAACGTATCGACCGTCGAGATCAATGACAAGCGGTACGCTTTTGACGGCGAGGGAAGGATGCTCTACGGCTGGGTCAAGGCGGACAGCCCGGAACTGATGGATGAGGATGATGAAAATGCGTGGGCCGAGGCTGACTATTACTTCGGTGGCCCGGAGGATGGCGCAGCAGCCGTGGGCTGGAGGCAGCTGGATGTCGTGGATGATGACGATGACTGCACCTACTGGTTCTATTTCGGCACTAACGGGAAGAAAAACAGGTCCGCCAAAAAGACCCTGGACGGTCAACAGTACACCTTTGATACAGAGGACGGCCATATGCTGACCGGATGGGCTGCGGCGACCAGTTCCAATGCAACACAGGCCATCACCCCGGACAGCAGCGTGAAGTATATCCGCAATGACGGTTCCGCCGAGAAGAACTCCTGGGTGTGGGCGGTCCCGGATGAGGATTATATCAAGGAAGATTATGATGATGACGAGTACAGCTGGTGGTACACCAACGGCTCAGGCAAGGTGTATACCGATGAGATCAAGAAGATCAACAATAAACGTTATGCGCTGGATAAGTTTGGCAGGATGCTGACGGGGTTTGTAACAGCGGACGCTGGCCGGCATAATGTCCAGTCTGTCGGGAATGCGGATGAGATCTCAGAGGCAAAGCTGTACGACAACCGTTTCCAGATCTTGTATTTCTGTTCCGACTCCGAGGCAGACGGGGCCGTCCGGACTGGATACCAGAACATTACGATCGATGACGGGAACAGGCAGTTCTGGTTCAACAGTTCTGGCATCGGGACGACCGGCTATGTATCCAAGATTGGGAAGTTCACCGTGTCTGGCATGGTGCTCTGCGCAGACCAGGATGAGGGGAATTATGCCGCTGTTCCGGTAAAGGCAGGTACCGTAGGATATGAACTGGGCGACCGGATCGACGGCCTGCTTTATGGTAACGCTATCCGCGCTGATGGAAGCTGCGTCTTGGTCAATAGGAGCGGATCTGTCCAGAAGAACAAGAAAAACTTAAAGAGTGACGACCTGTACTTCTGTACTGACAAAGACGGGCGCGTGACTTATGTTGGATATGACAAGATAAAATAAGACATATAGGGTGTCCGCCCATATGCAGCGAAGAAAAACAGCCAGGAAAATTGGCTGTTTTTTTGCGTTTTCGGGACGGGAGCCGTTTCCATACTTATCACGACAATAATATAGGCATTTGCAGTTATGGGAAAAAGCAGTTTCTAAAAAAGTGTATGATGAGATGTCCTATGATGTGAACTACCAAAATAATATGAAAAAATAGGCAGGGTGGCTGCGCTAGAGGAAATATCCCCGGTGCGGCCACTCTGTCTGTTTATAGATGTTTTATATTTTTCTCCCTGGGTATATGGATCAGAATTGGTCAGATGTCTGCCCCGATACCATCATTACCTGAGTTTTCCCCGTCTGATTCAGGCAGGACAGAAGAGAGGTCTACATAATACCTGCTGTCATTACTTGGGTCCAGGAACACTGTCACGCTGTTGGATGTGAGGGCATTTGTTGGGTCATACCAGATATGATCGCTGTAAAACAGCTTCATAGAACCATCCGGCATCCTGCGCTGGCAGACCAGCATATAGGGATGACGGTAATTGCTGGATATCTTCCGGTCTATTTCTACTCTCGTGATATCCGCTTGGACCGGGGTTCCGTGTTCCAGGAACCAGAACATACGCCTCTGCCTCATGCATTCATGCCCAACCATGGTACCGCCGCAGATGAACAAGAGCAGGCCGACAGCCAGGAATATCACGCTGAGTGCGCCTGATCCTGCGGCATGGATCCGTCCCGGGTTCTCTGAGTCATAATAGATTAGGACGAAGTCTCCCGCCCGCATGGATGAATCGTAATACCCGAGCGGGCCGCTGAAGTTCCCATCGTCCGTGGAATACCGGATCCATACATCTTCGCCCCGGATATCCTCAATCACGGCCTCCGTCATGATGCCGTTTTTCAAGAAATAGGACGCATTCGCAAACATAGCGCAGGACACTCCCAGGAAGGTGCTGCTGACCAGCAGGAAAAGTGTTCCGGCCGCAAGAAAAACGTTTTTAAAGATGACAAACCTTGGTGTAACACGCATAAGAAAGACCTCCTTAAGTTTCTGACAGTATGGCGCATGGACGGTATTTTTTGCCCCTACCATGCCGTTCCCATCAAAAAACAGGCAGCAAACGGAAGCCCCCGTTCCCATACTCTCAATGCAAGACACAAATATCAAGGTATATTAGAAAAGGGGAAATATCATGACAGAGAAAAACGAGGAAAAGAGGATGGAGGTTTACAAAAACGGGAAGGTAATGCTGCAGCGGATCTCCTGCGTGATGGACCGGGTCCTGGCGGGCGAAACGGAAACCACAGCATGCCTAAAAGAGAATGTGGATAAAAGCTGGCTGAGGCGTTTCCTAAGGAGCGACATCTCCATCAAACAGGAAGACGGGAAAGGCAGCGGCAGCGTGGAGATCGACTGCGATGACTGGATGTGCTGGCAGGACCAGTTTTTAACCGACCTGACCGGGCAGGAGTATTACGTGCCGGACGGCTTCGACCAGATCTATAAGGAATGTACGGAGGAAGCCTGCAGCGAGCAGCAACGGGAGGTCCTGCGCTTAAGGTACCAGGAGGGGCTGACTTTACGGGCTACCGGGGAGCGGATCGGAAAGACTCAAGAGCGGGTTAGGCAGGCCGAAAGCAAGGCGCTGCGTGTGCTGCGGCACCCGAAATACCGCTATAAGCTCATATATGGGCGCGAATATATGGAAGCCCTGGACAAGGCCAGAGGTGCCCAGGCGGAATACGACAAGGCCCGGCTCTCCCGGATGGAAAAGATCGTGGAGGAAAGGAAAGCCGCAGTACAGAAATGCAGGGCAGAATTGGCAGAAACCGTGAAGCAGCTGGAGTACGTGGCTGCGGAGCCGGATAGGCAGGCAGGCGGCATGAGCCTGGAAGAGGCCATGGACGCCATCCCACTCAGCGCACTCGGGCTTTCTGTCCGGGTGTATAATGCATTGACCAAACATTTGGTATACGGCCAGCGCACAAAGCCGATCGAGACCGCAGGACAGCTCGCCAAGCTTTCGCGTGAGGAACTTTACAGCATCAGGAACCTCGGGAAACGCTGCGGGGAAGAAGTAGAAGCGGCCCTGTTCGAACAGTTCGGGATACGGCTTAGCGACAACGGTAAGAAGCAAAAATCAACAAAAAATAAGAAGGAGAAAAAAGATGAACAATACGATCCAGACCGCATTCTTAGCGGGCAACATAGCCATCCTGACGGAGAATGTAGATAGCAAACTGTATCTGATCGAAGCCAAAAGTTTCCGGGACATCCTGGATGACTGGAACGGGGAATGCCGGTCCGTCCCGGAAAATGACGCAAGGGTGTTCTTTGCGTCATACAATGGGGAACCGGTGAACCCGTATTGCTGTACGGATTTTGAGTCCCTGCTCGAATATATGGCAAGCAGCTTCGGCATAACGCCGTAGGACACACCAATTGCCACAACAACAGCGGCTATTGAGGAAGGGAAACGGATAGTCACCGATCCTAGTGTGAAAGGGTACCAGAGCCCCAGCGGTTTGAAGGATGCCATAGATGCGATCTAAGAAAGCCGCAGGTCAGCTGACCACAGACGATCCCCAAAAAGAGAGGCCAATTCCAAGGCTTCTTTTTTTAAGGCTGAAACTAAAGATGCCTGTGTCCATACTTACAGCGTAACATGGCGAAAGGCATGGAGGAAGGAGGTCAAAAAAACAGAAAAGTAACAGAAACAAGGCAACGATCACCAGTAAAAAACGCAAAAAAAACAAAGCAGAGGAAACAAATTATGGCATGTGGATTAAAAGTATTGGTAAGCGTAAAAGAGGAACTAGAAGACTGTTTCACCCCGGAGGAGATCCTTTCCCTGCGGAGCCCGGAAGGCATGGCAGCGTACGCCGGCAAGCTTGAGGAAGTGTATAACAACGCCTGCAGGAAGGTCATCAGCGAAGCGGACAATGACGGACAGCTGTACGGGACTGTCAGTTATTTCAAAGATTCCTATATGGACTTTGAGGAAGCGGAAGAGTCGGATGGCTATGGGTTTGGAGCGACCAAGCCGGACGAGATCCGGGCTGAGATCCTTTCCTGGAACCGCCGGAACTCCATGCAGTGCATCTACCTGCTTGGCGAATTCGAGAAACTGGCCGCTCAGCAAGGCTTTAAGTCCGTATCGGAGATGTTCGAGGCCAATATGGACGGGGACGGGTGCATCTGCGAAGCCGCGTTCAAATACCCTGCGTCTGTTTACGAACTGCGCAAGGCGCTTGACCGCATGGATGGCGTTTTTACTTACGGGCAGGACTACCTGGTCTTTGACGGCGAGTATGACATCCATCCATACGCCAGCAGCGAGTTAATGGGGCAGGCGGCGGAGCACCCAGAGGACTTCCTGATCCTGGAGGTGTACTACGATTGAGCGGCAGATGTCTGCCGTTAAGGATTTATCCTCGACAAAAAAATAAGAAAAGTGGGAGAAAAGATGTTAGAGCAGACAGGAAAAACAGAAGGATACCAAATCATCGGCGAGTGCGAGGTCGATGAGGAAGGCGACATCGTGAAACTCAGCCGGGGATGGTTCCGACAGGGATGGGTGTTCAAGGACCTGGAGGCGTATGCCCATGACAAGAAGGCGGTATGCTACGTGCCAGAAACATCGGACACCGCCTATACGGGCGAGGATATCTTAAGGATGTGTAACGACCAACCGGAGATCGCTGACCAGGTCTTTTACGCAGTTGACTGGCAGCACCCGGAAAGTTACCTGGATGAGCAGGGCGATGACGAACTCTGTATGTGCGAATGCGGCAAATGGTACTGGTGCTATGGCGTCAGCCACTGCCCGCACTGTGGGGCGGAAAACCCGTGTTATGACGAAAACGATTAAGGGAGGAAACTTCATGGAAGAGAAATTTGTGGATGTGGCTATGCAGATCAGAGTGACCGGCGAAAATGTTGATGACATCATGACAGGAGCGTTGGAAGGCGGTATCCCTTATTGGTGCAGAAAAGTGAAGGTAGTCGGTGACTATTGCGGGAAATATGCCAGTGAGCAGATAAGCAGAGGCGGGAAACTGCTGCTGTATGATTACGAAGAGAAAATCCCATATTGCCTGGATCTGGAAAAGCTGCTGAACGGCATTAGGCTGTGGGCGAAAAAACTGGTAGGCTGTAACTGTCTGGAATATATCGACGGGAATCTTGCTATTAACTGCTGCAATGCGGATGCAGAGGTATGCGATGCGATCGTCCAGTATGCGCTGTTCGGCGATGTGATCTATGGATGAACGCCAGGAATGTTAAGGGTTGACTACAAAAAAAGGAAGGTAGGATCTTTGTATGGGTAACGTTTTGACCAGACAGACAGGAAAGGGAAAGCTTGATTTCTACAACTGCCTGCGGCTTTTGGATACGCTGATCAGGCACAGGCTCCTTCAAAAAGACCCAACGGATCATTGCAAGTCACGGATCCTGGTATACAGGGCTGCTTCGGAGGACTGCCCGGAAGGGTGGTATTCTGAGAATGTCCACGATACGGCGAGGGAACTTGCGGAGGATGCCAATGGGCAGGCGTTCCTGCTCGGGGAATTAGAAAAACGCGGGATTGGGTTCCAGGAGGAAATGGTTTCCGGGGCCGGAACGAATACATGACCATGACATCTATGGCAAGGAAACGATCCATTCTTTCCGCACGACGCTCCAGGAGTTCTGGGAACGGGTGATGGAAGGTGGCGAGGAATGCAGCAGCCGTATGCAGTGCTTCCTGCTCGGGTGCCAGGTTGCAAGCAACCCGGATATCCCGTACAGTTCATGGCGGCGTAATGAAAGAGATCAAGGGATACCAAAGCCCCATGCGGCACAGCCGGTCTGTATGCGGGATGACTCAGATGAAACTGAGACAGAGAAAACGGATCTTTTCGACGAGATCGCGGGGAACCTGCGTGATTATCCCGAAGGGGAGATCTGGAGCGATGGCAATGAGATCCTGTGCAGAACCGAAAACGTTGCAAACGCCATAGCGGATATGCTGCAGACGATCTACCAGGTGCAGGGAAAAGAGGTATCTGTCAATACCGGGTACTATGACCCGGAAGAAGATAAGAGAAACGGCGAAGAAGACCGGTGTACCGGATGGTGGTACGTGAGTATCCTTTAATATCTGGCCGTTCGGCGAAAGGAGAAAACGGCGTGAGAGTGATTGCAGAATATGACGACAGCGAGCACGACTCGGAATTAAAACGGACCTTTTATACGGTCGAGCTGGATGGCGCGGCCGATACAGAAGAAACGTTGTACGTGGACATCATGGTCTTGGAAGAATGCAGGGTTATCTACGCGATGCAGAATGAAGACGGGAGTACGGTGTATGGCGCTGAGAGGATCTACCCAGAATACGAATACGATGGAGCAGCGGCGAAAGCCTTGGCTGTACGGAAATATGAGAAAAAACATGGAAAAATAAGCTGGGGCAAAACGGACACACAGTACTGATTGACATTAAACAAAGACCTTTACAGAGCCTGGAGGGAGAGATCCTGCCGGGCTCTTTTTAGGGATACCGTTTTTCCTGCACATAATCTTTCCAGCCCATCATGGGGCATAAATTTCATCCGGCAGGCTCGAAGTATGGAATAGCTATCCGCAGAATATGCACGAAAAGCGCCCCACATTCCCCATACTTTAACCATCATGAGGAAAAGGAGGTTTGCATATGCCGTTCTTGTTTTGGTTTGTGGCGTTTCTGGTGTTTGTCGCCATGGAAGCCGCATCACTGGCTCTGACGGCGGTCTGGTTCGCCGGAGGGGCCCTTGCGGCGTTCTTTGCGGCTGTCTGCGGAGGGAGCTTCCGGCTGCAGCTCATCATCTTTACGGTCATTTCCGCCCTGCTGCTTGCGTGGGTGCGCCCTCTCGCAAGGAAGTTTGTCAACCGGAGGGTTCAGAAGACAAACGCAGGGAGTCTGGTAGGGAAGCTCGTGCGGATCACGGAAGACGTGGATAATGCCAGGTGGACCGGGAAGGGCATGGTCGAGGGGATGGAGTGGACGGTGCGTGCCAGGGATCCCGGGTGCGTGTTCCCCGCAGGGATGTCAGCAAGGATCGTGGACATTCAGGGCGTCAAGCTGATCGTCACGAAGCCGACCGATGCCCCACCCGTCCCAGGACATGCTAAAGAATCCGCATGAAAAAAAGGTATGCGCAAAAACCATAAGCGGAATGCATGAGCCATACTGTATCCAAAGGCCAAAAAAGTACAGGAGTGCCATGCCAGAAACTGTCAACTTATTATTATCGTCCTGAAAGGAGGATGCGGCACGCCATGCCGGACAGGCTATCCCGTTGCCGCTAGATGTATCATGTTCTCATTTTTATTTATCGTGCTTTTGATTTTATTCCTGCTGACGATCCTTTCATCCTGCATCCGGGTTGTCCCACAGGCGCGTTCCCTCGTGGTGGAGCGCATGGGCGCATACCTGGATACCTGGAACGTCGGCGTCCATTTCGCTGTCCCGTTCATCGACCGTGTGGCGCGAAAGGTCAACTTAAAGGAACAGGTAGCGGATTTCGCCCCGCAGCCCGTGATCACCAAGGATAACGTGACCATGCGTATCGACACTGTGGTATTCTTCCAGATCACCGACCCGAAGTTGTTCGCCTACGGCGTAGAGAACCCGCTGATGGCAATCGAGAACCTGACGGCCACGACACTCCGGAACATCATCGGAGAGTTGGAGCTGGACCAGACCCTGACATCCAGGGAAACGATCAACGCCAAGATGCGTGCGTCCTTAGACGAAGCCACGGATCCGTGGGGCATCAAGGTCAACCGTGTGGAACTCAAAAACATCATCCCGCCTGCCGCCATCCAGGACGCTATGGAGAAGCAGATGAAGGCGGAGCGGGAGCGGAGGGAAGCGATTCTCCGTGCGGAAGGCGAGAAAAAATCTACCATCCTTGTGGCGGAAGGTAAGAAGGAATCGGCGATCCTTGACGCTGAAGCGGAGAAGCAGGCGGCTATCCTCCATGCGGAAGCGGAGAAGGAAAAGAGGATCCGGGAAGCAGAAGGCGAGGCTGAGGCGATTTTAAAGGTACAGCAGGCTAATGCAGATGGACTCCGGTTCCTTAAAGACGCCGGTATCAATGAGGCAGTCCTGCGCCTGAAGAGCCTGGAGGCATTCATTGCCGCTGCAGACGGGAAGGCCACCAAGATCATTATACCGTCAGAAATCCAGTCACTGGTAGGGCTGGTAGCTTCCGTCAAAGAGGCGGCGGCCACGGCGTCGGATGGCGGGAAGCAAGCTTAATAGCATCCCGGAACTTGTACCATGAGTGATGGCGCAGGGAGCAGAAATATAGACAGGAAGGAGGAGCGGGAGGACATGCAGGACTTGTGGAGCCTCTGCATAGTGGAAGAGAACCCCTGGCGGCATGCCCCGCCCGGACATCAGGGCATCCATGCAGGCCAGGACCTCCTGCGTAATTATAATGAAGCTCACAATAAGAACTAAGAACAGCAAGATGACTTTCGAACTCAGCCAGGAAGATGTCGAATCACTGGTGTGGACCGCTTTCCAGTATGCGGTCAGGAACCAGCAATACCAGGAAGGGGAGGAACCCGGACTGGAGGCGCAGCCGGAAGAGGAAGGTGGAGGATATACGGAGGAGGAAGGATACGCAGAAGACGGGATGTCCGGGACTACAGAGGAGGGAACAGACAGCACCAGGTTCCCTGAAACCGCGGAAGGGCCGGAAATGCCCGAAGATCCTATGAGCTGGGAGGGAACGGCAGATTTTGGCGGAGAACCAGACGGGATGCAGGGACAGGAAGATCAGGGGGAGGTGCCGCTGGATCCGTCCGGGGAAACCCAGGAACTGGCACCGTATGGCCCATGGGCAGCACCAGAGGAGAGAAAACGGGGGCATAAGGGCTTCCTGCTCATCAAGTGCCAGCACTGCGGGAAACTGAAGGGTTTCTGTGCCAGAACTCCGATCCATACGTATATCTGTGACTGTGGCGGAAAGACGCCCATCCAGAACCTGGTTCACGCAAGTGCGTCCTGCAAGTGCGGGAAAACCTGGAGATACCGGACAAATGCGGATGACAAGATGATTGAAATAAACTGCATTAAATGCGGGAACCTGATCGACCTGATATGGAACGCACGTAGGGGCATATATGCAACCCTGTAGGACCGGGATTAGACCGGAAATACAGCAGACTGCACCATACCTGATGCGGGTGCAGCAAAAAATGGGAGGAAGGATCATGCGAGAAGAAACGCAAAAGAAGCAGGAATACCGCCGTGCGGCCCGGGGGCATATCCTGGAAGCTTATACTGTGCTGCTTCTGGCCGTATTCCCTTTTTATAACACGGATCATTATTTTTCGCTCCTGTCAGACAGGGCGGGGTTCTTCCAGGTAACGACTTGGGTGATGGTGGCCGCCCTGCTGGCGGAGGAAGTGCTGCACAGGATCCGCATCAGGAAAGGTGCCTGCCGGGACGGCATCCGGGGATGGATCCGGCGGATCCCCCCGGAATATGCGTTCCTGGCGGCGTTCCTCCTTGTCAGCGCCGTATCCACGCTCCTGTCGGATCACCGGGCAGAAGCGTGGACCGGGGAGGCCGGGAGGTTGCAGGGGCTTTTTATGTGGCTGGCTTACGGCACCGCTTTTTTCTGTATCTCCCGCTCCTTCTGCCCGGGGAAACGGCACATATGGCTTTTTATGGCTTCCGGCGCAATAGCTGCACTGTGGGGCATATGTGACTATATGGGGCCGGGGCTTTCCTGGTGGCTGGCAGACGTCAAGGAGTCACAGATGCATATGTTCACATCATCCATCGGGAACATCAATACATACACGGCGTTCCTTATCATAGGCTTCAGCCTGTCCGGCGCTTACGCTGTCTTCCGGGACATGTGGGGAAAATGGGCGAAGCAGGAAAGCGCCGTCCTGCTGGCTGTGTTTTTCCTGTTTTCCGTTGCCCTGACTACCGGGCGTTCCGATAATGCCGTGATCGGCATTGCCGCATTTTTTCTGATTTTGCCGGCCGGTATCCGGGACACCAGGCAGGCATCACGGTACCTGGGACTGCTCGCCGTTTTCCTTGCGGCGTTCCCGGCAGCGGCCTTGCTGTCCACACACACAGGCAACCCTTATATGGAGATCCCGGACGGCATCCTGTTAAAAGCCGGTATCCGGGGCGGAATGTTCTTCTTTATCCCATCCGCTGCCGCAGCGGCATCCGCCCTCTGCCTGTCTAGGGAAGATAAGCCGCTATGCAGGTTCCGGCGGGAATGGCCGGTGCTGCTTGCCGTATCCGGGATTTTTTTCATCATGGTATGCCTTGATGCAAATATCTTCCCGGATACCGGGCGGTATGGGGCAGCCAGGGCATACCTGGAGTTCAACGATGACTGGGGTACATACCGAGGCTTGTGCTGGAGGCTGGCGCACGAGTCCTATGGTGAGTTCCCATTCATTAAAAAACTGATCGGGTCTGGCCCGGAAACATTCGGGATCATCATGAAGCAGGAGCATTACCAGGAGATGGTCCAGGGATGCGGGCAAGTGTTCGATTCGCCGCACAATGAATCCATCCAGTACCTGTTCTGCACGGGAATCCTGGGGGCAGCCTGCTATTATGCGTTCCTTGCATCCTGCTTATGGAAGGGGATACATGGGGATGCGGTAATGAAAACGGCAGCGATAGCGGCCATTACCTATACGGCCGTATCCTTCGTGAACATTTCCGTGCCGATCACGCAGCCATACCTTATCATGCTTGCCGCATGGTGTTCCAGCCAGAAAAAGGAAGAAAGGAAGTAGGAGGAGAAAAGCATATGTTGACGTATCCATTTGGGAAAACCTGCAAGGAGATCTTTGGGAAGTCTGGGGAACCCGTTTACCGCAGGGGGCAGGTCTACTGCGTCAGACAGTCCCAGGTGACGGGGAGCGAACAGGCGGGAGGAAGGCCTGCGGTCATTGTCAGCAACGATATCGGCAATGACTACTCCACGATCATAGAGGTTGTCTACCTGACAACGCAGAAAAAGACTGACCTGCCAACGCATGTCCCGATCAATTCCGTCAAATACCCATCCACCGCATTATGCGAGCAGATCCAGACGGTCTGCAAAGATCGTCTCGGCGGGTACATAGGGACTGTGACAGACCAGGAGATGGAGGGGATCAACGAGGCCCTGCTCATCAGCCTTGGACTAAAAAAGCCGTACAAAAAGAACAAGAAAGCGGAGAATCCAGAGAAAGACGGGGAGTTGAAGGCATCCGGGAGCCAGAAACCCGGGGCAAGGCGGCAGTACAGGGGGTAATGCCAGAAGACAAGAAAACCAGCCGCACGGATGCGGGAGGTTTTCTTGTCTTTTGTATATCCAGGAAGCAGCAGATCTGCCGCAATGCCACAGGATGGGCCAAAAAAACCCTGCGGAAACTACGTGGTGGTATCATTCCATTCCCCTGCAGAAAACCGCAGATATCTGCCATACTCTCAGTGGTTAGTTTTTGCGGCATTTCCACGGCTTTAACGCCTTTTGTAGAAAGCGAGGTTTTTATATGATCGAAACAAACTGCCTCTGGATGGCATCCTACCTGCACGAGATGCTTGGCTCCTACGTGGAGGAAGCGCCCCATGTAAGAACGGGGTCGCTCTTATATGAAGAAACGCTCCTGGCAGCGTATATCGTGGACCTGGGTATCCTGTCCTTTGACGACGGGTTCCAGGGTTTCATCAAAGAAAATCCGGGCGCAAAGGCATCCGCCTTGTACCAGGTGGTCCGGTGCTTCCCGGATGAAACGGTAAGGAACGGGGCGGCGCTCATGATCGAGCGGCTGACTGCGGCAGGATCTGGGAACGGACTCCTGTCCCTGACGACTGGCATATTCGAACGCCCACACATGGAAACGGGAGTGCATGGCAGACTGGAACTCCGGCCCGAGATCCGCCAGTGCGACTGCAGGGAGGTCCGTCCCAGCGTCTGGACGGTCGAACCGTTATGAGGCGGGGAACCGGGCATCCTGCCTGTGTTGTCTGCAACGGGGAAGCCGGACTGATCGGCACATACAGGCTGCCGGACGGCTCCCGTATCTGCAGGTCATGCCGGGCAGTTATCCCTGCATCATTTTTGGAAGAACAGTATGCGACAGCGGAAGACGCATGGAACGGGGCGGCGTATGGGAAGGAATCCATGAAAGTCTTGTCCCCGGCGTTCGCAGCCACGGCGCAGTATGGGCGGATGTTCCTGGATGAAAGAAACGGGCTTTTCACGGTCTGCGACGCTACCTCCATCAGGAAGGACGGGAAGCTGAAGGCACCGTCGCCCGGCGTCTATCCGTGCCTTGCCGTCACGGAGGCTTCCTTTTCTATATCCCCGGTCTCCACGGGCCAGCGGATGGCGGTGTGCCGCATCCTGTTTGCCGGGTACATGGAGCGCTACAACGTCCATATCCGGGAGACGGTCAGGAAGAGCGTATCCTGTCTCCTGATCCCCGATGGGGATGGCAGGGCAGCATGGCAGGAACCGGATGACCTGTCCGCCTTCCGCAGCTGTTACCGCCAAGCGGCAGAAACGGCATGGAGGCGGATGCAGGAAGCGGAAAGGCTCAGGCAGGAGGAAGAACGCACTAAATGGGAACAGATGCGGAGGGAGCAGGAATACCGGGCATACCAGCAGGCCCAGGCCGCCCGCAGGGAAGAAGAGGACATCCGGGACGCAAGGATCCTGTTCATGCTTGGCGAGGATTACACGGAGAGGGAATTAAGGCGGCAGTGGGTGGCACTCATGCGCGGATTCCACCCGGACAACAAACACGCCTCGGATCCAGCTTACGCACAGAAGATCAATGACGCCTATGAGCTTCTGCTCAAGGCCTTGAAAGGGGGCACGGTATGAAGCAGATCAAAAACATCCTTTACCTTATCTTGTTCACGGCTTCCCCGCTCCTGATGATCGCAGGGAGCATGATCGCTGTCTACCGGTACCCGGACATCCCCCCGTCTGCTTATGCCACATTTATCCCGGGATTCCTCCTGTTCATGGCAAACCGGAAGCTGGAGAAAGCCTATAACAGAAATAAACAGGACCTGGAATATGACAGTTCTGGGTGGCGTAGGGGCATGGAAGATTACTCTGCCATGTCGAAACGGGAACGAATTGAGATCGATAAGCAGAAACTGGTTGCAATGGAGCGGATCGTGAGCAGTACGGCCCTGAGGCGGATGGCAAAACCCGGCTCCGCATACCCGGAAAAGGACATGGGGTGCCTGGTCGGGATGACGGCAGCCAAGGAAAAGATGCGAGCCATGGTTGCACGGATGCAATATGACCAGGAAAACCTGAAACAGAAAAATGGGAAGAAAAAAGGGAAGGGGAATGCAGAAGAACCTGAAGCGAGGCATATGATCTTCATCGGCTCTCCAGGGACCGGAAAGACGACGGTAGCCAGGATCATGGCTGGTTTCCTCTACCAGTACGGGTTTATCAGGGAAAACAAATGCCTGGAGACAGATGGGAATTTCCTGAAAGCGGCAACTGCGGCGGATACGGCGGCAAAGACGGAACTGGTGCTGCGGGAAGCTGCCGGCGGTGTCCTTTTCATTGACGAAGCCTATACGCTCGCGATGGATGCGGCTGGGGAGGCGGCAACTGCCACGCTGATGAAGCGGATGGAGGATGACCGGGGAAAGGTAGTCATCATCCTGGCCGGGTATACGGATGAGATACAAAAACTCGTTTCTTCCAACCCTGGTTTTGCGTCCCGTTTCCGGGACTGCATCGAGTTCCCAGACTACACGGATCAGGAACTGTGCGAGATCTTCCGGCTCATGGCGGGCGGGAAGGGCGTCTGCCTGTCTGTGGGGGCCATGGAGCAGTTCTCCATACGGATCAGCGCAGAAAAGAAGCTGCCGTATTTCGGGAATGCCAGGACGGTGCGGAAGATCGTTGAGGAGGCTATGGACCTGCATGCGCTTCACCTATTGGACGGGACGCAGCCAGCATCGGAACGGTTCTTCCTTTCCGCAGCCGACATCCTGGCCGAACCGAACAAAGGCGTATTCCGCAGCCTGGGCATATAAAGGGAGCAGTGGCAAGGCATGCGGCAGAGGCAAAAACGGGCCCTGTGAATGCCTTCCGTGTACCCATACTTACCTTGAAGCATGATAAGGCATCTGGAGTCAAGAAAGACAAGACAGATGCCGCCCAGGCATATGGCATTCCAGCCGCAGCACTTGGCGTTTATAGACAATAAGCAAGGATACCACAACGATATCACGACCAAAAAGGAGGGAGAGATTTGGAACCTACAGGTACAAAAGGACCAGAAGAGAAGGGGACGGCAGTGGGCATCGCCCCAAGAAACCAAACGCATGGGACCGGGGCGGGCGTCTATGTAAGCCTGCATGGGCGGTTTTCCGTCCAGAAGGATCGTGGATGGATCAGGCTGCCCGGAAAACCGGGGCAGGAGCATAAGGAGCCGGACGCAGGGGGCCATCGCCAGGTGAACAGCCGCCGGACGGGAAAAGGCAGCAGGGCCTGGCAGCATGACAGGCCGGCAGGGCAAAAAAAACATACTGCACGTAACAGCCAGCACGGACGAGACAGTAACAAGGACAACGCCAGCCACGACTTCCACAATACTATAAGGCATGGGCACCCCATGCACGAGGAAGATGAGTATAGCAAGACATGCTGTGGAAAATGCAGGTATTTTCTCCGCCCCTGGAGGAGCGGAGTCTGGGTGTGCAACAATGAAGAAAGCAAGAAGAACGGATTTCCCACGAATTACGCAAGCACCTGCCCCTGCTTTGCAAGGGAGGACTGGCGGAGGGATGAAGCAGGGCACCAGAAATACAGCGAAAAACAATAGGAGAAAACATGAAGAGGAAGAAAGACATATGTCATGCACTGGAATTTGCTAAACAGATTGAGATCGGGAAGCCCTGGGTGCAGGACTTAAAAAAGTGCGAGGAAGTATTCCAGTGTTTCGGCCCGACGCTGAAAAAACAAGGGTATACCGAAGAAGCGGAGGAGATCCAGACGGTGGCGAGGATCGCATTCACGGTGAACTGGTGGTTGAAGACCAAGCAGTGCTACTCCATCTCGGATGCGCTGGCGGAAGACCTGTTCGCCATGGAGGATCTGTCATTTCCGCTGGATGCCATGCGCTTGCCGTTCCCATGTTTTTATCTTGACATGGAACCGTTTTCGGACCGCTACAAAGGCAGCCGCGGGATGAAGCTCCTCGGGTACTACGTCCTGATTGATGACGTCCCCTATGGAAGCCCGGTCGTGGCGAGCTGCTGCTCTGTTGTGACCCTGCTGATGCAGGAAAACGGGCAGTATGCCTGGGGCGGCGCCGCATTCGATTATGACCCGGAGCATATGGAGCTGTCTTTAAATGACACGGTCGATAAGATCACTGCGGGGATGCCGGAGAACAGGCAGAATATCGCCAACGCGCTCCTGTTCGCCGCCTACCTTTCCTCGGCACAGTCAGAAGTGGCGGAGGACGAAACGCAGAAATGTATCTACCGCCCATCGACGAAGCATAAGTATTCCTCGTTGAGAAAATGGGACGTGGGAGTCCGTTATATGGCGGAAAAACAAGCTTATGCGAAAAAGCAGGGAGACACCACTAACACCAGCACACTGGATCCGGGGATGCAGGATATGGCTGACGGGAAACAGAAACGGCACTCTCCAAGGCCGCATATGCGCAAGGCCCATTGGCAGGCATACCGAATCGGGCATGGCAGGAAGGGAAAAAAAGTGCTCTGGATCCCGCCGGTACCGGTCGGTATGGCAGATGGTGACCAGAAACACGGAAATATCCCGGCGGTAGTCCGGGAGAGGAAGGAGAAATTATGAGAAGAAAAACACGGATCCTGGCCTATCTGGCCATGATCGCCATTTTATGTGCTGTGATCGCAGCCCTTTCTTTTGTAAAAAGAGGCAGGGACACCGAAGGGCCGGCAGAAGAGAACAGCAGCACCGCAGAAAGCACCGTTACGGATGACGGGAAGAAGACGCTCGTCATGGCGGTGGAGGTGCCGTTAGACGCACCATACGGGAAGCTTGCGGCGGCCTACAAGGAAAACGTCGAGTCTATGTCAGGAGGGGCGCTTTCCATCGAGATCTATGAAAATGGACTTTTAGGGTTTGGAGAGGAGCTCCTGCGCTCCATCGGTGAGGACTCCAATGCAGCGGACATCATGCTCGTCCCCATCCGGGACCTGGCGGATGCCGGGTGTATGGAGACCGGGAAGATCCTGGAGCCATACAGCTTTGACGGCCATGACGGGTTCTTAGCCTGGACAGTATCCAAGGATGCACAAGCTCTTTTACTGGAGCCAAAAGACCGCGGAGTAGGGGCAACGGGCCTGTTTTTTGCGGAGGACGGATTCCGGCATCTGTTCTTAAAAGAGAACGGGGAGGGCATCCAGGGTAAAAGGATCGCCGGAGGGGCGGATGAAGAAAATGCCGCCTATGTGGAAGGGATCGGCGGGGTATATGATTACTTGCCATCCGTAGACATCAAGGAAGCAATCGTCAACGGAAGTCTGGACGGTGTAGAACAAGACCTTATCTTTTACCAGGAGAACGCCTTGTGGGAAGCCGCCCCATGCATCGTGGCGGATTCGCACCTGGCATCCCCCTGCGAAGTAGTGATCAAGCTCGATGCTGCAGAAAAGCTGACTGCCAAAGAACTGGATCTCTTGAAAAAGGCAGGGGAAGCGGCAGTGAAGACATTTACCAATGATCTGGAAGCAGAAGACCAGACCATGTTTGATGAGTTTGCCGGGCATGGTGCAGAGGTTGTAAAGTTTAAAGAATAAGGACGAGACAACAGGATTAATGAAGCCCAGAAAAAATAATGGGGAGAAGAAAATTATGGCATGGAAAGAGATTAAGGCAATGACAGCTTGGGAATTTGAAATGATCCGGGCAATGGAAGGTTACGACTGGATGCTCGCTAATGACGTAGTGAACAGGGAAGACCAGAAAGAGACTGGGTATATCGGCTGTATGACAATGTATTACCAGAAGCAGGATGATGAATTTTCGGAAAGCTGGCATTCAAGTTTTGGCTTGACACAACCGCCGGGATTTCTTGCAGAACTTCGTGCGGTCATACACTACCTGCGCGAGTCTACACGTTACAGAAGCTTGTGGGAGCCTGGGAAACCGGCGTGGAGTCAGGCAGACTACAAGTGTGGATTCAAAGGCCGTTGCCATCCAGATTTCAGTGCAAGAGTCGACACTGGGCAATATACCTACTTATTCCGGTGTGACGAAGCGTTCCATGACAGGGATGTCCGCGTCTTCTGCTATGACAAGAAAACAGTCAAAACATTTTTAAAACAATGGGAGAAAAAATACATGATGAGGGAGAAAGAAGTCACGATGGAACGGCAAAAGGCAGAGGATAATGATGAGAGCCAAAAGGTACCAGCAAAGATCCAGTCGGCAGCTTTAGGGCGCAAACGGGAAGGGAACATTTCCTGGGATGAGTATTTCATGGGCGTGGCATCCTTGTCAGCCATGCGTTCCAAAGACCCAAACACACAGGTAGGGTGCTGCATTGTCGGCGCAAAGAACCGGATCGCCTCCGTTGGCTACAACGGGTTCCCGTTCGGGTGTGATGATGACGAGTACCCGTGGAGCCGCCGCATGGATGGACTTGAGGAGAGCGAAACCAAATACCCGTATGTGGTTCACAGTGAGCTCAATGCCATTTTGAACTACCGGGGCGAGAGTTTGGAAGGTGCGAAGATGTACGTGACCATGTTCCCCTGCTGCGAATGTGCGAAAGCGATCATCCAGTCGGGAATTCGGGAAGTGATCTACCAGGACGAGGCGTATCTCAACAGCCAGTCCGGCATAGCGGCGACCCGTATGTTCAAAAGTGCAGGGGTAACGGTACGCCAGTTCAGCTGCGGGGAAAAGATCGATATCCAGATCTGACAAAAAACAGCAATGTCTTTTTCAAGGGAGGCCTTTTTTATGGGGCCTTCTTTTTTTGTGTGCTGATGTGCGCAAGGAGCAGAATCCGGCAGTGGATCCCAGCAGATAGCGTTTTTTACACAAAATGCGCATCAAAAAATGCTATCCGTAGAAAGGAGGCCATAAACGGCCATCATGCGACATACTTCCCCCAAGAAAGGAGAGAGAAAAGTGAGCAGCAAGAACAAGAACAGGAAATTATTTGATGCTGCGGGTGTGGCCTTCGTTATGGCGATGTGCCCATGTGTGATCGCATTTGGCCTTGGGATGGCCCAGGCAGAGCCAGCAGCCAGTAGCACGGCTGCTTATGCGCCCGCAAAGGAAGTATCACTTACAGCATCCGGCATGGGGACTGGGGTGCCAGAAGTGATCCCAGCTGGTGAGACTCCGGGGATGGAGCCTGAAAATATGGATTATGACGGTTTATCACAGCAGGGGGCGCAGCAGACAGAGTCCTTTGATACAGAAGGGCAGGCAGAAATGGAGACAGAAACAGAGACAAAGAGCGTCCGGGAACGGGCAGAACTGAATGCCCGGATCAAGCACCTGGCCAATTACGCCAGCGGGGAAGAAACTAACCCGGATTACCGGAAGATCGGCTATGTCTATACAGAAGAGATGTATTACAAGCTTACTGGGGCCACGGAACTCCCCGATGATTGGACTGACCGGATGGGCCCTCTCATGCGGGGGATCATCTCGGAAGAGGATGAGTTCGTGGAGACGCTGCAGACTGACGACGGTGCGGCGCAGGAACAGTGGTTGCCGGCTGCGGTCAACACGGCCCTGTACCAGACAGCTGCACTTGACGGCACAGCGCCGGAACAGGCGGTAGCAGCGGTGCAGGCGGCACAGCGGAAATTGGGATACCCGTACTCGCAGGCAAGGAGGGATTCCGGGATTGCTTATGACTGTTCTTCCATGGTGTACTGGTCCTACCTGGAGGCGGGCGTCAATATCGACCCGGCAGATGGGCATACGGCGGCCAGCATCGCCCGATATCTGGAAAGCACGGGCAGGGGTATATCCGGCGGGGACTTAAGGCCGGGAGACCTGATCTTCTATTCTTATAAAAGCAATGGACGTTACAAGAACATTTCTCATGTCGCCATGGTAGCAGGGGATGGGATGATGGTCCATGCGTCTTCTTCCAAGAAGATGGTCGTCATGACCGGGGTGACCCTGGACCGGGCGGTCGCGGTCGCACGCCCTGTGCCGGACGGGACGCCTGAAACCCATGAGATCCCCGAAAACGCCGGGGATACCATAGAAGATGCGAAAGGGAGTACACAGGAACCGTCCCAGGAGGCTGACATGAGCCAGTATGGGCCAGGGGTGACGCAGGGGCAGGAGGAAGGGAATGCAGCGGAGGGCGCAGAGCTTTCGGACGGGGCGGCGAATGCGGCCCAGGAAACCACAGAGGCTGCGGAAAGCGTTTCACCTGTGATCATCACGGGGATGCTCCAAGATCCGTTCATCCGGACATACTATGTGTCTGGGCCTGACAGCTGGCGGCAACCTGACAGCCAGGCTCCAAGCGCTGTGCCAGCGGCGGCATGGGAAGGACACAGTAGCTGTCCCAGTACCAACACCGCATATGCGATAAAAGACCCTATACAGGTTTGATCTTCAAAAAATATAAGATATCCGCAAAAACGGGAGGCCTCATCCGGCCTCCCATTTCCATACTATCCGTGAACAAAAAATACAAGGAATATGAGAGGAGAAAAAAACATGGCTACAACAGAGATCAAATGTCCAAAGTGTGGAGAGGTATTTTCCGTAGACGAAACAAGCTATGCACAGATCGCAAAGCAGGTAAGGGACGCAGAATTCCAGGAGGCGATCAAGCTTCATGAGGCTAAATGGAAGGCTGAGATGGAGGCACTGAAAAAGCAGAATGAGTCCGAAGCCGGCAGGGCGCGTGCGGAAGCGGAAAAAGATGCCGCTAAACAGATCGCCGCTCTCAAGGAAGAACTGTCCCAGGAACAGCTGCAGAAGGAAAAGGCGTTGTCAGAAAGCCGTATGGAGATCGAAAAGCTGAAAGCCGAAATATCCAATGCCGGGAAGACAACGGAACTGGCTGTAAAGAATGCCGTGGAGGGAAAAGACCGGGAACTGCTGGAGGCACGGCTGAAAGCGGAAAAAATGGACGGGGACTTAAAGGCGGCAGCTGCAAAAGCGGAAGCTGATGAGCAGGCAGCACGTATGTACTATGAGGAGCAGATGAAGATGAAAGATGAGGAAATCGAGAGATACCGGGACTTTAAGGCAAAACAGTCCACCAAGATGATCGGAGAGAGTCTGGAGCAGCACTGCATGGCAGAGTTTGAGAAGGTCCGCGCCATGGCCTTCCGGAATGCGTATTTTGAGAAGGATAACGATGCCAGCGGGGGCAGCAAGGGCGACTTCATCTTCCGTGACTATGACGGGGACGGGATGGAATATGTCTCTATTATGTTTGAGATGAAGAACGAAGCCGATATAGGCGTGTCTGCCAAGCATAAGAATGAGGATTTCCTCAAGAAGCTGGACAAGGACCGCACGGAAAAGGGGTGCGAGTATGCGGTGCTGGTTACCATGCTGGAGCCGGACAACGAGGTATACAATGCTGGAATCGTGGACTTGTGCCATAAGTATCCGAAGATGTATGCCATCCGCCCGCAGTTCTTCCTGCCGCTGATCAGTATGCTCAGGAACGCCGCAGAACACAGCTTGTCCCTGCGCCGTGATCTGGCGGCAGAGCGGGCAAGGAACATCGATGTGGTGAATTTCGAACAGCAGATGCTGGCGTTCAAGGATGCGTTTGGAAGGAATTACCGCTTGGCATCAGACCGTTATCGTGACGCCATCACGGGTATCGACAAGGTTATTGAAAGTATGCAGAAGATCAAGGACAACCTTTTAAAGTCTGAAAATAATCTGCGTCTGGCAAACCAGAAGGCGGAGGACCTGTCGATCAAGAAACTGACAAAAGGCAACGAAACGATGCAGCGAGCATTCCAGGAAGCTGGCATCGAAATCAAATGACGGAAGGGGTCATACATGAACTTGAAGCAGATGGTACAAACAGCGGCAGGATGAGATGCAGCCACTCGTTTATGTTGGACATTAGTGCAGGATATCCCATTAGATGAACTTTATGTCGTTTGTAAATTTTTTGAGGCTCAAAACGAATTGAGGAAGATCTCAATGTAGCGATATAGGATGCCTTTACAGATAACACAGGATTGCTTCTTAGCGCAGCCTAAGAATTGGCGGAATGGAGATGATCATGATATTGAATGAGGTTGCAAAACAGCTTTTTAACTTGTCCGATGGCGGGCATATTAACGGGAAAAGATTCACGCAGCAAGAACTGTGTGAGCATATCCGCAGGCTGACGCAGGACCATGGAACATCCACAGCCGCCATGGACATTGCGCTGCCAGACGGCCTATGGCCTTGTACGATATCACGGCTTCCGCAATTTGGGAGAGGTTTCTATGATTACCACATACCGGACAGCAGAAAAATATCCGGACTATGATGTAGAGGATGTGCAGAAAAGATGCAGATGTTAAGGAGGAAGAAAGTCATGACATGGGAAGATATGAAGGTCAAATACCTCGAATGCCGGGAAGATATGACATCAGAAAGAGAGCAGGAATTTATAAATGACTGCTTTTCATGCTATGAGAATGAATGATTTGCAAAGAAATTCTGGAGTCCTTTTGAAGAACACAAAGATAAGTAGGACAAGATTTTCGAGTTATAAAAAGATGTTCGGCGGAAACGCAAGATCTGTGTACTCTCCCTATGTGGGAGATTAAATTTGAGGATGGAACTGTGATAGGGGCTTATCCTGAAGAGATCATCCTAAGCGAAAGAAAAGCTAACGGATGCGCTTTCGAGGATTAGTGCAGGAAGGAGCATAATGTATGACAAGGTTTGAGAAGGAGATCAGTGGAAAACTAGGAGATTTCTGGAAAAAACACGCAGAAAAGGAAGTAAAGAAGGCCGTCCTGTATGCGGATCAGGAAGCCGTTGTGGAGCCGAACGGCGCAATCCGTTGGATCGCAAGCGGCCACTACATTCCGGATGACTACTGTGAGATGCTGGAATATGCCGGCTATCACTTCGACCGGGCTGCGACCAAAAGGGCCGCTGACGCCCAGGAAGGGAAGTTCCTTGAGGATTACAGCAGGCACCACAAGGGGTTCACGGATGAGGAACTTGCCGAAGCTCGCGCTGCTTTCGGGCCTGGGACGCGTATTGTCAATGTGTTCACGGGAGAAGAGACGGTGGTATGACATGGAAAACGCCTAAAAGAAAAGGAGAGCGAAAAAAGTGAAACTTTATTTTTACCATTTGCAAGAAAACAGCTAGTTTGCTGCGTACATCACAATTTTTCAAAGATTGTATTGATTGGATCATGACGACCGTTCCTAAACCGCCTTTTTATAGGGCGGTTTTTAATGCGGAAAAACGGCGTCCACGGGGGCCCTTCCCGTTTCCATACTATCAGTGATCAAATAATAGGCATGGAGCTATAGGCCCAGCCAAAGGAGAAAAATAATGAATATCATCAAAAAAAACGGTACAGAGGCACCATTTGACCGCAGTAAGATCGTAAATGCGATCATCTTGGCGGTTATTATGTCCTGATCCATGATTGATCAGGGGAGATAACTGGCGGCCCATACCATACTTTCCATAAAGCCAGGTTTCTGTCGAAAAAATGCCGGATCACCGATGCAGAGAGAAAGGATCCAGAAAAATGTGGATGAGGATCGTGCCCGTGCTGTTAGCCGTACTGTTCCTACTGGTGGCAGGGTATACCTGCCTTATCACACTGTCCCCGGAGGACAAGCTGGCCGAAGATGAGGAGCAGGAAACTTGGTGTAGGAAACACCATGCAGATAGGAGGAGCGGCAGGTGATAGCCTGCATATAAGGAAATACCCGCCCAACAGGGAAGCCCCTGCCGGATGGGTATTTTTTGTAAAACGCAAACAAGGCTATCTGGGTGGTTGCCATACTTCCTATGAACAAAAACAGGCATCAGAGGAGGGAAAAGACATGGGAGTATAAAAAAATACAGCTACTAAAAAAACACAGCACAAAAACAAACGATCAAAAAGGAGAAAAATATGGGAAAAGTATTAAGAAGCGGTACGGTATACATGGGTACCTGCCAAAAAGATCAAAGGCTACAAAGACACCGTCCACGGCGAATGCTGGGGCAGTGGGAATGTCACAACCTACCTGGAGACAGAAAATGAGCAAGACAAGCAGAACGAGGAGGTATTCTGATGAAATACTACAGCGAGAAGATGAACCGGCTCGTAACGCAGCTTTCCATGCTCCCGGGGATTGGGCAGAAGACGGCGGAGAAACTGGCATACCATATCGTGAAGCTGCCGAAGGAACGGTCAGTGGCGCTGGTTGATGCCATACGGGACGCCAGTGAGAACGTTTCCTACTGTAAGATATGTTTTGCCACGTCCGATGAGGATACCTGTCCGGTATGCCGGAGCCAGAACCGGAACCACCGGGTCATCATGGTCGTGGAGAATGACGACAACATGGCCCAGATGGAGAGGAGCGGTGTGTATGACGGCGTGTACCATGTGCTGCAGGGCGCGATTGACGTCATGAAAGGCATCGGGCCGAACGATATACGCTTAAAGGAACTGATGATCCGCCTGCGGGATGACGTAGACGAGATCATCCTGGCGACTAATTCCAGTGTAGAAGGCGAGGCTACGGCCACATATATCAGCCATCTGGTGAAGACGCTGGGTATCAAGGTCACACAGCTGGCATCAGGGATCCCTTACGGAGCTGACATCCAAATGGTCGATGGCCCTACACTGGCACGGGCGTTCCGGAACCGCGGGGAAGTATAACTGCTAAGTTACCGCAAAGCTTGCTGTGTGGTAAGTTCCGATAACAACAAAAGGAGGCGTAAGCAATGCAAGTATATCATGTTTCGTTGGATACCGAGGGTGATATGTACAAACTGTTTGAGCCAAGGATACCGTGGGCGATGAGCGAAGAGGAAGATGCTTACACGCCCCGGATATGCGTTAGCACGAACATCGTAGGGGCTGTCTCAGGTGTTGGGTATGATGCGGCGTTTGAGGTTGGTACCTCTATCATGGTGTATTCCGCTGATGTACAGGAGCGTTTCTTGGAGCGCCCTGATGAACTGTTAGCCTATCATGGCGTCATGGATGCGATGTATACCCAGGAACACTGGGTCACATGGCCTCTCATGATGCATGGGAGCATCTATCAGATAGAGTCCTTTGAGCGGGATAATTATTTGTTGCCGGAACCGAGGGTTGAGCGTAAAGTAAGGGAGTACCTTAGCGCAAGATACGACACGTACAGGGAATCCCTTACCCTGCATGAATTACTGAACCATTTCATTAGGCGTGTCGGCATCGATGAGGAGGATTTTGCGGAAATGTTCGATATCCGGGGCATACGGGTGTTTACCCGCCTAGCCTTGAAGGCGGCCGATGGAAGCACGGTGATCCTGCGTTCCGGATGATCTGGGCATTCCTTAAAAACAATCTAAAAAATATGGAGGTTTTCCATGAAAAAGATATATATTTTAAACAGCTGCAATGGGTTCGAGGAGTATAGTAGCATGCGGCTTGTGGCGGCGACCACTTCCATCAAAAAATCAAAAGCATTATCATCAAGCAGATCAAAGAGGAAGAGATGACCTACACAAGAGGGAATGACGGCCTTTCAAAAACAAAGCAGATCAAAATGTTGCGCGAGGACTGGGAGAAGATGGGTGAAAACATTGTTTTTGATAACTTGAAGTACGGGTATGTTGAAGTTGTTATAGACGGGGAGATCCAGTAGTAAATCGCAAGGTTCCCTAACGCAAAAAAATAAAAAGGCCCGAATGAAAGGACAAAAAATATGGATATTAAAACCAGACGGCTGCGGGAAGCAGCCGATACAAAAAACAATACCATGGCCAGGATGGCGGTGGCGGCTGCCATCGCCGCCATTTTTATATCAGCCGTCTTGATTTCTGGCTGTGGGAAACTGCCAGAGTTAGACAAACTGGCAGACTTGGAATTTATCGAGGAAACAGAGACGGAGATCCTGCAGGGAACGCCGGAAGGCAGCATCCTTTCCTGGAACGGTGAAGATGTGATCCCGGCATATAGCGGTACCCCGTGGGCAGAAGTCCATGGGAACAGCCCGTATTTTTCCGAAGGCGCAAGAGATCCGGATGTCTTTGAATCCTATTCAGACCTGGATGACCTTGGGCGGTGCGGGCAGGCTTATGCCAATATCTGTGAGACGCTGATGCCGATGGAAGAGCGCGGCCAGATCGGGCAGGTGAAGCCAAGCGGATGGCATACGGTGAAATACCCTGAGCAGATCAGCGACCTGTATCTGTACAACCGGTGTCATCTTATAGGATTCCAGCTTGCCGGTGAAAACGCGAATGAGAAGAACCTGGTCACGGGCACCAGATACTTAAATATCGAAGGGATGCTCCCGTTTGAAAATGAGATCGCAGACCATGTCCATGAAACCAAGCACCATGTCCTCTACCGTGTCACGCCGGTATTCCTGGATGATGACCTGGTATGCAGGGGTGTGGAGATGGAAGCAATGTGTATCGAAGATAACGGCAAAACAAATGGTTCAGGTGTATGCTTCCATGTGTTCGCCTATAATGTCCAGCCGGGTATCGGGATCGATTATGCGACCGGTGAAAGCTGGGTGGAAGACAACGGGAAGGAAAGCGGGGAAACGGATCCAGCAGGCATCCAGGACGATGAAAGAGGTACTGGAAAGCAGGAATACGCAATCAATATCAATACCGGGAAATTCCATCTGCTGGACTGTGCGAGCGTCCAGAAAGCGAACCCGGAAAATATCAAATTCTGGACATGCGCCAGGGATGAACTGATCGAAGATGGGTATTCCCCGTGCGGGGTGTGCAAGCCGTAAGATAGGAGTTATCTGGACATTGACAAAGACCATCAAAAAAACATATAATAAAGATAAGGAGAGAACCAATGGATAAGTGTGTTGACAGCAGTGCGGAAGGTGCCGAAATAGCAGAAAACGGTGAAGGGTTCAACACAGTCTTTGACGACGTGTTCCGGACAATCGCACAGAAAATGCCGTTCCTCTTGATCCCGCTGATCAATGAGGTTTTCGGAACCGCATATGCGGAAGATCAGAAATTTTTACAACTGCGTAACGAGCATTATGAAAAGTTTGGAAAGATCGTTACAGATTCCATTATACAAATTGAGGGGCATCTGTACCATATCGAATGCCAGTCAAAAAAAGACGGGGATATGGTACTCAGGATGATTGAATATGATTTTGCGATTGCTATTGAGCATTCAGTAATGGACAAGGGGATCATCGAGATTGATTTTCCAGAATCCTGTGTACTGTATCTTAGGAACCACAGGGACATGCCAGACCATCATACTGCGAGGATTCGTTTTGCGGACGGGCAGACGGTAACCTATAAAGTCCCGGTGATCATGGCGCAGGATTATACAGTGGATAGCATTTTTGAGAAACGTCTGTTGGCATTGCTGCCATACCGTATCCTGCGGTATGAACATTTTCTGAAATCGAACAGTGTAAACCCCAAAAAGATTGAACGAATGCTGGATGATTACCGTTTAATCTGCGGGAAGCTTCAGCAGATGCAGGAGCACGAGGATGCATCAGGACTGTATGTGGATATCATCGCGCTGATCAACAAACTGGCAGACTATGTAATTCCGGATGATAATCCGGCAAAAGAAAGGCTTGGTGAGATTATGGGTGGACAGATTTTGAAACTGAAATCGGAAAGTTTGAAAGAAGAGGGGCGTGCATTGGAAATTTATGCTCTGGTGCAAGATGCAGTATTGACACCAGAATTTGCTGCAGCAAGATTAAATCTTGATATCGATGAATTAAAAAAACGTATGTCACATAATGGATACCGATACCCAGAATCATAATCCTGCAGATGCAGAAACAGGGTTACCATTTTCCGAAGCAGCAATCCATGTAACCTATACAAGAGACCGTCATTATGGCGGCCTCTTTTTGTGTGTAAAAATATCCACATATGCATCCTCCTGACGCTGATTTACGGCTCAAGGCACCATACTGCTATGGTCATACTTAAGGAAAGTGCAAGAGAGAGAATCTTCAGTACAGAAGGAGGCCGCTATGAAAAACCGTTTTACAGTACGCTTTACCGCCGCAATACTGACCGCCGGGATTTATTGCCTGTATTCCCCCATCCATACGTAATCCATGCAGGGGAGGCACAGGAATATATCCGCACTATGGGCGACTGACTCTGATACAGTGATGGCAGCTGAGGGTTCCGATATCTTTTTCTTCAATACTGACAAAAGATATCTGTACAGCGGCAAAGGCATGTATAGAACCCCTGGGGCAGTTGTTGATGATGGAGCAGGAGGATGCGTGTATACCGGGGATTATGAAATGGACAGGGAAATCTATTCCGCAAGCCGGGACTTATACTGCGGGAATGTCGGGTACAGCATGGAATATGAACGATACCCGAATGGGGATGTCCGCCTGTTTTTTAGGACCTGGTATGGGACACCGATACAGGCATATAAAGAACATACGGAGGCGAAGCAGAAGATTAAAGAGATCTCAGATTCCTTTCACGGATCTGATGCCGAGAAGGCAGAACAGACCTTTCAATGGGTCTGCAGCCATGTGGCGTATGCGGATGATGAAACGATATGGCAGCTTGAGGGCATGGGGCAGGACTGCGTACCGGATTATACCGGGATCCATGCCACAACCTATACCGCCGTCATGGACGGGGTAACGACTTGTTCCGGGTTTTCCGGCATGCTCTTGACCTTGTTGGACATGGAAGGGATTCCTGCAATGAAGATAAAGAACCATCTGCATGCCTACAATGCGGCGCTCGTGGAAGGGCGCTGGGTGCTGTATGACGCAGCCAGCGGCGTATCCGGCGACCCGGAAAGATTTATCCGGCGCTACCGGGATTACTATGAGCCGCAGGAAGTCACATGCGGTTTTTCGGCATATGCAGGTGAGGATTGACACCGGGCATTCGGCGGGTGTGAAAACTGCCATCCATACTCCATAATTTTTACAGAACCTGATGAAAGGAGGTGACAGCTGCCATGGAGAAGCAGGACCTTTGTTATATCTACGACTCCGTATGGGCAGGGATGTACGCAGACTTTAAGCCGTTTTATGAGGAGACCAACCCGAAGATGGATCCGGACGATATCCTGGAGATATGCAGGTACGCCTTCCGGTATTACCTCCGCTGGAACGCTGATGCGGTGCATCTGCGGCTGACGGAGGACGTCTTGAAACAGATGAAGCTGCACAGCCTTGTAAGGGCTTACCCGTTTCCGGAGGAAGTGAGCGAGCCGATGCGGATCCCATACCTGGTCGGGAAACTTTACCCGCAGTTTTACCATTTCAACAAAGAGCAGGCAACAGAGGAGATCTATGCGGACCTGGTCGACCGGAACATGGAAAAACCGCCGAAAGGCTTTTTCGCAAACACGGAGGGAGGCCGGGAGAGGGCGAAAATCTGTTTCCGGTATATGGTCAATAACTATAAGATCTTCAAGACGAGGGAGGATGCGTTCCATTTCTTCAGCACCGTAGACGGACGTAAGTACCTCGGGCAGTGCCGACTGAAATATGTATCCAAGCTTTTCGGCACGGATATCGATTTCGTATACGAGTCTTTCAGCGACCTGGGGATGACGGCGCAGGAGCACGAGGAATGCATGTACTGCCGGGAAAAATACAAATCGAAGATCTATATGGAAAAGTATATCAGGAAGGTCAAGAAGCAGAAACGTGAAGAAAGGAAGTCGGCACAATGCTCAGTATCCGATCACTGTTAAAAAAAGAAAACGGGACGTGTCCGATCTGCGCCCTTCCGTATGTAAGGGAGAAAAGGATCCTCCGAGCCAGTTACTTTGACAATGCTTATGACATTACCGCATGGACCCTGCGGTGCGCGGAATGCGGCTACGAGGTAATCCAGCCTGGTACCGCACGGATCAGCATACACGCAGATGTCCAGCGTGACACGTACATGAAGGAGGCGGAGGGGCCGCCCTTAAACATTAAGATCACCACACCGTTGCCAGAACCAAAAACCGGTATAGAAGGCTCCGGGGCCACAGAGGACGTGCATCTGGAAACCGCTAAAAGCCAGGGTGCCAAGGACACACCAGATGCCCAGGATGCGCCGAATTTGTCGGGTGCCTGCGGAAAGCTGGAGGGGCAGATGGAAGATCCAACGGGCACAGAAGCAGCGGAAACAGAGGATCCCGGGCATGACGGGGGATCCCATCAAGCAGCCGTTCAGCCGGGCCGGACGGACCAGACAGAAAGCCCGGAACCTGAAGTGGCATCCATGCCGCCAAAGCTCGCCGGGGAAAAAGAGAAGAGCATACCGGCGGCGCAGGATACCGGCAGCCACCCAGACGGAAAGCCTGCGGAAAAGCGAGGGCGGGCGGAGTCCCCGGAGAAAGCCCGGAGTGATGGGGCTGGAAACGTAAAAGCCCCAGAGGCCACCCTTACGGGAAACAGTGTGGGGGATGACAGTGGCGCAGGCTACCAGCCAGGCCCAGGCGACAAAGCCGCTCAGGCTGAACAGGCTGGCGGGGACAGTGCGGCCGTGTCCGGGACGGGACCCCAAAAAGGATCCGGGGCAGGTGGCGATACCAACCATCCTGATGCCGGTACAAGCGGAAAAAGGGCCATGGAGGGCGCTGAAAGATCCGCTATAGGCAGTCAGGTGAAAGGATGCCAGGAAGAAAAAGCCGCCGTACAGGGCCGGGGCAGGAATGCAGGTATGGACCAGAATACAGGGCAGGCAAAAGAGAAAAGCGCAGGGCAGGAGATAAACTCCCGGGATAAAAAAACGCCGGCCAAAAAAGGATCTGACAAGAAACGGACAGAGCAGGGGGCAGCTTCCGGACAAGGCCGGACGGGCGGGCAGGAAAAGCCAGCCGCAGCAGACGGGAGGCAGCCGCATTCGCCTGCAGGGGCATCTTCCCAGCCAGTGCCAAGAGGCAGGCAGCCGGGGGGATTCCCAGGCGGGATCCAGTCCGGGTTCCCAGGCGGAGGGATGTTCCCGTCCTCGGCGCTCAGCAACCTGGAAGCGCTCCGCACCTCCATCCATGCCGATACAGGGAAGCAGGGGAAGGAACTCCTGGACGCCGTAAAAAAGAAGAAGGCAGGCCGGATAGGGAACCTGGGGTCCGGAAAGAGCCAGACGCCGGGTGCTGATAAACAGCTATCCGCAGGAAAAGGCGGGAAGGAAGGACAGCAGAAGATATCCGGGGAGAAGGGAGAAAAGGCGGGAAGGGTAGATGTGGCGGAAAAGGGACATTTGGATACCGGCGTTTTTGCGGATAAACAAAATCCTACAGGAACACCTGCACGGGATACACGGCAAATTTCCATGCAAAAAACAGTATCCGCTGAGGATCACGGAAAATCAAACAAAAAAACCTTATCCGCAGAACACGACGGCATACTCGCCGGGGTATCTGCCCAAAAAGCAACAGAGAAAACCGGGAAGGACGGCGGTCCGGGAAATACCGCGCATGCCATGCAGAGTCAGGATGCCGGAGGGGACGCAAAACCCGCAGCACCCGAAAAGCCAGCAGATGCTGGAAAACCCGTAAAGGGCGGAGCAAACCCTAGAACCAGCAGCAGGCCGGACGGGGGAGATGGGCCGGAAAAGAAGAAACCGGATACGGGAACCGGCAAAGAGCCGGAACAGGAGGCAAAGAGTAACGCTGTGGGCGCAGATCAGGGCAATGGAGACTCTGCCCCGGAAAAAACTCCCGGGGATGCCAAAGAGGGAGAGGCCCCGGAGGCTGCGGAAGGCCGGGAAGACCAAAAGAGGGATCAAAGGGAAATGGACTTAAAGGATCTCAAGGGGCAGGCGATGGAAACCACCAGGAAGATCTCGGACAGGCTCCCGGCGGACCTGGTAGAAAAGCTCCCGGTGATCTCCCAGATCTCCAAACAGCAGAAGCATGCACTCTTCGTGAGTGAAGAAAAAAGATTCCTGGAACAGCATATCCCACACAAGCAGGTGATCATCAACGACTTGGCCTATAACACGGACAACAGCGAGATGTTCCTAAGGACGGAGGGGAGGTGCGGGCTGGACAACCCATGCGTGCATTACAATTACCGGACTAAAAACGGCAATTTCTTCCGGTGTACCGTGAAATACAAGCAGGAGGATTCCATCCGCCCACTTGACCTGATCGAAGCCAAGAGGATGCTGGAGGAACATCCGGACTTGTATAAGAAGTTCTTCCCGGATTCCGTGAGTGACGCATGACCGGGGAATGAGCAGCAGTGCTTGACCACATTTTTAAAGGAGGTTTATTATGCCAGAATTAAGTGCCGGAAGGAGCGCGGTAAAGATCGGCTCCCAGGTGGCTGCGGCCATCTTTGACAGCCTGGATAAGATTGATGAGAACCGCTTCGCTTATACCAAAGTACAGGGAAAAGAGGATGTCATTGACCTCGCCATTGGGGAAAACGGGAGGCTTGACCCGGAGAAGGCGTCCAGGACCCTCATGGTCTGCGAGGTTGACCCCAATCTGCTGCCAGGCATGAAGTCGGAATTTATCAAAGCCGGCATCCCGTTCGCGTGGCAGGACTACATTGAGCCGGCTAAGGAAGGCGAGGAGTTCGCCAAGCTGCATTCCTATCTTGTGTTCCCTAAAAGCGAGGAGCGTGCCGCCAACATGGCTATCGAGGATTATACCCGCATCAGGCCGGAGCGCAGCCCGCAGGACCCCCAGGAACTGCTGGAGTGGATTAAGGCGAACGAAGGCGGGATGACAAAAGCGGCCGGGCTGGAGATCGACAAGGAACTATATGAGTATATCAACCGGGCAGGGTTGATCAGCGTCCCCCGTGCGGAGATGGGGGAGAATGAGCTGGACAACACTGTGCGGCTCCGCGTGCCGCTCGATATGGGCAACGGGGTGATGGAGACCGTCAGGATGGCGGAGACTTTGTACACCGGTGACTTTAAGCGCATCGAGCAGGAACGGGAGACGGGTCTGATAGGGACAGTCGAGAAGCTACTGTCCGGGTCAAAGAATGACATGCACCACAGCATCATCATCAACACGGAGGCACCGTCTCAGTACATCCGTTTGGACCGTGATGGGTTCAAATACTACATCGACACGGCGGACGGACCGAACCTGATCGCCAAGAATGACCGGACCGACCGCTGCTATGAACAGGAACTGTATAACACGCTCCGGTCTTTCGGCGGCTTCAAGGAGATCACGGGGCAGGGCAAGGAACTGGAAGAGGAGCTTCGCAGGGTACAGGGCGAAGGCCAGAGGCTCATGGGAATTTCCGTGGACGAAAGGGTGCATGAATTAAAGAAAGAATATGTTGAGGACCTGATGCGTGCGTGCGAGATCGTCGGCACTACCTACCAGCTTGCGTCCGCCATAGAGCAGAACCAGATGGACGACCATGGGCGGATGAAAGATGACGTGGTCAAAATGGGAAACCGCCTGGATGACTTAAGTGCCATGGGCCTCGGCAACAGTGCGGCCGCAGGTGACCTCCGCGGGGACATGGCGCAGATCAAGGGGATGATCCTTTCCTCTTTCGCCGCCGAATCGACCAAGGACATGTCAGACCTGTATGACGGGCCAGGATGGGACGAGTTCCTGTCCAGGAAACTCTGCCTGGATGCCCATGATGATACCTATAAGAAGGAAATCCTTGAGCAGTTCAAGGAGATGGCTTCCGCACTGTCCAGGGAGACGCCAGAGGTGCAGGAGTCGTTCCGCCAGGAATTTTCCAGAACAGTCCATGAGATCTTTGAGATCAACTACCACTACCAAACGGAGCCTTCCATCGTGCAGAAAGTGGATCTTGGCGAGGAGATCAGCGTGCGTGGGCGCGAGGCAGAACTTTCCTATACCAGATAAGCTTCCCATGCAGGCATATGACCGCAATATGGAACAGGCAGAAAAAAAGAAAGGAGCCGTATGGGCGGGCCGGGAGACCGGCCTGCTTTTTTCGTGTATTTTTGTCAGATCAGACATACTTGTTTTGAACCATGCAGAAAGGCGGCAGCCTATAAGCCGCCAGCCGCCATGCCGGATGCTGGCTGTATAAAGCCGCCTTCCTGCAGGCGGAGATCCTGCGGAAAGGAGGTGCAGACATGCACCCAGAAGGGAAAGCAGCCATGAGGCTTAAGGAGAATATCAGGGATATGCTGTCGCTCCTCAAGACGGTGCTCTGCGTAGCTGCGGCCATGTTCCTCTTGAACGGGTTCGTGATTGCGAACGCCATCATCCCCACATCCTCCATGTCGCCCGCCATCGAGCCGGGTGATCGGGTGATCGGGCTGAGGTTCCTGCGCAACTACAGGCGGGGGGATATCGTCGTGTTTGACGATCCGGACGTAGAAGGGCGTTACCTGATCAAGCGGATCATCGGCATACCGGGCGACCACATAGCGTTCCTGCCTGGGGAGAACGGCACCTGCAGCGTGTCCGTCAACGGGGCAAAGCTGGAAGAACCGTACCTGGCGGAGCCGATGCTCCTGGATCCGGAGTTTGCGGGCCTGTCGCTTGACATTCCGGAAGGCTTCTATTTCTGCCTTGGCGACAACCGGAACAATTCCAATGACGCCAGGTACTGGGACCGGAAACTGATCGCCGAGGATGAGATTGTGGCAAAAGCGGTATTCCGGTACTGGCCGGCTGGCAGGGCAGGAAAGTTCATCCGGCCTGATTATACGCATAACGATCTTGACGCACATTTCTAAGAGATGTGCGCCAGGGCGGGGCCCGCAAAAAATACAGAAAGGAAATCAAAAACATGGCATCTAATTACATTGATAAGGACCGGGAGCACCAGAAACGGATCATCTTCGCCGTCGCTGCTGTGGCGGCCATCCTGATGATCGTATATATCTGTGCGAAAGCCGCCTATGTGGCGGAATCCGAACAGAATGAGAACGTGACGTTCAGCCATATCCTGGCGGCGCTGTTCATCATGGCAGAAGAACCCTTCCCGATCAGTTTTAACATGAAGTATTTCGGCCCGGTGTTCGGCCCGGTCATCCTGATTGTGGCCTTCGCAGTATTCGGCGTTTACGACACGCAGGTAAGGGACAAACATAAAACGGCGTATTCCCAGTACGGTACGGCAAAATTCATGTCGACCAAGATGCTCGCCCAGTTCAACAAGGACTTCAACGAACCCTTTGGCTCGACAGATTCCAGTTCCCAGGCAAACATCATCCTGACCAAAAACACGAGGGTGTCCATGAACTGCAAAAAGCTGGGGAACAACAACGTGCTCATCATCGGCGGCCCCGGTACCGGTAAGTCGTGGGCCGTGGTACGCCCAAACCTCCTTCAGGAATACGGGTCCTACGTGATCACGGACCCTTCCGGGGAGCTGCTGGCGACGACCGGGAAGTTCTTCGAGGACAGGAACTATCGCCTCCGCGTGTTCAACCTGGTGGACATGGCTCATTCCAATACCTACAACCCCTTCCGCTACATTGAAAAGGAAGAAGATGTCATGACACTGATCAACTGCCTGATCAACTGTACCAGCGAGGGGCAGAAGTCCTCCGACCCATTCTGGGAGAAATCCGAGACGGCGCTCCTGGAGGCGATCATCTTCTACCTGATCCGGTACCGCCCGCTGGAGGAGCAGAATTTCTCCATGGTATCCCATATGCTTGCCACGGCTAAAGCGGATAAGCAGGGGAACTCCAAGCTGGACCAGACCTTTGACGCGGTCCGCAGGATCGACCCGGACGACATCTGCGTGCGCCAGTACGACATCTTCAAGCAGGCATCGGACAAGACTGCCCAGTCTATCCTGATCTCTGCGGCTGTCCGGCTGTCCGCTTTTAATATCGATGCGGTGCAGAACCTGACAAACCGGGACCAGATGGAACTGACGACCATCGGGGATATGCCGACGGTCACGTTCATCATCGTCCCGCAGGGCGACAATACCTATTCCTTCCTTGTTAATATGATGTACAGCCAGATGTTCTCATCCCTGTATGAGCATGCGTCGAAGACCGGGAAGATCCCGTTAGATTACCAGGTAAGGTTTATATTGGATGAGTTTGCGGTGCGCTCGTAAGCGGAGCCCATTTGTTCCGCGCGGGCTTGTTTGTAATCTATCTTTAGCAAGATAGTAGGTTCAATGTGAGGGCTTCGTTTGAAGCCTAAT
>CAJTGF010000028.1 GCA_910575585.1 Clostridiaceae bacterium
TATATGAAATATCAGTATATAGAACTTCTGACAGCAGACAGAATCCCCATATCATTCCAACACATAGCTAATTTATGGCAGAGTTCTTCTGAGAGACCTTGCTTATCTAAATGACATTGGATGAGACCAGGAAAACAGGAGGGCCTCACCCCGAGTGTTTTCCGCTTTAAGGGCTCATCGGAATGTTTGGCATATCTGAACCCGGACGGGACAGCTCTCCTCTGACTGGCCTCACGACAATCCCCGCCCATTGCTCACTCAACCATACAGCAAATTCAGCTCCCCCTATAAACAATAATCCCCTCCCCTCCCCTTCCAATTCACACCAAGATCTCCTTCTGCAAAGTCAAAGAATAGATCACTCGCTCTTTCACCGGCCTTTTTACCATCTGCTCCAAAGCCCGCTTATAGTAATCCAGCTGCACCCGGTACCGTTTGGCCAAAAGTTCCTCCTGCCCTTTTCCGATCCGGTCCGTTTTGTAGTCAACGAGTACAAGGCCATCCTCCTCCTCCATCCAGGCGTCGATGATTCCCTGGATTAGCACCAGCTCCCGGGAACTTCCAAGTCCCATGTCCCGGGCCGGTATTCCCATGACAAACTGCTGCTCCCGGTGAAGCCGCCCCTCCTTCTGGGCAAGCCGCATGCGCTTTCCCATGGGACTCTGAAGAAACCTCCAGATCTTTTCCCCGCTTACCATGTCAGCGGCATCCTTGGCTATCCGTCCCTCCCCGCAGGCCCGACGAATCCACTGTCTGACATCCTCCTCCTTTGCCATGGAAGGAAGGTCTATAAGCTCCAAGACCCGGTGGTAAGCGCTTCCTCTCACAGCTCCGCCAGGCTCCCTCTTCTCCCCCTCCTCCTTTAAAAACTCCGGAATCAAAGGCTGGAACAGACTGTTTTTATCATCGGTATCCTGTCCCTGTTTCTTTAACTGGGACACAGATATCTTGGTGTGCAGGTCAATGTCCGCCTCATAAGGATACTGAAAGGAAAGCCGCTCTGTCAGAAGCCGCTCCATCCCCTCATCATAGGAAACATCCAAATCAAGGCTCTTTAGCTCATCCTCAGACACCTCCCTCTCGATCCTTCGGGCCACAGCCTGGCCCACCAGACTTTCCACCGGGATCATGTCCACAGAAAACAGAGGGCTCTTATCAGGCTGGCACATCAGTATCCAGTCCAGATAAGAAGACGCCGTGGCCAGGATGGTGTAGGGGATCTGCCTTCCGGTCCAGGTCTTCTGACGCCACCGATCCAGCTTCTTGTCCAGAAACCGGTCCGTACCTGTCATGATCAGCTTCTCCTTTGCCCTGGTCATGGCCACGTACAGCACCCGCAGCTCCTCACCCAAACCGTCCAGCTCCATCTTCCGCTTCAGAACATTTTTCTTTAAGGTACATGCCTTCACCCTGGTGTCCACGTTTAAATGGTCCGCGCCGATCCCAAGGTCCGCATCGATCAACAGCTTTCCCCTAATATCCTGTTTGTTAAAAGTTTTCCCCATGCCGGCTAAAAACACGATGGGAAATTCCAGGCCCTTGCTCTTGTGAATGCTCATGACCCGCACCATGTCCTGGGACTTGCCTGCGGCAGTGGCCTCCCCAAAGTCGGTATCATACTTTTTCAGCCGTTCAATATATCGGATAAAATGGAACAGGCCCTTGTAGCTGGTTTTCTCATAGGCGGATGCCTTCTCAATAAGCATGTCCAGGTTTGCCTTGCGCACCTCCCCCGCAGGCATGGCTGACACATAATCATAATACCCTGTCTGCAAATACACGCGGTGGATCAGCTCATGGATGGGGACATAGGCTGCTTGGCTCTGAAACCCGCTTAAAAGGCGGGCAAAGGCGCGGCACTTTTTGTGTATGGATCTGGCCGTTTCCTCCGGCATTCCCACCAGCCCCGCCAGCTCTCCCCACTCTTGTTGGGACCTCTCCCAATCAATCTGGCTGTCTTCCCACATTTCCGTTTTTTTTTCCTGAATCTTGTCATTTTTTTCCCACTTTTCTTCTCTGCTCTCCTTTTTCTCATCCCCATCTGGTTCCTGCCAGCCTTCATCCCACATATCCGCCGCCGTCTCCTGGGCTGCCTGGGCCGCTCCCTGTTCTTTCCCCAGAAGCGCAAGCCGCAGAGCCCCGTAGATCCCCCGGTCCTGGCCTTTTTCAGGGGCATGCTTCCACGCGGCCATGAGCCACGCCAGTTCCTCCTGATCCATGGCCGCCACAGGCGACTTTAAGACCGCGGCCAAAGGGATGTCCTGGATGGGGTTATCAATAACAGCCAGCATGGCCAGGATGGTCTCCACCTCAATGGTGTTAAAGTACCCGGTTCCTGTCTCGGCAAAGGCGGGGATATCCTCCTGGGTCAGCACGTTTAAAAAAGAGTCCGTCCACCCGGTAAGGCTCCGCAGAAGGATCACCATATCCCCGTACCTGGCCAGACGGTAGCAGCCCGCTTCCTTATCCCACACCGACAGCCCCGTCTTTGGGTCCGTCAGTTCCCTGATCCTGGATGCGATCAGCCTGGCCTCGATCTCCCGGCTGGTATAGTCCTCCAGCTCCTCGTCATTTGGCCCCATGGCCTTTGTCCCTGTGTCCACCAAAAGCAGTTCTGTAGGCGTCCCGGCCTGATCCTCTGTTGGGGCAAAACTGGCCCCGGCATGAAGGGCAACGTTATCCGTGTACTGGATATTGCCCAGGTTTCTGGTCATGATCTGGAAAAATACCTGATTGATGCTGTCCAGAACAGAGGCCCGGCTGCGGAAGTTCTGACGCAGCTCGATCTTCTTTCCCCTGACAGATTCCCCTTCGTCCTCTGCCTGGTCCTGGTTTTTGGACTGATCCTTTTCAGCCCCATACTCCTCATAGCACGCGTACTTTTTCATAAACAGCTCCGGCCTGGCCAGGCGGAATTTGTAGATGCTCTGCTTCACATCCCCCACCATAAACACATTAGGCCGCCCGAACCGCTCTGCGGACAGACTCTTTATCAGGGTCTCCTGGACATCATTGCTGTCCTGGTACTCATCCACCAAAATCTCGGCGTACCTTTTGCTCAGCTCGTCGGCCACCGGAGTGTAAGACAGTTTTTTGTCCTCCCTCTTTACCAGAACCCTCAGAGCCTCATGCTCCAGGTCATTGAAATCCACGATATTTTTGTCCCGTTTCGCCTCCTGATACCGTCTGTGAAATTCCCCGGCCAGCTCCAAAAGCTTTAAGACCACATCCCTGCTGCCAGCCAGCTCCTCCACAGCTTCCTGTGGGCTCTGCCTGCCATAGCGCTCTGCCATAGCCTTTACCGCCTTTTTCACCCGGTCCCTGGCAGCGGCGGCGTACTCCTTTTTCTCCGGATCAATGGTCTTGCCCCTGGCAGCGGCCATTCTCCCGAACTCCGCGTTTTGGAGCGCGTTGTACAAAGTCCCATAATCCTGTGCTGCCCCGATGGTTTTCACCAGCTCAAGCTCCGCCTGAAGCACAGGCAGATACATATAGGGGCCGCCTTCCTGGCCGCACACCTCCATAGCCTCTGCCAGCTGCTCTGCCCATTCCCCGGATTGCCTTCTGACATCCTCCAAAAGAAACCGCATCCACGTCGTCCCGTCAAGCTCCGCCTCATTCATCTCCAGCATCTCCCGCCTGCACTGATCCAGCCACTCCTGGGGAAAGGGGTTGCTCTGGGAGAAGGTATACACCTGCATAATATAATCCTCAATGCCGCTGTCCGATTTCCCGGCAGCGTAGTTCTCCACAAACTGGCTAAACACCGGGTCATCCTTCTCATAATACTCCTCCAGCATTTCCTCCATCACGTCCCCCCGAAGGAGCATCAGCTCCCCCTCGTCTCCGATGCGGAAGGCCGGGTCAATATCCAAAAGATTAAAATGGTCCCGGATCAGGCTTAAGCAGAAACTGTCAATGGTGGTGATCTGCGCCCGGTGTACCAGAGCCGCCTGGACCTGGAGATGCTCCTGTGCCGGATTCTCTGCCAGCTTCTCCTCAACAGCCTTTAAGATCCGCTCCCGCATCTCCCCAGCCGCCGCGCTGGTAAACGTCATCACAAGGAGCCTGTCAATGTCAACCGGGTTCTCCTCATCGCAGATCAGATGGAGGATGCGCTCCACCAGAACGGCCGTTTTTCCGCTTCCCGCCGCTGCCGACACCAGAAGATTACATCCCCTGGCGTTTATCACTTCCTGCTGTTTTGGCGTCCATTTCATCCTCATTCTCTCCTTCCAGGATCTCTTCCCATATTTCCTCCGGCTTTAAAGAGCTAAAACGCCGAAAGCGGTAGCCGGAAACCTTTAGATCAAACCCGCAGACCCCGTGGTAAGGGCAAAAGTCGCAGGCAGTCCGGCTCCCCTGCTTGTATGGAGCCACTGGGACATTTCCATCCAGAATCTCCCGGCCGTCCTGCCTCATCTTGCCCCGCACATACTGTTTCAAAGCCTCAAAATGCCTTCCGCTGGCAACGGATGAATACTTCTCCTGGATCATCCCGTCCTTCATGGCCACAGGAATCACGTCGGACTTGGACCGGATGTCCCTGTCCAGATGGCTGATCACCTCCAGATCGCTGTTTACCAGCCCGTTCATCCGCAGCTGCTCTAAGATCAGGGCGTCAATATCTTCCGGCACATCCACATCCTCCTTGTCCACCACAGGATCCTTGATGTTGTAGTAAAAAATCCCCGCAGGCACCACATCCTTGGAGGGGAACCGCCGCTTTTCCAACTCCGTCACCGCGTCCATGTACACCACCAGCTGCAGCTGGAGCCCATAGTAGATGGCGGCCAGGTCAAACCGGGTGGAGCCGGATTTGTAGTCAATGATCTTCACATACACGTGGGTCTCGTCCTCGCACAGATCCAGCCGGTCAATGCGCCCCCGCAGGTGCATCTCCTCCTCTTCGGACAGCCGGATCTTCATGGCCGCCAGATTGTCGATGGCGGAAAAAGACACCTCAAACCCGGCAGGATAGAAATCTCCCTTTTTCAGCTGCTCTCCCAGAGCCCACATGGTCCGCTCCGTCATCCGCTCCATGCGTCCCGCCAGATACTGATTTCTGGCGCTGCTCTTTAAAATGGCGCTGCCGTACTCCTGGGTCACCTGGTCCACAGCCGCTTTCACCAGCTGTCCCCGCTCCTCATTACTTAGATCCCCGGCGCTTCTTCCCTGCTCTTTCAGCTGCTGAAAACACAGATCAATAGCCCCGTGGAACAGATTGCCCATGTCCACAGCCCCCACCTGGTATTCCTGCCGCTCCATAAGCTCCATGCCATAGCTTAGGAAATGGGCGTAGGCGCAGGAGGCGTACTGTTCCAGCCTGGTAACGCTTCCCTCCAGCACCTTCCCGTACAGCGCCCTTGCCGCCGCCCGGCTGATGCCCCTCTCCTCATAGGTGTAAAATGCGGCCTGCCTTATGCGCTCTACCTGGTCTATGTGAGCCTCCTCCCTGGCAAAATGGCGGTACAGCTCCAGAAAGCTTCCGTTTCCCCGGTTCTTCTCATAATCTCGAAGCCCTTCGATCAGCCTGTCCATAGCCTCTGCCGGGGAGGCTATGGTTTTCTCCTCCAAGGCAAGGTCCTTTACCTGAAGGTCCGGGAACATCCGGCTTAATTCTCCCATAAGGGAGGAGGGCCGCTGGGCCTTGCCTGCCTGGGTAAACGCCGCGTAGGACACCACCAGGCCGCGGGAGGGCTTTGTCATCATCAGGTACAGATAAAATCTCTGGCGAAAGCTGTCCTCCCTGGAAGTAGGGGCCAGCTCTATGGACATTTCCTTTAAAAACTCCCGGTCCATGTCTGTCAAAATGCCGCCGCTGTCTTTTCTGGAAGGCACCACCCCCTCGTTGACCCCCAGGAAAAACAGCACTTTGATCTGATCTAGGCGGGTCCTGGTAATATCGCCCACCACCACCCGGTCCACCGTGGCAGGGATCACCCCCACCGTGATCTCCCCGAATCCTGCGTCCAGGATCTGGGCGTACTCCTTCCGGCTCACCTTCTCCTCCCCCAGAAGGTGGGTCAGACGGTCAAACATGGCCATTACCAGCTCATAGACCTGCTCATACTCCTTAGCCAGGCTGTACTCCCCGATCTCCTCAAAATGTTCCCGGTAAGCTTCCAGCTGCCTTTGGACCTGGCACTGTTCCAGACAGGCCACCACAGCCGCTGTCATAGTCTTTACCGTCTTCTCCCGATCCCCCGCCGCCGCCTTCAGGGGCCCAAGCTTTAACAGGATCTCCTGCCGAAAATCGTTCAGCTCTTTTAAGTTTAGCTGTTTCCCTCCCCGGTACGTGTTCTCCCACACCTGATTCCAGCGCTTAAATCCCCGGATGCCAAGGGCTGTCACATAATTTTCCAGGCGGTGGATCTGTTCCATCTTCGGGGAGGCCAGCCCTGTCTTTAGAAACCGGAACACACTCTCATAGGAAAAATCCTTCTCCACCGCCTCCAGGGCCGCCCGGATAAATTCCACCATGACATTTTCCATGATGCTCTTTTTATTGTCCATAAAATAAGGGATATTCTCTGCCTGAAACCGGTTGGCGATCTCATACCCGTATCCGGTCAGATCACCGGTTATGACCGCGATCTCCCGGTAGCGGACTCCCTCATTCTGCACCAGCCGGTGGATATAGGACGCCGCCCCCTCGATCTCCTGGGCCGGAGTGCGGGCCTTAAAGATCTCGATCTGTCCCGGCTCCCCCTGAAACGTTTTCGGCGTATAGCGGTATAAATGTTTTTCAATAAACCCGATGGCAGGACTGTGGGCAAAACGTCCCTGCCGCCGCGCTACGATAACTCCCGGGCCTGTACTTGTTCCTATGTTTGTACTCGTTCCCGCCCCCATATTGGTTTCTGCGTCCGCACTTGTTCTCACACCCGTATCCGCGCCACCGCCAGAGTCCTGGTCTGCCAGGACCACATCCTTTTCTCTAACGATCTGGTTCTTTACCGCCAGCTTTGCCAGATGGCAGGTCATATCTTTGCTCATGTGGAAGAGGTTCTGAAGCTTCGCCTTCTCAAAGGGGTTTTCCCCCACGCCGATGGTGACGGTTACTGCCACCTTTCTGGAATAGAGCATCAGAAGCTCCAAAAGCCGGTACTGTACCGGCGTAAATCCGGTGTACCCGTCCAGAGTCACTACGCTGTTTTTGATGAACCGGGACTGGGGCAGCACCCGGCAAAGCACGTCCAGGATCTCCTCCGTGGTGATGTACCGGTTGGAGATCTCCCTTTGGAACGCCTCATAGATCACCAGCAGATCCTTTAGCTTCTCCTTAAGCAGCGGACTTTTTACCTCTACGGCGGCTGCTCGCAGGCCGTCGGGGCTGATCCCGTACTGATAAAGTTCTGACAGCATGGATTTTAGTTGATTGATAAATCCGGTCTGATTCAGATGGCCGGAAAAGATGCCCAGATTTTTCCGCTCCCCGGAAGCCACTCTCCTTAATACCATGGATTTGCCCATATCGTCCAGGACCTCCAAGTGTTCCACCGCCAGCTCCTCAAACACCCGATACGCCAGGCGCTCAAAGCTTACAATGTCAATGTTCATGGTCCCATGGTCCGGGTGCAGCGTTACAATATCTTTCTGGGTCTGCATAGTAAACTGCTCCGGCACAATGGCCACGTACTGGATCTGGGGCTGCTCCATAGACTGACGGATCAGATCTTCATAGAGATATCTTGTCTTCCCGGAGCCGGAGGCTCCAAAGATAAATTGCAGGGACATAAAACGTTACCTCTGTTTCCGGCAGGGTTTCTGCCTTTTTTGGATGGATGAACTTTACATGGTACTATTATATTCTGTAGGCCAAACCGGTTCAAGCAGATTTTTTCCTTCAACTTTTTATGGCAGTTTTCCAGAAAATAGTGTATAATGTCCACGCAGGCAGCCCGCCTGCGCAAAACAGAAAAAGAAAAGGAAATGAGTGGTATTTATATGAAATCATCCAGTGAACTGCGCGTTTTGCTGCGCTCGGTAGACCATAAGAGCTACCCTGCCTACAAATCCCTGGCAGGCAGTTATCAGTTTGGCAATTTTATGCTTTTTATCGATCATGTCCAGGGGGACCCCTTTGCCTCTCCCTCCAGCCTTCATGTGGAGATCCTTCACAGGGACGCCGGATTTCCAGAGGCGTATTACGCCCAGACCCCTGCCCGAATCGCCCTCCAGGACCATCTGACCAGGCAGTTTTCCTCCCAGTTTGAGGACTACAATTTTAAGGCCAAAGGCTCCGGCAAAAGCGGCCTTCTCTCCATCACCCGCTGCGGCCAGGAGGTTTTGGAGCGCAGCGCCTGCCAGATTACAGGCCAAAAGATCATCGCCCGGTTCCATGTGGGGTTTCCGGCATTCGGCCGCACCATCAATGCCGGAGAGCTGGAGAAGATCCTCTTTGATTTCCTGCCCCGGTGTGTGGAGAACAGTTTCTTCTACCGGAAGCTGGATCCAAAGAAGGTGGAGCAGGCCATCTTTCTCGCCGAAGACCAGCAGGCCGTCCGGGAGTACCTAAAAGAACACAAGCTGTCCGCCTTTGTGGCCAACGGCTCCATCCTGCCCCGCAAGAGCGGAGTTTCCGACCTTCCTATGAGGGGCAGCGTTCCATTTACCTCCCCCGCGTCCATGGAAGAGACCATCATTCTTCCCCACAGGGGAGAGCTTAAGGGCATGGCTATCCATGAGGGCATCACTCTGATCGTAGGCGGCGGCTATCACGGAAAGTCCACCCTTTTGGAGGCCCTGCAGATGGGCGTTTACAACCACATTGCCGGGGACGGGCGGGAGTACGTGATCACCGACGACACGGCTTTAAAGCTGAGGGCTGAGGACGGACGCTCCATCCGCCAGGTGGACATCTCCCTGTTTATCAAGGACCTGCCCAACAAAAAGGACACGGCCTGCTTCTCCACCGAGGATGCCAGCGGAAGCACCTCTCAGGCGGCCGGGGTCATCGAGGGCATTGAGGCCGGAGCCAGGCTGTTCCTCATTGACGAGGACACCTCAGCCACCAACTTTATGGTCAGGGACGAGTTTATGCAGCAGGTTATCAGCCGGGCAAAGGAGCCGATTACCCCGTTTCTGGAGCGGGCCAGGGATTTGTTTGAGAAAGCCGGCGTCTCCACCATATTGGTGGCGGGGAGTTCCGGGGCGTTTTTCTATATCGCGGACACGATTTTGCAGATGGACTGCTATAAGCCTGTGGACATCACCGGACAGGTAAAGGGGCTGTGCAAGGACCACACCGCCCCCAGGATCCAGGCTCCTGATTTTAAGATCCCGGATTTTTCGCGGGCGCTGGCGCCCAACCAAAGGGGCGGACGCTCTGGAGGCAGAGATTCTGGAGGAGACCGGGGATATGGCCGGGGCCGGGGAGGCGACCGGGGCGCCGGAAGCCGCCACGAGCACATGAAGATCAAATCCTTTGGAAAGGATTCCTTCTCCCTTGACAAGGAAAACGTGGATCTGCGGTATGTGGAGCAGCTGGCGGACTCTGAGCAGACCAACGCCCTGGCCCACCTTCTGCGCTACGGCGCCGAGCAGGTCATGGACGGGAAAAAGACGGTGAGACAGACCGTAAACTGGCTCTATGACACTCTGGAGAAAAAGGGGTGGGAACCTTTCTGCAGCTCTTATGTGCCATGCGGACTCACAAAGCCCAGGATCCAGGAAGTGTTTGCCTGTCTGAACCGGTATCGGGGGTAGAAAACGGATGCTGTAGTCGCACGCCACACCACCTACAACGGTCACGATTACCGAAAATAGTATTGCTGTATTGTTGAGTGAGCAATGGGCGGGGATTGTCGCGGAGCCCGGGAGGGAAGGGAGGCTGTGTGCCGTTCGGATTCAGATATGCCAGACATTCCGATGAGCCCAAAGCGGAAATCAGTCGGGTATCATCCCTCCTGCTTTCCTGGTCTCATCTCCATGGCATATATTCACCCGCCCGGCACACAGCCTCCCTTCCCTCCCGGGCAAAAGCAGAATTCGCTGGCTAAGGTTTGCTCACTTAAGGTAGTTTCGATAGGGAACGCCGTTTCGACTCTGTAGTGAAAAGATAACTGCTTTGTCTGCAGATCCTTTCAGGTTTACAACAATATACTTAAGGCCATAAAAAACAGCTATTTTTCGCTACAAAGTTGAAGCAGCGTCCCCTACCGAAACTACCTTAAGTGAGCAAACCTTAGCCAGCGAATTCTGGTTTTGCCAGGCAGAGGAGAGATGTCCCGGCAGGGTGAATATATGCCATGGAGATGAGACCAGGAAAACAGGAGGGCCCAACCCCGAGTGTTTTCCGCTTTAAGGGCTCATCGGAATGTTTGGCATATCTGAACCCGGACGGGACATCTCTCCTCTGACTGGCCTCACGACAATCCCCGCCCATTGCTCACTCAACAATACAGCAATTTTATTCTCTCACGTGACCAGGTAACCTTAACACTTCATACCCCTCCCACCCCGCCGGAATCTCCAGCTTGTCAATCATCCGCTCCAGCACCGAAACCGGAATATGGCGGCTGCGCTTCTCATTTCTCCTAAGCAGTTCCCGGTAAGGTGCTTCCAGATACACGATGCGCACCCTGGCCCCGTAAGCGGAAAACAGACCGCACAGCTTCTGCCTGGTCTCCTGGATGATATTGGTGGCGTTCCAGATAAAAGGCTCTTTTTGGCGCAGCAGCTCCCTGGCCCGTTTCGTGGCGATAGATGCCACCTTAGCGGATTTCTCCCCCGGGGCGATGTTATACTCCTCCCGGATATCATCCAGGGAGATCACCGGCTTTCCCGCCCCGTGATCTCTGATCCAGGTGTCTTTTCCGGCCAAAGGAAGCCCGCTCATAAGCCACACATCAAACTCCGTGTCATCATACAGTGTACTGCCCTGCCACAGAGAGTCCCGGTGAAAATACTGATATCTGGTGTAGGCATTGGCAAACGGATAGGGCCCCTTAAGGACGCCCAGCTCCTTTCCATAGTCGTAAAATAATTCAATGTGTCCGCGCAGATCCTCCGGCTCCCTGGATATCCGCCCCATGGCGTCCGCCAATGACAGAAGATGCAAAAACTCCAAAGGCACGCTCTCCGCTGCCTTTAAAAGGTCAAACTCCGGACGCCTCTTTGTCCAGAACCAGACAGGAAGCCCGTGATAGCGGATCAGCCGGGCTGTCTGCTCCCGCTCCTCAAAAGTAAGGCCAAACCGCTCCTGCCCCCGATAGGCCATGGCCCGAAATACCTTCTCTCCCACAATGGTGTGTTTCGGAGAGGTCCATTTGCCGTCCTCCAGCCTGGTGCAGGCCGGCTTTCCGATGTCATGAAACGCTCCTGCCAGAAACAAAAGCTCCTGTTCCCTTTCAGAAAGCCTCTGCCACTGCCCAAGTTTTCTCATCTCCTCACACACCAGCCCGGTGTGGCGGTACACATCCCCCTCGGCGTGGTACTGGGGATTCTGCTTTACCCCCTTTAACAGGTTCAAATCCGGATAAGCCTCTGCAAGACCATCCAGGGAGAAGTCCCGCTGCCGGATCTCCCGCAATATGTTTCCCATATCTCACCCCTCCTTTCCACACGCTCCGAGACAGGAAGCGCTGAACTGCCCCACAGCTGTCTTTCCCGCAACACATACAGGCCGCCACAAAACCACAAGATCTTCATTCCGTCAAATACCCCTACAAAAACAGATCCGCCCCGTCGGCCAGCTTATTGGCCACAAGGGGCCTGTTCATCCAGTGGCTTTCCGAATCCAGAATGGCGTTTAAAAACGTAGGGCGGACGTATTTGAGCCTGTCCAATACATAGTCCCCCTCCTCCACCTTGATGTAGATGCCCTCCATGAGCCCGCACAGATCTGTCTGCAGAAACGTCTCCTCCAGCCTGGCGCTTCCCTTTCTACACTGCTCCTCAAGATTCTTTTTCGGGTCACTGGATATGAAATGGCTTGGCCCTATCCATGATGTGATCTGATCCGGATTCTCGTATCGCCCCTGATCCAGCACCAGCACCGAATGGACAAAGCCCGCCCCTTTTAAGATCTCCCTCCGTTTCGCTGTGGAAAAGAAACGCTTCTCTTCCTTGTCAAAAATATCAAATTCCATAAAATAGTGGGGCAGACGGTCGTAAAATACCGTGTGCTTGGCATACATCCACTCCCCGTACATCACATAGCGGCTTCCCAGGATCTGCCACAGCGGTTCCCTAAAAGTTCCGGTCCACCGCTTGAAAAGGTCAAACTGCCTCTCCCCATAACCCCCTGTCAAAAAATGCCCTCTGCTCTGGAGATGCATCCGCCTATCTTTCCCAAAGCTGATACCGCAGTTGGCACCGTCGATCTTTTCCTCCAGCACCAGATACTTTCCCCGAATATCCCCGAATCTCACATAATTTAAGTCCTCGTCTCCCGCCTGCTTTCTGGAGCCCTCCAGGTGGCGGGTACGAGGGTATTTGTATAATTCTTCCATCATTTTTTCTCACTTTTCGCAACCCTTAAACCAACCACATTGCCTTCTCATCTGCACCGCTCCAACACCCTCTTCACCGGCTTAAAAAGCGTCAGGCCGATGATCAGATTGCTTATCCCATGAATCACATCAAAAGGGATCCCGGAGATCCACCACGCGAATAAAGCCCCAATGCCTCCCGCAAGATAAGGAAGGGAGCACAAAAAACCAAAACAAAACCCGAAAAAACAGCACAAGATCCCATACCCCCAGTCCGGCGCGCCCTGTCGTTTCAACAGGGCCGTGAGCCCTGCCAGGATCGGCCAGATATACAAATAGGAGACCCACCAGATGCCAAAACCGTGGAAGAGCCCCTCCAGTATGGTAAAGGCCGCCAGAATGTTCAGAACCCGCCTGCCAAAGGTCAGGGTGTAGAGAATCACCAGAATGGACACCACCTCAATGTTTGGCAAATGGATCAGCGCGATCTGCGCCGCAAACAAAACCGACGCCAAAAGCCCGTCCGCGGCCATACGCCCTGTCTTTGATCTCATGAGGCGTTTGCAGAGGTATATACCAGCCGGTAATGTTCCTTGTCACGCACCGGCTGCATGCTCACCCCGTAATTGCACGCCTTCCCGTCAAGTTCCACGGCCCAATAAGCCTGATCCTTATCATACTCCGCCGTGACACCGTTTACCGTTACGATCATCAGGCCGAACTGATCCGTCCTGGATCCCTCAACCGTCAGGCCCTTTGCCTCCTCAAGAGCCTGTTCCAGATACCGGGCGTCTGTGGCTATGGCGTAGGAGTCCATGGAAGCATCCTCGTAGACGACATCCACAATGATCTCCTTTTTCCCATCTTCCGGCTTTGGCCTGAACGTATGATAACACAGCAAAAGCGCTGACGCGACCACACACACGGCGATCAGCGCCAACGCCACCCCTTTTTTCTTCTTCCAGAATGTCTCCACAGCCATCTGCACTCCTTTCTGAAAAACAAGTTAATCAATTGGACTATATAACGTTATCCGCGGTTTGTCAACTTTATTTTTTGAAGGAAGATCTCGGTTGCAACACACCGAAAGCGTTCATGATCCGATCAGGATACATCCTGCCAGCTTTTTATTCAGATCCCTTATCTTTTCAATCTCTAATTCCGTATCTCCGTAGGAAGATACCCCGCACTGCTCCACCAGAACCACACATTCGCACTGCGGAAGCTTTTTAAGACTCTCCGGGTCAGAAAGAAAATTCCCACCGGACACCATCGTCACATCCGGCAATCGTTTCCCCAGGTTCTCAGCCACGTCGTCGATCTTTTCCTGAACAGCTCCTCCCGTTAGAAAAATGGGGCCTGTCTTCTCCTCAGCATTCAGGATATTGACCGCGATCAAATCATATTCCCGGTTTATGTCCTTTCTCTGGGGACGGCCTTCCAGCTTACTTAACCATGCGTCAATGGGGTTGATACCCTTTTTGGACGTACCATCCGGCAGATTTCCCAGGATCCTGAACTGGAAGCGATACTTCAATTCCCTTGCCGATGACACCTTATCGCTCATGACAAAATGAATACAAATGAAGAACATCACCCCAAAAATCCCCATAAATCCGCCTAAAATTCCGTATTTCACCCCGGTCTTTACCAGCGCGCCGACAGCAGGGACGTCTTTTTGGGGGACTTCCTCCTTATTCAAGGCATCCAGGCTCTCTTCCTTTGCCGCAAGGTTTTCCATCAGGCTGTCCAACTGCGCCCTTTCGCTCCTCTGCCTGTCTGCCAGCCCCAGATCTACCTGCGCGCCCAGGCTCCTGTTTACCTCAGTAATTGTATGTTCTCTGATACTGGAGCAGATTTTCTCCCTGTACTGATACACGCCCTCTATGTATTTCTCCAGAAGCTCCTTTGCTTTCCCCTCTTCCCGGTGCCTGATCTGAATGCTTAAGAGATTATTATAGCCCTCGTCGCTTCTGCCGATACTGATAGTCACCAACTCTTTCAAATACCGTGCCTGTATGCTGCAAAACTCCGCAGCCTCCTCTATAAAATCCGTCCCGCTTAAGGCGGACTGGTAGGTCTGCAGCACAGTAGCCGTAAAATCCCGGTTCTGATAAGCCATGCCAGGCATAATCTCATAGTCCGTCTCCACGAAAAAATCCGCCTTTGCCTCCCATATATCATAGGGACTCATATTGATAAACACTGACTCTGCCAGATACTCCCGCTGCCTTTCAATAGAATCTGTGAGATTTTCCACCTCTCTCTCACCAGTCAAAAGCTTTTGCTCATAATACTCCATCTCTTTTTTATATTTGCTCTCTGCGTCAACACTCTCTTTTGGGGCAAACTCCCGAAACCAGGTGGAAACTGCCTTGTAACCGCCGAAAAGAAACGCCATAGCCACTGCTGCAGCCAGCAGCAGACGCCACTGCCGCAGAACTACGAACATCAGCTCCTTTAAATCGATCTCCCGCTCATAGCCGATATTATTGTACTCCATATCCATCTTCTCCTTTGCCTTTGGCAAATTATAACACTTTCTTTTTAGAAAGTAAATAAGTTTCTTAATAGAAACTATTGGAATTCTTAAAACTTTTTATCATTCCTGTGTAAAACTTTGTAAGAAAAGATACATTCTATAGTAGAAATGTTTTTACTTCTCTAATTGACAGGTAACATCCGATGCGCTTTCCATCTACAATAAAACCGATGTAACCGGGCATTTTTCAAAGACTACAACCACTACACACAGAAATGGGGTTATCAGATGAATATCATGGAACGAATCGACGCATTGTGCAAGGAACACCATATAAGTAAGTATCGCCTCTCGCAGATCACCGGCATCTCCCAATCCGCCTTCTCCAAAATGGCCAGGCAGCAGTCCAGCCTGTCCCTGGAGACTATCCAGCGGATCAGCGACGCCTTTGGAATCTCAATGGCGCAGTTCTTTTCTGATACTGACGAATATCCGGATCTGACGGAACAGCAAAAAAGGCTTATCCATTATTGGACTCTGATGAATGCGAAAAAGAGGGAGTTTGTTCTTTTGCTGCTTGAAAAGTTGGTTGAGATCTAGAGCGTGTTTGAAAATTGCTTTCTGACAGATGCGCGTCACAATTTGTGGGAGATTTGAGCCAAATGAAGGGTGCATAGTGGGCTATGTAACCTGAATTTGGCTCAAATATACCGCAAAGTGGGGCGCGCATCTGGCGGGAATGAATTTTCAAACACCCTCTAGGTAAAAACAGTACATCCGCAATACGATTATTGGATATTGCAGGATAACGTTTTTTTCAGAATCGAGATTGTCCGCTCTATCCCCTCTTTAATATTATACTGGGGTTTCCATCCTAAACCTGCCAGTTTACTCCCATCAAGCCTTGCCTTTGTTGCGGTACTGTATCCAGCAGCTTCTATCCCATCCGGAATTTCAAAAACCACCTTTTTACCATTGATTCCGGCAATAACGGTAGCGATAGCTTTAAGAGTCATATCCGAACGTTCTTCGGCAATGTTATATGCCTCCCCGCTTTCTCCACATAGGAGAACAGTCAGAAGTCCGCTCACAGAATCAGCAACATACTGGTATGAATAATACTGATTCCCGGCAGACTTTAATACAATATCCTCTCCGGCAATGCCCTTCTTTATAAATTGGCTGATAGCCTTTGTGTCAGACATTAACATAGTTGGTCCATAGGATCGGGTAAAGCGTGGAATCACCACATCAAGTCCCTTTTGTGTCTTATATGCTTGACAAAGAGACTCTCCGCAGCGTTTGCTCTCCGGATATCCTGCCCGCATTGTATTAGAATTAATATATCCACAGTAATTTTCATCAAATAATTCAACATCTCCACGATTCTCACCATAAATTTCATTTGATGACGCAAAAACAAATCGGGCGGTATGATGATCAACGGCAAAATCCAACATATTTTGCGCACCAAGAATATTTGTAGTTATTGTACCGATCGGATCAATAGAATATTGTACAGGATGAGTATTTGACGCAAGATGAAGAACATAATCGACGATACCGATCTCTTCATCGACAAAAGGCATTTTCACGTCATAAGGCATAAAAACCAAATATGGGTCATCTGCATACTTTGAAAATCTGTCCTTTGCTTTCTTTCTATCTCGTCCAAGCGCGTAAACCGTACAATCAAGTTTGTCCCTCTGATTTTTTTCCATTATTACGTCTACAAGAAAACTACCTATCAGACCTGTAGCACCCGAAAGCATCAAACTCTTACCTTTCAATTTTTGCCACGGAAGCATTAATTCCGCGACATAGGTTACATCTTCTATGTATTGAGTGTTTTGATATAGATTCATTTTTCCCCCATAAAGTATTATTTTAGCCAATTGTCTCTATCTGATTTAATATATGCCTTGAACATTTCCAAGTCATCTTTCGTTGTCAGCTTGATATTCTTATCTGAACCTGCGGCAAAATACAATCTCTCACCTAGTTCTACCATCATAGTATTTGTATAATGGGATCCATAAATTCCTATTTCTTTTTCAAATGCCTCATGATATTTAGAATCCAGCAAGCCAAATTTATAGGCTTGTGGAGTCGAAACTCTCCTAAGCGTTTCCCGTGGAATGAATTTTATTGTGCTTTCCTCGTCATCCACTACGAATATCTGTTCATTATAAGGCATTGAAGTAACAGCATTTCCATACTGTTGGCACTTAACAATTACATCAGTCAGCACAGTCCCGTCAACAAGAGGACGGATACCGTCATGAATAATCACCACATCTTCATTTTCTATCTTCCCTTCTAGGTTATAGACTCCATTCCTAATAGACTCCTGCCCAGTATTTCCGCCTGAAACCACCCACTTCAGTTTATCAATCCCAAATTGTTTGGCGTATGCCCACAAAACATCATGCCATCCATCAATACAGACAACCTCAATAGCATTAATTAATGGATGCTTCTGAAAACTTTCCAATGTATAGATAAGCACAGGCTTGTCATACACATTAATAAATTGCTTTGGAATATCCTGTCCCATCCGATGCCCAGCTCCCCCAGCAATGATCACAACAACATTCATATGTATTTTCTCCTTATATTAAACTTTCATATTATTAATAGCATTGATAACTGTTTTTCTTCGTTTAAAGAAAAGACATAATATAAAAATGATCACAGCGTATCGGATTATACCATTTACCTGATACAAAAAATTGCAGGACAGGCATCCACACGTGACAAGCATTGCCGTACGCAAAATGAATCTAATATCATATATCTTTTCCGTCTCAATAAACCTTATATTAAAATAATGCATCGTTGTGAGTATAAGGTTTGATACCATTGTTGTATACCCAGCGGCTATGAAACCAAAATGTTTTATACAGACATAATTAAGAATAATATTCATTACAGCTGCTACGACAGAGGCAGTCATAATCCTTGTAGATTTCTTATAAAAAAAAGCAACCGCAGAGAAGACATCATACAGCGCATGTAAGAATATTCCTATAACAATAGGCGGAATAATGTAAACACCTGACAAATATTCACTTGTCGCCAATACGCTTATAATTTCAGGCGCAGCAAGCGCCCCCATAACGCAACCCAATCCAACAATCGATAGCAAAGGAAGAATAGAATCATTGATATCCTTAAATCTACGTTCTCCCAATTTATAATTCACAAATGGAGAGAATGTTGTATTCAATGCTCTCCAGAACAAAATTCCTATAGAGGATAATGTAGCTGCAATTGAATATATTCCTGCCTTGTCATCTCCAACCATCTGACTAATCATGATCTTATCCGTACTTTGAAGTATCACAGAACTAAGGTAGTGAGGTATGAGTGGAAAAGCAACGATAATTGTCGCTTTCCAAAAAGGAAAATCAAACAGTACTTTTCCTTTTAATAAAATATAGAGATACAGGAATATTCCTACTACGATATTAACTGCTCCGGCACTCCACAATCGAATATTAGCTAAATCCGTTCCCAGACGATTTTGCGCTATCAAAACTGCCGCAATTGAAACAACCTGCGCAACCACGGCAGATCCTATCGTTACTAATATGGTAATCTTATAGTTATATTCATATCTCTGTCTTGTGGTCCAGAGTGTGGTTGCTGAAGAAAATACACTTGTTAAAAGGATTAAAATAAGCAATGATGGACTTAAATTCAACAAAGCACTGACTGGATCATAAAAAAACAGACAAAGGATTGCTAATATTCCGGTTGCGCAGGTAATAATACCTAATATGGAGGATAAATACTTCCATCTGTTCTCACTGTGTTCATAAAGCCCAACCTGAAGTATTCCAGGAAAGATAAGGGTCATTGTCGCAAAAACTTGAATAATAGAATTCCATGAATTATACACTGCTATAACACCATAATCCGAGGTGCTTAGAAGACGGGTAAATATTGGTGTTGTTATATAATTAATACCACTAACCGCAAAAGAGGCAGTCCCAAATGCCAATGTGGCTTTAAGGGAAACCGATGAATTTCTTAGTTTTTTTAATATGAGCATGCGTGTATCTTCCTTTTGTATTTACTGTCTGAATCATGCGCTAAACCAGCTTCGTACTCTGAATAAACTAAAAGTATCACAGCTATTCCATAAAACGGCCAGACAAACATTTTATACCATACTGGATCTATAAAACTAATGATCAGAAAAAATAATTGAAAAGAAAGAGACGTTGATGCCGCTACTCTTGCTATATAGTTGTTAGTTCCTCTGTTTCTAAATTTTCTAATTCTTCGAAAAGTAGAATATAAGATATAAAACAGAGGCGCCGTAATTAACCCAAAACCAATCAATCCTGTCTCACAGAGTAATTGAAGATAGTTGTTGTGAACATTGCTTAATTGTCCGTCATTAAATACATTATAGGTATCCGTTAGATGATTTTTGAACTTACCCCATCCAATTCCAAAGATAGGATTTTCTAAAAAAAGATTCCATGCCCTTTCCCAAAGCATAAAACGTCCCGAGGTAATATCCACTATACCACTTCCAGATACTCTGTTTCGCGTAAGTTGCGCAATAAAAGTTTCGTATCTAGATAAGTATCCTTGATTTAACATATATATAAAGATAACTGCTCCAAAGATAATAATTCCAGTAAATGCAGCTATTTGCCTCCATTTACCTTTGCTGTCAGTCACATTAACATTGCTGAGAAAAAGAAATGATATTACAATGATTGATGCTATTAATTCTGATTTCCTGTTTTGTATAACAATCGCTAAACAACACAAAAAAAATACTGCAAACAAATAGTTTCGTTTTGGAAATTTTCCGCCACGTATCATAAGAGTATTAAGCGCAATTATTACTCCAAAAAAAGCATAATAGTTTATTACAATTGAGTCACCCCCAACAGCAATACCATAGTGATGCTTAAAATTTAATTCAATGATTCTTTGCGCTTCCGATGAAACGAAATGTTTTATTATCCCATAGTACAGATTTGGGAACAACGAGATTGCTATTGCGTATACAGACATTATGGCAGCAGCAGTCAGCATAATTTTTAATGTTTTGCTGACATCTTTTGTATTCGGATTAGAAATTAATACATATAGCATCGTTGTATCCAATGAAAAAATTATCCCAAGTGTACTCTTTTCAGTCCGTGCATACGGCAATAAAACATATATTGTCGCCATAACAGCGATCCATAAAGCCATAATTTTGGTTTTCCCAACCAAAATAATTCCCTTCGAGCAAGCTATAAAAACCAATCCCACCGCCAAAAAGGGTCCATATCCTGCAATGACTCTGATGTTAAAATCAAAGTAGACAAACGATGTTATGGCAAATATTGTAATTGCCAATAAAGGGGTTATCGTCACATATCGTTTCTTATCCATTAAGAGCCTCTCCTATTTAAATCTGGAAGTTCACTTGTTGCAGTAATAAATACCCTTATACTGTTTATAGCTATTATGAATATCTATAAAAACCGATTCATGTTTTGGTACGCGTTCTTCTTCTGATGGCAATTTCATATAGTCGCCAAATGCCATACTTAAATATGTATCATAGCCTATTGGAATCGGAATTGTAGTATCCTCAAACTCCACCCATACCGCGCTTTCAAATGCCTCTTTGGGATATTCATTTACCATATATTTAAATCTTGTTGTAAGCTCGGTTACTCTGTCTGCGGAATCAAATGAAAATTTTGTCATTCGCTTTTCTGCCCTGCAAGCAGCCCTATGCCTTGACCTCCAGGTTCTATGAAAACATAGAAGTAGATTTCCTGCCCACCTCATGGCTTTTCCTTTAGAAATGGGTGATTCCTGATTAATATAAATTTGACGAATCAATGCCCAAAATATTTGAACATATCTCTCTATTCTTTTATTAGGGCATCCGTCTAAAGGTATAATTTCCAGCTTTATCCCATGAGATACGTCTAAATCTTTTTGTCTTTCCTTAATAAATGTCGTCGTCTCATCGGAAATGGACGCCCACATGGATCTTTGATATACCTCTTCTGTATTGTCATTGAAAACATACCTTCCATCGGTTATCTGTTGCGGCCAAAGAATCTTTAACTTTTCAAAATCTTCCCTTGGCATCATAACATCAATATCATCATCCCATGGTATAAAACCCTGATGTCTGACTGCCCCTATACAGCATCCGCCGCAAACATAGTATAGCAGCTTATTCTTCTGACAAAACCTATCAAATATTTTCAAAATGTTTAAACATTTTTTCTGTATGTCACGAATCGGAATGATATCATTATTCTGTATAGTATTCATTAGAATCGCGCTCCATATGTTTACTTTGTAAAGCTGATCGTCTGATATTTATGGTACGAATGTCTTTTATTCTCCGGAGGCAATACCATGTAATCATCGCCATATCTGCACCTAAGGTATGCGTCTGCATTCGTTGCCACAGGAACTCGTCTATTCTCAAATATAAGATATTTTGGACTTTTAAACCACTCTGCCTTATAGCTGATTATTCTTTTCAATGAAATATCCATTCCATACAATATGACAAGGTCCTCTGTGTCATGATATTTTCTAATCTTATTTTTTAAGTGGTTAATTTTAGATAACCTTCTAATCTCATTTCGATATGGAAGGAGAATCAGCTTTCCCAAAAATTTAATTATAGGTCCATGGTTTAACGGAGGTCTGTTGCTTAAAAGGATATTGTGTCTGATCCCCCGCTGAACCATAATAATTCTTTCAAACTTATTCTTTGGATAATAATATAATATATAGATATCTAGAAAAATACCATGATGGCAGTCCGTTCCTATATCGTCTGGTTCCATGCATGTAGTATTATTCTTTCTTAATCTGGCAATCGCATGTCTGTATCCTGGATCTGTGAAGGTACTTTGAAGGAAAAAATCTTCTCTAAACTGATACATACATTCGAATAACTTATCAACATCGTCCGCATACATAAAGATATCAATATCATCATCCCATGGTATAAACCCTTGGTGTCTGACTGCCCCAATACAAGACCCTGCTGCTAAATAGAATGTAATATTATTTTGTTCACAAACTCTCATAAGTTCATCTAACAACTCTAGTTGAACTATTTGAAGTTGTTTAAGTTCATATTTCATACCCATCGTTCCTCTGTACTATATAGTTTATCGGCAAACTTTATTTCACCAATCTATCTTTAACCTGAGTGATATCTGTGATGTACTTTAAGTCTAAACAAGTATCATTCCCATACAAACCATCGCGGTTCCTAAACCAAATTGACTTCATCCCCAATTGCCGCGGAGCCTGAAAATCTTTTGTAGGGTTATCCCCTACATAAACTATTTCGGATGGAGAAAGCTTCCAACGACTTTGAAGAATCCTGAAACTAATGTCACATGGTTTTCGGAACTGCGGACCACCAAGTTCATCCGTAATAATAATATCATCAACCAAAGCCTTCAAACCCAGCGCCGTTATTTTATTATTCTGCCCATCTGGCCTGCCATCCGTTATTATTCCTATTTTATATCCTCTATTCCGCAGTTCTTTTAGCATTTCAGCTACACCATCATAAAGATGTATGGACGGTTGATGATATCGATAAACATTTAAAACCGCGTCCTTATCTGATTTCCGATTCTGCTGTCGCAATAATTCGTCTATAGCAGGTTTCTTTGCCTCAAAGAAACTCCAAAGTTTATCTGCATACCTTTCATTACCCAAAAACATAGCCACAGCCCTAAAGCCACTTCTTATATATTCTTTTTCGGAATATACCGTATCATCCAGATCAAAGATAACCCCCTTAATCTGTGTCTCACCTTCAAATACACACACGGACTGGTCAAACCGACTGTAGACAGCCCCGTCCGCTATGTTTGTGCAATATGCGACTTTCTCCCCATCAAGCAATTTCAATATCATTTCCGCGCTTTTTGCCCCTGCCTTCATAGAAAGCGGAGCGCCACCGCCAAATCGTGGATTGATCTCAATATAGAAATTGGTATTGGTATGAAGATCTCTAATCAATTGTACCGTAATTGGTCCGCATGGCCGAAGCAAGGAGCATATCCTTTTTGCTTCATCAATCATTGCTTCATCCATAACTATCCGAGTTTTTAGCACTTCTCCTGCCCTGACTTTAATCCGTTCTCGCGGAACAATCGAAATGGGAGTTCCATCCCAGTCACAAAAAATATCAATTGTATACTCTTTTCCTTCTATAAATGGCTGTATAATATAGCTCCTAATCTGTCCCGCATACATTTTTAATTCTTCTATATTCGCTATCTTAAATGCATTTATACTGCTTGACCCATCCTTTGGCTTTATAAAAGCAGGATATCCATTTTTATATTCATTCCAATCATTTACAGGTAACGGAGCACAAAGGCCACAATCCGAAAAAAATCGGTAGGTATTATTTTTATTACGGCAAATATGGACCATTTCAGGTGAGCTTATCATTACCTTTGTGCCAATTGCTTCAAACTTCTCTTTGTTTTCAGAAAGCGCTAACAGATCTGTATCAATAGTTGGAATGAGGAGGTCAATATGATCATTCGAACAAATATTTAAAAGATTCTGGATATATTGTTCATTTCCCATTGCCGCAACTTTTCTGATAGAATCACAGTATACAAGCGCTGGAGCTGTCTCATCCAGATCCGCGCCAAATATTGCTACTTCCTTTTTCAAAACTAACGCAGCTCTCCGGAAAGCCTGTATTAACTCCACTCTTCTGCCAACACCTGTAAAAAGAATACGTTTCATTTTATCACCTTACTGCTTTCAATACATTGCTATTCAAGTGTCTGTCTTACAATTTAATAGGAATCCCATATTTATCACAAAATAATTCATAATATCTTCTCTTAAGTTTCACACCATACCGTATTTGCACCTCTGGAAGATCTTCTCCCAAAAGTTGTTTCACCCGTAAATATAAGAGATTTACTCCACCTGCTGCTATCACTGAAAGAGTCGCTGCCAGTCGTGGATTTATTTCCATTAGCTGAGGATGGCCGTCGCTATCATACTTAAAGTCCAGATCAACATTGCCGTCAAGTTTTAAGTCCCCCACAATTTTTTTCGAAATTTCATATGCTTCTTTATCAGGGGAAAGGGTTGCCTCCTGAGGGATGCTGGCATTAATTATATTGCTCTCACGTCCAACCATGTAAATTACGTTCCCATGATCGGCAAGAAGATCTACCGAATATTCCTTTCCAGGAAGCATCTCCATAATCATCAACTCCGGCATATCAATAGCTTCCTCCAACATAGAGATCATGTCATTGTAAGTTGTATAGAACGAATTTGGTTTTTCTCCGACAAAAATATCAAACCGCGATTTATGGGAATCAATTAACCGAATGCCGCGGCTTCCACTTCCATTTCTCATTTTTACACAAATTGCCTTTTGCGGATATCCAATTTCTGTACACGCTTTTTTAAACTCATCAACGGTATTAGCTGTACGAAATTCAGGAATTTTAAACCCTTTTGCTTTCATATATTGGTACAATTTTATTTTATCATTAGCGATCAAAAGACCTTTCCCATCAGAGACAGAAACTTTTGTTCCTATTGGTTTAAACTCGCCTCTTCTTTTTTGCAATAGCGAAAGTTCCTGAGATATCCCAGGTATTAATACATCTACTTTCTCATCAAAACAAACTTGTTTCAGCGCGTCAATATACTCTGGATCAGCCACTGGAGGAACAAGTCGAAAGCAGTCCACCATTTGATTAATAGTCGCATCGACTTTCATATCAGTTCCAACAACCCTTACCCTGCGTTCGCCATTATTTTTTAAACATTGGATAAGGCCGGGGGAAGAAGGAGATCCTGCCGCTGTTAACAATACTGTAATACTGTTCATGTATACTCCTTGGATCATAAGATATAGGTGTCTAAAATATCATCCGTTGTCTCTTTTCGTTTTATCAAATAGGTTTTCCTGTCACATACACCGATCATAGCACATTGCGGCAATATAAATGGAGGCTTATCTACGTTCGAATAACCTCCAACATTGCCGAATACAACATAATCGTCTTTTCCCAACTTCCCAGAAAAATCCTGATAAGGAACATCTCTTTCCAGACAAGTGTAACCCACTAAGTCTATTTGCTGATAATCAGATCGAATTACGGAGTTTTCAATAACTTTGATTGGAAGTTTTACGGATCCGCTTACATCTCCCAGGTTATGTACCGAACAATTTAGTATAGCTAAGTCCTTATTTTTGATTGTTTTGATACTATGTATCTGAGCAATTAAATCTATATACCGATTATCCAAAGTTGTCCCCGGTTCTGTAAACAGAACTGGCTTTTTTTCTTTTGGGACACTCTTATAATGGTCGTTTACAATTAATGCCGTAACTTCCGCATAATCCTCATAGGAAGGAATATTCGTTGAAAATTGCTCCAACATATCAGGGGCAATGTCTCCAAACATACCGCTGCCTAAATCCAAATACTCTGGAATATCTTTAATATATTGATCTGCCAATTTGAGAATCTGAATTGTCCTGCTTTTCCACGCATCTAATCCGCGTGATCGTCCAATATGACAATGTAATCCAACCAGTTTTGTATAAATGCACTTGTTAATCCTGTTTACGGCCTCACATATGTCACTTGAATCAATATCTATGCCAAATCTTGAGACAAACGATTGGCCTACTTGAATGTTTACACGGATCCCCAGCTTTAGTTCCTTTTTATACTGTTCTGCTATAGCAATTATTCGATCAACTTCTTCAAGATTATCTATATTAACGATTCCATCATTCAAAAGATGTGTTTTAAGTTTGTGGCCTTTGAACGGGCCGTTATAAATGATATGTTTACATTGATATCCGATTTTTTCAGCTATGTCGTGCTCCATATCTGATACCACTTCTGCGTATCCTCCCATTTTCTTAACAATCGAGCATATTGCGGGAGCATAGTTTGTTTTGTAAGAATACGCGATCTCATATTTAGGATAGCGACTTCTCATTGCGCTGAGCAGATGATTATAATTCAAACAAAAAGCGGATTCATCAAAGACATAACAAGGCAACCCGTACATTCGTTTTATTTCTTCGATTGTATCTTTATCAAATACCATTGCTTTTCCTTTCTTCATTCAGCGGTTTTCGCACATACCCGCCGTAATTGATCTTTTTTCTTATAAACACCAATTTGACTGCTGCCCCAAATATACGCAAATCATTTATCAGAGATAAATTCTCAGCATAATCTGCTTCATATTCCAGCTGTTTGTCCCATGTAATCGTAGCTGACATCGCCACTGAATCAGGGGGAAGCAAACCGCTCCTCACGTCAAATCTCTTCTTTTCCCTATCTGTATAATAATCATTATATAACGGCGGCAGCGGTCTGGGACCTATCACTGACATATCACCTTTAACAATTGAAAAAAGTTCTGGCAGTTCGTCCAATGATGATGACCGCAAAAACTTTCCAATTTTAGTTTGCCGCTTTTCATCGGGAAGCAGGTCACCATTACTGTCAGTTTCGTTTGTCATTGTTCGAAATTTTTTTATTAAGAAAGATTTTTGTCCCATCCCGCTTCTTTCCTGTATAAAAAGAACAGGTGATCCAATACTATATTTTACAGCAGCAGCTATCACTAACAATAAAGGACTAATTATAATCAATACTATAAATGCTGATATAATATCAAATAGTCGCTTGAATATACAAAACATAGGATTTACCTTATCTCTCTGACAGCAACAAATGCTTCAGCCGCGTTTACGTTTACTACTGCTCCTCGATATTTGGCTAAGGCATCCACTGCTCCGGTGGAGCGCGCTGCTGGGAAGGGCTGTATTTGTGATTGAAAGATACCCATTGCTTTCATCTTTTTTTCCAATGTTGTGCTTATATCTTCATAAACTGATGGAATAAATTCATTGGCTGTGTTGGGAACATCCCAGCCAGTCTCAGATAATGTTTCATAAGCATAGATACGTTTCACTCTATGCTCATATTTTGGCCGCAATGCAACCATAGCAGCATCGGAAACTATTTTGTGATCAATTTGCATGTCTCCTCTGTGGGGAATATAGACCTCGTCCGGCTGGATTTGTTGAACGACTTTCAATATTTTATCATTGAGCTTATATCTTGGTATTTCTTCTAACATAACAGCTGGAAAGTCCAGAAATATTGTCTTCTTAACTCCTAAAAGAGCATCTGCTTTTTGGCACTCGTAACGTCCCTGTTCCACATAATCCTGGTGAAATAAAGGTTCACATCCTTTCGTCACAATACATACATATACATTGTCTCCTTGCGCAATCCGTTTTGCTATCGTTCCTCCGACACCTATAATTTCATCATCCGGATGCGGAGCTATAACAAGAACATTCATATATCCCCCTCCTTGTTGCCCACTGCTGCAGTACATAAAAGGATTCTGTCTTCACATAAAACATCTGTGAATAATCTCAACAACTTTATCCACTTGCTCCATTGTCATCTTGTTATCACTTGGCAAGCACAAGCCTCGCCGAAAAATATCTTCGCCAATATCAACATATCCCTTCTCTTTTATATACGCATTTGTTCTTGCCCGTCCATTCCCGTTTCTTGTCACAAATGCGTTCATTCGATAAACAGGCTGCATATGCAGCGGTTTCCAAATAGGCCGTCCCTCAGCATTGAAAGCTGCCATTGCAGCCAAGATTTCTGTTGGACAGGATTTTCCTAAAGCACTGATATACAACGCATCCTTTTCCCCGCAAACTGTCTTGCACATAGCATCAGGATCAATAATCATACAGGATAGCCAATAGTTGGGCATACTATCGGCACCGATCGGATTCATCTTAACCGGCAAGTCTTTTAATCCATTTTGGTATCGCTCATAAATGGCTTTCTTCTGCCTTATATGTTCCTCCAAATATGGAAGCTGACCTCTCAATATTCCAGCTATTATATTTGACATTCGATAATTGTATCCAATCTCCTCATGCTGATACCAAGCGGCTTCTTCCCGAGACTGGGTAGACCATTTTCTTACTTTACTGGCGTCCTCAGCATTATCTGTTAAAAGGAAGCCTCCAGAACTGCCGGTTACGATTTTATTTCCATTTCCGGATAAAATGCTAACATTACCGAATATGCCTGTTTGCGCATCTTCATACGTGGCACCTAAAGACTCAGCCGCGTCTTCCACAATCACTGCGTTATACTCATCAGCTACAGCCTTAAGCTCTTTTATTTTTCCGGGTGTGCCATACAAGTGTGCCACTACAATAATCTTTACATCTGTATAGATCTCAAACGCTTTCTTTAGAGCGGCAGGGTCCATATTCCATGTATCATATTCTGTATCAATGAATATCGGAATACCGCCCTCATAGCAAATCGGATTCACTGTTGCACCGAAAGTTATATCCGAGCAAAATACTTTCTTTCCTTCAAGAGCGCCGTGACCGACTTGCGACTGACCGTAAATTTTCTCACCGCAAAGCTTCATGGCAAGGTGAAGCGCCGCTGTACCAGAAGAGAGAGCCACTGCGTATTTCCTGCCAATTATTTTTGCTATTTGCTCTTCTACAATGTTGATGTGTTCTCCAACAGTACTCACCCAATTGCTCTGTATTGCCTCATTCACCCATCTCTGCTCCTCTCCATGCATAGTGGGTGACGAAAGCCAAATTTTCTTTTCAAATGGCTTAATATCCGCAAATCTCGAATCTTTAAAAAAATTATTCATTTTATATTTCTTTCCTATAAATCTCTAGACCGACTGTAATCCGTTTTCTATTTCCAATTAATGGAATTTCAATCTCTGCTGTCCTTTTGTGCCGATCAATTTTCCGGATCATCCATTCCCGTTTTTTCAAAGGTCCGCTGGTTACAGCGATGGTCTGATTTTTAATGATTCCTTTTGATATTCCAATAAGCATCCCATCTTGACACAAAGTTTTCAAATATGGAGTTTCACATGGAGTTAAAAAGATATCTCGTTTTTCTTGTCCATCTTCCCAAATCATTCTTTTTAACGCCATCTCGTTTGTTCCCAATAAAAAAACATATCCTGGAAGCACCATTCGCTTTTCCAGATGCCACGTTCCGCCACAACGCATCATGCGTTGGTATTGGAAGCAAATAATCTCTTTTATATCTCCCGTGGTGACAGACGCAGAGTATTTTTCTATATAGCTCGTTTCATCTCCTTTTGGGCATTTTAATAAATACCAGATTTCCTCCATCTCCTTTAAAAATTTACTATAAAATAACCGCTTAACTGATTGTTAAGCGACATTTATCCCCAATTTATCATTTTGTATTATCAGTTATTTATTTGTAATATATATTATTGACATAAAATTATGGGTGAATTTAGATTATCTCTTTAGAAGTTCTTATATGTCGGTATAGCCCGTATTTCCGGGCTTTTCCGGCATTTTAGATATGGGGAGAAGTTCTCATATACTCTCAAAACCTTTTAGGTTTTCCCTCTCAATGGTAGTAAAAGAAGTAGTAAATCCGTCTGCGGCTATGCAATCAGCCTTTCCATTTCAGCCCTTGCGGAAGCGAATGTTGCGTGTGCGTAATAGTTCAGCGTCATAGTGATATTGGAGTGTCCCATGATGTACTGTAACGCTTTCGGGTTCATTCCGGCATTGGCTAAGTTGGTGCAGAACGTATGGCGCAGGGTGTGGGGTGTCATTACTTTAGGTAACGCTTCCTCATGGCACTTGTTATACTTCTTTGCAAGCCCCCGGAACATTGTAGCATAGTTCACATTCGTTTTCGGGCAACCGTCCCGGTTGAGGAAAAGGAAATTGCTGTAACCGTCAATGGTGGTCGCTTTCGCTCCCTTACGGTTCTTCATCACGCGCCCCAACGCTTCATACACTTTTTCACTCATTGGGATTTGTCTGATACCGCTTTGCGTTTTGGGCTTCTCTATGTAGTACCCGGTTTCTGCGCTCCTTAAAAGCTGGTGGTCTACATTGATTACCCGGTTTTCAAAGTCAAGGTCGGTTTCAGTCAGCCCGCAGAGTTCGGAAATCCGCAGCCCCGTCCCCAGCAGTATAATAACCTCGTCATAGTATTTCTGATAGACGCTATCACCCTGCATAAAGGATAAAAGGCTTTCTTCCTGTTCCGCTGTGAGAGGTACTTTCGGCTCCGTGTCGTCCTCGATCACGGTGTTGAGCTGGAAATCAAAGGGGTTCTTCCTTATACAGTCGTCCTGTATCGCTGTGTAAAAAGCAGCTTTCAGAGAACGCTTGTCGTTGCTTATGGTCTTGTAGGATATTCCCTTTTCTTTCATGCGCAACGCCCATTCTTTCGCGTCGGACAGCTTCACACTATCAATAGGGCAGGAACCAAGTTTATCCGCTTCCAGCAGCTTCATAAGCCGCTTGCGCCCCTGTGTGGTGTTGTACCTTACATTTCCCCGGTGGCGTGTCTGTTTTGCGTAAAGCTCGCAGACCGTCATTTTCTTACCGATTGTGTCTATCCCGTCGTCAAGGTCTTTCTGTATCTCTTTTTCCTTTTCTCTAAGGGATATGTCGTCACGCTTCCCGGCAGGGGTCTTGTCCGTAGGTACTAACTTCCAAGCGTAGACAAATTGCACTTTGCCAAAAGTATCAGTATATTTGTAAGCATATCTCCCGTCTTTTCTCTGGCTCTCTCCCGAACGCAAAATGCGGTTTCTGTTATCACGTCTTTTCTCCGACATTGTTTTGCTCCTTTCCGTGTCGGAAAGAGCCTTGATATGCCTACACTTATTATAGCACATTCAAGGCTCTATTTCACTATCTTTTTTGTTAAATTGCGTCCAGTGTGTCAATGACTTTTTCAAACTGTTTCCTCTTGATCTGAATACGGTTCCCGTTCAAGATCACCCAGCCCGACGTGGGATTTTCCTCTGCAAGTTTCCGCAGCTTGTTTTCCCCAATGCGGAAATATTTTGACGCTTCTTCAATGGTAAGCGTGTACTTTTCCCAAATAGGCACATCAGCATTGTTCATTTTTATAAATCCCCCTTTCAAAAATGGGTAAAAGGTTAATAGTAAAAAGGGGCTGTGATCGGGCGGTTATCAGCATAACCTCACGGGAGTTTCACCCCTGCATGGTTCTCATGCAGCCCTACCCATTGCCTGCGACGCTTTGAACGCTCGGACTGTGGCGATAAGGGAGTATCATTATATATTCTGCGCGGTCGTCGCCCGCAAGCTGCTAACTTGCTTCCCGGCGCGGTGTTGGTCGCTCGGCTGTCCCGGCAGGAAAAATCCCGCCGGGATAGTGTCATGGCGCACCCGCCGTATGGCTCGGCGCAAAAGGGACGTACCCGATCTGCCCTATGCTGCGCCGCCGTTATCTTGCGCCGCTTTCTTTGTCAAGGTGCCGGAAAGGTTGAGCCGGGACAGGCAGCGGAAAGGGGGACGCTGCTTGTCCTAAATCAGCTTAAACCTCGAATGAAAGGACAGCCCGCATGAGCTTTGACCGTAAGCGGTCGCGTATGTCCTCGTCTATGCCCCAATACACATTTCCTCTCTCGTCGTAGAGCTTGCGCATAGACAGGGACGTTATGTAGCTCTCATAGTGCTTGACGACAATCGCCATAGCTTCCGGGTCGCCCTTTGTTGCGGCTATGATTACCGGGTAAGGTAACAAGCCGCGTTCAGCATTTTCATTGTTACCAGTCTGTGCAGTCATAGGCGCGTTCCTCCAAATAGCGTTTTAATAGCTCAAAAGAGCTGTTCCGGCGATACTTCACTGTTGTTCTCGGAATGTTGCAGAGCCTTGAAATCTCGGTTTCGCTCATATCAAAGAAATAATACAGCAGGATAGTTTCGCGCTTTTCTTCCGGCAAGCTCCGCAGGGCTTCGGAAAGCAGCTTTGCAGTTATTTCCTTTCCCGCGATAATGAAAGACTGTTCAGCTTCGTCGTCTGCGAAATATTTATCGTAAGTATAAAGCTGGTTTTCTTCCTGCGGTGACAGGTCGGAAAATGTTACTTCCCGTGATTGCTGCCGCTTTGTGTCCCTGTGGGCGTTCATTGCTTCGCGCTTCAATGCCTGTTTACAAAAGCCATTAAAAGCACAACGGATTTGCCATTGAGTACGGTTCGGTTCATTCATGTTCTCACCTCCTTTCGCAGCCGCGAAAGCGGGTGATTTTTTCTGATGTCCCCTTTCGTAAACCCTCAACACCGCGCCCCCCAAAATAGGCGGAGATTTTGCAAACTTTTTGAAAAAATTTTGCCGGGAGAACACAATACGCCCGTCTGCAAAAGCGCAGACGGGCGTATTGGAATTGTAAGCAGTATTTAATTGATTTGTGTGTTCATACTCATGGGTGGAATATTCCCCGGCGGTGGACGGGATTTTTTTGATAAATCAAAGACCGTCATACCTTGTCGGTGTATCTTGTGTTGCATAGCGGCTACCTCCTTTAGCCGCCGTATCTTTAGGGAAAGGTTATTGTTTCTTTAGAGAACAAAAAGAAACGGCGGCTATGATCTCTCAAAAGCCGCCGTGTGAAAATAGGCATGAAAAAACTTCTGCTGGACGACGGCTTTTTTTCTTTTGCCGTCGTGCGGCAGATTGCATTTGTTATCAAAGAAAGAGCCGATAACAAGCAGCTCAAAATTTCTGCTTGTTATCGGCTCTGCGTCTGTGCGTCTGGCTCTTTGATAACTGATATACTAAATTGTTGAATGTTGATTACGGTTTCATGTTTACATTTGGGACAAAACAACGGGAAATGTTTAAGTATTGTATCTGCCCGTATTTTCAATCGCGTTTTACCTTTACATACAGGACATAATATCCATTGTTCAATTTGCACATTATCACCTCAATTTCTTAAAATTTTCATTCGGTTTCAGTATCAGATTGTTGAAACCTTATCCTGTCCGTGTTTGTTGGAATACCGTCAACCACCTTTTTCCAATTCCCATTTTGAAATACTTCGTATTCCCCAAAAGCACAAGGTATTCCGTTTGCTGTGGCTATATCGCAACTATCCATAAGTTGAAAATGTAAATGTGGGGCAAAAGAATTGCCGGAATGACCTACTTTTCCAATAACATCACCTTTCGCCACATTTTCACCAACAGAAACTTGAATAGAGCCTGTTTGAAGATGACAAAGTGCAGCATATACATTTTCACTATATTTAATAATCACATAGTTTCCTGCGACTGATTGAATATCGTCCTTTTCCGGGTCAAAATAGTGAGCATTTTTATATGCGTTAGACATATCCCCAAGCAGATTTGTTTTTGCATTTTCAGCATAACCGTCCTCTGCGACAACAACAATACCGTCACAAGGAGAATATACTTCCTGCCCCCAACAATAATAATCACTTAATTTTACACCCGAAAAAAGATATTGCATTAAACCAACTCGATAAGCAGGGTTTCCAATACGGTTCCAGTCTACTTGAATAAAATCGTATGCGTATCTTGTTCCTAATTGGTTTGTACCATGACTGGGTACTTTTGTCCCCGGTGTATTAGGAGAAAGCCATTCTCCCCGTAATGGAAATTCAACAATGATCGGATTAGACATTTCAAGCATAGCGTTCCTCCTATCAAATAAGTTCTTAACGTAATTAGAAAAAATTAGTGCAATTACTATAATACATACCGTGATTTTTTTGTGTTTTAATATCCATTTTTTAGACATTAAGATAAAACTTTTATATCGCCTATTCATAACTTATACCATAAAAGATTTTCTTTAATTCCTCAAAATATCTGTCAAGTCTTTTCAGCAGAACACCAGAATTTACATTTGTTTCATCACTCCGAATTTCATGCAATAGTTGATTTGTAAATCCGATATTAAGCCAAAGAATAATCTGCTTGCATATTTCTATATCCACTCCTTTTCTAAATTTAGTTGTATCTATATCATCAAACAGTTTGGGATAACAGTCCGAATAAGTTTTCCTTTTTTCAAGTTCACTATTGATTTCATCGGAATTAGTAATGCGTGAAAGTTTGCTAAACTCTGTTATCCACGGATATTTTTGTATTAACGCAATCTGCAAAACATACGATTGATGTAACTTATTAAAAATATCTCTTTCTTCATAGTTCATTAGCTCAAAATATTCTTGTTTCATTAAATCTGAAAAAAAGTCATATACCACAAGAAAAAGTTCCTGTTTGCTACTCACATAATGAAACATAAGAGCTTTTGAAATTCCTGCTTCCTTTGCAATGACATTTGTTGAAGCATTGTCATATCCCCGTACTGCAAATTCCTTTAATGCAGCATTAAGGATAGCGTCACGTCTTTGTGCGTCTAACTCTAATAGCGTCGTCAATTTTTTTCCTCCTGTTCATCAATATGTTTACCTATTAGGTCAATCTCATTATAGCCCTATTTACCTAATAGGTCAACAAAAAACAAGCGTAATTGCAAGATTTTTTAGACGATAGGAATTATTTAAGCTAATCAATAGAATTGTATAGACATATCCAAAAAGAAAGGTGAACAGTAAAATGTAATAGGGTGAATAATTATGGCAAAAAGACCAGTACCACAATATGACTTTAGGGCATTTGGGGCGGCGATCAAGGCGGCAAGGACAGGACGCAAGGAGAGCCGAAAAAAGGTATGCGACGAAATGTATATATCCCCTCGCTATCTTGCAAATATTGAAAATAAGGGGCAACACCCCAGCTTACAGATATTCTTTGAGCTTATGCTGCGCTACAACATATCAGTAGATCAATTTCTTATGGAGCAGCCCGCTGGGAAAAATACCCAACGGCGGCAGCTTGACGCGCTGCTGGACGACATGAGCGATAAAGGAATACGGATAGTTACCGCAACGGCGCGGGAGATTTCAGAGGTCGAAAAAGAGGGCGAATAGCCACTGTCCGGCAAAATTACATAGGGATTTAGGAAGCGTTGCAATTCTTTTCGGTTGCAGCGTTTTTCTTTTGCATAAGTCCGCCAAATTGGACGTTTTCGGTGTTGTAGGTAGTAGGAGAAACTTTTATAGCAAGCATAGGAAAGGGGTACCCTTTCCGTATTTCTGCCCGCCCGCGCCCTGCGGCTTGTCGGTCAGAAATTGCTTGTTGGGAAGTGTCCCAAACCCTCTATGAGAACGGAAAGGAGTGTCAGAGCATGGACGGACGGAAAAGAACGGTACAGATCAAATTCAGAGTGACGGAAGCGGAACGGGATTTAATTCTTGAAAAAATGAAGCTCGTACCCACAAGTAATATGGCGGCGTATCTGCGCAAGATTGCCATTGACGGGTACATTATCCAAGTAGACCACACGGACATAAAGGCAATGACAGCGGAGATACAGAAAATCGGGGTGAATGTCAATCAGATTGCACGTCGCGTAAACGCGACGGGGAACGCCTACAAAGAGGATATAGAGGAAATCAAGGGGGTGCTTGCGGAAATATGGCGGTTACAAAGATTAAGCCTATTAAAAGCACTCTAAGCCAAGCCCTTGACTATATCGAAAACCCGGATAAGACGGACGGGAAAATGCTGGTGTCCTCTTTCGGGTGCAGCTATGAAACGGCAGATATTGAGTTTGGCTATACCCTCTCGCAAGCGCGGGATAAGGGGAACAATTTAGCCTTTCACATGATACAGTCCTTTGCTCCGGGGGAAGTGGACTATCAGAAAGCCCATGAGATCGGGCGGCAGCTTGCCGACGCTGTAACCAAAGGGCAGCATGAGTATGTATTGACAACGCACATTGACAAGGGGCATATCCATAATCACATTATTTTCTGTGCGGTCAACTTCGTAGATCATCACAAGTATGTTTCCAACAAGCGGACGTATTACGGCATACGGAACATGAATGACAAGCTGTGTCGGGATAACGGGCTTTCCGTTGTCGTTCCCGGCAAAGGCAGCAAGGGAAAGAGCTATGCAGAATACCAAGCGGAGAAAACGGGTACAAGCTGGAAAGGCAAGCTAAAGACAGCCGTTGACGCGCTCATTCCCCAAGTGTCCGATTTTGAGGAATTATTGCAGCGGTTACAGGCTGCGGGCTATGAGATCAAACCGGGGAAATATATCTCATGCCGCGCACCGGGGCAGGAACGGTTTACCCGCCTAAAAACCCTCGGCGCGAACTATACAGAGGAAGCCATAAAAGAACGGATAGCGGGCAGGCGCACTCGCGCCGCCAAAGCTCCAAAAGCAGAGCGCAGGGGCGTTAATCTTCTCATTGACATTGAGAACAGTATCAAGGCGCAGCAGAGCCGGGGCTATGAACAGTGGGCGAAAATCCACAATCTGAAACAGGCGGCAAAGACTATGAACTTCCTCACCGAAAACAGGATTGAACAGTACGCCGATCTACTCACCCGGATAGAGGAAATTGCCACGGCAAGCGAAAAGGCAGGAGACAGCCTAAAGGAAGTGGAAAAGCGTCTTTCGGATATGGCGTTGCTGATTAAGAACGTCACTACCTACCAAAAGACAAAGCCCCTCTATGAAGCCTACTGCAAAACCCGGAATAAGGAGAAGTACCGGGCAGAGCATGAACGGGGTATTATCCTCCATGAAGCGGCGGCAAAGGCATTAAAGGCGGCGCAGATCGGCGGCAAGCTCCCCAACGTCCCCGCCCTGCAAGCAGAGTATGAAAAGCTGCAAGGGCAGAAAGAAGCTCTTTACGCCGACTATGGGAAGCTGAAAAAACAGGTACAGGAGTATGACGTTATCAAGCGGAACATAGACAGCATTTTACAGGCAGAGAAGCAGCCGGAACGGAACAGGCAGACAGAACGGGGATAATTTCGTAAAGTTATTGTTTTTTGAATTAAGAAATCATATAATAAGAACTGGCAATTCAGAATTAGACAAATCGGGATTTGTGAGGTACATCTATGGACTACATCAGAAAAGCAAGTATGCAGGATTCTTCAAGGTTAGCAGAAATATTGATTTTTACAAAAAGAATGAATTATAGAAAAATTTTCCACAATGACAAGATTTCGTTCGGGGAAATGCAGGTCTACCCTTTGGCACAGGATTATATTGCCAATTCTGAAAAGTTGGAAAATATTTGGGTATATGATGATGAATTTGTGAAAGGAATGATTCACATAGAAGGCAGGGAGATTATAGAGCTGTATGTAGACTCTTTCTTTCAAAATGAGGGTATCGGAACAAAGTTAATTGAATTTGCCATTCAAACGTTTAATGTTCAAAATTTGTTTGTGTTAGAAAAAAATATTAGTGCAATTCGTTTTTATCAGCGTCATGGCTTTTTGCTAACCCATGAACGACAGTTAGAGGAAGGAACGACAGAATATATAGTAAAGATGGAGCGGTAACTTCTCATTTGTTTTTTTTAAATCAACCAGACTCGCAAACGCTCCGCTTTTTGCTCGTATCCCTCGCTTATAGCTCGGTCAATTCCAAATTTGTAGGATAAAGGAAAACCGGGACGCGGCAGCTATCAGACAGCCACCGCGTCCCGATTTTTTCATGGGTGCAGAGATTGGTTTGTTACGCAATAGAACGCCATTTTCGGGGGTAAAGGTATAAATCCCTTGCCGCCTTATTTTTCCGCCCGGAAAGCCGCATAAATCAAGGCTTTTTTCGCCCCTATCGCGTCACATTCGCCCGCAGTTTCCTCATGCGCTCGGCGGTCTGTCTGCGGGTGATACGCTTCCGGCAGTCCGGGCAGTAAATAGCCCGGTTGGATCTGGAAGCAAAGGACGCACCGCACACGCTGCAACGGCGCATATTCCCCGTTTGGTAAATCTCGGCGTACAGCTCCTTATCTGCGGGCAGTACAGCGATACGGAACCATTTACAGAGCAGGGAATAGGAAATAAGCTGCGGACAAACGCACTCGTCCCCGTCGTCCAGCAAGATACAATTCCCATTGTCGCAGTTGCAGCACGTCCGGCGCACAAGGGTATTGACTTTCCGGCTTTGGGGCGGCGTTAGCCGCTTAATGTCGCTCATACCTCGTCAGCGGGATAAAGGGCAAGCCCCGCAAACTCCGCTTCGGTCATGTGTACCACTTTAGCAATGGTGCGGGCGGCAAAGTCCCGCATTTCCCCGTCCATAAAGGGCAGCGCGGCGTTCATAGCCACGATAAGCCCCTCCTTGCTGCCTGTCATGTAGATATTCAAAAGATTTGTTTCTTCCACTGTGAAATTGTTCATGCTCATACCTCCAATCCATGATTTTTTGTTTTCACCGCCTTTTTCTTCGGGGCGGTTCTCTTTTTCTCCTGTGCAAGCTGCGCCCGGACAGAGGAGCGGGGCTTCCTTACCTCTCTGTCCCGGTTCTCGTCCTTTCCGATCAGCGCGTATGTGCCGTGCCTGTCCTTGATCTGCGAAAAGGAAAGTGTCTTATAGGGCAGCATAGAAAAAAGGCGGTCGGTGTCCTTTGTGGTAGCAATCTGCGTAAAGTAGGGGGACAGTTCCACCATGAAATGAGATTTATCCGGGCTGTTCGGGTCGCTTAACTCTTTCATTTTCCCTACAATGCGCCGTGCTTCCGTTTCGATCAGCCCGTCGCGCAATGCTGCGGTATGCGTTTCCAAGTCCCCCGGAACCGCCGATTGCTCCCGGCTGCGCCTTTCCTCCCGTAACAGGGATTGCAGGGCTTCCGGGTCATTGGGGATTGCTTCAAAGCGTTCAAACTTCCCAAGCTGCGGGTTGGGGGAAGCGTCAAAGGGTCGCGCCGCTGGCTGCTCCCGTTCCCCATGCTCATAGATAAGCATATAGTTATCAGCGGGTAATGCCTGTTCGGTGACGTGCTTATAATGCTGCTGGTAGTCCAGCTCATAGAGATTGCCCGTGATCTTCCCGTCCTGTATGCCTGTAAGCTCCACGGCATAGGCAAGTACCCTGTCGCGGGTCTGTTCCCCGTAAAACTTCCATGTGTTGTGTTCCCGCGTGTCTTTCAGAAAAGCGTCGCGCTCCTTAATACAGCACGTCCCGGACGGGCGGGAAAACCACAAAAGCCTTTTATCCCCGGCATTAGGGCTTTCTGCCGCCCGCTTTATAATCTCTTTGTCAATGTCAAAATCACTCTGATAAAAAGCGGTGTTCTGCTTCATGATCGCTTCAAGGGAAGCGGTCACGTCCACGTTTTCAAATTTATTCAGTTTCCCCATAATCAGCTCCTTTCCAAGTCCTGTGACTTATTCCTTGCCTGTTTCTTCTGCGCCGCCCGTTCCTTGTCGGCTTTGAGCTGCGCCCGGATAGAGGGCTTCTTTTCAGCCTTTTTCCCCGGCTTCTTTTCCTTTCCCTGCTCCTTATCCGCTTTCAGTGCTGCGGCATATTCGGCAAGGGAGATCTGTTCGCCGCTTCTCGCCTTTGCTTCCAGCTCGTCAGCGGTAGGCGTGGGGGTGTTGTTGATGATACCGTCAAAATTGTTGTCGTTCTGCTCGATAGCGTCCTCGACGTGCTTTAAGGGGTTCGCCTTTTCCGGCTGCTCTGCGGCGACTGCAAACGCCTGTGTCCCGTTCCCCATAATGAGATACTTCCCGTCCTCCGACGTATGGTGAAGCCCGTACCCGGCTTCTTTCATCTGCTCGGCGGTCATATCGGTTACAGAAAAGCTCCCCCGTGGCGTTCTGATCTGCTCCCCGGTCATGCGGGTGTCGGGGGTAAGCTGCGGTGTCTGCTCCTGCAAAAACTCCGGCACTTCCTTATAGCCGAAACTGTCAACATAATGCGCCGTGTCCTCCCCGTTCTGATGAAGCACCACTATATCCGATACGGAAAGGCTGTGTCCCTTAAAATCTTTGGGATGGTCGATATTAAAGCGGGTATAAATATCTTCAAGGGAAGTCCCCGGCGTAAACTCTGCGGTATAGATCAGATTATAATTCGCCGCTTCCACGGAAAGCCCCGCCGCCTGTAAGCGGTCGTATGGCTCAAAATGGTAGTCCCGCATACCGTCCCCGTCCTTTAGCTGGTAAATGGAAAAGGTGTCTTTGTCCGGCTCTTTTTTGTCGGCGGTCTGCTCCGGCGCGTCCTGCCCCGGCTCGGCGGCGGTCTGCGCTTCCTGTGCCTTTGCATAAAGGTCTTTCACGTCGCCCTGTGTCAGCTCCCCGGTTTCCAGCTTCCCCAAAAGCTCCCGGCACTTCTCCGGGGTTCCCGTGTAAAGAATGTCCCCCAGCTTTGCCATGCCGTTATCCTGTGCCACATATTCCTGCAAGAGATAGCTGTTTTCCGGGCTGTCGCTGTATGGGTTCTGCCGCACCTTGTAAAAGGTTTCCGGCGTGGAAGCGTCCCCCGGTTCCGCGCCCTGTGTTTCCTCCTGCGGCTGCTCCGGGGCGGCGGCTTTTTCTGCGGCGGCTTCCTGCCTTGCCCGTTTCTGTAACTCGGTGGGGCGTTCCCCGGTAAGGGGCTGTATGCACTTGATACAATCGGCGGCATAGATCGCATTGTCGTTTAACTGCCGCTGCCATGCTTCCGTGCTGGGCGCATAGCGGAAGCCGTTCCCTTTCAGTTCCTCCCGGATTTCCTTATCCGGCTTTTCATCAAAGAAAATCTGCAAGCGGTTATCCGCTGTATTGGCTTCCACACGTCCCCCGTCAAATTCCCAGCCCACATATCCAAGCTCTTTCCTCCGGGTAAGGGCGGTAATGCGGTTTTTTAATCTGCGGATTTCCGCGTTGTTGTTGGATAGCTGGTAGCTCTCAAAGGGTTTCGGGTTCGCCCGGTAGCTGCCGGACATGGACATTTTCAGCTTTTCGATCTGTTCCGGGGATAAGTGGGGGCAGCCGTCAAGGGTCTTATGCTTGCGGTAATAGGCGTTGACCGCTTTCATGGTTTCCTGTGCCTGTTCCAGCTTTGCAAGTTTGTTTTCCAACTTAGAAACGGCGTTGGGGTCGTCGGCACTGATACCGCCCATGCCGGTACTGCGGATTTTATCAAGCAAGCCCTGTATCTCCCGGTATTCCTCCATGTTCTTATCTGCGGCGGCGTTCTGCTTCTCCTTTTTGCGTACAGGGAAGTTGCTTCCCCCGGCGATCATGATCGACGGGACGCGGGCGGTGATCTCATAGCCTTTATTCATGTTCGCCGCCAGCTTCCGGGCGTAAGCGTCAAGCAGCCCGTCAATCTTTTCATGGAAAGAGGGGTCAACACGCTTTTTCTGCCTTGCGGCAATCTCGGCGGCTTCGTCTACATAGTGGCGGTATTCTGCCGTTGCGCTTCCGGGCTTGTAATCGGAAAAGCTGATCGCTTCCTTTGCGCGGCGGGCGGCGTTCTCGTTGATCGGGTAGTATGTAACTGTTGTTTCCGTCGGCTCCGGGGTGGAAGTCTGCGCTGCTTTTCCGGCGGGCGGCTCTGCCTGTTCCGGCGTGTCTGCTTTTTCAGAAACAGGGCTTTCCGGCTCCTGCGGCTTTTCCTGTGCTTCGGGTTCTCCCGGCTCCTGCGGTTCGGCGGTCTGTGCGGTTTCCTGCTCCGGCGCGGCGTAAGGCTCGTACCCGTTGGCGGCGTATTCTTCAACCGTCATTCCCGCGTCTGCCGCTTCCTGTGCGATTTCCTCCTTGACGTGTTCCTTGTAGGCTTCCAGCTCCACGTCAAAATCCCTAAGCTGGGGGACGGGCGGCAAGTTATATTCGCCTTGATTGACAAGCCCCCGGCACTCGGCAACATAGGCTTGTATGGCGGTATGGTAGGCGGTTTCCGTAGGTGTCAGATCGTCCCCAGCTTGCAGGGCTTCCCCGGCGATACGTTCCATTTCGGATAAATTACAATGCAGTTTCAGATAGGGGATAAACTCATTCAGCAGCATTGCTCGGTGTTCCTTGTCGGCTTCCAGTGCTTCCCTGCCCTCGTTGCGCAAAAGGTAATTTTCCCATTCTTTATCGTTCAGATAATAGGTATGGTACTGTTCGATATGCTCCACAAGGGAACCGTCCCCGTCGCCCAAGTCCTGCCGCCCCTCGTAGTGGTCGGCTGTCCCGTTCATCACATAATCAATACGGAAAGCGGTCTTGTCGTAACCGGGGCTTGCAAGGTTCGCTTCGTCCAATTCTGCGATAAGGGTATTTGCACGGGACAGGGGGATTGTTTCGCCCTCCCGTAGCTGGCTGCTCTCGCTCCAAAGGATTGTGACGGTCGGCTCTGCGGCAAGGTCGGGTGTCGGCTCTTTTTCCGCTTCCTGTGCTTTTGCGGCTTCCCGTTCTTTTTGCAGCTCCGCAAAGTGTCCGTCAATGCTGTTGATGATCTCGGCGGCGGTGGCGCGGATTGTTTCAAGGGAACTTTTCAGCTCCGCAAGCTCCCGCCCGCTGCTCCACCCGGCGACGTACCCAAAGGAATAGTCGGACGTGTCAAGCCCGTAGTGCTGGCATACCGTATAAGCGACACTTTCCGCCTGAACCTCACGGGTGCGTCGGTCGGGTCTGTCCGGCTGTTCCTCCTGCGGGGCGTTTAAGTCAATGTCGTGCAGCTTCGCATGGGCGATCTCATGGATAGCGGTCTTTAGGTTCTGAAGCTCGCTCATTCCCTCGTCTATGGCAATGCGTTTTTCCTCCAAGTGGTAGTAGCCGTGTGCTGTCCCCTCGATCTTCTCAAAGCCCATAGGCACGGGAGAGGTCTTTTCCAGTGCGGCGAAAAAATCCTCGTATTTTTCCACGTCCCCGGTCAGCTCGTTTGCGGAAAGGCTGGGAAGCTCCCGCCCCTCGGTCTGCGACACGTCAAAAACGGCGACGACTTTATAGGCGGGGATTTGGATTTCCTTTGTTTCCGTGACGGGCTTCCCGTCTTTGCCGATCACCGTCTTTCCCGTCTGCGGGTCTTTCTTCTCTACCTCCTGCCGGATTTTATACGGCGACGGGGCAAGTATGCGTATGCCTTTTTCCCCGCGCATTACGTTCCGTCCAAAGTTATTTTTCCATGCGTTAAATCCGGCGATAAGGGAAGCGTCGGGCTTCTGCATGGCGATCAGCAGCGTATTGTTGAAGCTGTAATTATGGAACTTTGACATGACTTGCAGATATTCCTTGTAGCGTTCGCTGTCAAACAATTCCGTGATACCCTGCTCCAAGCGGTCTGTGATCTCTTTCAGCTTTTCAGCGGGCTTGTCGGCGGTGAGAATGATCGGGTTGACCGGGCGCGGCGGTGGCGGGGAACCTGTCGGCGTTCCCGGCTGGGGTTCCTCCTGCTCCGGCGCGGCTTCGTCCTTTTCCAGCTTATCCGGGGCGGGACGTTCCGGCTCCGGGAAACTCATTACCTTGTATTCCTTTGGTATGTCGCTTTCGCGCCCGTTGTACCACTGTGAAAAAGTGTTGCCGTTGTTGTAGATATAGCCCTGCTCGGTAAACTGTCCCCGGTCTTTCTTTACAGCGTCCCGCCCGTATTCCTCGTACTTGAAATACTTCTTTGCTTCTTCGGGCAGCTCCAATTCGTCCAGCTCGTCAATGAGGTAATAGCCATAGTCGGCTTCGGTTCGGACAGTGGGGTATATCCAGTAACAGTCAAGGTTTTGCGCAAGGTTGATAAGGTCTTTCATGCTCCCGGCGTGTTCCCCCAGCGTTACCGCCGCCGTGAATTTATCCCGGTCGCCGTCGCCCTGCATTTCCAAGAGCTTTCCAAGATAATTCAGCTCGTCAATGGTGCTGCCCTGTACCACGGAAAGCGGCACGTCAAAAGGGTAGGCTTCTGTATTGGAAAAGCCATTGATGAAAAAATCCTGCGGGTTATCCGCTGTAATGCCGACGCTTTTCATAGCCGCGTGAAGCTGTGACCTGGTAGTCGGCATGGAAAGCCATTCGCCGCCCGGCTGCCCGGTTTCAAAGCGGCTGCGGCTGTCAATTAAAACTGAAAATGTTTCGCTCATTCGTTTTCTCCTTTCTTTTACGGCAGCGTTACGGAAGCTGCCCTTTTTATTGTTTCCCGGTATGCTGCGCTGCACCCGCGCTTTCTGCCAAGATTTTTATTTTTTCAAGAGGGTTTGGGACACTTCCCAACAAGCAAAATCCCCGTCCGGCGCGTCAGCGTCGAAAGGGGATTTACGGAAAAGGGTACTCTTTTCCTATGCTTGCTACGGAACTTATTTTTTCTTCGGTAGCTCAATCTTGTAGTTGACATACTTCCCGCCCGTATCAGCTAAAACAACGGTTCCGTCATAGGTTTTGCCTGTTTTCGGGGAATACAAGCCCTTGACATTTGCCTTGCCGGATTTTAAGAGGGCGGCGGCAATCTTCGGGGTAAAGGCAACTTTCCTTTCCTCAAAGAAACGGTCGTTTTTCCACATGGTAAAGGCGCAATCCCGGTTAGAACAGTAGAAATTTTTCTTTCCCTCATGGACGGGGCTACCACAACGGGGGCATTTCCCGACAGAGGGCTTTTCTTCCCCACCCGTGAAAACTGCCTTGCTTTTGTCGGCGGCGGTGTTCTCCTTTACCAGCTCCCGCATCATAGCTTCAATGCGCTGCATGAAGTCCCCAGCGTCGGCGGCTCCCTTTGCGATCTGCGTCAGATTGTTTTCCCATTCGGCGGTAAGCTGCGGGGAAGTCAGCATATCCGGCAGGACAGACACAAGGGCGGCTCCGTTCTGCGTGGGGATAAGCTGCTTTCCCTTTCTTTCTGCAAAGCCGGACTTCACCAGCTTTTCAATGACAGCGGCGCGGGTGGCGGGTGTGCCAAGCCCCCGGCGTTCCGCGTCCGGGTTGGTGTCCCCGTTCCCGGCGCGTTCCATTGCCGAAAGCAAAGTTGCTTCGTTGTGGGGCTTCGGCGGCGTTGTGAAATGCTCTGTCACCTTTGCCGTGGGGCTTTCAAAGGTCTGTCCCTCGGAAAGCTCCGGCAGGGTGTTTTCTTCCTCCATATCCTCCGGATCGGGCTTGCCCTTTAAGGTCGCCCGGTAGCGGCGTTCAAGGTCTTTCCAGCCGCCCGCAAGCACTGTCTTTCCCCGCGCCGTAAACTCCGTACCGGCGCATGAGAAAACCGCCGTGACCGCTTCAAAGGTATGCGGCGCGGCGGCAGCGAAAATAAGACGCGCCCCGACAAGGGTGAGGATATTCCTTTCACTTTCCGGCAGCGTTGATAAATCTGTTTTTGCAAGCTCCATAGTGGGGATAATGGCGTGGTGGTCGCTTACCTTGCTACTGTCAAGCGTCTGGGAAACGTCGGGGGTAAACTCCGCGCCCTCCATAAAAGGCAGTTTGCCGGAAAGCATGGTAACAGTCTTTGCCGCCGTTTCCCCCATGTCGTCCGTCAGAAATGCGCTGTCTGTCCGGGGATAGGTAAGCAGCCGTTTTTCATATAAGGTCTGCGCAAGGTCAAGGGTCTGCTTTGCCGTGTAGCCGTAGATTTTATTGGCTTCCCGCTGTAAGGAAGTGAGGTCAAAGAGCTTCGGCGGGGCGGCGGTCTTTTTCTCTTTAGTGAGGGAAACACATACCGCCGTTTCCGCTTCACAAGCCGCTTTCAGTGTATCGGCTCCCGGTTTATCCGAAATCCTTTCGCTGGCGGCTTCCGCGCCGGATAAGTCAAGGCGTACATGGTAATATTTTTCTTTCTTGAAATGGGAGATCGCTTCGCCCCGGTCAACCAGCATTTTCAGTGTGGGGGTCTGCACCCGCCCCACGTTCAAGGTCTTGTGATACAGGCAGGAGAAAAGGCGCGTCGCGTTGATACCAATGATCCAGTCGGCTTTTGCTCTGCACAATGCGGAAGCATAGAGCGCGTCATAGTCCCGCCCGTCTTTAAGGTCTGCAAAGCCCGCCTTGATCGTCGCGTCCTCCATTGAGGAAATCCACAAGCGGCGCATAGGCTTGTTGCATTTTGCCACGCCGTACACAAAGCGGAAAATCAATTCCCCCTCGCGCCCAGCGTCGCAGGCGTTCACCACTTCGGAAACGTCGGCGCGGTGCATAAGCTCTTTTAATATCTTGAACTGCTTCTCTTTGTCGGCGGCAACGGTGTACTGCCATTCCTCCGGCAGAATGGGTAAGCTCTCATAGCTCCATTTTTTATACTGCTCCCCGTAGGCGGCAGCGTCCGCAAGCTCCACCAAATGACCGACACACCAAGAAATGAGGTAGCCCCCGCCCTCGATATATCCGTCTTTTTTTTCTTTTACCCCAAGCGCGGCGGCGATACTTGCCGCGACGCTGGGCTTTTCTGCAATGACTAATCTATGTGAAGTCAATAAAAATTCCTCCTTTCATTTTCCCGTGTTTTTCTTTTCCGTCAGCTTTCTGATACAGTACCCCACGCAGGGCGGCTCCCGGTTGTAGGGACAGCCCTTGCAGCGCGGGGGAATGGAAGCGGGCGGCGGTTTCCCACGCCGCCCGTCGCCCGGTTTCTGTATCATCATTCTTTCTAAGGGGTTGTCGGTGAACAGGGTCATGCTTCCTCGTCCTCCGTTCCCCCGTCGTCGTCGGGTTCCGGCTCGTCCTCGTCGTAATCGTCAAAATCGAAATCGTCAAGGTCAGTGCCGCCCTTTACGTCCTGCTTCGGCTTCATAACCTTAAAGTAGTAGAACGCACCGCCGCCCCCGGCAATGGCGACGATCAGAAAGAGCAGCAGCCCGCCCGTGCCTGTTTTCTTCTCCTTTGGTTCCTCCGGCTCGCCTTGTTCCGGCTCCGCTTCCTTGCCGCTGCAAGCGGTCATGTTGTCCTTGCAGACGGGGCAGCTCACATTTACTTTCCCGGCTTCGCATTTCTCCGTACAGTTGCAGACTGCGGGCGGCTCCGTGGTGGTGTTCCCGTCCTCCATGAGTGCCATGAGGTCGGCTTCGTCCACTTGATTGAGGAAATGCACGGTGTTCTCGCCCTCGTCGTCCCGGTCAATGAGGATATAAAAATAATTGCCGTTTTTGGTCGTCACGGTGATAAGCTGCTTGTTGCCGCCGAAATCGTCAACCAGCGTCGCGTTCCCGTCCGGGGTGAGGGGTTCTTCCTTTTCGGGTTCCTCGTAGACAACGCCGCTGTCGTCGGTCGCATCGTCCTGTCCCTCCGGGGTCTGCGCGTAGGCGGTGACGGAAAAGCCGCCCATGAGGATAAGGGCGGCGCAAAGGGTCAAAAGCATTTTAAGGGTTTTCTTATTCTTCATCTTCGTTTTCCTCCTGTTCGTCGTTGTCTGCGCCGTAAGAAGCGGGCGCGGGGGTCATGCCGGGGATTGCCCCGTTTTGCAGCATGGCGGTAAGCTCCTGCGGGGAAAGCCGCATAGAGCGCACAAGCTGGACGATCTGCAAATTCTCCGCTTCGGTTTTCTGCGCTTCCAGCCCTTTGAGCTTGTTCTGATACTCGGTGATCTTCTCGCGGGTCTTTTCAATCTCCCGGTTGATACGGTCAATCTTGTTTGCTGCCATAGTGTAAAACTCCTTTCATAGTCAAAAATGTGTTCAGTTCCAATTCATCAAGCCGTACCCTTTGATACAGCCATAGTCAAGGGGGTAGCTTTTTATCTTGCAAGCGTCGCCGGAATTGCCCTCGACGGTGTAAACGCGCTGCCCGTCCGTGCCGATTACAAGCCCCACATGGTCTGCGCTCCCGTCCCCGTCCCAGTCAAAAAAGATCGCGTCGCCGGGGGCGATATTCTCATAGCCCCTCGCGCCCCATTGCCCCCGTGACTGGAACCACGGTACGCCCTGTGACTGGCACGCGGCAAAGCGCGGCTCGCTTTTCCCGGCTTGATTGTAGCACCATGAAACGAAACAGGCGCACCATTCCACGCGGCTGTTGAAGCCGTACCAGCTCCAATAGGGCTGTCCCCCTACATTGCCTACCTGTGACTTTGCCCGGTCTACCACGGCGGTATTTCCGGGGCGTGTGCCGTTTACAAGCTGCACCCCGCTTAAATCCTCCGACGGGTTCCCGTCCGGGGAACCGCCGCCGAAAATAAGGGGCTTGTTTCCGCTGGTTTCCAAGTACACCCGGAACATTTCAAGCTGCTCCGGGGTAAGCAGTCCCGGCGCAAGCTCGGATATGGGCTTGTTCTCCAGCTTGATATTGAGGATAAAATACTCATAGGGGACTTCCTCGGTGGTGGTTTCCCCGGTGTCCGGGTCTGTGCTTGTTTCTGTGCGGTAACGTATTTCCACTTCCTCCGTCAGAGTGAGGGTATATTGAAGTTCAAAGATACGCTGTATTTCTGCCTGTGCGGTTGCCGGGGTGTAGGTCTGTAAAAGCGCGGTCAGATAGGACGCTAATTCATGGGGGTTATGCCCGATACTGTCAAGGTCATAGCGGTACTCGTCATAGCCGGGGTTGTCGCGCTCGATATTGTCAATCCTGCGCTGCAAGTCCGTTTCCAGTGCCGCATAGTTGTTTTCCACGGCGACTAAATCCGCGTCCTCCGACGTGTAGGAAGTCCCGACAATGCCGTTAATCATGCCGGAAAACATAGCTCCACAAGAAGATAATGCGGAAGAAATCATAATGAAAAGCAGCAGCGCACCTATGGCGATACATACGCCCGCCGGGTGTCGCCCCACAAATGCGATTGCCTTTTTGGTTCCCTCGGCGGTCTTTTTGGCGGCTTTTCTTGTGTTCTCCGCTGCGTTCTTGACAGACTTTGCGCCCTGTGCCTTGACAGACTTTGCATACTGCTTTTTGATACGCTGCTTCTGCATATACCGGGAGAATGGATTTGACGCGGCGATCTGCGGGTTGTCATGGAGTGCCTTTTGGTAGAGATAGTTGGCGTTTGCTTTCTGCGCCGCCTTTTCAGCCTTTGCCGCCGCCCGGTAGGGTTTGAGCTTGTGGCTGCGGTAGCCCTCCTTGACTTTCCGCGCCCCGTACTTCGCGGCTTTTTCGGCGGTTTCCTCGGATTTGTGCGCACCCTCCACGCCGGAATTGTCCTTTTCCACGGAATGTACCTTGTTATGGACGAAAATACCCGCTTCCTGCGCGGGGCGGGATAACGGGTTTTTATGGTCTTTGCCGCCGTTCATGGGCTTTTCCCGTTCCTCGAAGCGCAGGCGGGTCTTGCCTTTCCCGGTGGCTTCGTCAAAGGTACGCTCCCCCACAAGTTTCTTTTCCTTTGGGATTTTCGCCCTTGCTTCGTCCAGCCTGTCAGCGGCTTTGTCGGATTTCTTGATATACTTTTCCAGCTCCGGCGTTGCCCGTTCTTCCTCGGTGAATTGCAGCCGGGAAGTGCGGGCGCGGCTTTCTGCTTCTGCCTGTGCTTTCCGTGCCGCCTTTTTGCTGGCTCTGCGGGTGTGCGCCCCGTCGATATGCTCTAAGACGCGCTCGGCGGTTCCCGTGTCCTGTGCGGCTTCCGTCCCCGGCGCATGGGGCAGGGGCGGCGCATTGGGGGATATGTCCGGCGCGGGATTGCCCGGTATGGGCTGCGCTGCCTGTGCGTCTTGTGCTGCCTGTTGCTCCGGCGTTTTCAGTAAGGCAGCTTCCCGCGCCCGTTTGCTGATACGCTTTTGTTTCCCTGTCGCCCCGTTTACCTCGATAGCCCCGTCGCGGCTCATTTTCTGCGTGATCTTGTCACGGGCTTTGTACTGCTTCATGGTGGTTCACCTCCAAACTGCGCCCCCCAAGAGGGCGCAAGGCTGATAAAATAATCTGCGGGTTACGCGCCGCCCACTTCCTCCGGCTTTGTCGTCATAACACGGTACAGCTCGGTATCTTTCGGAAAACGGTCTACAAAGGGCAAAATGACATTTCCATAAAATAAAAGCCCCTCGCCCGCTTCGGAATGGGTGACGTAGCTCATTTGCTGCGGGGAGATGTTGAGCTGCTTCGCAAGGATAGCCCGGTCGCCCGCCGCTTGATTGAGCATGAGGACAAAATCGCTGTTCTCAAAGATATTTTCCACTTCCCGGCTTGCCAAAAGGTCTTTCACGTTCTGCGTAATGGCTGTGGGTATGCCGCCCCACTTTCTGAAACGCTTCCAGATTTCGACGCTGTAAGCGGCGGTCTGTTCGTCTTTCAGTAACAGGTGAAATTCGTCCATAAAATACCGCGTGGACTTCTTCGCTGCCCGGTTCACGGTGACACGGTTCCACACTTGATCTTGAACAATCAGCATACCCAGCTTTTTGAGCTGCTTCCCAAGCTGTTTAATGTCAAAGCAGACAAGGCGGTTGTTAAGCTCTACATTTGTCCTGTGGTTAAAGACGTTAAGGCTCCCGGAAACGTAAAGCTCCAATGCCGCCGCGATACGCGCCGCTTCCGGCTCCGGCTGCTTCAAAAGCTCGTCGTAAAGGTCGCCCAAAATCGGCATTTTTGCCGGGTCGGGGGCTGCAAGGAAAGGACGGTACACGTTCCTAACAGCGCGGTCAATGACGGTCTTATCCACGGGCTGCAAGCCCTCCTTGCCGCCGACGATCAGCTCACAAAGGGAGAGGATAAAATCGCTTTTCAGCGCAAGCGGGTTGTCGTCCTCGGAATAGTTGAGGTTTATATCCATAGGGTTGACGTAGTGCGGGCTGGTGGGGGAAAGCCTTATCACCTGTCCCTGTAATCTTTGCACAAGGGGGTAATACTCGGCTTCGGGATCGCAGATAATAATGTCGTCGTCCGTAATGAGGAAAGCGTTTGTCATTTCCCGCTTCGCCGCAAAGGATTTCCCGCTTCCCGGCGTTCCCAAGATTAAGCCGTTGGGATTTTTAAGCTGCTTGCGGTCGCATAAGATCATGTTGTTACTAAGGGCATTTAAGCCATAGTAAAGGCTTGCGCCCCTCTGAAAAAGCTCCTGCGTGATAAAGGGGATAAAGATTGCCGTGCTGGAAGTCGTCAAGCCCCTTTGAATGGGGATAAGGTTCTCACCGATAGGGACGCTTGACATCAGCCCCGCTTCCTGCTGGTAGTCCAGCCGGGTGAGGGCGCAGTTATATTTCTGTGCAATCCCCGCCGCCGCGAAAATGTCATTTTCCAGCTTTCTTTTTGTGTCCGCCATGTTCACCACAAGGAACGTCAAGAGGAACATTCTTTCATTGCGGCTCTGTAAGTCCTGCAAGAGATTTTTCGCTTCGCCGCCAAACGTGGCAAGGTCGGACGGGATTATATCCATGTCGTACCCTGCGCGGACGGCTTTCTTCTGTTCCTCGATTTTCATTTTGTCAAGGTCGGTGATTTTGCGCTTTACGGTCTTGATTGCTTCCGTCTGGTCGATACTGTGGATATGTAAGTTTACGATCACACCCGTTTCAAGGTCTAACATATCCGCTAAAATGCGGTCGTTTAACTCCGGCGCAAGTATCTGTAAGAACGATACCGCGCCGATCTTGCGCCCCATGCGGAAATACCGCCCCTCGCCAAAACGGAATGAGGGCGGGGCGATAAAGTCCTTTGTGGTAAGCCCAGACGGGGCAAGCCATGAGAAATCAAAGTTGAACGGCTCCCCCTCCGGGTGGAATACCCCGTGCATGGTCTGTAACCGTTCATAGCCCGTCATGGGGCGGGCAGACACCCCCAGCACCTTGAAATTGTTCAGTATATCTGTTTCGATACGGGAAAGCCGGGATTTTGCCGCGCTCATGTTGTCCGCTTCAATACTGAACGTGATATATTTGTGCTTCACAAGCCCGTTGTTCCCTTTGGAAAGCTGGCTTTTTAACATATCCCCGTATTCGGTGCGGATAGAGTTGAAAGCGTCCTCCTGCGCCGGAATGTTGATTGCTTTTTCCGCTTCCTCCCGCTGTGTCCCTTGATTGATGAAAGAGAGCTGCACCGATACGGAAGCGTCAAAATAGTTGAGGAAGTCGCACCAGTTTTCAAAAATGGCGGTCTTGTCGTCTGCCTGTGCAAGCTGGTAGTTTATATCCTCGTAGACAATGCTCTTGCTGTATTTCTTTTCCGTTATCCGGCATATCCCGTCCGGGTACAGGTTGATGTAGGGGATTGTCTGCTGGGCGGTGTGCGCCTTTCCGTCCCCCTTTGCCTGTCTGATTGCGGCGGCGATCTGCTTCTTCTCGCTGCGGGTCAGTTTCCGCTTCGCCTTAGTTCCGGGGCTTTTTCCCGGTGCGCCGCCTTTGGTTGGTTCCTTTGACAATCGCTGATACCTCCTTTTCCAGTTTCCGCTGCTTCTCCAAGACAGCGTATAGATTTTGTGTCTGATAGGGTCGCTCCTTTGGTCGGACAAATTTTGTCTGTATGATGTTTTTCACCACGGTTTCAAGGGGCTGTCCGTGTTTCTCGTACATTGCCATGAGGAAGCAGGGCAGCATGACGACAATCATCACAAATGCCGCCGCGCTGGTTCCCGCGCTGTCCTTTAGCAAGAAAAAAAGCGGCAAGCCTGTAATGAGTGCTGCCGCGAAACAAACGATCTGCCGCTTCGTGAGGTTGAAAGCGACTTTTGTTTTTATCTTTGATAAATCCTTTGGTACGGGTACATACGCCATACCGAAAACCTCCTTTCCGTCAAAGCTCTATGCTGTTCTTTGTTTCATTCCCCCATGTGTCCCAGCCCGCCGTTTCCTGCCTTGCGAAAAGCTCTATCCGGGGAATGTCGCCCATAAGGGCAATGATTTTTTCCCGCGTTATGTCCGGCTTTTTGCTGTGCTGCTCTATGGGGGAGATAATGAATTGATGAATACCCGCCGATTTTCTCTTTGGGTGTCCCCGTGTGGCAAATAAGCAGAGTTCCGCGTTTCCCCGCGTCCAAAATCCCAAGCCGTAAAACCATGTATAGGACTTTTTATTGAGTTTCAGCCATACAAAGGCGGCGGTCTTGTAGGAAAAGCCCCAAGCCTTGATAAGCCGCAGGGCTTCGGGGAGCTGTGGGAATGTCGCCCACAAAAAAAGCGCGCTGTCCTCTGCCGCAAGGTCAGCCACGGGAAGCGCGCAAAGTTCCTCTATGCTCATGGTCGGGTAGTGGTGTTCTGCCGCGCCGGAAAGCCGCTTCTGTGCGTACTTCCACGGGGGATCGGCGTAGATTATGCCGTATTTCTTTTCAATGGTTTCTTGTCCCTCCTTTCCGTATGCTTCCTTTTAAGCCCATAAAGGGTAATCAAGGCAAAGGTCAATCTTTGCCCTTTGCCTGTCCCTATTCTATGGGGTTTTCCCGCGTCAAGGTCGGGTCGTATTTTCTCCGCTTCGCTCTGAAAATCTCCACCCTGCCCTTGACACGCCTTTAGTGCGCCGCGAAAATGGATTTAGCAAGTGCGCCGGATTTGAACAGGGAAAAGCAGAGGATCACCGTATAAGCAGCAAGGGAGAATATCGCGCTGTGTAGGTTGTCCGCCACTGTTATGTTGTTCACCAGCACCGCGTAAATGCCGACGCACACCATAATGAGGAAGCCTTGAAAGCCGATAGCGAACAGGGCTTTTAAGTAGTTGTTGCCGATCTGCCCCCACTCTTTATTTGTCATTGTTGCAAATGGGATAGGCGACACGGAACAGTAAAGGTAAATTTCTATCATTCTGCCGTAGAGGACAACGGTTATCAGTACGGACATGATTTTCATGCAAAGGCTCACAAGGCTTGTTTCCATAACCAGTAATAAAAGTTCGGGGATTTCCATTGCGTCAAGCCCCTCCTGCATGGAAGCAAGGGCGACGGCAACGTCAATTTCTGTGCTGCCGCTTATCACCCCCGCCGCGCCGGAAACGACGTGCTGCGCAACGTCAAAGACTGCCATAGTAATATCAAAGGTGTGGGTGACAAGGTACACCGCCACCCACGCCTTGAAAAACCACTTGAAAAACATAAATGTGTCAACGTCGTGCATATTGTTCTTTTCCGTAACCATGCTGATAAGCTCCACGCATAGGACGTAGGTAATGACAAGCCCCGCAATGGGGACTATGACATTTTCTGATAACGTGCGTATCATGTTGAAAATGCCAGCGTTCCAGCCCTGCGGGGTCTGCCCTACCTCTGCGGCAATCGTGCCGACTTTCTCGTTTACGTCCCCGAACATAGTTGACAGGTTCCCGTTAATGGCTCCTATGAGGATTTCCTTTATCCATTCCGTGATCGCGTCAAGTATGCTCTGCATAGGCTCTTACCCGCGCTTTTTAACCGAACAGCCCGGAAAGCAGGGGTACAAGGGTCATGCCGATCAGCGCAACGCCGCCGCCCGCCATGAGCTGCTTCATGCCCTGTGATTTCGCGCCGGGGTTGTCGTTGCCGTAGCCCTCCATGAGATTGATTACGCCCCAAATGCCAAGCCCTGCTCCAAGTGCGATAACAAGTGTCTGCAAAACGTCTACTGCGCTGTTGAAAAATGCCATGAATATATCCTTTCTGCCGCGTCTGCGGCTGTCCGGCAAGCGGACAAAAGGCGGTCAGCGAATGGTCGCCGCCGCATAAAAAAACCGCCCTGTATGAAAGGCGGTGTCCCCACGCTGCGTAACTTCTGCGGCGCGGCGGTATTCAGTTGTAAGGGGGTGGGCGGTACGCTGCCCGGTAGGGGCGCGTATCAGATAGCCCGTGTTTACGTTTTTGATTTCAGATCAGCTCCTTAAAAATATTTTTTATGAATGACAGGTAGGAAAGGGTCTTTTATCCGTAGCCGTCGGCGGTGTGGGAATGTGGGTAACTGGCTGTCTTATGGGGCTGTGGGAAACGCTGTTTGCAGGACGTGGGAAAGCCGCACTTTGGCTTTTCCACGTGCTGTGAATGGCGTTTTCCATAGCCCCATAGCCTGTTATCCACATTTCCATGCCGCAAATCTTTTACGCCCTTTCACTGTTTCGGGACAAGCCCCATGCGGCGGGCTATTTCCTCCGCGTAAAGCTCCACATAGCGGCGTTCCATTTCCTCCCGCCACTGCCAATACTCCTGTATTGCTGTGTCAATGGCGACTGCCATATCCAGCAGCCACTTCATTTCAAGCTGCTTCCGCTGCTTCTCCTGTTTCTTTCTGATACGCTTATTCATTTCTTGCGTCCTCCTGTAAATGCGCCCGGTTCTTCTCGTAAAGCCGTTCGCAATCCTTGATAAATTTCCGCAGGGCGGCTTGCCGCCGCTGTTCCTCCCGGATTTTGGGGTTGACAAGCAGGGTGAACCGCCGCCTGTCAGTTCCGGGGTGTTCATTCATGGTCTGTGTCCTCCTGTAAGCCCTCCCCGTCAATCTCGTAGTAGTCAAATTCTTCCTCCGGCTTCACAATGGCGGGGCGGCGTTTGATGTGCTTTTCCATGTCAAAGGCGTTTTTCGGGTCTGCGTCGGAAAGGTACTTGTATTTCGGGTGTTTTGTGATGTCAAATTTATCCGAAAAGAACGGGCGCACCCCGCGCACCTGTAAAATACACTTGCCCCCGTCCATAACGGCGATTTCGTCCTGTGTCATAAGCTCTTTGACACATTGTCAAGTGAAGAATTCATTCCTTTTGCTTTTTCATACACGGAATCTTGTAGATGTTCTATAAATGTGCTAAACTATAGCAAATCAGAATATAAGGAGAAATATATATGCGTATTTGGAAAATAGTATTTTCGGTTCTGACAGTTGTTTTTGGTTCTATTGGATTGATGAAATTACTGCCTTATGATATAACGTTACCTATTATGTTTGTGTTTATGGGATTAGTTATGTCATTAAATGCGAAAGAATGCTATGATAAAAAATCGAAAACAGATGCTGCTATTTTTGGCGGAGTAGCAATTTTTGTTTATGCAGTCACAGCATTTAATTTGGTTAGCCGATTGCTATAATTCAAATTTGCGAGGGAAAATATATGATTAGAATAAGACCATATAAAGCTTCGGATGTAGATACGATATTATCGTGGTGTCAAGATGAAAAAGCATTTTATCAATGGACAGCAGGTGTACTTGGTAATTACCCAATAACACAAAATGAATTTTGCTTTGTTGAATCTCTAATGCCGTTTACTGCATTTGATGAAACTGGAATTGTTGGTTTTTTTACACTAAGGAATCCTGATGAATCTTTGGATGAATTACGCTTTGGATTTGTTATTATAAATCCTCACAAGAGAGGAAAAGGCTATGGAAAAGCTATGCTCCAGTTAGGTCTAAAATTTGCATTTGAAATATATGGAGCAAAAAAAGTATCATTGGGTGTTTTTGAGAATAATCTTCCAGCTTATTACTGTTATAAGGCAGTCGGTTTTAGCGACGTAGTTCTTGATACAACAGAAAGATATTGTATTCTGGGTGAGGAATGGAAGTGCAAAGAATTGATTATGGAAAATAGATAGATTCCAGTTTATAGATTTGAACAAATCGGTATTTAAGGAGTTGTTGAAATGGAGATTAGATACATCACCAAAGATGATAATCCTCTTGAAATAAGCAAAATATATGAAAGTAGTTGGAAATACGCATATAAAAACATTATTCCTCAAAACTATCTTAATAGTATTCCAACGGGGCAATGGGCTAATAGTATCAATAAAATTGGTATGAATAACCTTGTTCTGATAGAACATGGGCGTCTTATAGGTACTGCAAGTTTCTGTAAATCAAGATGGGAAAAATACAGCGAATATGGAGAAATCGTTTCCATATATTTTTTGCCTGATTACATTGGAAAAGGATACGGTAGGTTATTGCTTAACAAGTGTATTAAAGAATTAAAACAATGCGGATTTAGTAAAGTGCTTTTATGGGTTTTGGAGGATAATCATAGAGCAAGAAAATTTTATGAAAAAAACGGATTTATTTATTCAGAAGTATTTCGGGATGATAATATCGGTGGGAAAGATATAAGAGAGGTATTGTATTTCCTTGTATAGATAAATTCAAATTTGTGAGGATGAATGTGATGCGTGAATTGATGTTGGTTAGGCCATCTAAACTATATGCAAAACAAGTCATGTCATATAAAGAAGAAATGTTACAATGTGGAGATAGTTTTGATGGTTGTGCAGGTCTTGAAGATGTCCAATCATTTGATGAGTGGATTGACTTTGAGAGAAGATTAAGAGAAAAATATAAAAGCGGATATGTTCCATCAGAAGTGTTTTTAGCGGTAAGGCGAAAAGACGATTTTGTTGTTGGTATGATTGATTTTCGACACCCATTATCGGATTTTCTCAAAAATTTTGGGGGTAATATTGGATATAGTGTTCGTCCGTCAGAAAGACGAAAAGGTTATGCGTCTGAAATGCTGGGATTAGTTTTACCTTTTTGCCGTGCGTTTGGAGAAAGCAAGGTTTTAGTAACCTGCGATAAGGGAAATGTAGCTTCGCAAAGGACGATTATTAAAAACGGTGGAGTGATGGAAAATGAAATTGTTGATACAGTGGGATTAAGTAAAAGCGGCATTATTCAAAGATTTTGGATTTCAATATAGTGTCTTTCTCAACCATTTCCAGTTTGACATACTGGGAAATCGCAATTTAAAGGAGAAAATTATGAATATAGAACAATTTTGGAAAGCCGTTCTTGCCCAAGATGAAAGAGAAATTAGAAAATACTTTCATGCAGAAGCCTATGTAAATTGGCATTGCACCAACGAGCATTTTACGGTGGATGAATATATTGTTGCGAATTGTGAGTACCCCGGAGAATGGGACGGACTCGTTGAAAGAGTAGAAATTGTGAATGATTTAATTATTACAGTTGTTCGTATCTATCCCAAAGATAGAAGTATTTCTTTTCATGTGACTTCGTTTATTCAAACAAAAAACGATAAAATTACAGCAATGGACGAATATTATGCCGATGATGGAATGGCACCACAATGGAGATTGGATAAACGCATTGGAACACCTATCAAATAAATCCCAGTTTATTCTGGAAGCCGGAGAATAGGGAACCCGGCTTCTTTTTCATGTGCAGGCGGAAAGAAAACCCTTCTCCCAAAAAGAGAGAAGGGCATTGCCGTTATTCTGTTACCGCCGGTATCTCACCGACAAAGTTATAAATGATTTTGATTTCCTGAAATTTCTCCCCGTCAATCTTTTTCACCTCCCCCACCAGAATCCGGCTGATAAGGCGGTTTAAGATACTCTCGTCCAGTTCCCGGACTGCGGCGTACTGCCTGATTTCCCGGATAAAGGTGCGGACATCGTTTTCCTGTTCATTCGAGCGGCGTAGGGAGAGTGCCAGTTCTTTTAGCTGCTTCTGGTTTTCCTCCTGTTCCCGTTCCATTGCCGCCGTCAGCTTCACAAACCGCTGCTCGGACAGGATTCCCTTTGCCTTGTCGGTATACAGGTTCAAAAACATATCGTCAATCTCCCGGTTCCTTGCTTCCAGCCGTTCCCGCTCCTTCTCCATCTCCGAAGCGTCCGCCAGATACCGCCGCTCCATGCGGCTGCTGATCCGCTGGTAGAACGATTCCACGTCTTTCAGCGCCATTGCCGCAAGTTCCTGAATATCCTTCAGCACAAGGTTGTACAAGTCCCTCGCTTCCACCTTATGGCTGGTGCAGGCATCCTTCCCCAGCCGATTATATGTCTGGCAGATATAATACGCTTTGTCTATCGGCTCCCGTTCCTCGCCGGTAAAGCGGTTCTTCCCGGTTCTGCCTACCTTCTCATAGCGTACCTGCATGGACTTCCCACAGGTGGCGCAGTAAATAATGCCGTGGAACAGGTTGTAGAAGGGGCAGGCGTTCCCCTCCATGATAGGCGGGCGGCGGTCAATGAGTTCCTGCACCTTCTCCCAGTCCTCCGGGCTTACGATAGCTTCATGGCAGCCCTCAAGCACTTCCCATTCCTCACGGGGAATGATGTCATAGGTATTGGAGCGGATTCCCTTCTGGTGTGTCCGGCAGACAAGATGTGCGCCTTTGTAAAATGGGTTCCGCAGGATATGGCTGATCCGTGCGCTTCCCCACGAATAATAATTCACGTCACATTCCGTATTGCTTTTTACCCGTGTGATGGGGATTTTATCCTCCATAAGCTGTTTGGCTATCCGCATACACCCCCAGCCGTTTAAGGCAAGGTCAAAAATTTTATGGATAGTCGGCGCAGTGTCCGGGTCAAGGATAAGATGCCCCTTTTCCTCCGGGTCACGCATCAGACCAAGGGGCGGCTGCCCGCCGCAGAATTTCCCCTGGCGGGAGCGTGTCATGCGCCCAGCCAGCACTTTCTTTGAAATATCCCGGCTGTACATATCATTCAGGATATTTTTAAACGGCGTAATGTCCATTTCCTGCCTTGTCAGGCTGTCCACGCCGTCCGTGACCGCTATATACCTTACATTGTGTTTCGGGAAAAAGATTTCGATATAACTGCCCGCTTCAATATAGTTCCTCCCAAGCCTTGAAAGGTCTTTGGTTATCACGCAGCCCACCTTCCCCGCTTCAATGTCGGCAATCAGACGCTTAAACGAAGGGCGGTTGAAATTCCTTCCCGTATACCCGTCGTCCACGTAATACTCGTACCGGGGCATACCGTTCTTTTCAGCGTAATCTTTGAGCATAAGTTTCTGGTTCGAGATGCTCATGCTTTCATTCTGGCTGCCGTCATCAAGGGAAATCCTGCAATAGAGGGCGGTTATTTTCTGATTCGATAGATGATTTTTCCTGCTCATAGGCTTCTCCTTCTATGAACAGGGACACGATACTATGATAATACCATGCCCCCGCCATTCTTTCAACTGTTTTATGCCGGATTTCCGTTTTTTCTCCGGTTCCGTCCTTTAGCTGGCTTGCCGTTTTTGCCATTCCTCAAACCGTTCACAGGTCTGCCGTTCAATAAGCTGCTCAAAGGCTTCCCGCATGGTCTGGCTTCCCGCAAACTCACGGGACACGATAAACTGCACCTTTTTCTTTTTGTTCCGGCTCTGCGCCGGGCGGTCTGCTTGTTTTGCCATAGGCATTTACCTCCATAAAGATACCCGGACGGCTCCGTCCGGGCGTGTGTCGTGTGCTGCCGGGCAGGTGGGAGCCTGACAACGGGGTCTGACAACGGACGTTAAAAAACCCCGCACACAAAACCCGGCTTCCCGTTTCCTGTCCTGATTGATTTTCTTTCTATTTTTCCGTTGCTTTCGTTGTCAGGAAAAGAAAAAGCCCGGAAATACGGCATTTGCAGGCTCTCTTCCCGGCAACGGGCTTGACAACGGGAGGGGCAACCAGCCGACAACCGGCTACGGTTTTCCCGCTTCCAGCCATTCCTCCGGCAGCCCAAGCTGGACGGCTTCCCCTTCGGGCAAAGGCTGGAGACCTGATTTTCCATGCCCTCCGTTGTCAGGCGGCTCCGCCCGTTCCCAGCCCTTCTGCCGGTTATAGGGCGGCGGGAAATGCCGTGGATTCTCAAAGGCTTTCCAGCCCGCCGCATAATTCTTCATGATGGAGTTAATATCACGAATGTCATACTGCTTCGGTTCCTCATAATCCGGGTGTCCCAGCCCTTCATGGTAGATTTGCAAGGAGCATACCATCTTCCCGCCGTACCCGTCCAAGAAGTTCAGAATCCGGGTGGCTAGGGTGTCCTCCGGCATGAATGACCGTTGGTGTTCTTTCAGATACCGCTCCATTGCTGGGCTTAGTTTCAGCTTTACATCGCCTTTCCGGTAAACCTCCATGACCTCCGCCCACATCTGCCCGATGTAGGCTCTGGAAGCGGCTTCATCTTCCAGAATGTGAACCTCCGCCGCTTCCGCCTGCACCTGCACCGGCAGGAAACGCCGGTTCCCGGTTCGGTCAAGGGGCAGGAAGTCCAGCGTGTTGGAAGTTCCGGCAAACACGCACTGCCGCTTATGGTCTTTTGGGTGGACTTCATAAGGGGCTTTGTAGGTTTCCTTCTGGCGGCTCAAAAAGGACTTAATATCCTCAATGCTCTTTGCGTTCGCCGTGGCAATCATTTCCGACATTTCAATAATCCAATGCCCTTGCAGCTTCCGGTATATGTTATCATCGTCTAACTTCCGCAGGTCATCGGAAAACCACTCATCACGGACAGCAAGGAACCGGAAGAAGGTGGACTTCCCGGCTCCCTGACCGCCCACCAGACAGAGCATGACCTCAAACTTTGTCCCCGGCTTGAATACCCGTGCCACCGCCCCCAGCATGAACAGCAGGAGGACTTCGTAATTGTAATCATTTACCTCCGCACCGAGGAAATGGCGCAGGGCATAGCGCACCCGCTCCGTCCCGTCCCATTGCAGGCTGTTCAGGTAATCACGGACAGGGTGATACCGGTATTCATTGGCGGCTACCTTGATAGCCCCCTCAATCCGCTTCTCTGATGTCAGCCCGTAGTGTTCCTCCAAGTATAGAACCAGATATTGAATATCCACGTCCGTCAGGCGGCTCCCGTCCCGATACCAGCCAAGGGGCTTCACAATGTCAACCCGGTCAGTCAGGAGGTTGCTGCTGAACGCCCCTCTAAGCAGCGGGTCATGCAGGAACACCGCCCTGTAATTACCCGGCGTGTTGGCGGTCTGCCCCTTCTGCGTGGTTTCCAGCATCTGCCGGACTTCCCCCACCGTCTTTTCACCGTTCAGGCTGTCTGCGGCTATCTCCACGGCTTGTCTGGCCTCTGGCGGCAAACTCTGATACCCTCCGCTCAATCCGTTCCACCTCCTTCCCATGCCCCGTGATAACGGCGGCTTTTTCCTCCGCTGTCCCGGTCAGCAGCGTGTCTAAAAGATAACCCACATACTCCCGTTTCTGCATGGCTTCCACAAACAGCGGATTCCAGCCGTCATCCGGCGATTCCGGCGCATACGCTGTTTCCCAACGCTCCAACAGGCGGAGGTAATCACTAAGCACCCGGAAACATTTCTGCTGTGCCTGCAGGAACCGCAGTTCCGCCGACACGCTCCGTCTTGCTGGCTTCGGGGAAGCCCTCCCCCGGCTCTCATAAGGGATTCCAAAATCCGCAGCCAGCTTTTTCGCCGCTTCCAGACCGGGCAGCCCATAAAGCCTTGCCACAAAGTCAATCACATCCCCGTCCGCCTGGCAGCCGAAACAGTGGAACCGCTTATCCACTTTCAAGCTGGGATTCCTGTCATCATGGAAAGAGCAGCACGCCATGCCGTTCCGGTTTACCCGGATGCCATACATTTCCGCCGCCTGCCTTGCCGTTACATTTTCCTTTACTGCTTCAAATACATTCATACCGTCCCTTCCCGGAAATAAAAAAGCATCTGCCATCTCCACACGGAAAGCAGATGCTTCAAATTTCCATCTCCTTTTTTGTTGCTACCCTTACGTTCCTGTGCTCCATGCGCTCCCGGTTCGCCCGGTCTGCTTCCATTTTCCCCCTTGCAAGCCTGTCCTTAATGGATTCCCTCGCCTTCTCTTTAATCTGCTCCTTATTTGCACGGCTCACCTCCGGTTTTTGGAGTGCCGACTGGACTTTCCTTAACACTTTCTGCGCCGCATTTTTAAGCTGCTCCTGAACCGTACACAGGCATTTCACGGCAAAATCCCTTTTCTCCTGCGGCGCTTTCCGTTCCGGCGAAGCCAGCCACTTTTTGTAATCTTCCACCGCCCGGATGTCCTCCTTCTGTGTTTCCGCCCGGACAGTATCTGTTACGACCTCGCAGGCTTTCTCATAAGCTGTGTCCGCCACTTCCTCCAACAGCGATTCCATGTCCGCAATCTTCATGGTGACAGTGGCAAGGGCAGCCTGCTTTTCCGAAAGTTCCCGTCCTTTTTCTTCAATCAGCCCTTCCCGTTCTTCCAGTTCCTTTTCTTTCTCGAAAACAGCTTTTGCCGTTTTATTAAATATCTTCTCCTGCTCTGCTATGGCTCTGGTATTCTGTATAAAAATTTCCCTCTGTGCGGAGATTGTTTCTTTCTGCTTTTCAATGATGAAGTCCTGCTTTTCCAGATAGCCCCTGCCGCCGTAACTCGGCTCTGCCTGTAAATGTAAACTGTGCTTCGCACAGATACGGAAAAGCATCTTCCGGCACTCCGCATCAAAGGTCTGCTTGCGGTTATTGTTCCTGCCTTTTTTCTTATCCGGGTCAGGGAGCGGGATTCCCAGTTCTTCCAGCGCCTTTTCCTGCTGGGGGCATAACTCCCCATACCGGTTTTCACAGTCAAAAACATGCCTTTCATGGATATGCGGAGTGCCTTCGTCAAGGTGCAGCGCCCAGTCCAGTATATGGACGTGAGAGCCGAACCTTTCCTCCATCTCCGCAAAAAATTCCACTGCAATCTCCGCCAGCAGTTCCCCCGGAACAGATTCCTCTACCGTGCCAATCTGGTAAATGCTTTCTTCCGGACAGGTCTTATTGTTGGTGAGCAGGTCATCCACCGTCCGGTTGCGCTCAGTATGCCTGTTTTTTTCGTTCCGCCCGTTCTGTGCCTGCACATGGTCAGCATAATGCTCATAGTAATAAATCCTTTCAAGCTTCTCAAAAGAATAATCGTTTTCCCCGCCCCTCTCCCTTGTCCGGGCGGAGGATAAGCCGGTGTAGCAGTCCCAGTAAATATTCTGTTTTGTCCGCTCCATGTCGATATGCTCACTGTTTGCCACGTCAAATCTCCGGTCATTGTGTTTGGGATTGTAAGCACCGTTTTTCCCGGCTCTGCCGTTGTGTCTGGTCAGCTTCATCCTGTCCTCCTTCTTCTCAAATTTCTCTCTGCGGGAAGGGCAGCTTTGCTGCCGAATCTGCCGGCTTTTGCGCCAGATAATACCCAGTACGAGTTGACGCAGGCATCAACTCTAGCTGGGCAAGGCGTTTCACCCTTGACCCGATAAGGACTGCCGCCCTTAACCCGCCAATGGGCGTTGCCCCTTGACCCCAACAGGGCTGCTGCGCCCCTGTACCCCGCATAAAAGGTTGCCGCCAACGTGAGTGCGCTGCGCCCGCCCACGTCAAAGACGGCTTCCTTTTTCCGTATCAGAAAATCAGAACGCGCCGCGCTCGTTCTGATTTCCCACAGAAACCCAAGCCATGCCCCATGACAGCCGGAAAAACACGCCCAAAACAGGCATTTCCGCCGTCCGGGGCTTCCCTGATGTCTGATACCTCCACCGTGAACCACGGGGAAAATACCGGCTCCGCACCCGTTGTTTTGACCGTAAAACACCCCCAAATCAGGCAATATCCTTCCCGCCTGGCAAGGGCTTGAAGCCGTGTTCTCTGGCGTATGCCCTCGCCGCCGCCCGCCGTTCCTCACTGTAAGGCGGAACCAGCCGGATAGACAGCCGTGACTTATCCAGAACATAAGTCACGCTCCCCTCCGGCGTGGACTTCTCCAAACGGCACAGGAGCGGATATTTTTTGCTGAACTCCGCCAGCCGCCGCTTCAAGTCCGCATTAAATGTGTAAATACTGGCTTCCTTCTCACCCTCGTTGAAATTTACGATAGTTTCCTTTTCATACTTAGACGGCTTTCCCATAAACTTCCTCCCAGTCTGTGCTTTTTTCCACCATGCGGATATACTTCTTTGCTTCAAAATAACTTTCCATTTCCAAACGGAGATGGCGGTAAAAACAGGGATACCATTCCCCGGCTCCGCCGTCATCCAGCTTCCTTGCCAGGCACAGCACCCGGCGTTTCACCTTTTCATCCACCGTCAGGGCAGTGACCCATTTCAGCCTGCGGACGGTGTTCTCATGGCTCCCGCACCCAAAGGCATATAAAATCTTCTTTTCCTCAATGCTTAACTTCATGTTCCTTCCTCCATAATTGATAGTTTGTTTCCCTGCCGTTTTGCCTGCAATCCGTTCCTGCCCGGAATCACCCCAGCGTTTTCCGTTCCTTTGGTATGCTCCTGTCATGGCACTACTTCTCCGGGAACGGTATCACTTGCAGCCGGTCATTCTGTTTTCAATGTCCTGTGACACTGAAATCTTATCAAAATAAACCGGCTTCCCCCGTATGTCCGAAAGGCTGGAAAAATTCCCGAAAAACCAAAATTTCCACGCTTTCGGAAACGCCCTGTGCTATAATGGTCATGAACCCTGTTTTGAGAGGAGGGGCGCAATGTATATAAAACTGACGCTTCAGGAGAAATTGAAAGACGAGAGAACCAGCCGCCGCATGACCCTTGCGGAACTGGAAAAGGCAACGGGCATAGCGAGAGCCACGCTGGGAAAATATGAATCCGACAAATGCACGGATATAAGCCCGTTTAACCTTGCAAAGCTGGCGGAATACTACGGCCTTTCCATGGATTACCTCATGGGGCTGACCGAAAACAAGAACCACCCGAACACCGCCCTGCATGAGCTGCACTTGAATGATTCCACGGTTGATTTGTTAAAAAGCGGCGCACTCAACAACCGGCTTCTCTGTGAGTTTGTCTGCCATCCGGGATTCCTGCGCCTGCTGACGGATATGGAAGTCTGCATTGACCGGATTGCGGATATGCGCATCCGTGACATGAACTTAGTTCTGGAACAGGCAAGGCAGTCCGTCATGGAACAGCGGCAGCCCCCGGAAAACGACCTCTATATGCGCACGCTGGAACTGGGGCAGGTCAGCGAGGAACTGTTTTTCAGCCACGTCATCCATGACGACCTTGACCGGATTGTAAAAGACCTCCGCACCCGGCACGAATCCGACAAGACCACTGCCGAACTGGAAACCCCCGCAGCAGATTTTGCCCGGAACATCCCGGTGATACTGCTGGACGCCCTCATGCACAAAGGCACGGCGGACGAAAAACGGGCGTTTACGATCTGCCGGGTATTCGGCATTGATTATATGAACCTCCCGGAAGAGGAACGTGCCACCCTTGCCCGTGTGTTTAAAAAATCCCCCCTGCTCCCCACAGCTTCCAGCCAGCGTGGAAAATCAAAGCTGCTGTCCCTGTTTGGGAAGAAAAAGACGAAAGAATGACGCAAAAAGGGCTGCCATTCCCGAAAAATCCGGTTAGCAGTCCTCTTTACTGTATCGTGTGTCCCATGTTCAATTTTCCGGCTTTAGAGCCGCTTTTTCCAGACAGGAGCCAGCCGCATTATACATAGACCAGTTCCGCATAGATAATTTCCTCCGCCCGGCTGCGGATAGAATTGCAGCGGCGCACCCATTCAAGCTGGTCATCCGCTTTCAATTTCTCCGTCACGCCTTCGGCGGCTTTCATCTGCTCCATGATAAGGTCAAGCCGTTCCTGTGCCTGCCCGTCCACGTCGGCAAGGTGCGTCCAGAGTTTCCCGGATAACAGCAGGCTGCAATAAAGGGCGGGGCGGGCTTCTTCCAGATAGGCTTTGCGCCTGCGCCCCCAATGCCCGATAGGGCGGGATTCCTCCGTCAGCCGCAAGGCGGGAATGTAATAATCACCCACAAGAACATAGTCAAGACCGTTGGTATCGTCATGGATTCTTTCTGGCAGTTCTTTCATTTGTGACCTCCTGTATTCAGTTTTCCAGAATCCCGTTGTTCGTGTCCCTGTCCATGTGAATTTATAAGGCAACTGGATTCTTCACGAACAAGTATGGCATATCTTTCCCCAGCTTTTGATAGTTCAGCCCGTGGGAAAGCTCCCGTCCCCGCGTTTCAGAGGTGTTAAAGCTGTCTATGGTTTCCTTGCCTAAAAGTTCCGACATTTCTTTAAGGGTTGTTTTTTCTTTGCCGCCCAAGAAAAGGGTCGTGTCGCAGTTCCCCGTGATCGTGTCGGCGTTGTCCTTGTAGATTGCTTTTAGCTGGCTCTGTGACTGCAAGATGATTGAAGCGGATATTTCCCGGCTTCTTATGGTGGCTATGAGCTTTTCAAACTTCGGTATCTGCCCGATATTGTAGGCTAAGAATCCGGCGCCTTACTGTCTCACGACAGCAGGTTTCCGAACCCTCGCCCCGGAACCGCACGTACACCTCTCGATGTATACGGCTCCCCACTATACATCC
>CAJTGF010000029.1 GCA_910575585.1 Clostridiaceae bacterium
CCAATGTCATTTAGATAAGCAAGGTCTCTCAGAAGAACTCTGCCATAAATTAGCTATGTGTTGGAATGATATGGGGATTCTGTCTGCTGTCAGAAGTTCTATATACTGATATTTCATATAATTAGGAGGTTTTGGGCATGGCAAACAGACAGATGGATATCTGTCTCCCAAAATGGTATACGGTTAAAGGCAGTTTCGCTTTATACGAATCGGTAGGCGAAGCTGGCTGGTGGCTGGAACCTCTTCTGGCGCTCATAGGTTCTGCCCGGCCTGATTGGCAGTATATAACGCGAGATCAGCTCGTTTACATTTCCGGGCCCCATATTGGTAGTAGTAAGGAACTGAAAGCATATTTTTATCGCCATTGACAGGTTTACCTGGTATTCCCATTTTTCTGTTTCCTTTGAGATGGGAACCTCCACGGTTATAATGGTACAAAAGTTATACAAGGTCATCCGGCAGAGGATCTCGAACTCAATATATCGCGGAGACTTGGAATGAAAGTTTTTGGTTCCGATTGTATGCTTCAGGTCACGGAAAGACGTTTCCTGGTCCCATCTTAGATGGTAAATGTCCTTTATCTGCTCCAGGGAAAACTCATGGTCGGGGAGATTGGTAATGATATTCTCATAAACCCCTTCCGCAATCTGGAAACGGGCCACGCGCAGACACATGTGGTATTCGGGATGTCCGTCCGTGATATAGTCAAAGGGAACCGCTTTGCGTATATAGCGGTACAGGGACTCCAATTCCGGGTGCAGCCTTCTGCTTTTGGCGTTTGACCGGGTAAGTATAACCTCCGTCCACCTGTCCAGACGGTCAGGGAGGCTGTCAGTGGCAAGAAGGCCCCTTATCCTAATATCCTTGGCGCGAATGGCGAAGAAACAGCCATTCTCAAGAGCGTGGGCGAAGACATTGTAGCTGTCAAAGCCCCTGTCCGCCACGAAGATGGGACAGCCGCCATAAATATAGCGGTCTATCATCTGGCAGAGGGCAGCAAACTCGTTTTTGAGCCTGCCTGGCTGGATGACTACGTCCAGATATCTCTTGGAAAATAAGTCATATAGAGAAACGGTGTGGATAGAGTTGAACCCCTTTTTTGAGTTGCTGGTAGGTGGATGGTAGGTGGAAGGGTCCTTAGGATTGCGTGTAATGTTAAACTCACATCCGTCAACGGCAATGAGGGAATAGCCGCCCATAAATCCCTTTAAAGGGAAGCGGAGATTAAACTGAGTAAGGATGTGTCGGAAAGTATCCGGAAGAAGCTTAGCCCGCTGCTGGATAAAAGCAGAAGCGGAAGAGATATCCTCAGGCAGGAAATCAAAAAATTTCAGCAGCTCATGGTTGATACAGCCGCTTTCCATGGAAAGGAAGAAACGGATAAGCGGAACAAATCCCAGCTTGCGTTCACGTGAAAAATCCTTTCCCGGGTTTTTGACGAAGCGTTCAGAGTTGCGGTCCATGGTGTCCACGATTGCCCAGAGAGTGGACTTAACCTTATGTGGGAATGACATATAGGTACCTCCTTGAAATTGAAATGATAGTTCTGAGTTCAATATCAAGGGCCGCTCTCGCTGCTTCTTAAAATACAATCAGCAGCGAGAGCGGCCGCACATTTTGGTCTCTGTGTCAACCCCTTTTCTTAAATTTATTGATAAATTTGAGTTAGACCGTAGGATGAGATTTTTTCAATCAGCTTAACTTAATGACATTGGATGAGACCAGGGAAACAGGAGGGCCTAACCCCTCCTGGTTCCCGTTTTGGGCTCATCGGAATGTCTGGCATATCTGAACCCGAACGGCACACAGCCTGCCTTCCCTCCCGGGCTCCGCCACAATCCCCGCCCATTGCTCACTCAACAATACAGCAATATGACGAATTTAAAGTTCTGCGTTATCCTGGTTAGAGTGAATGAATGGCAGGATTCGCTAAACTAAATGACATTGGTTCAAGGGTTATCTGAATGGTTACGGCATACGGCATCTTTTTCTCAAAAACTATTTGACAAAAGGGAAAAACTGTAGTATAGTTAGCAAAGTTACGAAAGTAACCGACAGGAAAGCAGGTACGTCCACCTCACCTTGGCGCGAGCAAGCGACCCGGGTTCATATTTGAGATACATAGCAGGGAACGCTGTGTTTTTGGATAGGTGGGCAGATTTTTTCTGGCTGCTTTTTTAAATTCCCATAAACACATCACACATGGAGGTGTACGACAATTAGCGATTTAATGATTAATGAACAGATCAGGGATAAGGAGGTCCGGCTGATCGGCGAGAACGGAGAACAGCTTGGCATTATGTCTTCCAGAGAAGCCATGCAGCTTGCCAGAGAAGCGGAACTGGATCTGGTAAAGATTGCTCCTACGGCAAAGCCGCCGGTTTGTAAGATCATCGATTACGGCAAGTTCCGTTATGAGCAGGCGAGAAAGGAAAAAGAAGCTAAGAAGAAGCAGAAAGTCATCGAGATAAAGGAAGTCCGTTTGTCTCCCAATATTGACACAAACGATCTGAACACCAAGACCAGCGCGGCGCGGAAGTTTCTGGAGAAGGGTGACAAGGTAAAGGTGACGCTGCGATTCAGAGGTCGTGAGATGGCGCATATGTCAAAGTCCAGGCATATCCTGGATGATTTTGCGGAAGTCTTATCTGACATTGCCGTGGTTGACAAGCCGTCAAAGGTTGAGGGAAGAAGCATGGTCATGTTTTTAACTGCAAAACGTTAAAATAGAAAGCTACGCCGCCGCCCGTGTCAGATTACGGGGCGGCGGCCAACAACGATCAAGGAGGAAACAATAATGCCTAAAATGAAAACAAGCAGAGCGGCTGCAAAGCGTTTCAAAAAAACCGGAACAGGAAAGCTGGTAAGAAATAAAGCTTACAAGTCTCACATCTTAACTAAGAAGTCTGCCAAGAGGAAGAGAAATCTTAGAAAAGATATCATCACCGACGCTACCAACGCAAAAGTGATGAAGAAGATTTTACCATATTTATAAGATTTCGATTATCCATAAGGAGGAAGAAACATGGCAAGAGTGAAAGGCGGCATGAACGCTAGAAAGAGACATAATAGAGTTTTAAAACTGGCAAAGGGCTACAGAGGCGCCCGTTCCAAGCAGTACAGAGTGGCCAAGCAGTCCGTGATGAGAGCGCTGACCAGCGCCTACGCGGGAAGAAAGCAGAGAAAGAGACAGTTCAGACAGCTTTGGATCGCCCGTATCAACGCGGCGGCCCGTATCAACGGCCTGTCCTACAGCAAGTTTATGTACGGATTGAAGCTGGCCGGCGTTGAGATGAACCGGAAGGTGCTGTCCGACATGGCGATCAACGACGCGGAAGGATTCGCGAAGCTGGCCAGCCTGGCAAAGGAGAAGATCGCCTAATCCGGCGGCAGATTAGCAGATTAGCAGATTCGAAGATTGGCAGATCCGGGGATAACAAGCCCCGCAAAAGCAGCGCAGGAAGGCGGTTCCCACAAGGAGCCGCCTTTATCTTCGCGCGCGATTACGCCGCGGCGGAGCTGTAGTGCCCCGTCATGGGCCGGTATTGTTATGGATAACAAGCATATGCGGGGAAAAACAGACAAAAAGTGCTTGCAAATGTAATATTGCAGTGCTATACTACATACGATAACATGATACGATGACTGATAAGGAGTGGGCGAGAGTCCACTCTTTCGTTGTGGGGGAAGGAATCTGCATCCCTCTGGCGGCAGCCATGAAGGAAAAAGAAAGAGAGGTGATGCGGATATGACAAAGAGAGAGACATACGAGTCAAGGACCGAGGCATTTTTGCTCCCGCTTATGGAGGAGCATGGGTTTGAGCTGGTGGATGTGGAGTACGTGAAGGAAGGGAGCAGCTGGTATCTGAGGGCTTACATTGACAAGGAGGGCGGGATCGCCATCGACGACTGTGAGACCATCAGCCGGATCCTCAGCGACTGGCTGGACAGGGAAGATTTTATCAGCGACAGCTATATTTTGGAAGTCAGTTCTCCGGGGCTGGGAAGGCCGCTGAAGAAAGAGAAAGATTTTGTCAGAAGCATGGGAAAGCAGGTGGAGGTAAAGCTATACCGGGCAAGGGAGGGCCAGAAGGACTTTACCGGCTCACTGACACAGCATGACAAGGACACGGTGACCATTGAACTGGAGGACAAGAGCACAATGACGTTTGGGCGGCAGGAGATCGCGCTGATCCGCCTGGCGCTGGATTTCTAAGACAGAAAACTTTTTGCGGGGCAAGGCTTCGCGGGATATAGTTGGAGGATAGATGAAATGAATAAAGAACTGTTAGAAGCGCTGGATATTCTGGAAAAGGAGAAAAATATCAGCAAGGCCGTTATGTTGGAGGCCATCGAGAATTCCCTGATCACTGCCTGTAAGAACCATTTCGGAAAAGCGGATAACATTAAGGTCAATATCAATGCCGAGACCTGCGACTTTGCGGTGCTGGCGGAAAAGGAAGTGGTGGAGCAGGTGGAGGACCCGCTGGTGGAGATCAGCCTTGCGGAAGCCAGGATGATGGCTCCCAGATACGACTTAGGTGATATTGTCCAGATCCCCGTTGAGTCCAAATCCTTTGGAAGGATCGCTACCCAGAATGCCAAGAACGTGATCCTCCAGAAGATCAGGGAGGAAGAGCGCAAATCCCTGTACGAGGATTGGTACTCCAAGGAAAAAGACATTGTCCAGGGCGTGGTGCAGCGGTATCTGAAGCGGAATGTCAGCATTAATCTGGGAAAGACCGACGCGATCTTAAATGAATCGGAGCAGGTGAAGGGGGAGATCTTCCAGCCTACGGAGCGGATCAAGGTGTATGTGCTGGAAGTGAAAGACACGCCAAAAGGTCCAAGGATCTCCGTGTCCAGGACCCATCCGGACCTGGTAAAGCGGCTGTTTGAGCTGGAAGTGGCGGAGGTCAGGGAAGGGATCGTGGAGATCAAATCCATCGCCAGGGAGGCGGGATCCAGAACCAAGATCGCGGTCAAGTCCAATGATCCCAATGTGGATCCGGTGGGAGCCTGCGTGGGCCTTAACGGCGCCAGGGTCAACGCCGTTGTCAGCGAGCTTAGAGGAGAGAAGATCGATATCATCAACTGGGACGACACGCCGGCATACCTGATTGAGAACGCCTTAAGCCCTGCCAAGGTGATCTGCGTGGTGGCAGACGAGGAGGCCAAGGAGGCCCAGGTCATTGTGCCGGATAACCAGCTTTCCCTGGCTATCGGCAAGGAGGGACAAAACGCCAGGCTGTCCGCCAAGCTGACCGGTTTTAAGATCGATATCAAAAGCGAGAGTCAGGCAAAAGAGATGGGCCTCCTTGAAGAAATCGGGCTTCAGTATGAGGCGGAGGACGGCCAGTACGACGGTTACGGCTATGAGGAGCCTTACGAAGAAGGCTATGAGGAAGAGTATGGAGCGCTTTATGAGGAGGAGGGGCAGCCAGCCCCCAGTGAGACGGCAGATCATAACGACTACCAGAGGGATTACCAGGATGACATAATACCGGAATAACTGCCGAAAGCCTTTGGAGGCAGCGGCGGGACATCAGATTAGAATGGAAGTGAGAGATCAGTGAGTACAAAGAAAGTACCCCTTCGCCAATGCATTGGCTGTGGAGAAATGAAAAATAAAAAAGAGATGATCCGTATCCTGAAGACGGAAGAACAGGGCATCACCCTGGACGCCACCGGCAGGAAGAACGGAAGAGGGGCTTACCTCTGTCCTTGTGGAGAGTGCCTGAAAAAGGCTGTCAGAAGCCGGGGGCTGGACCGTTCCTTTAAGATGACGGTTCCGAGGGAAGTGTACGAAACTCTGGAGAAGGAGATGGAACGGCTTGTCGGACAGTAGAAAACGGGTTCTGAACCTGATCGGGTTGGCCACAAAGGCGGGGAAGACCGTCAGCGGAGAGTTCTCCACAGAGAGAGCGGTAAAGAGCGGGAAGGCAAATATGGTGGTTGTGTCGGAGGAAGCTTCCGACAACACCAGAAAGAAGTTTGTCAATATGTGTACTTACTATAAGGTTCCAATCTGTATTTTGGGTAAGAAGGACGAATTGGGTCAATGCACAGGCAAGGAGATGCGGGCATCTCTGGCTGTGCTTGATGAAGGATTCGCAAGGGCAATGGGAAAACAAATGAATATCAACGGAGGTAGTAAGTATGAGAGTCAGTGAATTCGCAAAGGAGCTGGGCAAGACCAGCAGGGAAGTATTGGATATTTTAAGGAAACATAACATAGAGTTGACCCATTCGTCAAATATCAGCGAGGAGAACGTCCAGGTGGTGAAAAAAGCCATGGGTCCGGGACGGCCGGTAAACGCCCAGCCATCTCAGCCAGGGCCTGGGGCTTCTGCTCCGGCCCAGGGACAGGACAGCGGGCAGCCGGCTGGGGCTTCGGCGGAACAGCCGAAGAAAAAGATCACCGCAGTGTACCGTCCCCAGAATTCTCAGACCATGAGAAACGGGGGAGGCAGGGCCGGTCAGGGAGGCGCCCGTCCTCAAAACCAGCCTTCTAAAGGTCAGGGGACACCGGGCCAGGGCCAGTCTTTTAGAGGTCAGGGCCAGCCGGTAAAGACGGTGCGTCCCCAGGCAGCGGCGGGCCAGACCGCCCAGGAAGGGGTAAAACAGGGCCAGGGGATCCCGGCTAAGCGGCTCCAGCAGGGAGCGCCTTACAGCCAGGCAGGCCAGCAAAACCGTCCTCAGCAGGGAGCCGACCAGGGTGAGAACACTCAGACCCAGCGTACCCAGAACGCTCCGGTCCAGGATCAGCAGTCCCAGACACCGGGCAGCCAGAGCGGCCAGTCCAGACCGGGTTTTGCAGGCCGTTCCCAGCAGGGCATGTCCCAGAGCCAGGGCCAGGTTTCCGATGGCAGCCGTGAGGGAGGCCGTCCCCAGAACCAGGGCGCTCAGGCAGGGCGTTTCTCCAACAACCAGGGCCGCGACGGCAATCGTCCCCAGGGCAGGAATCAGAATTACCAGGGCAGCCGTGACGGAGGACGGTCCCAGGGCAGCCGCGACGGCAATCGTCAGGGCAATTACCAGGGCAGAGACGGCAGCCGGTTCGGGGGAGGCCAAAATTACCAAGGCAGCCGCGACGGCAATCGTCAGGGCAATTACCAGGGCAGAGACGGCAGCCGGTTTGCAGGCGGCCAGAATTACCAAGGCAGCCGCGACGGCAGCCGCCAGGGCGGCTACCAGGGAAGGGACGGAAGCTATCAGGGCGGCGGCAGCCGGCCCCAGGGCCAGTCAGGCCGTCCCGGCGGATTTAACCGTGACGGGAACCGCCCCGGCGGTCAGAATTATCAGGGCAGCCGCGACGGCAACCGTTCCGGCGGGTTCCAGGGCAGAGACGGCAATCGCCCCGGAGGATTCAACCGTGACGGCAATCGTCCCGGTCAGGGAGGCCGTCCCCAGACGGGCCGTCTGGGCCAGAAAGATATTTCCAAGTCCTTTGACACGCCTATGGCCACAAAGCCCCAGAGCAACCGAGGCAATAAAAATGCCTATAAGAATGATAAATACGACAAGAGGAATATGACGGAGGACGGACCGAGAACAAAGGGCAAGGTATCCAAGCATCCGTTCATCATGCCCCAGAAGAACTCGGTTGAGAAGGTGGAGGAGACCATCAAGGTCATCACCATTCCGGAGGTGCTGACCATTAAGGAGCTGGCGGATAAGATGAAACTGCAGCCGTCGGCCATTATCAAGAAGCTGTTCTTAAAAGGCACCATCGTTACGGTGAACCAGGAGATCGACTACGAGAAGGCGGAGGAGATCGCCATGGAGTACGATGTGCTCTGTGAGAAGGAAGCAAAGGTTGACGTGATCGAGGAGCTTCTTAGGGAAGAGGCGGAGAGCGAGGACGATATGGTCACAAGACCGCCGGTAGTCTGCGTTATGGGCCATGTTGACCACGGCAAGACCTCCCTTCTGGACGCCATCCGTGAGACCAATGTGACGGCAAGGGAAGCGGGAGGCATCACCCAGCATATCGGTGCCTATGTGGTGGAGATCAAAGGGGAGAAGATCACCTTCCTTGACACGCCGGGCCACGAGGCATTTACGGCCATGCGAATGAGAGGTGCCCAGTCTACGGATATTGCCGTTTTGGTGGTGGCTGCGGACGACGGCGTTATGCCCCAGACCGTGGAGGCCATCAACCATGCCAAGGCGGCAGGGGTGGAGATCATTGTTGCCATCAACAAGATCGATAAGCCCAGCGCCAATATCGAGAAAGTAAAACAGGAATTATCGGAATACGAACTGATCCCCGAGGACTGGGGCGGAAGCACCATCTTTGTGCCGGTGTCCGCTCACACCAAGGAAGGCATCTCCGACCTTTTGGAGATGATCATCCTGGCATCGGAGGTAAAGGAATTAAAGGCCAACCCCAACAGGAAGGCAAGAGGGCTTGTGATCGAGGCAGAGCTTGACAAGGGCAAAGGCCCTGTGGCTACGGTGCTGGTACAGAAAGGGACCCTGCGGGTAGGCGACAATATTGCCGCGGGAGCCTGCTATGGAAAGGTCCGGGCCATGATGGATGACAAGGGCCGCCGGGTGAAGGAAGCCACGCCGTCTACTCCCGTTGAGATCTTAGGTCTTAACGGCGTGCCAAACGCAGGCGAGGTATTTGTCATCAGCGCCAGCGAGAAGGAGGCCAGAAGCTTTGCCGAGACCTTTATCTCCGAGGGCAAGAACAAGCTCCTTGAGGATACCAAGGCAAAACTGTCCCTGGACGATCTGTTCAGCCAGATCAAGGCAGGCAATGTAAAGGAACTGCCTATCATCGTCAAGGCGGATGTTCAGGGTTCCGTGGAGGCCGTAAAGCAGAGTCTTTTGAAGCTGTCCAACGAGGAAGTTATGGTGAAGGTGATCCACGGCGGCGTAGGCGCCATCAACGAGTCCGACGTGTCTTTGGCTTCCGCGTCCAATGCCATCATCATCGGCTTCAACGTAAGGCCGGATGCCACTGCCAAGTCGGTGGCAGAGCAGGAGAAGGTGGATCTGCGCCTGTACAAGGTAATCTACCAGGCCATCGAGGATGTGGAGGCTGCCATGAAGGGCATGCTGGATCCGATTTTCGAAGAGAAGATCATCGGCCACGCCGTTGTGCGCCAGACCTTCAAGGCTTCCGGCGTAGGCACCATCGCAGGTTCCTACGTGCTGGACGGCAAATTCCAGAGAGGATGTTCCGTGCGCATCACCCGCGACGGGGAGAAGATCTTTGAGGGCGGCTTAGCCTCTCTGCGGCGGTTCAAGGACGACGTTAAGGAAGTGGCCACAGGGTATGAGTGCGGCCTGGTGTTTGAGAAATTCAACGACCTGCAGGAAGATGATATGATCGAGGCATACGCCATGGTGGAGGTGCCCCGGTAGGTCGGTTGAGACAGACGGCCCTCCGGATGACCCAGAGGGCCGCGAGAAAGGAATTATATGCGTAAAAACAGTATTAAGAATACAAGGATCAACATGGAGGTGCAAAGGGAGTTAAGCGAGATCATCCGCGCCGAGGTGAAGGATCCGGGGCTGGACGGGGCCATGGTCACCGTGGTGTCCGTGGAAGTTACGCCGGATCTGAAGTACTGCAAGGCTTATGTAAGCGTCCTTGGCAGCGACGAAGCGGCCCAAAAGGCTTTAGAGGGCCTTCGGCGGGCCGTGGGATTTATCCGAAAGGAGCTGGCAAGGCGGGTGAACCTTCGCAACACCCCGGAGATCAAGTTTATCCTGGATCAGTCCATTGAGTACGGAGTCCATATGTCGCGGCTGATCGATGATGTTACCGTGGGCATGAAGGAAAAAGACCAGCAGGAGGGATCCGAAGAATGGTGGGATGAACCTCAGGAGCAGTGATCCCGGCAGTACAAATGGACGGAACTGAAAGTGGCAGAGGGGAGAGGATTTGTATGACAAAACTGGAACAGATGCTGAATGAGGCGGCGTCGGTTGTGATTCTTGGCCATGTTAATCCGGATGGGGACTGTATGGGTTCCTGCCTGGCCATGTACCGGTATGCGAGGAAAAGGAAGCAGGGGGCTGATATCCGCGTATGCCTGAAAAATTTTCCTGAAAAATTTTCTTACTTAGACGGCTATGATCAGATCCAGACCGATGTTAAGGAGGAGACATTTGACCTGTGCATCTGTCTGGACTGCAGCGACAAGGAGCGTCTGGGAGAATTTGGGGTGTATCTGGAGACGGCGGGCGCAAGCATCTGCGTGGATCATCATGTGACCAACACCGGCTATGCCCTGGAAAATGTGGTTGAGCCGGGAGCCAGTTCCACGGCGGAGGTGCTCTACGGACAGCTTTCCCAGGAGCTGCTTGACAAGGAACTGGCGGAATGTCTTTATACCGGGATCGTCCACGATACCGGGGTGTTCCGTTTCAGCAGCACCACGGCAAAGACCATGGAGATCGCGGGAAAGCTTATGGGGATGGGGATTGATTTTACGAAGATCATTGACGACAGCTTTTACAGAAAAACCTATCTCCAGAGCCAGATCTTGGGCAGGGCTCTCATGGAGTGTATCCGGTTTATGGACAAACGATGCATCTTTACGGTGGTCAAAAACCAGGATATGGAGTTTTACGGCGTGGGACCCAAGGATCTGGACGGGATTGTGGATCATCTGCGGACCATCGACGGGGTGGAGTGCGCCATTTTTATGTATGAGGTTGACAACCACATGTACAAGGTGAGCATGCGCTCCAATTATGTGGTGGACGTCAGCAGGATCGCCTCTTACTTCGGAGGCGGCGGTCACGTGCGGGCCGCCGGATGCACCATGTCAGGAAGCATCCATGATGTGGTCAATAACCTGTCAGGCCATATTGAAAAGCAGCTGCTGGCGGTGAGCGAAGATGGTTGACGGGATCCTCAACGTATATAAGGAAAAGGGCTACACCTCCCACGACGTGGTGGCCAAACTGCGGGGAATCCTTAGGCAGAAGAAGATCGGCCACACAGGGACCCTGGACCCGGAGGCGGAGGGGGTTTTGCCGGTGTGCCTGGGAAAAGCCACCCGTCTGTGCGATATGCTTACGGATAAGACGAAAACATACCGGGCCGGCCTGCTCCTTGGCCGGGAGACAGATACCCAGGACATATGGGGGCAGATCCTGAAAGAGCAGCAGGTCAATGGCCTTACCATGGACCAGGACCGGGTGAGGGAAATCATCATGGGATTTGTGGGAGAGTATGCCCAGATCCCGCCTATGTATTCCGCCTTAAAGGTCAACGGAAAGAAATTGTATGATCTGGCCAGGGAAGGAAAGGTGGTGGAGCGTCAGCCCCGCCAGGTGTTCCTTTACCAGATTGAGATTCAGTCCATGGAACTTCCCAGGGTCTCTATGACGGTCTGCTGCTCCAAAGGGACCTACATCCGGACGCTGTGCCATGACATCGGCGTAAAGCTTGGCTGCGGCGGCTGCATGGAATCCCTGACCCGCACCCAGGTGGACCGGTTTAAGATTGAGGACAGCCTGGATCTGGCCCGGATTGAGGAGCTTAGGGACAAGGGGACTTTGGGGGAACATATCATGCCTATTGAGGCCATGTTTTCCCATTACCCTTCGGTGACGGCGACCCGGGAAGGCGACCGTTTTCTGCATAACGGCAACCCGTTAAAGGCACATCTGGCAGCGATGGGGCAGAGGGAAAGCCAGGAGGATCAGGCAGAAAGGGGAATCTGGGAACCGGGCCAGGACGGAGCCTGTTTCCGGGTTTATGACAGCAGCGGCCGGTTTATGGGGATCTATCAGTGGCAGCAGGAGCAGAGGCGGCTGAAACCACAGAAGATATTTTTCACCAACAGTTGAGGCATTGGAGGACAGAAGGGATGAATTGTTTCATCGGCAGCGCCGATTTTAAGATAGAGGAGCCCACGGTGGTGACTATCGGCAAATTTGACGGCCGCCACAAGGGACACCAGAAGCTTCTTGGGCGGATGCTGGAATTTAAGGCGCGAAAAGGATATCAGGCGGCAGTATTTACGTTTGACGCGGCTCCCGGGGCCAGGATCTTGGGCACGGAGCAGAAAGTGATCACCACCAACCAGGAGCGGAGGAACAACATGGCGAAAATGGGGATCGATTATCTGGTGGAGTATCCCTTTACCAGCGATGTGGTCCGCCTTTCTGCCGAGGCGTTTGTGAGAGAGATCCTTATAGAGAAAATGAACGCCAAGGCCATGGTGGTGGGAACGGACTGCGGGTTCGGATATCAGAGATCGGGAAACGCCAAGGTTTTGAAAGAGCTGTCGTCCAAATATGGATATGAGCTGGAAGTTGTGATCAAAGAACAGGACGAGAAGCGGGACATCAGCAGCACTTACATCAAGGAAGAGCTGGCCAGAGGCCATATGGAGAAGGCCAACATGCTGTTGGGAGAGCCCTATGCCATCCACGGCACGGTGGTCCACGGAAATCATGTAGGCGGGCCGGTGTTAGGCTTTCCCACGGTAAATATCATCCCGCCCCGGGAGAAATTTCTGCCGCCTTTCGGGGTTTACGTGTCCAGGGTGGTGACAGAGGACGGGATCTTCGGCGGCATCACCAATATCGGCAGAAAGCCTACGGTGGAAAGGGACAGCGCTGTGGGAGTGGAAACCTATATTTTTGATCTTGACAAGGATCTGTATGGGAAGGATATTGAGGTGCAGCTTTTAAACTATGAGCGGCCGGAACAGAAATTTGATTCCCTACAACAGTTGAAGGAACAGCTGGAGCGGGACAAAGAATATGGCCTTTCCTATCTTGACAAGGAAAAAGCATTGTGCTAAGATAGATCGGTATGAAAACGCCGGGGCTCAGTTTTTGGATGCTCCAACCAGTTACTTGGTTCTCGGTCAGAATAATATTTTAGGAGGAATCATCATGATCTCAAAGGAAAAGAAGGCAGAGATTGTCGCTAAGTATGGCAGAAAGCCCGGGGACACAGGTTCACCGGAGGTTCAGATCGCGATCCTGACAGAGCGGATCACCGAGCTGACAGAGCATCTGAAGAAGAATCAGAAGGATCATCATTCCAGACGCGGTCTTCTTAAGATGGTAGGCCAGAGGCGCGGTCTTCTTGACTACCTGAAGAAGACGGACCTGGAGGGATACCGTGCTCTGATCGAGAAGCTTGGCATCAGAAAATAGACAGAGCTTTTATTAGGGTGGAAGGGATTCCACCCTATCTTTGGGTATGACGGCATGTTTTCGGGCCCGGCGGGCTCCGCCAAGGCGGCAGTTGCCGGGCCGCGAAAACGGTATCAAGTGTTGGATTCATGCAGGAGATCTGTTCCGAGACCGCTGAAAAGCATATCGCCGGAGCATATAAAGCGCGGTATGTTTTTCAGTAGTTTCGGATTCTTCTGCTGAATCATAGAGAGGGAAACCGATTTCCCTGACAAAGTATGTATGATTGAAAAGGAGATTAACCATGTACAAAAGTTTTTCCATGGAACTGGCCGGAAGGACTCTGACCGTAGATATCGGCAGAGTGGCCAAACAGGCAAACGGAGCCGCTTTTATGCACTATGGCGAGACCACGGTGCTCAGCACGGCTACCGCGTCAAAGGAACCCAGGGAGGGGATCGATTTCTTTCCCTTAAGCGTAGAGTATGAGGAGAAGCTGTACGCGGTGGGAAAGATACCGGGAGGATTTAACCGGAGAGAGGGCAAGGCCAGCGAGAACGCGGTGCTTACCAGCCGTGTCATCGACCGTCCTATGCGCCCGCTGTTTCCTAAGGATTACCGAAATGATGTTACGCTGAACAATATGGTTATGAGCGTGGACCCGGAGTGCCGGCCTGAGCTGGTGGCCATGCTGGGCGCGGCCATTGCCGCCTCCATATCCGATATTCCTTTTGACGGTCCCTGCGCCATGACCCAGGTGGGCATGATCGACGGGCAGCTGGTGCTTAACCCGTCCCAGGAGCAGTGGAAGGTGGGGGATTTGAACCTGACCGTGGCATCCACTAAGCAGAAGGTGATCATGATCGAGGCCGGGGCCAACGAGGTTTTGGAGGATAAGATGATCGAGGCCATCTACAAGGCCCATGAGGTGAACCAGGAGATTATCGCGTTTATAGACAAGATCGTGGCGGAAGTGGGCAGGGAGAAGCACACCTATACCAGCTGCGCGATTCCGGAAGAGTTGTTTGAGGCCATCAAGGAGATTGTTCCGCCCCAGGAGATGGAGGAAGCCGTATTTACGGACGACAAGCAGACCCGGGAGGGCAATATCCGGGCCATTACGGAGAAGCTTACGGAGAAGTTTGCCGATAAGCCGGAGTGGCTGGAGGCGCTGTCCGAGGCTGTGTACCAGTACCAGAAGAAGACGGTGCGCAAGATGATCTTAAAGGACGGCAAGCGTCCCGACGGCCGTGAGATGACCCAGATCCGCCATCTGTCCGCGGAGGTGGATCTGATTCCCAGAGTTCACGGTTCTGCCATGTTTACCAGAGGGCAGACCCAGATCTGCAATGTGTGTACCTTAGCGCCCCTGTCCGAGCAGCAGAAGCTGGACGGGCTTGACGAGAATGAGGTGAGCAAGCGGTATATGCACCATTATAATTTCCCGTCCTACTCCGTGGGAGAGACCAAGCCCTCCAGAGGACCGGGAAGGCGCGAGATCGGTCACGGCGCTTTGGCGGAGCGGGCGCTGATCCCGGTGCTGCCCAGCGAGGCCGAGTTCCCATATGCCATCCGCACGGTGTCCGAGACTTTTGAGTCCAACGGTTCCACATCCATGGCATCTACCTGCGCGTCCTGCATGTCTCTGATGGCTGCCGGCGTGCCTATCAAGAAGATGGTGGCAGGGATTTCCTGCGGCCTGGTGACCGGGGACAGCGACGATGAATTTGTGCTTTTGACGGACATCCAGGGACTGGAGGATTTCTTTGGGGATATGGACTTTAAGGTGACCGGCACCACAGAGGGCATCACGGCCATCCAGATGGATATCAAGATCCATGGGCTTACGAGACCTATTGTGGAGGGCGCTATCGCCAGATGCCGGGAAGCCAGAATGTTCATTATGGATACCTGCATGAAGCCCGCCATCGCTGAGCCGAGAAAAGAAGTGAATGAGTACGCGCCGAAGATCGAGCAGATCACCATTGACCCGCAGAAGATCGGGGATGTGGTCGGAAAGCAGGGCAAGGTGATCAACAAGATCATCGAGGAGACCGGCGTGAAGATCGACATCGAGGACGACGGAAGCGTGTCCGTGTGCGGTACGGATAAGGAGATGATCGCTAAGGCTATTAAGATCATTGAGAGTATTGTGACAGACATCGAAGCTGGACAGATCTATACGGGAAAAGTGGTAAGGATCATGAATTTCGGGGCTTTCGTGGAATTGGCGCCCAATAAGGACGGTATGGTCCATATCTCTAAGCTGTCTGATAAGCGGGTGGCTAAAGTGGAAGATGTGGTGAATATCGGGGATGAAGTGACTGTGAAGGTTATGGAGATCGATAAGATGGGCCGGGTGAACTTAAGCATGAGACCTGGGGATCTGGCTGGGAAGGAAGAGAAAGAGAAGAAGGAGAGACGCAGGGAGGAGAAGTAGAGGAACGGATGCTCCGAAACGTTTTGATTCACATAATGAAAACCGGAACGATCAGCGAGATGGCTGGTTGTTCCGGTTTTTTTGAATATTATAATATCCATTTTTTGACATTGTTAAATAAAAACTCCGATGTTGACGCAGCGTGTTGCCCGCATTATACTTAATAAGACTTATGAAAATAATTTGGAAAAGCGACAGAGAAAACTTAGAAATCTCTTAGGGAGTTGATTGAAGTGAATCACACATATCATTTAACGGGAACACTTTCAGAGTTGCAGGAGATTCTTCAAGATCAATTTGGTATGGATGAAAAGGTATCGAGATTTTCAGTATGCCTGCTTATTATGGATCAGCAGCAATTTGCAGATGAGCTAAGTGAGGAGCATACTTCATTATGGTATTTAAATAAAAAGGACTTTTTTAGCACACCTCTCTTTAAGTCCAGATTTTCGATTTCCTTTACAGATGCAAAGAAGAATATATTAGATCAGCTTGCTATTCAGTTTGCTGGAATGATTATTGATGGTGATTCTTTTGCGTATTCAACTGTATTCGGTTGTTTATTAGCTCTTTATCGCAGTGGGACTTATATTAAAGATGAAGAATGTTGTGTCTATTATCAGGCGTTAAATTGGAAATTGACACATGGCAGGCAGGAGTATTTCCGTGTTTCGGATATTATGCCTGACTGTAAGGAAGATATATGTTGTTATTTGGAATTTATAAAGGATCATAAGTGGAGATGTAATAAATGTTGTGCGGAGAACTGTGAAGCGACAGAAAGCTGGTTTACAGAGATATTAGATAGGTTATGTGAGCGAAATGTGCTGAAAGAGTATAATAAAATGTATCGGTTCGAAAAATAAGGAAGATATCTCATGGAAATTTTACATACACAGAAGGATAAACACAAAACAGAAGATTTTTCAGAACGTGGATTATATATGGCAGATACCGTATTTGAAATATGCAAAAAAGAGCAGCAGTTGGATTTTCTGGCATGGATTTTAAATGTATCTGAGCAAGAACTGAGTTATGGAAAAGATTTTTTAATGGAACATAATACATCGTTCAGAGTTTTGTGGAAATTGCTTTCGCATTTGGACACCTATACGGTGGTTGTGGAAGATCACTATGTAGACAGAGTATATAGAGACAGCTACTATTTTTATTATTCGGGGAAACATTTTAGCTATGATCGTTTTTGTAAGCGCCTATGCCTTTTTCATGGAAAGCTAAGTAGCGATTTCTATGATTGCTCATGCAGCGAATTAGAAAAATGCTTTATGGGTTCGATTGTAATACGACCGATTCCAGATCGTTCTATTGGACGAACATTGTTGAATCCTTCTTATTTTTTACCTGATGGTGTTACATGCCGGGTTCGTGTAGCGAAATATAATGTGACAGTGTATGGAAAACGGTTATATATTTGGGCGTTTCCATATAGCATGCAGGATGGAGAGACAACTTCATGCGCAGAGATTACGATCCTAAATGTGTTGGATTACTATAGTCAGTCTTATCCGGAATATCACTATGTATTACCCAGTGAAATCAGTGATTTGGCAGAGAGAAACAGTTATGAGCGAAGGATGCCGACGACTGGTCTCAGCTACGAATTGATTTCAAAGATATTTTGTGATGTTGGATTTTATCCTCGACTATATTCGGCCAAAAAGATGGCAAATACAAAATTTCGGCATATATTGCATTATTATATTGAATCTGGGATTCCGGTTGCTCTGGGACTGAAATTAGGTGAGGAGAATAAGCATTCCATTATCAGCATAGGGTATAGAGTCTCGGAAACTAACAGACTTGGAGAAGAACTTACCTGCGCATATGATTCCAAAAGTAAAAATGTGCTCTGGACCTGTGATACTGCGGATATAGTAGATAGCTATTGTATTATGGATGATAACAGAGTTCCTTATAAAGTCAGCAAATGTGTGGAGACAGTTGAGAAAGCTGCACGGGGGACGTCATCTTTACGATTAAATGAATGTGAAATCGAATATATGATGGTTCCGCTTTATAAGCGAATGATATTAGAAGCAGCAGATGCATACGATATTTGTTTAAGCATATTAGCAAGCGAAAAGTTTGGCATAAAAAGTTTCTTACAAGAAAGAGAGGCGTCGTCCCAGCTTACAACAAAAGATGATGATTTCCATCATTCCGGCACAAAGGAAAAACCGTTGGTGATCCGATTATTTATGGCATCATCAAGAACTTTTCGGAGAAAACGAGACGAGGAATTTATGCAGGGCAATTGTGAAGTGCGGGATTTGTATAATATAACGGTATTTCCTAAATTTGTGTGGGTTTGTGAGCTTTCAACCTGGTCACTCTATCAAAAGAATCAGGTAATGGGAGAGATTATAATAGATGCTACTTCTTCCGCCGATGCCAAAATGGATAGTTTCATCATTATACATTATCCTAATGTGATTTGCCGTCGTATGCCGGAGGACTTCACGGAAGTAAAAGATTCATTTTTTGAAAGTATCGATAATTGGCGTCCTTTTGCGGCTTTTCACGGAAATTTGTCAGAATATGGAAAATAACTTAATTATTGAAGCAAAATGTAGGATAGAATCCATAAACTGGAGATTGTAGGGTTTATGTTTCTATGTTATAATAGAAAGCGCATGGAATAGGTTCAAAGGTGACGATGCCTAATTTCAGCGTTTTTTGAAAGGGGTATGTTATGTCATCAATAGAATCGAGAGTTCGCTCTTTTTCGAAAAAAGCTTCGTCGGTAAAGCATAGTGGAAAGGTAATTCGAACGGTTACGCGCAAAGATGTTGTTGCGTTAAATAAAACAATTGAACCTAAAATACGGCAAAATGAAAGAGAGAGGTCTGCAAGCATGCATGCGGCGGCTCGATGTATTGTAGGTGGTAAATAAATGCTTGCTATTGAAAAACGCCGGAAGATCGTTGGATCTTCCGGCGTTTCTGTCTGCGTTGGCGACAGGAGCCGATAATTTCTTATGTAAAATCGGAATACAGATCAAGACGCCTGGCCTACATGCTTGGCAACTTTGGTATCTTCCCTTTTGATATGATTGATGAACCAGGATGCAATGCTGGTGTTGACCTTAGCTACCAGGGCCACCGTGGGGCCTGTGGTCTTAAGTTCCGCAATAATGTCTTTCACCGTCTTTTTGAACGTCTCATGATACTTTTTATGGTTTGGAAAGTCCGGATATCCGGTGCGCTTTTGTAAGGCTTCCTCGTCGGCAAAGTGCTTAATGGTGTAGTTCTGTACAAATTCCATAGTCTCCAGGATCTTGTCCCTCCCCTTGCCCTGAGAGCAGGCATCCAGCAGGTCATTGATACAGGCAATAAGCTGCTTGTGCTGCTGGTCGATCATTGCGTTGCCGGTTTCTAAGTCCTTGTTCCATGTGTACGTCATTTGAAATCTCCCTCTTTCTCAAATATAATGGTCGGACAATGCCGTTTTCGAACATGCTTTCGTACTGCGTGTTGGCCGTCAGGCAGCAGTTCTTGCAAAACGGCATTGGCATGTAAAGATAATTATACTACAGATTTCCATATTTGGTCACAGGATTTTCATAAATCTTTTCTAAAATTTTTTGAAATTCTGTTTAAGATCCCGGTAAAATACGCAAAACATGATCTATATGGCGTTTCCGGAAGGCGGCAGCGACGAAAATATTGAAATGTGGAAAATCCTGTGATACACTTTTGGAAGATTGGGAGAATTTTCAAAGCAGCACAGAAAGCAGGCAGGATCAGGAGGAAGCGGCTTGAAGATCGCGGTAGTAGAAGATGAGCAAAAAGAGCGGCGGCAGCTGTGTTTGATCGTGGAGGCGTATTTTCGGGAAAAGGACATTTCCCTGCAGATCCATCCGTTTGAAAGCGGGGAGGAGATCGCAAAAAGGGCTGGGGAGTTTTTTGATGTTATTTTCATGGATATCGATATGGGCGGGCTGGACGGCATGGAAGCGGCCAGACGAATCCGCGCGGTGGATTCCAATGCAGTGATTGTGTTTATTACCAATATGGCAGGCTATGCTGTTGAGGGATACTCGGTCCAGGCGCTGGACTTCCTCATAAAACCGGTGTCGGCGCTGCGGATCCGGCAGGAGCTGGATAAGATTCTGGAGATCAGGCGAAGAGGGAAGCCTCCTAAGATTATGTTAAAGGGAAACGGTACTATTTTTCAGGTGGATGTCAATGACATCACGGTTTTTTGGTAAATATGGCCTATGTGTCGTCCATCGGAAAGTGCGATGTGGAGGTGGAGGGCCGCTGTCTGCCTGTGGGTAGGCAAAGGAAAAAAGAGTTTCTTCAGGCATTTGCCAGGTATCTGGGGGACAGCCTGTGAAGGGACAGATCCGTTAAAAAAATAATAGAAAGGCGGTGCGTTATGGCAAAAAAAGAGACGTTTCGATTTCTGTCCGGCGACGGAAGGACTATGATCCACGGAGTCCGATGGAGACCGGATAAGGGGCAGCATCAGGCCGTGTTTCAGATTGTCCATGGAATGGTGGAGTTTATTGACAGGTATGAGGCATTTGCGGAGTATTTGACAGAAAAAGGATTTTTGGTAGTGGGGCATGACCATCTGGGTCACGGGGATTCTGTGGTGACAAAGGAGGACTGGGGGTATATGGCGGACAAGAGCGGCGGCGTATGCATGATCCGGGATATCCACAGGGTACGGGCCGCGACCCAAAGGCAGAATGAGGGCATGCCTTATTTTATCCTTGGACACAGTATGGGGTCTTATCTGCTTAGAAGGTATCTGACCCGGTATGGCAGCGGGCTGTCAGGGGCCGTTATCATGGGGACAGGGTATGCGCCTGCAGAAAAGGCCGGGCTGGCTTTGGGGATGATCCGGGTGGCCGCGGCGCTGAAAGGCTGGCGTTTTCGGTGTCCTCTGATGGAGAAAGCGGTTTTTTCCGGTCCGTTTCGAGAGTTTAGCCTGGATGGGACGGTTGCGGAAAACAGTTGGCTTACAAGGGACGTGTCCCAAGTCAGGACCTATTACGCAGATCCCAGGTGTACCTTTCATTTTACCTTAAGCGGGTTTTATGCTTTGATGGAGACCGTATTTTATGATGCGAAAGATCAGTACGCGGCAAGGATTCCCGCTGATCTGCCGATCCTGCTGGCGTCCGGGGACAGGGACCCGGTGGGAGATTTTGGGAAGGGCGTGAGATTGACAGGGCAGCAGCTGAAACGGGCCGGGGTAAAGGATGTGTCTGTGAAGCTTTACAGGGATTACAGACATGAGATCCTCAACGAGACAGACAAGGAGATCGTATATCAAGATATTGCGGCATGGGTGGCCAAGGTCATGAGGCGCGGGAAAAGGGACATGGAGTGAAGGAGAGAGAGGGATGAAAAAGAGGGAGAGCTTAAATCGGGTAAGATTGTCAGATGAGGAAAAAGAAAAGCTGGCAGGAGAGATAAGGGCGTTTTATCTGGATCAGCAGGGGGAAGAGGTTGGGATCATCCAACAGATGCAGCTGTTGGAGCTGATCGAAGAAAAGATAGGTCCTATGATTTACAACAAAGCCCTTAATGATGCCAGAAGATGGTTTGCGCAGATAATGGATAATGTGGATTCGGATTACTACACCTTGTACAAAGGGGAATAAAAGGAAAATGGCCGAGCAGGGGGAGAATCTGGATTTCGGAAAGACGCCAAGCCGTATGTGGGCTTTGAAAAAAGGACCCTTTTACGCGGACCAGTTTGAGTGCGCCCTGCTTTTGGTCATTATCGGAGGGCTGGAGTCAGACGAGGAGTGCCGCACTTTTGACGGGGACAGAAACCGGATACCGGGGCTGTATGTGGCAGGCAATATCCAGGGCAGCCGGTTTGCGGCTGAATATCCCATCACATTAAAGGGCGTGTCCCACTCCATGGCCATGTACTACGGCTATGTGGCGGGAAAGAACGCGGTACAGGGGATATAAGGCTGTTTTGCGGCCGGTTTGGAGTTGTGTTTTTCGCAGGTTGGGGGTATAATGTCCAGGGAAGACTTATGTTTTAGAAAGATCATAGAATAACAGGAGACAAAGATTATGGATAAACCAACAAACCAGCCTGCGAAAGTCAGGACCAGGTACGCGCCCAGCCCTACGGGCCGCATGCATGTGGGAAACCTTCGGACAGCCCTTTACGCGTATCTCATTGCCAAGCATGAGGGAGGCGATTTCCTCCTGCGGATCGAGGACACGGATCAGGAGCGGTATGTGGAGGGGGCAACCCAGATCATTTACCGGACCCTTGAGAAGACAGGGCTTATCCACGATGAGGGGCCGGATAAAGACGGCGGAGTGGGGCCCTATATCCAGAGTGAGCGCCAAAAGGCGGGGATCTATCTGGAGTACGCCAGGCAGCTGATCGAAAAGGGGGAGGCGTACTACTGCTTCTGCACCCAGGACAGGCTTAATTCGCTGCGGAGGACGGTAAACGGCGAGGAGATCATGACCTACGACAAGCACTGTCTCCATCTGTCCAAAGAGGAGGTGGAGGCCAACCTGGCAGCAGGCATCCCCTATGTGATCCGCCAGAACAATCCAACAGAGGGCGCCACGGTGTTCCACGACGAGATCTACGGGGATATTGCCGTGGATAATTCGGAACTGGACGATATGGTGCTGATCAAGTCCGACGGATACCCCACCTACAACTTTGCCAACGTGGTGGACGATCATCTTATGGGCATCACCCATGTGGTCAGGGGCAATGAGTATCTATCCTCTTCGCCCAAGTATAACCGCCTTTACGACGCCTTTGGCTGGCAGGTGCCGGTGTATGTCCACTGTCCCCTGATCACCAACGAGGAGCACAAGAAGCTGAGCAAGCGCAGCGGCCACTCTTCCTATGAGGATCTGATCGAGCAGGGCTTTGTGTCCGAGGCAGTGGTCAACTATGTGGCTCTTTTAGGCTGGTCTCCGGAGGATAACCGGGAGATCTTTTCTCTGGAGGAGCTGATAAAGGCTTTTGACTACAGGCATATGAGCAAGTCCCCGGCGGTGTTTGACGTGACCAAATTAAAATGGATGAACGGCGAGTATTTAAAGGCCATGGATCAGGAGCGGTTTTATGACATGGCAGAGCCTTATATAAAAGCGGTGATAAAGAAGGATCTGGATCTTAAAAAGATTGCGGCCATGGTAAAGACCAGAATCGAGGTATTTCCCGATATTGAGGGGCATATTGACTTTTTCCAGGAATTGCCCCAGTATGATCCTTGGATGTACATCCATAAGAAGATGAAATCCACGAAAGAAAGCTCTTTGGAGGTTCTGACGGATACCCTTGCGCTTTTGGAGGTCCAGGAGGATTACAGCAATGACGGGCTGTATGAGACGCTGTCTAAGTATGTGTCGGAAAAAGGTTATAAGACCGGCTATGTGATGTGGCCTTTGCGCACCGCCGTGTCAGGCAGGCAGATGACGCCCGCCGGAGCCACGGAGATCATGGAGGTTCTGGGGAAAGAGGAGACCCTTGATCGGATCAGGAAAGGCATCGCGCTGTTAAGCTGAAACACTGGAAAGGCAAAAGGGCTGCCTGCGGGAACGGATGAGTTCGCGGCAGCCTTTTCGTTGCCGCAAGGAGCGGGAAAACAAGAGAAAACCCATAGGGAGGATTTGCAGATTATGGCCTTTCACCCATCGCAGGAGGAAGCCATCCGCCATGGGGACGGACCCATGATGGTACTGGCAGGGCCGGGTTCCGGCAAAACGACGGTCATCACCCACAGGACAAGATATCTTATCCAGGAAAAGGGCGTGGATCCGTCCAATATTCTGGTCATCACCTTTACCAGGGCGGCGGCCAGGGAGATGAAAGAGCGGTTTGAGGCGCTGACGGAGGGCAATAGTCCCCGGGTCAGCTTCGGAACGTTCCATTCCGTATTTTTTACTATTTTAAAATATGCTTACCGCTATCAGGCATCCGATATCGTCAGGGAGGAGCAGAAGATCCGCTATATCCGGGAGATGATGGAGCAGTACCAGCTGGAGATCGAGGATGAGCATGAGTTTGTGCCGGCTATCTTAAGCGAGATCAGTTTGGTGAAGAGCGAGATGATGAGCCTGGATCATTATTACTCCAAAAACTGTTCGGAGGCAGTGTTTAAAAAGCTGTATGAGGGGTATGAGGAGCGGATGCGCAGGGCGGGGCTTCTGGATTTTGACGATATGCTGGTTATGTGCTGCCAGCTTTTGGATCAGAGGCCGGATATTTTAAAGGCTTGGCAGAACAAGTTCCGCTACATCCTTATCGACGAGTTCCAGGATATCAACAAGGTCCAGTATGAGATCGTGCGCAAGCTGGCTCTTCCCGGCAACAACCTGTTTATCGTGGGAGATGACGACCAGTCGGTATACCGGTTTCGGGGAGCCAGGCCGGAGATTATGCTGGGATTTTTAAAGGACTACCCAGAGGCCGGGACCGTGCTGCTGGGAACCAATTACCGGTCCACCAGGGAGATCGTGGATACCGCCGGCACGCTGATCGCCCACAACAAAAAGCGATACGAGAAAAAGCTGACCGCCGCAAAGGGAGCCGGAAAGCCGGTACAGACCTGCATGAGCCGGGATCCCAGGGAGGAGACGCTGCGGATCGTGGGGGAGATCCAGGACTACGGGGCGGCAGGATACCAGCTGGAAGATATAGCCGTTTTGTACCGGACCAACTTAAATCCCAGACTTCTGGTGGAGCGGCTGATGGAGTACAATATCCCCTTTACCATGAAAGACTCCCTGCCCAATCTCTATGAACACTGGGTAAGCAAGAATATTTTGGCTTACATACGGGCCGCCAGGGGAGATCGAAAGCGGAGCAATATTCTTGGGATCATCAACCGGCCCAACCGCTATATCAGCCGGGACGCCCTGGAAGACGGGGAGGTGTCCTGGGACAAGGTCAAGTCCTTTTACCAGGACAAGGGCTGGATGGTGGAGCGGGTGGAACAGCTGGAATACGACCTTTTGATGTTAAAGGACATGGCCCCTGTGGCGGCGGTGAATTATATCCGCAAGGCCGTGGGGTATGACGATTATCTGAAAGAGTATGCTCAGTTTCGGCGCATGAAGGCGGAGGAGCTTTTGGATATGGCGGACCAGCTAAAGGAGAGCGCAGGGGGATTTAAGACCATGGAAGCCTGGTTTGACCACATGGAGGAGTACAAAAGCAAGCTGATGGAACAGGCCAGGAGTCAGAAGGAAGTCCGGGAGGGTGTTTCGCTGATGACCATGCACAGCTCCAAAGGGCTGGAGTTTCGGGTGGTCTATATCCTGGATGCCAACGAGGGGATCACGCCTCACCGAAAGGCAGTGCTGGAGGAGGATCTGGAGGAGGAGCGGCGGATGTTCTATGTGGCCATGACCAGGGCCAAGGAGCGGCTCCATGTCCATTACGCGGCGGAGCGGTATGGAAAGAAACAGGAGCGGTCCCGGTTCATCGGAGAGTATTTGAAACAGGGAAAATGAGAAAAGGAGCAAGGATCTATGGAAGGAAAGCCTTTTAAGGGCTGCGTCCACATTTACTGCGGGGACGGAAAAGGCAAGACCAGCGCCGCCATAGGGCTGGCGGTCCGGGCGGCGGGGAGGAAAAAGACGGTCCTTATGGCCCGTTTTTTGAAACATGACGATTCCGGCGAGTTAAAAGGTTTAAGCCAGATCCAGGGGATCATTGTGATGCCCTGCGAGAAAAATTTCGGGTTTTTTTATCAGATGACCCAGGACCAGAAAAAGGAGGCCAAAGAGTATTATGGCAGCCTGTTTCGCGGCGCGTGGACCCGGGCCGTGGAGGAAGGCTTTGACGTTCTGATCCTGGATGAGATCGTGGCGGCGTGCCGATATGGTCTGGTCAGCGAGCAGGAGGTCATACAGGAGCTGGGCAGGCGGCCCCGGAAGCTGGAGGTGGCGCTGACAGGCAGAGATCCGTCCCAGAAGCTGGTGGAGCTGGCGGACTATGTGTCCCGGATCCGCAAGGAGAAACATCCGTTTGACAGGGGAGAAGGGGCCAGAGAGGGGATCGAGTTTTAAAAAGTCCTTGCGCGAAGACGCATATTCTGGTACAGTGGAGTCAGGAAAATTGCCCACAACGGAGAAAAGAAAGGAATCACTATGATGGAGAACAAGAATATGGAACCAGAGGAGGAAATGACCGTCACATTGACCATGGATGATGGCAGCGAGGTGGAGTGCGTGGTCCTTACTATATTTGAGGCCGGGGAGAGAGACTATATCGCCCTGCTTCCCATGGACAGCGCCGACGCCGAGGAGGGAGAAGTATACCTGTACCGTTACAGCGAGCCCCAGGAGGGGGAGCCGGTGCTGGACAATATTGTGGATGACGAGGAGTATGAGATCGTGGCAGACGCCTTTGACGAGTTTTTGGATGCTCAGGAGTACGACGAGCTCATCGGAGAAGAGGATCTGGAATAAACGTTCAAGCACGCACGAAAGCGGGCAGCGCCGCCTTAACAAAGACGGCGCTGTCCGCTTTTAAAGTTGCGGCCTTAAGGCCAGTCTGCTGTTCTGGTATTCTCCGGAGAACGTCACGTCCGTTCCCAGCCAGGAAGGCGGCTGGAACCGTTGGGCTTCTTCTTTTGTCTCAAACTCCACCTCAGCCAGCAACAGTCCCTCATAGGCCCCGGAAAATACGTCCAGTTCAACCGTAAGGGCGGTCCCTTCCAGAGGGATCCGGTAACGGCGCTTAGTCAGCACCATGCCGTCGGCTTTGGGAAGAAGGTGATCGTAAGCTTCCTGGGTCAGGGGGAGATTGTACTCTTCCCGGGCCAGCAGTCCTTTTGATTTGTAGGTGAGATAACAGGAATCGTCCTCCCGCCGGATCCGCACCACAGGTTCGGTACACAGGTAAGCCTGCTCAATCTCATGATAAGGGTGGGAATCGTAGCCCGGAGGCGGGGAGGACAAAAGGTATTTGCGTTCGATTTCCATGATCTGCTCCTTTCTGTCCTCTATGATACCATGAAAGGGAGGACAGCACAAGGCCGCAGGGCAGGATCACGGTTAATCTTCAATGGTCATGACGCGGAAGCCGATGTCTGACCAGTTGTTTCCTATTAAATAGGAAGTGTACCGGTTTCCGGCGGCAATGTCTGTCTGGAAGGAAACCAGCGGATCATTGTTAAAGCCTGCGTTGGTCACGGCGCCGATGACGATCATGGGCAGCTCCCGGATCACGGAGAAGGTGCTGGAGTTGGTCACATAGAACTGGTAGGTTCCGGCTACGGCCTGCTTGTAGGAGGTCACTTCCCGAAAGCTTACATTGCGGAACACGGCGTCATGGGTGTGGAGCATGACGTCATAGCTGGAGCCGCTGTAGGAGAAGTTGGCCACCCGGTAGCAGCCGGTGTTGAAGTTCATGTTGCTGCAGCCGTCGTTGGATACCTGGGTCATGGTCAGACCGCCGGTGGGCGCGTCTGCCAGCACCATGGTATACCTCTGCCCGCCGGTAAAGGGGAAGGTCTGCTGGAGGAGGACGCTGCGAAGGCCGGAGGCTCTGCGCACGGTGACCGTGTGGAAGCCGTCAGAGATCCGGTCATAGTTTGACACCGTGCCGAAACGGGAGTTGTTCACATAGTTGGTGTTGTCAATGGATATGGCCACCGGGAAGGCGTTGGTTGAAGCATTTAAAAACCTTACCTGGGCATTGTTCTGGGAAACATTGCAGCCGGGACAGGAGGGGAAGACGGGAAGGGTGGTAATGGGCGGCCAGATGGCGCAGTTATTGCAGCTGCCGCAATTGCTGCAGTTGTTGTTTCCGCCGCTTCCCCCCATATTGCCTGGATAAACCGGCATGCCGCCTTCGGGAGCGATGGGGAGGCTGATGCCGTAGTCGTTGTTGTTTCCGCCGTTTCCGCCCATGTTGCCCGGGTAAACCGGCATGCTGCCCTCGGGAGCGATGGGAAGAGAGATGCCGTAGTCGTTGTTGGCGTTTGGGGCTGCCGAATAGGAAGGAGCGTTTGTGTCGGTGGCAGCGGGAGTGGTGATGCCGTAATCTTCCGGGGTCAAGTGAGCGCCGGAAGCGTTTGGATTGTTTTCAGCCATAGAAGAAAGCCTCGATATGTTTTTACTTTACAGTATGAGGGAAACGGATTTTGGTTCCGGAAAATCGAACAAAAAAGTAACCCTTCAGATTATCCTCGAACGGTTACCAAAAAGAGCTAAAATACAGAATAAAATCAGCAGGATACTTGACCGTGAGGGGCTGGAGGATTATAATAAATCGGGAAGCATCACGTGGAGAGCCGGAACTATGGGGGAGAATATAGACGGGGGAAGCCATGAATAATCTGTTGGAGATCGGGATCTTTATCCTTATCGAGATAATCTTAAACCGAATGGTCAATCTGGCTTTTCGGATCATGTCCAAAAAGCACAAGTCCGTTCATCTGCGGTTTTTAAAGAGCGCCGCCAATTTTCTGGTAGCGCTGGTGGTAACGTACTGTCTTGCCCAGCAGTTTGAGGTGACGAAAGATATCAGCCGGGTGCTTTTGCAGAGCAGTTCCCTGATTGTGGCCATTGCCACGTTTGCGGCCCAGCAGGCCCTTGCGAACGTTATAAGCGGTTTTTCGCTTTCCGTGTCCAAACCCTACAATGTGGATGACAAGATAAAAGTAGTCCAGGGCAGCAGCATTGTGGCAGAGGGGATGGTAAAGGACATTACCATACGCCATACGGTGATACGCCAGTTTAACGGGGAGTGCTGCATTGTGCCTAACTCGGTCATGGACATGGCCATTATCACCAACACGAATTTTAACGGGGATATCGGCAACTTTCTGGAGGTGGAGGTATCCTACGACTCTAATATTGAGGAGGCTATGGCGGTGCTGCAGAAGGTGTGCATCGAACATCCCCTGACCCTGAATACCAGTGAGAACGGCGTATTCGCCAAAGGGTATACGCAGAACGGGGTGGTGCTTAAGACCACCATATGGACCAAAAATCTGGACCACAGTTTTCAGGCGTGCAGCGATATCCGGGTGAAAATTCTTCGGGAATTTAAAAAGCGCAATATCTGCGTTCCGTATCAGACCGTGACCATAACGAATAGCCCCATGGCCGGTGAGGAAAACGGGTAATCTTATTGACTATATTGTATAAAATAAGTATAATATAATGGAAATTGTATGCGAGGCTGATGCGGGCAGGGCATCAGGAGGCGTTTCTTTACATAAATAGGAGATAGAAAACGAATCGGGAGGAAATCATGAGCGAGGCATATGGCAAAAAAGAAGAAGAACTGCATCGGCTTCTGACCATTTACAAGGAGAACTGGAGGGATGATCACAAGTTTTTTTCCGCCAGGGATCTGGAGCTGGCTGTAAATGGTCTGTGTGAGAGAGCGTATGAAATGGCGGAACTGGAGGTGGGGGAGGATATCCTACAGGCAGTTCTTAGCGAGGAAAAGGCGCCGGATGTCACCTTGAGGCTGGTTATCCGGAGGGAAAGCGGTTCCCGGGTCATGGAAAAGACGGTGGCCTCGTCCCAGGCGCTGACGTATCTGGGACAGATGCGGGATGAGGGCGCGCTGAAGGAACTGGCCGGATGGAATGATATTACGGATACCATAGAAGCATAGGGAGAGGAAAAAGGGATGGGACGTTATTTCAGCGATGTGGTGGAAAAAGCCATAGAGGATTTGTTTTACTGTTATGACAATGACAGGGCGAAAAAAGCTGCGGACCGCTTGGCGGTGGCGGTGGAGGAGCAGGACGACGGCGACGCCTGTTTTTTTCTGTCCTGCTGCTATTTGGGAACGCGCTATAATTGGACGTATCATTCCTTTCAGGAAGACGAGGAGGCAGCCTACAGACTTCTGGGCAAAGGCATTTCCCTGGGCAGCGCGGCGGCGGTCCTGGGGGCTTTGCGGATCAATATGCTGACGCCGGAGTACCGGGAGATTATGACGTTTTCCAGCATCAGGGAGGCATGGGAGGTTATCCTTGAGAAGGCGGAGGCAGGATGTCAGTTCTGTCAGTACATGATCGGAAATACTTACTATTTTCTGGATACCATCGAGATCGACGATGTAAGGGAAAGCCAGTTTGACAGCGAGGAAGCCTGGGACGGCTGGCGGCAGGCGCAGATGGAGCAGAGTATCCCCTGGTATGAGAAAGCATTTATGGGCGGTATGGGCCTGGCAGGCCGCAATCTCTACGATTATTACCGGAAGGGAAGAGGGGTTCTGATTCCGTCTGACCCGGAGAAGGCCATGGACGTGATCCAGCAGGGCGCTGACCGGGGATATCCGGACTGGATGTACTCCCTTGCGAACCGGCTGTTTTTTGACCAGGAGAGGAAAGACGAAGGGTTTTCCTGGGCGCTGCGGGCGGCGCAGCAGGGATACCTTCTGGCGCTGGATATCGTGGGGGACGGTTACCGCAAAGGCGATGTGGCGGAGCGGAATTTTACATATGCGCTGGAGTGCTATGAGAAGAATGTGGCCTATGGAGGCGATCCCTACGCTTACGACAGGGCCGGGGAGATGTATTTTCTGGGACAGGGGATCCCTCAGGACTATGAGAAGGCCGTGGAGTATATGGAGCAGGCCTACGCCATGCGCGGCGAGGAGAGCGACGAGCTGGACAAACTGGGGCTTTGTTATCTGATGGGATACGGCTGTACCCAGGATGTGGAGCGGGGAAAGCGGTTTTTGGAACAGGGAGAGGAAAGCTGGTATAAGAATTACGGCCTGGGGATGATGTATACCCAGGGCATGGGAGTGGCTAAGGATATTGACAAAGGCATCGGATACCTGAGGGCGGCGGGGGACTTTGAGCCTGCCAAGAAGGAACTTTCCAGGTATAAGAAGGGCTTTTTTGGGGGATGGAAGAGGATCTGAACAAAATAGGGAAGGCTGCGTCCATGGCGGGAGCAGCGGGATTTTTGGCCGTGCCGGAGAGAGTGATCTGTCTGGCGCGGCTTTTTTTGTATTGTTTTGTAAAAAAGTAAACATAATCATTAAATTTGTAATATTTTGTAAAATAACGTCAGAAAAAATTCAGTTATTATAAGGGATTGGTAAAGTCTTATGGAATATAATTTGGTAAAATATTTATAATGGAAACAAATAGAAACAGTGATCGCACATTGGGATGAATTGCGCGACTATTGGTGAAAGGAGCCGGAAGATGAAGAAATATTTTAAAGTATGGAGAAGTTTGATGTTGTTGGTTATGACCGTGTTTGTTTGTTCCGGCTTCACCATAGCGGGCAAAGGCTATGAGGCTTACCGGAAGGCCGTGGGTGAGGTGAGCCTTGAGGATAAGGTGGCTTCCATCCGGCAGAAGGATTCGTTTACGGAGTTTGAGGAACTTCCCCAGATCTATGTTCAGGCGGTTATGGCTGTGGAGGATAAGAGATTCCAGCGGCATCTGGGAGTTGACCCGATCGCCATCTGCCGCGCGGTGAGGAATGATATCCTGGCGGGCCGCTTTGTGGAGGGCGGAAGCACCATCACCCAGCAGCTGGCTAAGAACATGTATTTCGGACAGGACAAGGATCTGACGCGAAAGGTGGCGGAGGTGTTTGTGGCCATGGAACTGGAGCGGGATTACTCCAAGGAGGAGATCTTTGAGCTGTATGTCAACGCCATTTATTTTGGGGACGGGTACTACGACGTGGCATCGGCCAGCCGGGGGTACTTCGGCAAGGAGCCGGAGGAGATGAGCGATTATGAGTGTACGCTTTTGGCAGGCATCCCCAATGCGCCTTCCGTGTACGCGCCTACGAAAAACCCGGAGCTGGCGGCTAAAAGGCAGCTTAAGGTATTGGAGCGCATGGAGGTGTGCGGGTATTTTTCCACGGAGGAGGCTGAGACCGTGGCGGAGACGGTGAGTCTCATGGCTGGATTGGTGCAGTAGGGTGTGCATCGGACTGCGGATGTTAGGAACTTAGGGGCAATTTGGCGTAAATAGAGAAAATAAATTGCTGTATTGTTGAGTGAGCAAAGGCGGGGATAGTCGCGGAGCCAGGGAGGGAAGGCAGGCTGTGTGCCGTCCGGGTTCAGATATGCCAGACATTCCGATGAGCCCAAAACGGGAACCAGGAGGGGTTAGGCCCTCCTGGTTCCCTGGTCTCATCTCCATGGCATAGATTCACCCGCCCGGCACACAGCCTGCCTTCCCTCCCTGGCAAAAGCAGAATTCGCTGGCCGGGATTTGCTCACTTAAGGTGGTTTTGATAGGGAACGCTGTTTCGACTCTGTAGTGAAAAGATAACTGCTTTGTCTGCGGTGATAGGTTGTGCATAATATCTATGGGAACGAATCCTGCTTCTATATTTTTCACTGCAAAGTTGAGGCAGCGTCCCCTACCGAAACCACCTTAAGTGAGCAAACCTTAGCCAGCGAATTCTGGTTTTGCCAGGCAGAGGAGAGCTGTCCCGGCAGGGTGAATCTATGCCATGGAGATGAGACCAGGAAAACAGGAGGGCCTCACCCCGAGTGTTTTCCGCTTTGGGCTCATCGGAATGTTCGGCATATCTGAACCCGGACGGGACAGCTCTCCTCTGACTGGCCTCACGACTATCCCCGCCCTTTGCTCACTCAACTAAACAGCAATAAGGTAAAATTGAAGTTCCAGTTTATTTGGGGTAGATTGACAGGGGGTATAGCAGAATACGGGAAATGAGAGGATTGAGGAAGGAGACAGCATATGGAGAAGATTTTGGTCAGCGCCTGCCTGTTGGGGCTTGGATGCCGTTACAGCGGGGAGCAAAAATCTGATGGCAGGATCCTGGGGCTGCTTGACAGGAAGGATCTGGTGCTGATCCCGGTGTGTCCCGAGCAGCTGGGGGGACTTCCCACTCCCAGGGAGCCGGCGGAGAGAAGAGACGGCGGCGTGTGGGACCGAGGCGGGCAGGATGTGACAGAGCAGTTTGTGAAAGGAGCCGGGGAGGCGCTTAAGCTGGCCCGGCTGTATGGCTGCAGCCAGGCGATCTTAAAGGAGAGGAGCCCGTCCTGCGGCAGTGGAAAGATCTATGACGGAAGCTTTCAGGGGAAGGTGACAGACGGGGATGGGATTACTGCGGAGCTTTTGAAGAAAAACGGGATCATGGTTATAGGGGAGAGCGGGGCGGACCGGTTTTGACGGTGTGTCCCTTAAGTTTTCCCCGCCCCGTGAACAGGTAAGGTAATAGATGGAAGCCGGTGGTTGTGTATTGACATTACGGAAGGGAGATGTTATCCTATATTTAGATAATTATCTAAATAAGAAGAAAATGGAAGAGGGGTGACGGTGGAATATGGGGATCCAAAAAACATTTAAGGCGTTATCCGATAAAAATCGGCGGGAGATCCTGGACCTTTTGAAGGAGGGGCCTATGACAGCGGGGGAGATTGGTCAGCATTTTCCGGTTTCCGGGGCCACCATGTCCCATCACCTGTCGATGCTGAAGGATGCAGGGCTGATCTTAGATGACCGCCAGGGCAAGTATATCTACTATGAGCTGAATACGTCTGTGGTGGAGGAGCTTATAAGCTGGGTCAGCGGATTGAAAGGAGGAGCTTCCTAATGAGTGAGAAAAAACAGGGGGGATTTCACAATAAGATGCAGATGGTCATCTTTTTACTGTCTTTGCTGCCGGTGCTTCTGGCAGCCGGGGTATACGGGAATTTGCCGGACCGGATCCCTACCAACTGGGGCTTTGACGGCCATGTTTCTTATGGTGGGAAGAGCCAGATCTGGGTTATGGGAGGCATGGGGCCCTTTTTTGCGGTGTTGTTCTATGTATTGCCAAGCATTGACCCGAAGAGACAAAATTACCGGAAATTTCCCAAGGTGTACCAAAGCTTTCAGCTTTTTTTGCAGGTATTTATCCTTATTATGGAAGGTATTATCATTACGGAAAGCTTCCGGCCGGGAACCATCCGGGTCAGTATGGTGGTCACGGCTATGTGTTCTATTCTCTTTATGATGCTGGGAAATATGATGCCCAAGTTCCGTCAGAACTTTTTCTGCGGTTTCCGGACGCCTTGGGCGCTGTGCGACGAGACGGTTTGGAATAAGACCCACAGGCTGGGAGGGAGAATGATGTTCGCAGCCGGAATCTTGGGGCTTCTGGGAGCGTTTTTTCCCAGTGATAAGGTTAAGATGGCGATGCTTATAGGACCGGTGATGGTAGCGACCTTGGTGCCTTATGTAATGAGTTATGTTTGGTTTAGGAAGAGGGAGGAGAAGAGAGAATAGAGGTATTTTTAGTAAAAAAAGGTTTGCCAAAACTCATAGGTTTTGGCAAACCTTTTTTATTCTAATATCAGTCTTACATTATCATAATATCGTCAAATATTCAATAATCTTAACTTATTTTATTATGGATTTTTACCCAATATTTTCAAGTAGTTGAAAGTGACCAAAACCTATACATTTTGGTCACCTATTTTTGCCCCCTAAAATCAGGTTTTTGGCAGCAAGGAGGCGGGCATGCCAAAAGATACCATATGCAAGACGGTCCACCAATACAATAAAACCAGGATCTCTCCGGAGGACATGGCTAAGCTTGGGGAGATCGCAGAGGACTGCCGCAAGGTGAAAGATCACGTATACCGGCATTACGGAGGCATAAAAGGGCTTGGGAAGCTTTATCCGGGCTATACGATCCAGAATGAGATGACTGCCAGCGGACTCCGCCAGGAACTGGGGCTGCCGTCTGTGTATTTTTATCTGGCGGTGTTTGACGCGCTGGGTGATATAAAAAGCCAGTGGACCCGGACAAAAGCAGCGGTTCTTAAGCGAGTGAACCATAATGAGCATTTGACCCAGGAGGAGAAACATTTCCTCAGATATCTTTTGCGGGTTCACAACGCATTTGAGGCGGTTTTAAATCACAGGAGCGTAGTCCTGCCACAGGATCTGCAGAGACAGTACCAGTTCCTGGCCGGCGAAGTGGATGGAAAGAAGATGGAAAATTACATTCGCAGGCAGGTTAGGAGCCTTCACGGGAAGCTGTCCGCAGAGAAGGCCCAGGGATTTTCCCTGACCGAGCGGGCTTACCGATATGAAGATCACGGGATCTATGTGGCCACCAAAGAGAAGCGCAAACGGATCTTTATCCCTCTTACAGACAATAACCGATACACGAGACAGATCTATATGAAACTGTTTTTGGAAGAAGGAAACATTGAGATCAAGGTTCCCATTGATGTGGCTGTGAAAAAATACAGGGAATACAAAGGTGATGTGGGCCTGGCTATGGGGATGATGACCATGTTTGTCACGGATGAAGGACATCGGTACGGGGACAAACTGGGAGAGTACCAGAGTGAACTGACCCAGTGGGTCCGGGATCAGACGGCGAAACACCGGGCGGACAGATTGGCCAATCCAGGCAGGAAGAAGTATGACGCAAAGAAGCGGCGATTGAATGAGCGGATTCACAGCTATATTAATATGGAGCTGAACCGTTTTCTGAAAACAGAGGAGCCAGCGGTGATCTATATTCCCAAACTGCCGGGTTCTGCAAAGCATGGGGGGAATAAAGCCATCAATCACTCCGCTACGATGTGGCAGAGGGGATATATCAGGAAACGTTTGGAACAAAAGTGTACGCAGCGATCTGTCAGGATCGTGGAAGTGTTTGGAAAGGGTATCAGCAGTCAGTGCAGCCAATGCGGCGCAGTGGGAAAGAGAGCCCAGGAGATGTTTTCCTGTTCTGCCTGCGGATTTGAGACAGAGGAAAAGATCAATACCGCAAGGAATGTGAAGAAGCGGGGCATGGAAGCGGAGGCTGGAAGAGCCAAACAGAGAGTCGTTTGAGCGCATGGCAGGACAATGGCCAGGGTGTGTCTGGTCTAATGAGAAGAGATCATAGGAGCCGCTGCCTTGATAAGCCAGGATGATGAGTCCTGACTTCATCCGGACGAAGGATTTCCAAGCCGGGACCGGGCGTTGGCTCATGATATAAAAATAATACGGCATTAGAAGGCAGATGGATTTTAAAGGTCTGCGCATTGGGTATGCCAGGACTCTGGGAACACAGGTGTCAGCGGTGTTTTCTGCAAGTAGCAGGAGATGAGATTTTAAGCGGTCTGTGATGTAGCAGGGAGCGAAGCGGGAAGCCGCATCATCGAAAGATGACCAATATACCTTATTTTAAAATGGTTTGGAGATGGCAGGAAAATGAGAGAGAGACAAAAAAGGCAGGCGCTGGAAGTAGTGAGCTTGTTGGGAAAGATACAGGAAGAAATAGGAAAAGCCATCGAGACGAGAGGATATGAGGAAGCCAGGACGTTGTTGGCGCAGTGCCAGGAGCAGGCCATTGGACTGGGGGAAAGTATTGAGGAGACGGAAGGGGAAGGATCTCCTGCCATCGGTTTTTTAGAAAGTTACTGTGAAAGGGTCTATGAGATCTACGAGGCTCTGGGCCAGGGCAATGAAGTGGATGGCAGGAAGGCGGTTAACGGGCTGAAAGAGGTTTTGACCCAGGCGGAGGATTTTGTAAAAAACCATATTCCCGTGAAAAGAGAGGTCGTATTTCTTCCCTATAAAGCATCTATGTGGGATTCACTGGAAAGCGTGTGGAAGGCAGCCCGAGAGGACCCGGACTGTGATGCTTATGTGATCCCGATCCCCTATTATACGAAGGATCCAAACGGAAATTTTGGTCAGGAGCATTATGAAGGGGATCAATATCCGGAATATGTTCCGGTGACAAGATATGAGGATTATAATTTTGCAGGAAGGCATCCAGACATGATTTTTATCCATAACGCTTATGATGAGTGTAATTATGTCACCAGTGTCCATCCTTTTTTTTATTCAAAAAATCTGAAAAAGTTTACAGATAAATTGGTATATATACCTTACTTTATTCTGGAAGAGATTGAGCCGGATAACAAAGCGGCCATCAATGGAATGTCGCATTTGATCACAATACCAGGCATGATCTACGCAGATAAGGTGATCGTCCAATCAGAAAAGATGAGGCAGATCTATGTGGATGTGATGACAGAGTGTACAAAAGGCACAGCAGCGGGGAGAAAGTACTGGGAGGAGAAGATCTTAGGGCTGGGATCGCCGAAGATGGACCGGGTGATGGATACCAAGAAGGATCAGGTGGAGATACCGAAAGAGTGGAGAAAGGTTATTGAGAAAGAAGACGGCAGTTGGAAAAAGGTTATCTTTTATAATACCAGTGTATCGGCTCTGATAAGATATGGGGAAACGATGCTTGCGAAGATGCGGGATGTGTTTGAAGTGTTTCGTGAGAACCAGGAAGAGATTGCGCTGCTGTGGAGACCCCATCCGCTGATCAGGGCGACGATTGAGAGCATGCTGCCGCAGCTGTGGGAGGAGTATGAGGGGATCGTCAGGGAGTATCGGGCGGTTGGTTGGGGAATCTATGATGATACGGCGGATATTGACCGGGCGATCGCGCTGTGTGACGGGTATTATGGGGATCGGAGTTCGGTGGTCAGGCTTTGCCAGGAAGTTGGGAAGCCGGTGATGATACAGAATGTGGAGATTTTATCAGAGAAAGAGGCTTAGATAGGGAAGGATAGATGGATAATCAATATATAAAAGAACTGATACAGCGGTTGGATGATACAGAGATTTGGAAAGGCGCTGGGCAGATGTGCAAGGATTATGACGAGGGGATCCGGTTTTTGACAGATACGTTTTTAGCGTATAAAAAAGATACAGCCCGGGTTTTCTTTATAGGAAACGGCGGCAGCGCGGCCATTGCCAGCCATATGACAGCGGATTTTATGAAAAACGGCGGCATGAATACATACAGTTTATATGACAGTTCCGTTCTTACTTGCATGGGGAACGACTATGGATATGCATCTGTCTTTTCCAGACCAATGGAGTTTTTGGTAAATGAAAGGGATCTGGTGGTGGCAGTCAGCAGTTCGGGAAATTCGCCGAATATTGTCAGCGCGATAGAAACAGCAAAGAAAAAGAAGACTATGGTGATGACGTTTACAGGATTTAAGCGGGATAACAGGGCCAAACAGATGGGAGATATCAATGTTTATGTTCCCTGTGAGAAGTATGGGATCGTAGAGTCTATCCATAATCTGATACTGCAGCAGATCGTAGATATGATCATGGAACAGGATGGGGTGGCGCTTTGACCGTGGGTGTTAGAAAGCCGGCGGTATTTCTGGACCGAGACGGAGTTTTGACAGAGGAGAGAAGTTATGTGACGTGTTTGGAGGAATTAAAGATCTTTCCTTTTGCGCAGATGTGTGTAGAGCAGATCCATAAAAAAGGATATTATGCCATTGTTGTAACGAATCAGAGCGGGATCGCAAGGGGATTGTTTACGGAAAGTCAATTAGAAGAGATGAACCGGTTTCTGATAGAAACGACAGGGGTGGATGCGGTTTACTACTGTCCCCACCATCCCCAGGGAAAGATAGAGCGATATGGAATAGAGTGTCAATGCCGGAAACCAAAGACCGGCATGTTTGAAAAGGCATGCAGGGATTTTGCCATTGATATGGGAATGTCTTTTATGGTGGGGGATCGGGCGGGAGATGTGATAGCGGGGGAGAATGCCGGACTTCAGACGGTTTTAGCGGAGTCAGGGTATGGTTTAGCCAGGCTGGAAGCTGAGGTTGCGCCGGATCATATCATACAGGATTTGAGAGAGCTGACAGAAATACTTGTAGGTTAAAGAAAATTGAAGGGATTTAAGAATGATCACATGGAAATTTGCATTTACAATCACATAATTATAAAGATAAATGAAGTGTTACATAAATATAGAAAAACTGATTCGAAATGTATTGTTTTAGTGGCTTTTTTGATTAAGCCTCGTATAGTTAAAATAGGATATGCATTAAGAAAAAAGGGATATAAAGTTATTTTGTTTTTAGAGGAGAATAATAAAAAGGGACTATACAATTCCAAGGTAAGATTTTTTGATAGAGTTTCTCTTTTTAAATCAAAGGAAGAAGTGTATTGTAAATGTTTAATGTTAAATCCTCTGGTCTATCATCTGTTTACAGAAGCGTCGGTTAATGAATGGGCAGAATATATTGTAGACCGAAAACAAAAAATAGGGAAGATAGTATATGATCAATATGATGTGTATAAAGGAATATGCAGAATCCATAACAGGAATTGGGAAAAACGAGAAAAAAAATGTTTTGAAAATGCTGATGGGATTTGTTGCAGATCCTTTCAGACACAATATCTGAAGCATTATATGGGATATAGATTTAAAGGAAAACGAATCCTATTTTTAGATTATTGTTGGGATAAATATCATTTTGTAAATGATAAAAAAGATAATGAAAATTTGCAAATTGTATATGGAGGACGTATTCTTTCGCCAAATTCGAAGGATACCTTATCGTTAGTAGAGTGGGAAACCGTTTGTTATATTGCGAAAAAGTTTAAGAAACATAAGGCGTATTTTATGATAATTCCTACGAAGTCAGCAACGGAGTACCCTGAATTTTTAAAACTGAAAAGAGATAACCAATATCTAAAAATAGAGGAGCCAATGAATTTTGATGAACTTATAAGATATGAGAGTAAAATGGATTATGGAATAGATTGTTTCGAATTCCAATGTAAAATGGATGAATACGAAATAATGTTTAAAGGAATTGCGGATTACCGCGCAGATGCAAAATATTATGCGACAAATAAATTTTTCGATTATTTGGATGCAGGAATTCCTATTATTTATGGAAGAAAGGGAGAACTGTTTGGAAGATATCTTTCTCATTTTGGCGTGGCAGCGGCATGTGCAGTGGAAGACATGCCTTATATGTTGGATGAGTTAAAGAGAAAAAGAGGAGAATATACGGAAAATGTAAAAAGAGCAAGAAAAGCTTTGGCTATAGAAAATCAAATTGGAAGACTAATTGATTTTTATAAGAGTTTGTAGGAGGGACCTATTGAATGCAGCAAATAAATAACCCATATAGTGATCTGAAAATATTGTGTCATCCTGATAAAATAAAAGCTATTTTGCAGGAAGAGAGAACTTCGCCTCTTTACGTAAGAATAAAGCCAACAAATGTGTGTAATCAAAAATGTTGGTATTGTGTATATGCCAATGACTCTGTAATAGATAATAGAAATGTTGATAGACGTGAATCAATCCCATGGGCTAAGATGAAAGAAATTATAAATGACCTGTCTGAAATGGGTACAAAAGCAATTACTTTTAGTGGTGGAGGAGAGCCTCTTTGCTATCCGTATATCTATGATGCTTTGGATATGGTACAGAAGCATGGCATGGATTATGCAATGATATCAAATGGACAGGGGTTAGAGGATAGAGTAATTTCTGTTTTGAAAAGCGCCAAGTGGGTTAGAATATCATTTGATTCTACGGATCGTGAACTGTATAAGAAGACAAGAGGAGTAGATACTTTTTCAAAAGTTGTAGATAATATAAAGCAATTTGCTATAGAAAAAGATAAATCTTGTGTATTGGGAGTAAATTTTGTTGTTACTAAGAATAATTATAAGGAAATTTATGATATGTGTGATTTGTTAGCTTCTATCGGTGTTAATAATATTAAATTTTCACCCTTAATGGTAAAAGGAACAAACTCTGATTATCATATGGAAATAAAAGCAGAGGTTGAGGAACAGTTAGCTAAGGCTGTGGAAAAATTTCAGAGTGACACATTCTGTATTATTGATAAATATACAAATGATGAAAGTTTAGAAAAGAACTTTGTAAAAAGTAAAAGATGCCATATTAAGGAAGTCTTTACTGTAATTGGAGCGGATTGTAAAGTTTATTATTGTCATCAGAGAGCTTATACCAGGACAGGTGAGATTGGGGATTTAACAAATCAATCATTCAAAGAATTATGGTTTTCAGAACAAACTACAAAAAAGTTTAGAGAAATGAAACCCCAAAGAGAATGCAATTTTCGATGCGCCTTTGAAGAAAGGAATCAGCTATTGGAATCGTTAGTAAATATGGATAGAAAGCACATTAATTTTATTTGATATAAAGGAACACAAGAATAATGTAGACGGAGAATATATAGCAATGTTATATGATCAGTTTTTTGCAATATTGGATTCTCTTCTGAGACCAGTGATGGATAAAAATATAATTATTTATGGATGTCAAGGTGGGGATTTCATTAGATGGTTTTGCGAAAGATATTATCAAAAAAAGGTGAAAGCTATTGTAGATAGGTGGGAATTGTCTCCGGGAATTACGATTTTACATCTATGGTCTTTTTATTATATATATGACCAAAATGATATTATTATAAATACAACTTCAAAACAAATTGAGGAAGAATTTAACGATACAGGAGAAGATTGGAGCAAAACAGGGTATCAAAGTGATCAAATCATCAATTTATGGAGCCTGATATACAAAAAAAATCAATTGAATGAGAGTGATGGAAGAAAGTGGGAAATTTCTTATTACGATTGGCTTGAATATAAATATGGGGTTGATATCCTCATTACAATCAAAAGAAAATTTGTAAAAGGTATGCATGCGCATGGATATTTTCCGACAGAATTTCGTGTTTTTTTAGAAGGTATATCTGATCATGAGTTTTCAAAAGAAGATTCTATTTTAGATATAGGATGTGGAAAGGGAAGTGGCATAATGGCACTTTTGGCATGCGGATTCCAGACAGTAGGAGCAGTTGAGTATACAGAAAATATTTATCAAACGTTAATTAGTAATTTGAGAAAAATGAATATTGAGTATATTGAACATATGATGGATTCTGATAATCAGATGGTAAGAGAAAAGGTAAACTGTTATCTGGGAGATGCATCTTGTTTGAAAAAACAGTTAGATGACTATAACTGGTTTTTTTTATTCAATCCTTTTTCCTGGGAGGTTGTGCAGTCTGTTTTGGCAAATATATGTAACAGCTTAAAAGAAAAACCAAGGAAAGCGTATATTTTTTATGCAGAACCTATAGGCCATAAGTTGATTATGGATACTAAGATGTTTCAAATAAAGAAAAAATTATGTTCAGATTTTTCTTGTGTGAGCTATTATTCATATTTATATGAATCAATATGAAGATATTATCCTTTAGGAGGTTTTTATGACAATTGAAGATAAAATCAGAAAAGCGATAATCGATGCTGTGAATACTAAAAGCAAGAAAGGGATAGTAATATATCCGTTTGGTGTGTATGGCAAAAAGGTAAAAGATATTTTAAATAAAGAGTTCGATATATATGAAGCTTATATAATCGATAATAACATTTCTGAAGATTCCAGGATACAACAGGTAGAATCTATGGATAATATGAACGATTATATTTATCTTATTGCATGCAGGGATACGAAAGTGTTTACCGATATAATGAAGACACTTAATCTAAAAGTGGATGATGAAAATATTATTGATATATTTGCGGAGTGGCATTATCACTTATATCAGGAACCGGAATTTGTTTTGTATGATGCTACGCGGAAAGGAATGGATCTGGGAGGGTGGTATGAAAAAAGGCTTAATCAGGTTGGACGGACAGATACAGTGACAGATGCAATCATGAATACGATAAGCATACCAGAGGGTGGGACTTTTTGTGAAATAGGACCAGGGACTGGAAGGTATATGCAAAAGTTCATTGAAAAAGCTAGACCGCAAAAATATGAATTTTACGAAGTCCAAAAAAAATTGGCTGAATATTTAGTAAAAGCTCTTAATTATAATTTCTGCGAAGTAATTGCCAGAGAAGCAGACGGATACAGTTTGAAGGATACTCATTCTTGTTCACAGGATGTCATATTTGCAAACAGTGTTTGGCCAATTATAAAATATTCTAATATCTATCAATATTTTCTTGAGATGATACGAGTATGTAAAGTTGGTGGATATGTAATATTCGACGCTTATACAGAAGATTCTTATACAGAGAGAATTTTGAATGATAAAAATTGTTTACTAAATGAATGGCGTCTTCTGCCTAACCGTATGATTATGGATATATTTATTAGTCGGAAAATGAAATTAGAGCATAAATTTGAATTCCCTTATATTAATTTTATGGGTTCATGGTATATATTTAAGAAATTAGATAACAAGTAAAGATGTTTTGGTTTTCTTATAAAGGGAGGCATAATAGCATGAAGATTAGCGCTTGGAACATATCATTAGGAGAAGACGAGGCAAGAGCTGCATATGAAAGTGTTATGAATAGAAACCTTAGCGAGGGGATTAAAGTAAAAGAATTGGAAGAAAGGTTAGCAAGTTTTCTTGGGAAAAAGTATGCAATTTGCGTACCAAACGGATCTTCGGCTGTACTACTTGCAATGATGGGAATAGGGATAAAACCAGGTGATGAGGTAATCATTCCTGATTTTACATTTATAGCTACAGGCCATGCGCCTAAATTGCTTGGAGCAGATGTGATACTGGCAGATGTTAAAGAAGATATACCAGTGTTGGATATTGAAAAAGTTTTAGAATTGATTACTCCGAAGACAAAGGCAATTATACCAGTGCATCTAAATGGCAGAAGAGCAGAAACGAAAAGATTGAAAGAGGCATTAAAGGACACTGGAATTTATGTTGTTGATGATGCTTGTCAAGCCTTTGCTTCTGGAAAAAAAGGTGATTATGCAGGGTGTGATGCAGATATAGCATGTTATTCATTTGCGGTGACAAAAATCATGACAACAGGACAGGGAGGATTTGTGACAACAGATGAGGATGAGTTATATCTGAGAATGAAAAGATTAAAAATGCAGGGAATGGATAATATTTTTGAAAGCAACGATTATCAGTTGGCAGGATTTAACCTAAAATATACCGATATACTGGCTTCAATCGGGTTGGTCCAATTAGGGAAAATTCCGGAAAAAGTAAAGAATAGCAAAAGGCATTACGGCTTATATAAGAAAGCATTAGAGGAATCTAAAAATATAAGAATGATTCCGACAAAAGAAGATGAAATTGTTTATACCCCAGATATATTAGTCAAAGATTCTAAGAGGATCAGAGAATATTTGGAAGATAAAATGATTCAGGTAAGACCGGCTGGAGCATGCTTGCATAGGGCAAATTATTTTATTCAGCGCAGCAAATATAAAAATGCGGAGTTTTTTGAAAGACATCTTCTTTATATGCCGGGTGGGCCTGATCAACCAGAAAAGAATATACAGACAGCGATAGGAGAGTTGTTAGCATTGGAGTAATTTAAAATGAAGACAATTATTATTATAACAGAATGCAGAAGATATCGATTTAATTATGGAGAAACTTTGCAGGCAGTAGCCCTAAATAAGGTGCTTTCAAATTTGGGATTTAAGTGCATTACTGCATCTTATGAAAATGAAAAAAATGATTTGAAAGGATGGATGCTGCCTAATATAAAAACATATGCATTAAGAGGAATTAAATTTGAACTTTTTAGACATAGACATATAGTTTATCCAATATTCAGAAGTAATAAAAAAGAAGATTTTGAAAAGCTGATTGATAAAGCTGACGTCTTATTTTGCGGAAGTGATTGTATTTGGTATGAAAAAGATTACAATGATATCTTATTTATGTTTTTTCCTAAGAAAAAAATACCTAAAATTGCCTATGCACCTTCTCTGCGGGATAGTGTGGTAACTGATAATATGTATGAAAAGAGGGTGTCAAAGTGGATTGGGCAGATTGATCATTTATCAACAAGAGAATTAGATGGAAGCCGGATAATTGAAGAGATCTCAAAACGAACATGTCAAACTGTTCTTGATCCTACATTGCTATTAGATAAAAGAATATGGGATAATATGTCTGGAAAGCGTATTATAAAAGAATCGTATATAGTATTGTATATTATAGGAAAAAGCAGGGAACTGGTGCCTATACTCACGCAGGTTAAGAAGTTTTATAAAAATAGGAGAATTATATGGATAGGAATGGAAAATAACAATGGCTATCCATTCGGAGATGTTTTGATCGATATAGGGCCTGCGGAGTTTATATCTTTGATCAAATATGCTGATGCGGTAATTACTGATTCTTTTCATGGAACCGCCTTTTCTATCATTTATGAAAAGCAGATGTATTCCATAAAGAGAATTGTAAATAAAAGAGATATCTATGACAATGATTGTCGTATAAAAAATGTTTTTGATTTTTTGGGTATTCATAATTATTATACAAAGAGTGATAAAATTGATTTTAAGGGGGCGGAGATTGATTATCAAGAAGTAAGCAAAAAACTTAAAAAACAGAGAGAAACATCTTTAGATTATATTGTTAACGCATTGAAAGATGAAGGGCTATTAAAATATGGTAAAAACGATAGAGTTTGTTGAAGAAGAGCAATGTGTTGGATGTACTGCATGTAAAAATATATGTCCTGGAAAATGTATAAGTATGGTTAAAAACCTTGAAGGTTTTTCTGTCCCTAAAATAAATTCAGCAGATTGTTTTCATTGTGGCAAATGTTATGAAACCTGTCCAGTTATCAATGTGAAAGAGAGAAGAGTGAAGCCTGTCATATTAGGCATGATAAATAAATGCGCAGAGATTAGAAACGAAAGTTCATCAGGCGGTGTCTTCTATGAACTTGCTAGGGCAATTATTTCTGAAGGCGGCATTGTCTGCGCGGCTTCGCTTAGTGAGGAGAATATAACAGTAAAACATGTATTTATAGATAGAGTTGAAGAGATTGGATTATGTACAAAATCAAAGTATGTAGAGAGTGATTTACAGGATGTTTATATACGGATACAGGCATATTTAAAAAAGGGAAAAAAAGTATTGTTTGTCGGAACACCATGCCAGGTATATGGATTGTCTGTCTTTTTAGATCGCGATTATGAAAATTTATTTTTAGTAGATTTATTCTGTCATGGGGTTCCATCGCCTGCTGTGTGGGATGAATTTATAGATTATATGCAGCAAAAATATAACAGCAGAATCAGCGCAGTATCTTTTCGGGATATGTCAATATCAGGGTGGAAAAACTTTGGAATGAGGATATTATTTGAAAATGGAGCGGAATATGTTGATACTCAGGATAAAAATCCTTTTATGTTTGGATTTTTAGAGGGATATATTAACAGACAGTGTTGTTATAAGTGTAGGTTTAAGAAAAGAAACAGAAAAAGTGATTTAACATTGGGTGATTTTTGGTCGGTAGATAAATATATAGATAAATTTAATGATAACAGAGGAACCTCTTTGGTCTTAGTAAACAGTAAAAAGGGCGTAAAACTTATAAAATCAGTAAGAACTAGTTTTTATATTAAGAGGGAATCTAGCACAGATATTGGGAAAATAAATAGCGCTTATTCGATGTCAGTTTCAAATATAAAAAATAGAGAATATTTTTTTAAAAAGTTTCTGAAAGGCATGAAGTCGGTCAATATTTTAATAATAGAGATGAAAAAAGTGAGGTAAGGAGAATGAATGATATATATGATCTCTTAGAGAGGCCAGAGAAATATATGTTACAGGCAGGGGGGGAATATGAACTGATATCAGAGATGAGTTTTTTGCGTTCTCTTGTTAAGTATAGAAACTATAATATTTTTGTATATGGCGCAGGGATACGAGGAGAATATATAATAAGATGGTTAAATATGGAACATGTCCCGATATCATTTATCATAGACCGTGATAAAAAAAAGGAAGGAACTGAAATTAGTGGGTGTACAATATATAGTTTAGATAAATTGGATGATCAGCCTAAAGATAGAAAATATTTGGCTATTATTGCTACTGCAAAGTTTGAAACAGAGAAGGAGGAAATTATATCTGTATTATATGCACATGGAATTTTTCAGTACATATATCCATTTACAACAGAATACAATATGCCGGAATACAGGTATGAATGGGCATATTATTTTCTGCATAATAAGAAAAAGATAATACAATCATATGCTCTATTTGAGGATATAGAATCAAAAAAAATTTTCTTTGAGTATATAAAAACTATTTTAACGAATTGTGTTTATAGAGGAATACAGCAAAAAACAGAAAAAAAATATTTTGAATGTTATACTCCATTAAAGAATGAAGTTTTTTTGAATGTTGGAAGTTATGTGGGGGATACAATATTTTATTTTATCGAAAATAGAAAGGAAGAATTTGAAAAAATCTATGGAGTAGAAGGAAATAAAAAAATATATTTAAGATTGATAAGAAATCTAAATATCTTACCAGATAGAATAAAAAATAAGATTGAATGCATGTGCAGTTATTTGGATAATAAGAATGCAGATGCATTCGCAAATCGAAAGATAACATTGATCAATATGGATATAGAGGGAGCAGAAGGGGAGGTTCTTGTTGGTTTGAAGAATTGCATCATAGAGAACAGACCTGTATTAGCATTATGCGCATACCATAGATCAGATGATTTAATTGAATTACCGAATGTAATTAATAGTATGGTAGATAAATATAAATTCTTTTTGAGAAAGTATGCCCCTCCATATGGAAATCATCTGGAGAATGGGGAATTGGTTTTATATGCTGTTCCGGAGGAGCGAAGCTGAAGGTTGACTTAAAAGGAATAAGAGTGAAAAAATGAATAGTTTAATTTGCCAGGGCAGTGTGTTTTATCAAAATAAAGAATGGTTTGTATGTACGGAAAGTGATAGAGTATATCAAAAAGATTTATCTACTGGAATAGTGGATATATTGTGTGTTATTCCGAGAAGAGGTAAAAATAGTGAGCGTCCTTATGGGGGAATTTGTTATTTTGATGATCAAATCATAGTTTATCCTTATTGCTCTAATATACTTTGGATATATAATTTGAAAAATAGTAATTTTACACAGGTTAAAGTTTCAAATGAAGAGGAATTTCTGTATATAAGTACGGCTTTTATTGAGAGTAATTATTTGTATATGTTATCATATGGAAAAAATAAGATTTTGAAATTTGATTTGTATAGTAAATTACTAAAGGTTTACAACATACCTAATATTAAAAACGGTGAAGGGGCATACTCAGATGCAAAATTGATTAAGGGAAAAATATATATGCTTGTTAATAACAGGCCATGGATAATAGCATTTGACCTGGAAGAATGCACGTTTGATATATATAATATAAAGTGTGAATTAGATGGATTGTATACTATAGAATTTGATGGCAGATATTTTTGGGTTACAGGAAAAGGCGATAAACTAATTAAGTGGGATAGATCAACTAATCAAGTTGTAGAGAGTTTTGAATTCCCTGATTATATGGAATGCTTTTTGTATAGAAATGAAGAACTTATATGGATTAAAGGGAAGGATTTAAAAAAGAACCACATATTTCCATTTTATAGAAGTCTCATAATAAAGTATAAATTAGTATTAATTCCATTTACTGCAAATTATATCTTAGCATTTGATATAAAAGAAAAGAAATATATAATTATAAATATAGACAATCAAGAAGAGAATTTTAGAGATCTTTCTGGTATTTATCCAGGATGGCTTGGACATAAATATTTGATAGAGGGTGTGGATTTTGAGGAAAAGCTATATCTTTATTCGTTGCGTCGAAGATTATCATATATAATTGATTTAGATATGCTTGAAGTTAGGGAAAATATATGGAATCAGGATGGGCGATATAATTATGAAGATCTTCAGGAGTATTATATAGAAAATGGCTATCAAAATATTCTCTTGGATTATATGAAATTTATTTTACTAGCAAATAGAACTAAAGGCTCTTTAAACGACATGGAAATAGAAAAAGTGGTAGGAACAAAAATATATAGAGAAGTAAGGAAGATATAACAAAATGGAGAAAATTATAAGTAAAAATGAGTTTAGAGTCATAAGGGATTCTTTAAAAAATAGTCACAAAAAGGTAATTCTATGTCATGGAGTTTTTGATCTGCTGCATCCTGGGCATATCCAGCATTTCCAGGAGGCAAAAAGTTTGGGGGATGTTTTAGTAGTTTCAGTAACATCGGCGCCATATGTTCGAAAAGGGCCTGATCGACCATATTTCAATGATCAGTTAAGGTTGCATTCGCTGGCAGCTATCGGTTGCATTGATTATGTTATTTTGTCTGAGGGATATACAGTGGATGATATTGTAAAAGCTGTTCAGCCGGATATATACGTAAAAGGACAGGAGTATCATAATGCAGAAGCTGATATAACCGGTAAAATTTCAGAAGAAATCGCATTGGTCAGAAAATATGGAGGGGATATTTATTATACAAATGGAGAGGTATTTAGTTCGACTAAGTTAATTAATCAGGCATTTCCAATATTTAGAGATGAGATCAGATCATATCTTGTTGAATTTAAGAAGAAATATGATTTTTCTAGCATAGTTTCTTATATACATAAAATGGAAAAACTGAAAATCTTGGTAATTGGCGACGTTATTATAGATAATTATGTCTTTTGTAAAATCCAAGGGTTAATGTCGAAAAATATAGGATATTCAGCCAAGTACATATGTGAGGAAAACTATTTAGGGGGAAGTTTAGCTATTGCAAGCCATCTCTCTGAATTTTCAAAATCGGTGACATTAATGTCTGTAGTTGGGAATGAAGATAAATTAAATAAAGTTATAGACGCAGGATGTGAGAATAAACTATTTTTGGATTTAGTTAGGTCAGAAAGATTCAGCACAATAATTAAAAAAAGGTATGTAGAACGAGATGAGAAAAGAAAAGAATTAAATAAAATATTTGTTATAAACAATTTAGCTGATGATATGGAAATAGACGATAAATCCATGAATATTTTCAAAACAAAACTGAAAGAGAGAATTTCTGGATATGATGTTGTTTTTTTGTGTGATTTTGGGCATGGATTGATAGATAATGAAGTGATGGATATTGTACAGGAGAAAGCGAAGAAACTTATCTTGAATTGTCAGACAAATTCATCAAATTATGGCTTGAATCCGATTACAAAATATGAAAATGCGGATTTCTTTTCTTTGGATGAAAAAGAGCTTCGTTTGGCGTTTGGCGATTATAAGAAAGGTGATATGGATTTATTAATGAAATTATCTGAGAGATTAAATGCAAGTGGATGGCTGACAAAAGGATCAAAAGGCGCTGTTTCTATTTTCGAAGGAAAAATCAGCGAGTGTCCCGCTTTTATACTAGACGTAATGGATACGATTGGAGCGGGAGATGCTTTTTTCTCATTAGCAGGGTTAGCTGTAGCAGTGACTGCTCCTATGGAGATTGGAACCTTTTTGGGAAATATTGCAGGCGCGTTAGCAGCAAATGTGATAGGGAACAAGAGTCATGTAGAGAAAGTGAATCTTATGAAATATGTCAGTACTTTATTAAACTTCTAGGGGGTATTTTTGTGAAAGAAAAGCAGAAAGTATCGGTTGTGACAGGAGGATGCGGATTCATAGGTTCGCATATTGTTGATCGTTTGTTAGTGGAAGGCCATATGGTAAGAGTGATAGATAATTTTTCTACCGGAAGGTTAATGAATCTGGATCATCAGAAGTCTAACTCAGATTTGAAAATTTTTGAAAAGGATATTCGCAATATAAAGGATATTGATCCGGTTTTTCAGGAAGCAGATTATGTATTTCATTTGGCTGCGCTAGCCGATATTGTGCCTTCTATTCAGAGGCCGTGGGACTATTATTCTTCTAATGTATTAGGAACATATAATGTTGTGGAATGTGCCAACAGAGCAGGTGTTAAAAAATTGGTATACGCGGCTTCATCTTCTTGTTATGGTATACCTGATGGATTCCCTACAAAGGAATCCTCTGAAATACGGCCCCAATATCCATATGCATTGACAAAACGTTTGGGAGAAGAGACAGTTCTGCATTGGGGACAAGTTTATGGTCTTCCAGTAGTAACTTTGAGATTATTTAATGTTTATGGAACGAGATCCAGAACATCAGGAACCTACGGGGCAGTATTTGGGGTGTTTCTTGCTCAAAAATTGGCTGGAAAGCCTTTTACAGTAGTAGGGTCAGGAGAGCAAACAAGAGATTTTACTTATGTAACAGATGTGGCGGAAGCATTTTATATAGCGTCAGTATCTAATATAGTTCAGGAGGTATTTAATGTAGGAAGTGGAGGTACATATTCAGTGAATTTATTGTGTGAGCTGCTTGGCGGAGAGTGTGTTCACATTTCTAAAAGGCCTGGAGAGCCGGATTGTACCTTTGCAGACGTTACAAAAATCCGAACGATTCTGGGTTGGGAAGCTAAAGTGTCATTTGAAGAAGGGGTTAAAAAAGTATTGGAAAATATAGATTATTGGAAAGCGGCGCCTGTTTGGACACCAGATGCCATTAGAAATGAGACAAAGGATTGGTTTAAATTTTTGGGAAGAGGGGACAAATTATGAAAAGAGAAAAAGCTGCAATTGCATTTGGAATTACTAGTTTAGGAATGGTTGGGTTAGGAGTACGCCATATATGCAGATTAAAAAGAAAGTATGATTACGGCAACGAACTAAAAGATAAGATAGTAAAATATTATCATATTTTGAATAAATGGCTGTCTATAAATCAAAATGATAAATCACTGGTGGACTTTTTTATCGATAATGAGTATAAGTCCATAGCAATCTATGGTTATAAAGAACTTGGTGAAAGATTATACGACGATCTAAAAGGGTCTGAAGTGGAAGTAAAATATTTTATTGATAAACAGGCAGATAATAGATATGCTGAAATAGACGGTTATACGCCTGACGAGGTATTTCCAAAAGTAGATGTTGTCGTAGTTACGGCCTCGTATTATTTTGAGGAGATAGAGGACATGCTTAGTAAAAAGATGGATTGTCCAATCGTGTCTATAGATGATGTGATTTATTGGTGCAGTTAGCATATATTATCATATAATGCGAATTTTATTTATTGCCAATATAGTTAGCTTATATGGAGCAAATCGCTTCTGAAAAGGCTGAAATAGAGTTTTTTCGATATTTATTAGGAGAGTGTATTAGATGAGAAACACAGGATATTAGGAGTTAATATAGCATGAACATATTTTTTAGCATTGTAAGCTTAATCATTGGTGTTTTAATTGGCTGCTTATATATGAAAAAGATATTAATTAATAGAATTGTATTTTGGAAACAAATGTCAGATAAACATTTGCTGCTATTTGAATTAAGCAACAAGTGGATTGAGATACATCAAAAGAATAAAAACATATCAGAATATATACGAAACATGGGGTATTGTCAAATTGGAATATATGGATTGAGTTATTTAGGCCAACGTTTATTTGAGGAATTAATAGATGGCGGTTTGGAAGTTGTCTGTGGATTTGATAGAAGGGCGGATAGTATTAATATACCAGGACTATCAATTATTTCTCCGGATAATATTCATAAGAATATTGATGTGGACATCATTATTGTGACATCCATTATGCAGTATGAAAAGATTCGTAACATTATATCGGATAGAATGAATAAGAGGGTGAAAATCATATCCTTGGAATCAATTCTTTATAATATATAAATAGTTACGAATGTAGAAAAATAGTAGAGGAAGTAGAAAGTGATTCGTATTTTATTTATTACACATAGTATAAGTTTGTATGGAGCAACAAGATCTCTAATAGATTTGGCATCTGAATTGCAGAGATTGGGCCATCATCTATTTTTCTTTATTCCGCAAGAAGGCAATTTAGAGGAAAGGCATAAGTTAACGGATATATTGGATAAAATAGGAGTTACCTATACCTTTTTGACTTATTGTCCAGCTGTTCATAGAAGAGAAGAACATAGCTTTTGGTTACGGGATTTTCGAAAAACAACAAATAAAAAGTGTTTGAAAGAAATGGAGGAGTATGTAAACAGTTGGAGGATAGATATTATCCATACGAATAGTTTGACACATTTAATTGGAATCCAATTAAGCCAAAGAGTTCACAAGCCCCATGTATGGCATATACGGGAAGGGCTTAAAAAAGATTTTAGTTTATACTATGATAATAAATTGCAATATAAATGTGGCTTGCTAAAAACAAAGCAAATTATATGTATTTCCAATTATATTCAAAAAATACATAGAAAAATGCTTTTGGGTACCCATGTTACAACAATATATAATGGATTCAATATAGACAATTATATTTTAGAAGAAGCCTATCACGAGAATCCTTCAATATTTACTATAATGATATGTGGTTCTATTCAAGAGTCAAAAGGGCAGTTCGATGCTGTAAAGGCTATTGAGATTCTGATAAAGCATCGGGAAATAAAAAATATCCGTTTAAGAATCGTTGGAAATTGCTGTAATGAGTATGGCAGAGAAATAAAGAAATATATAGAAGAAAATCATTTAGAGTCATATATTGAAATGATAACATTTCAGCTTGATTTAAAAAAACTGCGAAAAGAAGCTGACATTGCATTGATGTGTTCAAAAAGCGAGGGATTGGGGAGAGTTACAGTTGAGAGCATGCTAAGCGAGAATGTCGTTATCGGCGCAAGTTGTGCAGGAACAGCAGAGATTATAAAAGATGGTGTTAATGGATATCTATATGAGTCTGGTAATGTTTATGATTTAAGCGAAAAATTATATAATGTAATAACACATTGGAGTGAGCAACAGAAAATTATAAAAAACGCTAAGGAATATGCCAAATTAAATTTCAATATTGAAAATTATGCAGAGAAGATATGTGAAATTTATTTTGATATTCTATCTGTTAAAAAGAGGAAAAATAAAGACGTATAAAATTATTATTTGAGGAATGGGGGAATATCATTGCCAAGTCCTATGATGTTTCCCATTTTCTATACGGAGGCGGGAAATCAATGCTGAGACTGGAATTTTCTACAGATGATTAATCGTAAAATGGTAGACTATATTGCGGATATTAACCTGCGTTACACAGAATTTTCCAGAGACTATGACGATGTCAGTGTGTCAGAGAAGCTTGTAAAAATCATCCAAAGTTATACGAATATAGTGAATCGGATGGTATAGAGAATATTGTGATAGACATTTTGGGAGGAGAAAAATGTCCCTAAAAAACATGCAGTCAATAATAAAAAAGTATAAAAGGATCATAGCTTGGGGAGCAGGAAGATATTTTGAACAATATCACTATTTACTCAACGGACAGATTTCTTATGTTGTTGATTGCAATATTAATTTGCATGGGAGGGACAAGAATGGAATCAGGATCTATCCGCCATCAAAACTGGAACAGGAACGACACAAAGAAGAGTGTTTGCTCGTAGTTTTTAATGCCCATTTCAGTGAAATTGTTGATGATGCCAAAAAGATAGGAGACTTTGATATTGTTGACATTAAAGCGCTTGAACTTTTATATAAGCGGACAGATCAGGAGGAGGCGGATGCGTTTAAAGATTTTGGAAGTAAGTCTCCGGTATTGGTATGCGCGGGAATGCATGCTTTGTGGGATATAAATGGATCATGGAAGTTTATTGACGCTCAAAACAAGATTTTACATTCAAACAATTTGGATACATTAGAAGTTGTTCCGCTTCCTTATTATCAGAAGGGGGATTGCGGACATATCTTTATAGCAATAAGCAGAAATGGGAGATTCCTTGGCACGTTTTTATTAGAAGAATTTGTTAAGAGTCAGATAAAGGTAAATGGTTTGGTCATACACAGTTTATATTATTCTCATGAAATATTAGATGTATTGTTAAAAAGTGTGGAGGTCGAGCACAATATTCTATATTATGTTCATGATTATTATTGTATATGCATAAACAGATTTCTGTATGTTAATGAAACAAGCTGTTTGGATTCCACTGGAGAATTAAGATGTCAAACCTGTATTTACAGACAACAAAAAGAGTTGATTTCTGCTTTTCATAGAAGGTTATTTACAACATATGGCATTAAGTTGATTGTACCGTCCTGGGATACAGAAAAAAGGATTAAAAAAGTATTTAATAACAATGAAGTTAGGGTAATTCCCCACATATCCTATCAAGAAAAGCAACAGCAAAGATTGAAATATACGCAAAAGATTGCTTATATTGGTTCTGCATGTGGAATTAAGGGTTGGAATGATTATAAAACTATTGTTAAAAAAATGAAAGATAAATACAAGTTTTATTGTTTGGGCAGATGTGGTAAAAACGATTATCTTGAGGGAGTTACCTATGTGGATGTAAACATAAAAGGTGAAAATGGCTGTTTAAACATGATAGATTCACTAAAGAAATATGAAATTGATATTGTGTATTTAGGTTCTGTCTGTCCGGAAACATTCTGTTATGCTTATTATGAGGCATATGAAGCTGGTTGTTTTGTGATGACCAAAGAGACTAGCGGAAATACATGTGATCAGGTAAAAAAACATGGAAATGGATTGGTATTTAAATCCGTAGACGATATGGTGAAATGGCTTGATGATGTGGAAGAAGCAGAAGACATGGTTCTTCAAATGAATAAAACTATTACAGATGTACAACCAGATGAAACGTTTTTAGAGCAGTTGTGGGGATAAAAAATGAGAGTTAAAACGATTGCAATGTATTTGCCGCAGTTTCATGAGATTCCGGAAAATAACCTGTGGTGGGGAGAGGGATTTACAGAGTGGACAACAGTTCGGCAGGGAAAGGCACTATACAGTGGTCACCAACAGCCCAAAATTCCATTGGATCATAATTATTATGATTTGATGGACAAAGGGACGATGGAAAACCAGGCTGTTATTGCGAAGCAGCATGGAATCTATGGATTCTGCTTTTACCATTATTGGTTTGATCAGGGAAGAAAAATTCTAGAAAAACCCGCGGAAAATTTATTAGCCTGGAGCGATATAGAAATGCCATTTTGTTTTTGCTGGGCAAATCAGACATGGGCCAGAACTTGGAGTAATATCAAGAATGCAAATGCTTGGTCAGATTTATATGAAAAGAAGGCTGAAAAGGAAACGGAGAGTGTTTTGCTATGTCAGAAATATGGACGAGAGAATCTTTGGAAAGCACATTTTGAGTATTTGCTTCCGTTTTTCAGAGATAAGCGATATATCAGGATAGACGGCAAACCATTAATGGTAATTTATAAATCGGATGATATTTATTCTCTTTCAGAAATGATAGATTATTGGAACAGTTTGGCAAGGCTTAACGGGTTTGATGGTATTTATATAATAGGAGAGAATTGTACTAGATGCAAAAGGGTTGATGGAGTGATGCTGCATCAGCCGATGTCTGCATTTTTGGAACTTGTGCCAGATCATAGGGGGATAGACAAGGTTAAAATCTATGATTATGAATCTGTATGGAAGAAGATATTAGCAAGTTCAAAGAATCCTCTGAAAAAAACTTACTTTATGGGATTTGTTGGATTTGATGATTCTCCTAGAAGAGGAAGGAAAGGAACTGTAGTAGAATCTGTTACCGCAACAACTTTTGGGAGATATTTTGGAAAATTGATGGAGAAAAGTGAACAGTGTGGGAGTGAGGTTATCTTTGTCAATGCATGGAATGAATGGGGAGAGGGTATGTATTTGGAACCAGATGAGAAAAATGGTTTTGATTTCTTGGAGGTTCACAGACAATTGTGTGAAACTGAGTTTAATGTAAAAGCGGAAGCTGAGATGTCGGAGATAAAGAATGGATTTGATCGCTGCAACAAAAATGGGAAACAAGTTAAAGCTTTCGAATATTATCGGTTGCTGAATCAATGGATGTATTTAAAGGAAAGGGGAAGACATTTAGAGGAATATTTAGTAACTAATGGGATTGTTAAAGTGGTCATATATGGATATGGAGATTTGGGAAAACATTTGCTTCAAGAACTAGATGGATCTTGTGTGGAAGTGGTTTATATTATAGATAAAAATGAAAATGTTAGTGAAATGACAGGAAAAACGAAAAATAGACCGGATTCGGTTGACGCGATCATTGTGACTCCTTTCTTAGAATTTGAAGAAATAGCGGAGTTTCTTCATAAACAATGGCGATGTAAGGTGATTTCTATAGAAGAATTGATAATGGAAAGCCTTTAGTTTAGGATGCGAAAGATTGAGGAGAACGATTATTGGAGTGAAGCTGTGAAAAGATTACTCATATATTTAACCTACGACAAACAAAATATCATAGACGATTACATCGGCTATTTCCTTCACTGCATGCGTCCTATTGCGCGCACAGTTATCGCCGTATGCAATATGCCCTACATAGAAAAAGGTCTTCACAATCTTTCCGATCACGCAGACAGGATCTATTACAGGGAAAACAAGGGGCTTGACTGCGGCGGGTTTAAAGACGCGTTATGCCAATTGATTGGGTGGGAACAAATACAGGAATATGACCAGCTGATTTTGGCAAATGATTCGTTTTACGGTCCTTTTGATGATATAAAGGCTATTTTTTCAGAAATGGAATCAAGGCATCTGGACTTTTGGGGATTGATGAAGCGGGGAGAAGGGGCCTATGGGCTTACGGGAAAAGATCCGGAACATATACTGTCATTCTTTTATGTATTTCAATCTTCGATCCTTCACAGCAAAGAATTTCGGGATTACTGGGAGAGAATGCCATATTACAAGGATTATAGGACTGTGGTAAAGCAGTATGAGCGGAAGCTGACAAAACATTTTTCCGATTTAGGTTATGCCTATGGCGCATATGCCAAGACAGAAATAAACGAATCCAGCAATCCAAGAAACCAGTTTTTTCAGTGTGATTATTTGTCTTATGAGATGATCACCAAAAGAAGATTTCCTTTTTTAAAGAGGAAACAGTTATCCTATAATCCTCTGTTTACTCAGACTCAGGAGAACCTTGCCTTGAGCATCGCCCATGTGGATCAGCATACGGCTTATGATGTAAACCTGATATGGAAAAATCTTATTCGGGTCATGGATCCGGCTCAATTGCAGAGAAGCCTGGGACTGCAGTATTTGTTAGAAGGCGGAGAAGGAAAAGGTCTGTCGGAGGCAGTTGTCATTGTTTGCGTCAGATGGCTGAACGCAGCGGATATAGTATGTGAATATTTGGGGAGGATTCGGCAGATCTGTGATATCCGAGTCTATGGGGAGAACGAAGAACTGGTAGGACAGTATCAGAAACAAGGTTATTCAGCGGTATTGTCTAGGAAAACGGACATAGAGATCATACAGGAAGCGGATACCGGAATGTATCGCTATCTGTGTCTGATTCATGACTGTGATGTGTCATCGGAACAGATGCCTAGTTGCGCAGGCAAGTCTTATTTTTTTAATATATGGGAAAATCTGTTAAAGGATGCCGGTTATGTAAACAGAGTTGTAAGACTTTTTGACACAAAGCCATATATGGGCATGCTCATGCATCCGGTCCCTATTTTCAGTAAATGGATAGGAAGACTGGAGTGGGACTGGAGGGACCGGTATGAGCAGATATGCCGGTCTATAAGGGAACTGCATTTAAACGCGGTGACAGATCCGGAGATCCCTCCTGTTCATGTAACCAATAATTTTTGGGTGAGAACAGAGGTTATAAAGTCTTTTGCCGAGAAGTTTGTCCCCTATGGGGAAAGAGAAGCTGTTTTGCCGGAAGTTTGTGAGTATTTGTGGACGTATGGAGTGCAGGACCAGGGGAAGTTAACAGGGATCGTGGAAAGTGTATTTTATGCTTCTATGAATGAGGTTAACTATCATTATTATCTGCGGACTTTGATGGGGTGGCTTTCTGAAAGATATGGACCTCATGAAAAGCTTCACGAATTTAGGGAGATTTTTCAGGCGCAGACAGCGGCGGAGAGATGTAAGAAGAAATATGGCAGCTTTTACGTGTACGGTACAGGGGAGATGGCGGAACGATGTTTTCCGTGGCTGAAGGAGGCTTCTGCTTTTATTGTGTCTGACGGACACCGCCAGAACCTGCTTTTTCATGGGAAACCGATCATCTGTTTGTCAGAACTTAAAAATACCCATGATTATGGAATCATCCTTTGCTTGAGTAAAGAGAATTGTGATAATGTGGTAGAACTTTTGGAGCAAAGGGGAATAAAAGAGTATTATTTTGTTTACTCACCAGTTTACAACTTTTGAAATTTCCTAAAACCTGATAAAATGTAGTCTTCTACGACCTTTATTAAGGCAGAACAATTTTTAATAGTTTCGAGAAATCTCCCGAAACTGCATAAAATT
>CAJTGF010000030.1 GCA_910575585.1 Clostridiaceae bacterium
GATGAGATCAATGAGGCGCCAGTAGTTTATCATTGGACGTACAAGACCGATGAGATTACCGCAGAAGATATCGCAGAGGCTGACATTGATCCAGAGCTCAAGTACATATGATAATATTTACACAAATATTTCAAGGACAGACTACTAGTTAGTTGCATCGGTTCTTCGATACTAAAATCAGTTGCAGCTTCAGATGAGGTATCTTCTATATTAGGTGTTTGGCATCCACTAAGTACTAACAAAGATAATAAAACAATTATATTGATTTCTCTACACATATTCTTCTCTCCCATTTATTGAGCATTACGACTGAAATCTTCTTTACAGTTATCGCACCAAATATCTGATATTGAAAGTGGGCGGTTGTCAAAACTTCCCTTCATTACACAACTTTGGTTAGATGTGCAAGCTCCATCATGAGCTCCAAACATATGACTCATTTCGTGCTGAATAATTCGCACATGAACATTTTGACTAGATGAAGGCAACTCCGTAATGTATGTATATGAATCCAAGTTAAATGTCACTCCTAAAATACCTGTAGCATGAGAACCACTCCAAACGCCGCACAATGGCGTTGACGTAAAGGCAACTTTAATATCAGCCGAATATTCAGGAATATTTTCCTTAAAATAATTCAAGTTTTTGTTTGCGTTTCTATGATGATATGGACTTACAGTTGAATTACTACATGACGAGTTCGGTGCATCACTACAATAGTTAATTGAACTGCTTGAGCATAGTGAATTTGGAAATGCCGGTGTCTGATAAGTATATCCTGTTGTAAAGTTAATATTCCAAACATACTTATACGGAGTTTGAATTTGATTTAGAAGAGTACCAGCATAAGTGTTATGAAAACATTGGACTTCCCCTTTGACTAATACGTTAACTGCTTTGCTGTTTTTATAGCTTCACAATTTATGCGTATTTCATTCCCCCAAAAAGTTGTAAACTGGTATCTATTTTAAATAACTCAAAGAAACACTGTTATGGAAATAACATAGATGAACTCCTTTCTTTAAAAGCCATCCTCCACGTCGCAGGCTTTCCCAATCTCATCCCAAAACCAAACCGCTTCTCAATTCCTCAACTTCACACTGATGTTCCTTTGTCTTTGTGCTGTAACTGATCCCAACCGCCAGGATTCTGCCTGTATACTTAGGCTTCTCCCCCAGCTTCCCTTCAAACCGCAGCAGATACCCTCGCTCCTTAATCTGCCCAATCGCTTTCTTAGGCGTACTGTCCACCTTAAGTTCAAGGATCAAAGCATCATCCCCAGGCCGCTCCGGATAAAAAATAAAATCCACATATCCTTTTCCGGCCTTATCCTCCCTCTCAACCCGATACCGGTCCCGGGCAGAAAGATAGATCAGATTCACAACCGCCGACAATTCGGTCTCACTGTTATAAGAAAAAATAGGAGATTCCGTGTTATGAGCAAATCCTAAGATTTCAGCCATGGTCCCGGTATCCCCCGCAAGGGTAGCGGATACCATCCGCTTGGAGGCATTTGCCAAATTATAGATATATCCTAAGGATCTCTCCTTTTTCATCATGGCGGCATAACTGTCCATCAACTCCCGGTTTGGTATTGACACCATACCGTCCTTACAGGTCAAAAGACCATATACCACCATTGCCGAATAGATCTCATCCTTTGTCTTAAGTTCCATGGATGTGGCGGCGTACTCATGGATATCAGAAGGTATGGCCTCTCCGGCAAACAACACGGCCAGATCCCCCCGCATCTCTCCCACACCGTCTTTCATATACCCAAAAACAGAATCATAGATCCCTGAACTGGTCCAATAATTTTTCAGCTGATTATCCGTCAGGGCGCATACAATAGACCGGGGATTGTAAAGCCGCTGCCCGCCTGCTGCATAATATCCGTCATACCAAAGCCTTAAATCATCCCTGTGGATCCTGGGATCATCTGTGGTCTGTTGATAGATTGCGTAAAGCCTGTCAACCTCCAAGTTGGAAAAACCGAAATAACCGCTAAACCGCTGGGAGCCGGCCATGGTATACTCCAGAAACATATTCAGTTCCGATCCGTCAGAATACTTGGCAATAGGCAAAACACCGGTCATATAGGCAAGTTCCACATACATTTTGCCCTTTAACAGAGACTTTAAAAAGAGCAGGTACGACTTCCGGTCAGTCTCCGTAATAAATGACATGTGAAATACCGCATCCCACTCATCCATAACAAAGACAAACCGCCTTCCCTCTTTTTGGTAAATGTTTGTCAGGATATCCCACAGAGACCTGCTTTTATCCACGGAAAAATCCGGGAATGCTTCCCCCAGATCCTCCTTGATCCCCATAAGGATCCTGGCAATATACGTCTCATAGGAAACACAGTTTTCCGGAACCTCGCTGAAATCAATATAAATAATATCATACCGGTTCAGATACGCCGTGTAATTTTCACATCCCTCATCCGCAAGCCTTTTTGCGATCCCGGGCGAGGCGATTTCAAGATCTTCAAATACTTCACTGGCATCCGCGTTCTTTCCAAAAAACGCTCCCACCATATTCGCCATGACGCTTTTCCCAAAACGGCGGGGCCTGGTAATGCAGAAAAACCGCTCATTCATCCCCAACGCAGGGATCAGTTCGGCGATCAGCGCCGTTTTATCCACAAAATATCGTCCCCGCGCAGTAGCCTTGTACCCGTCATGCGGGACGCGGCTGTTTAAAAACATTCCCATTTTCCAACTCCTCTTTGCCCTGCCTGAAAGCATTCTGTCAGGCATCCGCCAAGCCCAAGCCGACTCTACAGCAGATAATCCCCGATCTCAAACACTTTCCCGTCAATTTCCAACGTCCGGATAAATACCCCTGGCTCTTCCCCGTCCGCTCCCGCTTCGCAGGTTCCCCGGGCCGTGACTTTGGCACGGCCCACCTGCTGCCTGACAGAGACCTCCCGGCCCACCACTCCCAGATCAGCCAGATCTTCCGCCATCATAAGGAGCACATCTTCCACATCCAGATCCCCGCGGCATCTGGAAAACTCACGGTCCAATTCCTCATAAAGCTGTTTGTTCAGCAAACCATCACTCCTCCATCATCTCCAGAAACTTCTTAAACTCTTCCTTGGCCTCCTCAATGATTCCCTGGTCATACGTATTAAGCGCCTGCTCAAACTTCCGGATGGCCCGCTCCACAAACAGCCTGTCATCTCCCAGGCTCTCCTCATAGACCCGCTCCCCTCTTAAAAGCAGATACTTGTTCTCCTCCCGATCCCGGGGATGTATCTTCAGATAAGACAAGGTCTTTAACCGCTCCTCGATCTCCTCCTGGGTCATATCCACATCCCGTCCCAGGAACACCTTCTTCATCACCTGCTCTGTAGACGTCACCTTAACTTCCACCTCCAAAATAGAATTAATATCATAGGTGTAAGTTACATCCACAGACTCCTCGCCCGCTTTGGCGGGAGGGATATCGATGAGCAATTCTCCCAAAGACAGATTGTTGGCCGCAAACCGGCTCTCCCCCTGAAGTACATTGACCCGGATCTTATCCTGGTTGTCCCGCACCGTATACAGACGCTCCGTCCGGCTGGCAGGGATCACCGTGTTCCTGTCAATGATCGGGCAGAACACCCCGTTTTCGAACTCGTGGTTTTCCCACTCCCGCACCACCTCGGTGCCAAGGGTAAAGGGGCACACATCCGTAAGGATCACTTCTTTGATGGCATCCCTGCGCTCCTTCATGGCTCCCTGGATGGCAGCCCCCAAAGCCACCGCCTCGTCAGGGTTTATGTTGGTGTCCGGGATCATCTTAAACAGTTTGCTGACAAACCGGCGGATCACCGGACTCTTGGTGGCCCCGCCTACCAGCACCACCTTGTCGATATCCGACAGACGGATGTGGGCGTCGCTTAAACTCCTTTTCACCGGCCTGCGTATCCGCTCCAGCAGATCGCCGCATGCCTCCTCATACTTGGAAAGATCTACCTCCAGCTCATAAAGCTCCTCCCCGATCTTGCAGTTCATGGCAGAGACCCGCTTGTCCGCAAACCCCAGTTTGCACAGCTCCGCCTGTTTGTGGATATGGCGCAGAGTCTTCTCGTCCAGGGACAGACGGTCCAATTTATAGTGCTTCTCAAAAAACAGATTCTCCAGCACTGCCGTAAAATCCTCGCCGCCCAAAAAATTATCCCCTGCCACGGCCCGGACCTCCAGGATCGTATCGTACAATTCCAGGATGGACACGTCAAAGGTGCCGCCTCCCAAGTCAAACACCAGAAATCTTGCCTGGCTCTGGCTCTGGTACAGCCCGTAAGCGATGGCCGCCGCCGTAGGCTCGCTGATGATCCGCTCCACCTTAAGCCCCGCCAGCTCCCCGGCCCGTTTGGTAGCCCGCCTTCTGGCGTCGTCAAAATACGCCGGAACGCTGATGACCGCCTCGGTCACCTCCTGACCCAGATAAGCTTCCGCGTCCTCTTTCAGGACCCGCAATACCAGCGAGGACAGCTCCTCCGCCAAAAATGTCTTGTTCAGCAGCTTAAACTGCTTTTTGCTTCCCATATCCCGCTTAAAAACACTGGCAGCGCTGTCCGGGCGCAGCAGCATCCTCTCCGCCGCCAGTTCCCCCACGTACACCTGTTCCTCCTCGTCAATGCTGACAATGGAGGGCGTCAGTTTTTTTCCAAGTCTGTTGGGAATGATCTTAGGCCCCTCCTCCGTAAAGTAGGCTGCCAGGCTGTTGGTCGTTCCCAAATCAATTCCGATTATCATAATTTTTGTATCCTCTTCAATGCAATGGTTATTGAAATGTCATGGTTGTTAAATTCCAGCGCCTTCTTATAGCAGGTTCCCGCTTTCTCCAGATCGCCCATGGCCTCATAGTACAGGCCCAGGTGCTGATAGCCCTCGTAGCAGGCCCGGTAGCGGCACTGACGGCATCTCTGCCACCGGGTCATGTCCTCCAGCATCTGAAGTCCTTTCTGAGTCTGTCCGAGACAGATGTAGAGCCACCCAAACCGCATAAGCCTGGCAGGCCCGAAGGAGCGGTACTGCAGATAATTTTCCTCTGTCCCGCTTTTTGCCTTCCTAAAGTGCTCCATGGATCTTTGGGCATGGAGTTTGGCATCTTTTTTCTTTCCCATACGGAAGTACAAATACGCCAGCTTCCACTCTACCTCCTGGCGGTCATCCTCCGTCTCCGCCGCTGCCAAAGCTCTCTTGTAATACCCTTCCGCCTTCCGAAAATCGCCTAAGATATCCTTATAGAAATAAGCCAGATCGCACATCCGGTTGGTTTTATTTTCCTTGGAAGCTTTGTTGATCCCTTTTACATACGTCCTGACCGCTTCCTTTTTCCTGCCCTTAAGGTACTGGATCATGGCCATGTTTTCATAGTAATCATCCAGCTCCGGCTCCATCTCAAAGTACTTTGCCGCGTTGTCATAGTCTCCCAGGTACTGGTAGAGAAGCCCGATCTCCTTTCGGAAGGTCTTCCTGTCCGGGAACATCTCCAAATCCTTCTCATAGCACCAGATCGCCTTTTTGTAATCCCCCAGAGCCTCATAGCAGTCCGCCATGTTGCTGTAGGGTAGAACGCTTTTGCCGTCCCCCATGCAGTCGGCGGCCTTTTCAAGGCACTCTATGGCCTTCTCAAACTGGCCCAGATACTTGTAGCAGCACCCCATATTGTTGTAGGAAGCCCAGTCGTCAGGCTCAAGAGAAAGGGCTTTCTCAAACTGGCTGATGGCCTCCTCCAGGCGAAACGCGCTCATATAGAGCCTGCCCTTTTCTACCAGATAATAGCAGCTTTCCCTGACCTTCAGCTGAGCGTCCAGGTAGCCCATAGCCTTATTAAAATCTTCCGGATCGTAAGCCGTTGTGTACTTCTCCTTGTAATAGTCCGCCAGCTTCTCGTTGGCGTCCCGGTATCCCTCCTGACATTCCAGGGCTTTTTCAAATTCCTCCATGGCAAGGACCTTCCTGCCAAGATTCTCCTGGCACAGCCCGCAGTTGTAGTGGAGGGCCGGGGTGGAGCCATAGGCCGGTTGAGCCGCGCTGTACTCGGACAGAGCCTTCCCATACTCCTTTTTATCCAGATAAATATGGCCGCGTATCATGCGGTACTGCAGCCTGTCCGGATTCTGCCCGATGGCGCTGCAGAGGTACTCCAGTGCCTTCTCCATGTTGTTGTCGTCCCAGTAGAGCAGGGCGATCTCGTACTCCACCTCGGACTTATCCTCAATGTCCATATCCTCCTTGGGGATATCCTTCTTTAAAAGTTCCAAAAGCTCTCTTGCAATGGCAAAAGGCTTTTCCCGGTCTTCTCTGTTCTCAGCCAGATTTCTTAAAACCTTTACCTCGTACAGCTTCATATTGGGGCTGAACTCCACCTGGTTCTCCCTGGCCTTGTCCAGGACTCCCTTGGCGTCGGAAAACTGGTTGCTGTAGAAAAATGCCTCCGCTGCCAGCATATAAGGCTTGTAATACCCAGGGTAGATCCGGATAGCCCGGTAGTAGTCATCCACCACCTGCTGCCCGTTCTTCATCTCATAGGCCGCCTCCTGCCGCTGGACCACAGCCGGAAAATACCCTTCGTCCTCCTCCAGAATCCTGTCGCACAGATCAATGCTCTCTTTATATTTCCCGTCCTCAAACAGCAAATAAGCCTTGTACTGCATGCATGCCTGCTTATCATGGTACTCCTGGGCCGCCTCTATGGCCATATCCACATACTTCAGGGCTTGTTCCTGCATGTTCAGCTCAAAACAGCAGCCGCTTAAAATATGGCAGGCCCGGTATTCCCGGGAGATCCGCTTTTTGTTCTCCTCACTGCCGTCGTCGGGCGTGGCCCGGATCAGCGCAAGCCACCGCTCAAGGTGAGGCAGGGCCTGGTCATACTTTTCCGCCCGGTACAAAAGACGTCCGCTTAAGTTTTCGAAGGAGTAGGTCTGTTCTTCGTCCGGAACAAGATCGCTGATCAGTTCCAGCGCCTCGTCCAGGTATTCGTTCTGGAACAGGCACCACCCAAGCTCCACCGTGTCCCTGCACCTTTGGGCCTCGTCCAGATCCGTCCTCTTTATGGACTCCTTGTACCGGGCGATCAGGGCTTCGTTGGTCTTTCGCATGTCCTCTAAAACCGCCTCGTCCCTGCCGTCCAGGTTTAGAAGATCCATCATCAGCTCCTTGGCCTCCTCGTACTCCTCCTTGGAGATCAGATATCTGGCGGCCCCGTATTTTGCCGTGTAATGGCTGGGATTGTCTTCCAGCACCCGCTTCCACAGGGCGTAAGCCTCTTCCCTTCTGCCGGCGGCCCACCGGGCCTCCCCGCAGTACAAAAGGATGTAGGAATCCTTTTCATATTGGGTTATAAGCCGGTCCGCCAGTTCCTGGGCCTCCTTAACCGAAAGAGGCATCTCCTCTTTTTTTGCCTCCTGGTCCTCGTCTCCCCGCCAGGACTCTCCCGCCAGCGCCAAAAGACGCAGCCGCTCGGCGTCGGCATAAGGGTGGTAAACGCCGAAAACCTTAAGCCCGTCCAGTTTCTCCAAAAGCCCGTCTTGTTCCTGCCTGTCGATCTGCCGCTTGATGTCCAGATAATTGCGGATATAGGCGTCCGCGTCCATATCCTCTTCATCTGTCACCTGAAACAGGTCATAGTCAATAAAGGAATCGTGTTCGATATAGTAAACCGCGTAATCCAGAAAATCCCTGGGGAATTTCTGCAGGATATTCTCTTTGTCATCTACAATCTGAAACTGTTTATCCACCAGTTTCCACACGGGATGAGGAAGATAGATGTGATCCATGAGATACACCAAAAAAGCCTCCCTGGCTTCCAGCGACGTGTCCAGATCATCGCAAATCGGGTCCGACAGCACCTCCTGCCACTTTTGTATGTCGTTCCTTATGCGGATATCCCGGTAGATCTTATCCGCCCGTTCCACCCACAGATCGATCTGGGTCTTCTCCTTTTTCTCACTCTCATCCTCATCCGGCTGCCTTGCGTACTGCAAAGCCCTCTCATAAGCCTCCCGAAGCCTTTTAAACCCCTCCGGATCATCCTCCGGATTGGTGTTTTTCAAAAGCCCCCGGTACGCTTCCCGTATCCTGTCCTCATCCTTCGTCTCCTGAATCCCTAAGACGTGAAATATCATCTGACGCTCCATCGTATCCCTCCCTCTCCGAATAACATGTTTTATTCCCCCCAAATACAACTCTCTCTATTTTATACAACTCCTATGCCACTTGTCAATGTCCTGACCCTACGATAACGCCAGGAAATCCATTTGCCGAAACGTGACCGCCCAGTCACCATTACGGTTCTCAGCCCCCTGACGCAACTGCATATGCCCCATAACGGTACCGGCCCATAACGGGAACCGTAACTTACCCCCGCCGCAGCCCCTTGGGATAATGGTTTTTTAACACCTGTCCCACCTGCTTTGCCCAGCCTACGGAATAATCCCCAGCCGCCATAACTGCCCAGCCGTTCTCTCCGCCCGGGCAGGGAACGTTTAAGGTCTCCCCCCGCAGATAAGCTTCCATCTGGCTGCTCTGTGCCTCCCATGTCACCCACCTTCTCACCTGTTCCTTTTTCAGATGCAAAGCCAGGCCGTGGGACGGCTCAAACCGGTTTTTCTTCCAGGTACCCAGATGCAGCCCCGGCCGCAGGATCCTTAGTCCTCCATAGTCGGGCATCTCATCCGGTATCCGGTACAGCTGATCCCCGAAAAACACCAGCCGCTCCTGGGCCCAGGCACCAAACTGCTGCCCTTCTTTCGTAAGGGTCTGGCGGCAAAAGCCCTGCCACAGATCTGTCACCTGCCTATCCCTTACATAGGCAGGCTTCTTAAACCGTCTGTCCTTATGCTCCGCCTGCCCGTCTTTCCTTAAAACTGCCACAAAATGGCCTTCCCCGTTTACGCGGTGGGGCCACAGACGGACGGCCCGGGCCAATTCCTCCTGCCCCCCGTTTACCCACTGGGGCCTGCCGCCCTCAAAGCCCTCAAAGACCCTGGCCTCCTCCAGAAAAAACCGGGGATCCCGCCTTAAAAATCCGCTTATACTGCCCTCGTTTTCCTCTGGGGAAAAGGTGCAGGTGGAATACACAAGCCTGCCTCCGGGCCTGACCATGGCCCCGGCCCAGTCCAGGATGCCCGCCTGCCTTCTGGCGCACATGGCCACATTTTCCGGGCTCCAATGGCCTCTGGCCTCCTGATCCTTCCGAAACATCCCCTCCCCGGAACAGGGAGCGTCCACCATGACCTTATCAAAAAATGAGGGAAAGCGCCGGGCCAGTGTCTCTGCCTCCTCATTGGTCACAACGGCGTTGCTTATGCCCATGCGTTCCACATTCTGGGACAGGATCTTTGCCCTGGCCGGATGGATCTCATTGGCCACCAAAAGCCCCCGGCCTTTCAGCCTTGCGGCAATCTGGGTGGTCTTTCCTCCGGGAGCCCCGCACAGATCCAAAACCTTATCCCCCGGCTCTGCCGCCAAAAGCTCCGCCGCCGCCATAGCGCTGGGCTCCTGGATATAGTAAACCCCGGCTTCATGCCACACATGCTTTCCCGGCGCTGATTGGCTGTCATAATAATATCCCTCCAAAGCCCACGGGATCTTCTCCAGCCCCAACTGCTCTGTCAGCTTTAAGATCGTTGCCTCGTCTATGGCCTTTAAGGGATTCAGCCGCAGTCCCGGCGTCCGCTCCCTGCCATAGCTCTCCAAAAAATCGGCGTACTCCCGCTCTCCCAAAAGCGCTCTCATCTTTTCAAGAAACGCCAGGGGAAGCCCCATGTCAATGTCCGTTACGGCCATCTTCCAGTCTCCTCTTGTCTATTTGTAATCGTTCCGATAACCCTTGAACGGTTACGTCTATTTTCCGAATAAAGTCCCGAAAATCCCTCTCCCGATGCTGGCTCCCAGATTGCCCCCCAGCCTCTTTCCAAAGCTTCCGCCTACATTTTTGCCGATCTCGTTGCCTACCTCCCGGCCGATGGTGCCGGCGGCGGACTTGGCCACGCTGGCGACGGCTCTCTTTTTGGCCGTCTCCCTCTTCTGGGCTTCCCTGGCCAGCGCCTTTTCCTGCCGTTCCAGTTCCCTGGCCTTTTCCTTCTCCTGCCTCTGGGCCTCTTTTTCAGCTTCTTTTGCCGCCTTCTCCTCCTCTTTCTTCCGGGCTTCCTCCTCTTTAAGCTGTCTCTCCTCATTTTCCTGCTGTATGGATCTGCGCTGGAAAAACTCGTAGGCAGAATCCCGGTCGATCATGACGCCGTACCTGGCATAAAGCGCCTGCCCCTCAATCCGGGCCTTTCTCTCCCCGTCGCTGATGGGCCCCATAAAGCTTTGGGGCGCAAGGATCCAGGACCGCCTTACCATGCCTGGGATTCCGTCCTTATCAAGAAAGGACACCAAAGCCTCCCCGATTCCCAGCTGCCCCATGACCTGCCTGGTATCAAACGCCGGATTCTCCCGAAACGAGTCCGCAGCCGCTTTCACCGCCTTCTGCTCCGCCGGCGTGTAGGCATGGAGCGCGTGCTGGATCTTGTTGCCCAGCTGGCCTAAAATGCCGTCGGGAATGTCCTTTGGGCTCTGGGTGATAAAATAGATGCCCACCCCCTTGGAGCGTACCAGCTTCACCACCTGCTCCAGCTTCTGCATCAGCGCCTTAGGCGCGTCGTCAAACAGCAGATGGGCCTCGTCAAAGAAAAATACCATCTTAGGCTTAGGGCAGTCCCCGGCCTCCGGCAGGATCTCAAACAGCTCCGACACCATCCACAGCATAAATGTGGAGTACATCTTGGGATTGTGGATCAGGCTTTCGCTGTGGAGGATGTTGATCATCCCCCTGCCCTGGCTGTCCTGCCGAAACCAATCCCTGATATCCAAAGCCGGCTCGCCGAAAAACTGCTCCGCCCCCTGCTCCTCCAGAGACGCCAGATTCCGCAGGATGCTGTTTATGCTCTGTTTTGGAAGGCTGCCGTATCTGGAAGCGTACTCCTTGTTCTGCTGGGCTGCATGCAAAAGCATGGCCCGCAGATCCTTGGTGTCCAAAAGCAGCAGCCCCTCCTCGTCGGCGATCCGAAACACAATGGTCAGCACATCGGTCTGGGTGTCCGTAAGGCCCATGAGCCGCGCTAAAAGGGTGGGACCCATCTCGGAGATGGTGGTCCGCAGCGGAAGCCCCTTCTCCCCAAAGATATCCCAAAAACACACCGGGTAGCTGCGATACGAAAACCCTGCCTCTTTAAGCCCCAAAGATTCAAGCCTTGCGCGCATCTGCGGACTGTCCTGGCCCGGCCGGCACATCCCCGCCAGATCTCCTTTTACGTCCGCCAAAAACACCGGGATGCCCAGATCGCTGAACGACTCCGCCATAACCTTCAGCGTCACCGTCTTTCCCGTGCCCGTGGCCCCCGCAATAAGTCCGTGACGGTTGGCCATCTCCGGGCGGATGCAAAGTTTCTCCCCCTGATCTTCCCCGATCCACAACAACCCTTCATACACCATATCCTTTATCCTCCTGATCTGTTCTCCCCGCGCTCTTTGGCGCCTTCTTTTGCTCCTAACAGTTTATCACGTTGTCCCCTATCTGTCCATTCCCCCGTAAAAACAAAAAATGCCCTGAGAACAGACTTCTCAAAGCACTCTTTATATCCCCTCTTAGGGGGATGACAGCTTTTTCTTACAGCTGGATCTTGTAATCCTCACGGCCCTCTCCGTTAACCGCGTAGTAGGCAACATCCTCGTCCGGCTTTACATAGAGATCCATGGTCCTGATCTCTCCCTCCGGATTGGCTTCCATATATGCCTTTGTTGCAGCCTCCAGCACATCTTTTGCCGCAATATCCTTACCTTTGAACTGGATGGTCATGGTCACCGCCGGCTCTGCCTTCTTGGATGCGGCTTTCTTGGCGGGAGCCTTCTCCTTGGCCTCTGTCAAAACCGTCTCCTCTTTTGGAGTCTCCGCCTTCTTGGCTGCGGTCTTCTTCGCTGTGGTCTTCTTGGCGCCTGTTTCCTTTACCTCTGCAGCCGCAACTGCCGCCGTATCATCTGTTACATTTTTTGTTCTTCCCATTTCCTAATCCTCCTGAACTGCTTGTTTTGATATTCAATATATATTTACCTGTTATCCTTCTGTCAATCTGATTTTGTCAATTTGCAATGGTTGAAGTATAGACCAGTTTTTGCGATTTGTCAACCTAACCTATTAAAATACGCTGTTTTGCACGTATTTTTCCCAGAAAACTCCCTGATACAAGCCATTTTCACGAAACTTTTGGGCAATGGCATTGAGCACCAACCGCTTATTGCCGCTCCACTTAGGCTCCATAAGCAGCCCCTTAGGGCCGTCTCCGCTGACGCGGTGGATCACCACAGAGCCGGGAAGGCGCGCGATGGCCTCCGTTACCAGATCCGCGTATCCGTCAAGGGACAGCAAAGGAAACGGATCTTTTTGGTACACCGATTCCAGCCGGGTCCCCTTCAGGATATGAAGCAGCTGTAATTTTATTCCGTCCGCCTCCATCCGTCCCACATAGTCCACCGTTTCAAGCATCTGCTGCCGGCTCTCACCGGGAAGCCCCAGGATCACGTGAACCACCACCGTAAGCCCCGCTTTCTTAAGCCTGAAAACGGCATCGTCAAACACCGGCAGCTCATATCCTCTGCCGATAAACTTAGCCGTGGGTTCATGGATCGTCTGCAGTCCCAGTTCCACCCACACCGGCTTTTTTTGGTTCAGCTTTCTTAAAAGCTCTACGGTATCTTCCGGCAGACAGTCCGGCCTGGTGGCCACGGACAGCCCTGCAACAAGGGGATGGTCCATAGCCCTTGAAAACAGCTCATCCAGGTAGTCCGCCGGCCCGTAGGTGTTGGTATAGGACTGAAAATAGGCGATAAACGGCCCGTCTTTGGCGATCTTTCGCGCCACCCGGTCTCTGGCCGCCTCGATCTGCTGCCACACATCCCCGCCTTTATGACGGGCCTGCGCAAATTCCCCGGAGCCGCCCCGGCTGCAGAAGATGCATCCTTCACTCCCCAAAGTCCCGTCCCGGTTGGGGCAGGTCATGCCTCCGTCCAGGGCCAGTTTGTATACCTTTTTCCCGAACTGTTTTTTCAGCGCATAATCCAGGCTGTGGTAAGGCTTCTCACCCCATCGCATGGGCAGCTTTCCTTCCTTTTCTCCTGCTTTCCTCCTTAGCAGCCATCTCCTCTTTTGTCTGAGCCGCCTGGGGCATCCTCTGCCTTAGGCATTTCATCACATGGAAATAGGCCGGGATCAAAAACAGATCCGCCGCGATCCACGCCGCCGGGTTGGCCAGACAGGCGCCGGCATAGCCGAATACAGGCACCAGGCAAAAGCCCACTAAGGATCTGGCCGCCATCTCGCACACGCCTGCCACAATAGCCAGCTTGGAAAAGCCCAGGCCCTGGATCATAAACCGGACGATATTCACAAGGGCTAAGGGAAAGTACATGGCGGAATTGGTCAGGAGAAATCTTCTGGCATTGGCAAGGATCTCTTCCTCCCCCGCGTCTACAAACAAAAGGGCAATGGTATCGCTGAATAAAAACAGGACAATAAATGCGCCCACCGCGTACAAAGCGCCCAAAATAACGCAGTCCTTCATCCCCCGGCCGATACGGTCAAGCCTTCCGGCTCCCACATTCTGTCCGCCGTAGGTGGCCATGGTGGCTCCCATGGCGTCAAAGGGGCAGCAGAAGAACATGCTGACCTTGGTGCCCGCGGTCACCGACGCTACGGCCACGGAACCTAACGTATTCACCGCCGTCTGGATCACTACGCTGCCGATGGCCGTGATGGAGTACTGCAGTCCCATGGGAATCCCCATGCCGCACAGCGTCCGCATGGCGTTTACGTCCGGCTTCCACTCGTCTTTTTCCATCTTTAAGATGACAAATTTTTTTCTCATGTACAAAAGGCACAAAACGCCCGACACTCCCTGGGAGATCACCGTGGCCCACGCCGCTCCCGCCACGCCCATCTTAAGGACCGTGATCGTAAACAGATCCAGCGCCACGTTCATGACCGAGGAGATCAAAAGAAAGTAAAGAGGCGTGGTGCTGTCGCCCATGGAGCGGATGATGCCGGACAGCATATTGTAAAGATACGTAACCGGTATCCCCAAAAAGATTACAAATATATATGCGTAAGCCCCGTCGATAATGTCCCCCGGCGTTCTCATAAGCCTTAAGATATCACGGCACAAAAGGCATACCGTCACCGTCATCACCACCGAAAACCCTGCCGCCAAATATCCGCTGTTGGCCACGTACCTGCGCAGAGCCGTGTCGTTTTTCTCACCGAATTTCTGGGCCACAGGAATGGCGAATCCGCTGCAGATCCCCATGCAGAACCCGATAATCATAAAATTAATGGAACCTGTGGACCCTACGGAGGCCAGCGCCTGGACTCCCAGGTATTTCCCCACGATGATGGTGTCCATCATGCTGTAAAACTGCTGAAATAAAAGCCCGAACAGCATAGGCACCAGAAAACCCAGGATCAGTTTCATCGGCGATCCCTTTGTCATGTCTTTCATTGCCTTTCCAGCCATAATGCATCTCCTCCCTTAAGCCTGCCCGGCTCCCTTTCTTGTCCCCGGTCTTTGGGGCTTTAGGGAAACTGCCGGCGCCTTTTGCGTTACAAGTTCCTAAGTTTACCACATTCCCGCATTTTTGCAAGTAGAAACTCATATGCTTTTACAAAACAATTTTGGGAGTTTTTCATGAAAACCCTGTCCTTTTACATAAAAAAAACGGTGGAGCTGGTATTCCTGGCCGCCCTGTGCTTCTGCCTGGGGGACAGCGCCGCCAGGATCGGACAGCAGTACCCTTTTATCACCGTAAGCGCGTCCGCCGACGGCAACTGGGGCCTAAGCTTTCAGCAGGAGGGCAAACCTCCGGTGGCCAACGCCTCGGCAGAATACCTAAAACAGTACAACGCCTGGTACGCGGACCAGACCGATGAAAAAGTGCTGTATCTTACCTTTGACGCAGGCTATGAAAACGGAAATACCGACGCCATTCTCAACGCCTTAAAAAAACACAACGCCCCCGCCGCCTTCTTCCTTGTGGGCAATTACCTGGAGACCAGCCCGGACCTGGTAAAGCGCATGGCCGCCGAAGGCCACATCGTAGGCAATCACACCTATCACCACCCGGACATGTCAAAGATCTCCACCGCCCAGTCTTTTTCCAGTGAGCTTACGGACCTGGAGGCTTTGTATGAGCAGGTGACGGGACAGCCTATGAAAAAATACTACCGCCCGCCCCAGGGCAAGTACAGCGAATCCAACTTACAGATGGCAAAGGATCTGGGATACCACACCTTTTTCTGGAGCCTGGCCTATGTGGACTGGTATGAGGATAAACAGCCCACCAAGGAGGAAGCTTTCCAAAAACTGTTAGGCCGCGTCCATCCCGGCGCCGTGGTGCTGCTCCACAGCACCTCAAAGACCAACGGGGAGATCTTAGATGAGCTTCTGACAAAATGGGAGGACATGGGATACCGGTTCGCCTCCCTGGATGAACTGACCGGAAAAGGCAACTAAATCTACGAATCAGCTAAAAACTTTCCCAAAACCCGCTTGACCTAAACCTGACTTTATCCTATATACTAATAAGCAGGCAACACCCCAAAGGATTTGGGAAAATACACAAAAACAGGAGCGTATGACTATGGCAAAATCCAACGTTTATTTCACAAAAACACTGACCAGCCAGGCCGTTGTGCAGCTGTATCAGGCTCTGGGCACAGCACTGCCCGGCAAAGTGGCGGTAAAACTCCACTCCGGCGAGGTGGGCAACCAGAATTTTATCCGCCCGCCCTTTTTAAAGCCTGTCATTGACCTTGTAAACGGCACCATCGTGGAATGCAACACCGCCTATGAGGGAAAGCGGGACACCACCAAAGCCCACTGGGAGACCATGAAGTTCCATGGCTGGACCGACATCGCCCCGGTGGACATCATGGACGAGGAGGGCGAACTGGAACTGTCCATTGACGGCGGAAAGAAGATCCAAAAAAACTACGTAGGGAACCATCTGGCCAACTATGACTCCATGCTGGTGCTGTCCCACTTTAAGGGCCACCCCATGGGCGGGTTCGGCGGCGCCTTAAAGAACATCTCCATCGGCATCGCCTCATCCCACGGCAAGGCGTACATCCATGGCGTAGGCGTGGTGGAGGATTTCTGGAACTCTGACCATGATTCCTTCCTGGAGTCCATGGCGGACGCGGCCAAATCCATCGTTGCGTACTTTGACGGAAAGATGGCGTTTATCAACATTATGCGCAATATGTCTGTGGACTGCGACTGCTGTGCCATGGCCGAGGATCCCAAGATCGGAGATATCGGCATCCTGGCTTCTTTAGACCCTGTCGCTCTGGATCAGGCATGCCTTGATTTGGTGTACGCCAGCGACGATCCCGGCAAGGCCCACCTGATTGAGCGCATCGAGTCCAGAAACGGCATCCATACGGTGGAGGCGGCGGCCGCCCTTGGAATCGGCAGCAGAGACTATGCGCTGATCACCCTGTAGAGAAAAAAAGGTTTCACCTCTTTCATCAGGTGAAACCTTTTTTCTTACGTTTTTTTCCTCTGTTACCTGCGCTTTTCCAGGAACACTTCCAGATTCCCCAGCTGCCGGACAGCATCCCCCCGCCCTATGTCATAAACCCGCTGGAGCTGATCCGGGTCATGGCAGGTGCGTCCCATGTCCAGAGGCTCCCCGGGGCTGATGACAAACGCGCTGCCCTCTTCCTCCAGCCGCCGTATCAGCTTTCTGGTGTTGTTGTATGCCTTATGACGGTTTTTCAAGGCCCTGACAAACTCCGGATACTTCCGGTAATACGCCGCTGCCAGTCCTCCCAGTTCCGGTTCCTTGGCATAATTCCTGGGACGGGTCATGACCACCACGTTTCGCTTGTATCCCATCTTCATAAACGCGTTTACGGGGATACTGTCCGTACACCCGCCGTCCAGAAGCCTTTTGCCGTCATATTCCACCAGTTTCGACACATAGGGCAGAGATGCCGACGCCCGCAGAAGGTCAATCTGCTTTTTCATGTCCGTGATCTGAAAATACTCCGCCTTTCCCGTATCCACATTGGTACAGGTCACATAATACTTCATCTTGGAGTTCTCAAACGCCTGGTAGTCGTAAGGGTCCAGCACATCCGGCAGTTCATGATAGCAGAACTGCTTATCCACCATGTCCCCGGTCTTTATCACATTGCGAAAGCTCATGAAGCGCTTGTCTTTGCAGTATTTTTTATAGTAGCGGATGCTGCGTCCTGTCTGTCCCGCCACATAGGAACATCCGTGTATGGCGCCTGCGGACACCCCGATCACCCCGTCAAAATAGATCCCATGCTCTAAAAATATATCCAGCACTCCCGCGGTGTAGATGCCCCGCATCCCGCCGCCTTCCAGCACCAGTCCCATGGTTTCCCCGTTGTTTTTCTCTTCCATCCGACACTCCCTCCATTCTGTCTCCATCTTGCCTTTTGCGTTCTTTGCAGATCCCCCGTATCTGCCATGCTTTGCCGCCGGCACAGCCTTCGCCGGATCACCTTCCTGTTTTTTTAAAGGACCGGATATAGCTGTCGTGATAAAAAGTATAGACAAGCTGGGCTGTCATGACGCACCAGATCACCGGCTCGCAGAAGATCACCGCCATATACTGGAACCTTGGAATAAACACCACCACAAACAGGATCTTCCCGAAAAACTCGATTACGCTGGACACCAAAGGCAGCAGCTTCTGGCCCAGGCCCTGCAGCGCGCATCTGGTGGCGATAAGGATGCCCAGGACCACATAAAAAGGCGACACGATCAGAAGATACCTGGCTCCGTTTTCCAAAACCGCCGCCTCGCTGGAACCGGAGATCCACCGCACCAGATCCGGGGCTCCTATGAGCATCAGCGCCACCACAACCGCCGTCACAACCCCGTCGTAGATACTTACGTACCGGATGCCCAGGCGGATCCGGTCCCCCTTGTCCGCTCCCCGGTTCTGGGATACAAAGGTGGAAAACGCCATACCCATGGTAATGACCGGCATGCTGCAGAACATGTAAAGCTTTCTTGCCGCCGTGTGGGCCGCGATCACCAGATATCCAAGACCATTGATGCCGTACTGGAGGATCACGGAACCTGCGGACACGATGCTGCCCATAAATCCCATGGAAAATCCCTGTCCCAGAAGTTCCCGGTACAGTTCCCTGTCCGCCTGAAAATGTCTCCGCTCCGGCACCAGGATCTTTGTCTTCTTAAAGATATACACCATACACAGCGCCGCGGAGATCCCCTGGGATATGACCGTGGCCACCGCCGCCCCCCTAACCCCCATGTTCAGCCTGGTAATAAACAGGATGTCCAGCACAATGTTGATGCAGGAGGACAAGATCAAGAACATCAAAGGCATAAAACTGTTGCCGATGGACCGCAGCAACCCCGCGCACAGGTTGTAGGCAAACATCACCAGCACAAACATGGTTACCGTGGATATGTAGCCGTAAGCCTGGTCAATGATCTCCGGAGGCGTATTTAACAGCCGCAAAAGAGGATGCAGGCACAGCTGGCCGATCAGCGTAATGGCCAGGGAAGAACACAGACCGATGATCATGGACGCTGCCACCGACTTTTTCAGTTCCTCCTCATCTCCTGCCCCAAAGCTCCTGGCCGTCACGATGGCCAGCCCGTTGCCGATCCCCAGGGCAAATCCCACCAAAAGCTCATAGACCGGCGTGCAGACGCCGATGGCCGCCAGGGACACGTCCCCTAAATAATTGCCCACGATCATGGTATCCACCGTGTTGTAAAGCTGCTGAAAAATGTTGGAGCCCAGCAGAGGCAGCGCAAAGAATACCAGGGATTTAAAGATAGGCCCCTGGATCATATCCACATTTTTTGTCATACTTATCTCCCGCTTCATGTTCAAACACCACCATTCTTTCCGTCAAATTTCTCTGCCTATTATCTTACTCGCAAGTTGGGGGGATGTCCATCTTTTTTTCATAAAACCTTTGGCCCGTTCACAAAATTTTCACAATTTACCGGAATTTTATTTTCTTTTTCCCCCTTTCGCCGATATACTCCATATAAGAGAAATATAAAACTGCCTTAAAAAAGGAGGTTGTTTATGAAGGTTACCGCAAGAAACTGGCAAACGGATGCCCTCCCACCACCCCAAACCGGCCAAACCCCAAAGGCAGATCCCCAGACCGGCACAGATAAGGATCCTCGCGAAGCCATGGATATGGATATCCTGGAGACTTCCGCTCCATCTCTGACAAAAGCAGGCACGGATGCCAAATATCAGTCTGCGGAAGACGCAAAAAAAGCCGGGTCAGACTCTTCTTTTAAGATGAAGTCCTCCGGTCCTAAAAATTCCGTTGGGGAACTTGCCGCCATGCTGGCCAGGTCAGAAACCGTGCTGGATGTCCAGCAGGTATTTTCCAAGGCCATGCGCGCTTTGGCTGACTTAAAGATGGGAGCCCTTGCCAGCGAGGGCAAGGACGCCAAAAAATATGCCCAGCAGATCAAGCGCATGGAAAAACTAATAAAGCGCATCCAGAAAAAGTTAAAGCATCTGTCCAAGGAACAGCGCATGGAGGATCAGGCCGAAAAAGCCGCGAAAAAGGCTGAGCTTGAAAAAGAAAAGCAGATCCGCCAGGAACTGGAGGCCAGGCGGAAAAAACGCCGCAGAGACGAAAAGGAATACGCCCTTAAGGAAATGGCCCAGGACGGGAAGGACTCGGTCAATGAAACCGTTTCTTCTATGTTTAGTGCCATGGCTCCTTCCACAGACAACGCCTCTTTAACGGGAATGGACATTGCCATGCCCTCCGGCGATCTTGGGGGGATGGATCTGGGCGGTCTGGACATTCTGGCATAATATGGCGCAGTACCCAAAACTCCCTGGAAATGCGGGACGGATCCTGTATTTCCAGGGAGTTTTTGTGTGGTGACTCCGTAAAAAAATCCTTGAAAATACCGCATTTATCTTATAAATCCGCTATTCCCAAGGACTTTCCCACCGGAGACGGAGGGATTCGAACCCTCGTGCCGGGATGAACCGACAAACGCATTTCGAGTGCGCCGCGTTACGGCCGCTTCGCTACGTCTCCCAATGATGCCAACCACTACATTATACACGAAAAAAACGATTTTGGAAAGTGGTTAGCATCAATTTTTTTATTTACTGTCCAAAATACTGGTTGATCCCTGCCAAAAGTCCTGTGGCCAGCACCTCCAAGGCAGCGTCCGAGTGATCCGACGCCTTGTCCCCCAGCTCAATATCAATGGAGGGGACCGTGGAAAAGGAAGTCTGGGTCAGATCCATCTCCATAGACCCGCCGGAGAAGATCTTCACCCCTGCCGACTTAAGCCCTGCCACCAGGCTCTCCCCCAGGGCATTGTGCTTCTCCCAGTTGGACTTTACCGGCTCCATGTTCCGGTAAGAGGATACATTGGGGACACTCATGTAGAAAGCCCCCTTATTGCTGGAGGTAGAATCCCAGTGAAGGGCAATGTGGCAGTCGGCGCAGTTATTGGCAATGACGGTTCTGGCGATATTGTCCAGCTGCACGTCATCGCTGTCCCGGATCATCAGCACGTCATAGCCTGCCGTCAGAAGTTTCCCCTTCAGCTTCTTTGCCATGGCCAGGGTCACCTTTGCCTCCGCCGTGCCGTCTGAAAACGTCATGCCGCCGGAAACCGCCGCTGCCGATGTGGCCCCTGCCCCTGTGGTGCCTCCCGTTACCTTAGGCGTGCCGTCGGGGTGGCACAGCGTTTTCACGCTGGAGCCGCCGCTTGTGCCGTGGCCCGCATTGACGCAGATTGTGATGCCCTTGCGGTTTTCGCCCTCCGCCTTATAAAGCTTTGCCGTCCCGGAATTGATCTTGGAAAATTCCGCGTATTTCCAGGAAGTCTGAAAGGCTACCTGCTGCGCCTCCCCCGCCTGGATGCCGGCCTCTGTCCCGGCCTTTGTCTCGTTTTCGATTTTGGGAGCTGTCGCAGACACATACCTGGAGGCAATGTAACACGTCATTCCCTCATACCGTACCCGGCTCCACTCCTGGCCGTACCCGGTCCTCTCAAGCCTGTCCCCTTTTTTGAACACGGCCACCACATCGGCCCCGGTGCTGGCCGATGCCCTAAGGTTGACGGAATCTCCGGTAACGTACACCGTCTCGTTCACATCCTTTAGATCCGCAGCCGGATCTCCCACCATATTCTGCTCCTTTATGCTGGTCTGGACCGCAAGCTCCTTTTGGCCGGTTCCATCCTCCATGGCCGCGTTTTCATACCGAAACTCTGTCCCTGCCGTTCCATCCTCCCCGGCGCCGTTAATGACCGCAGGCTCATATGTTTTCTGGCACCCGCCGGCAAAGACCAGGGCCGCGAAAGCTGTCAGGATCACAGCCGTCTTCCTTGTTCTCTTCATTGAATCACTCCTCCTCCCACAACATACTGGCCGTCATAGAACACCACCGCCTGCCCCGGCGTAATGGCTCTCTGAGGCTCATGAAACCGGCACTCCACCCTGTCATGGCCTGTCTCCCGGATCACGCAGGCAGATCCCTGATGGCTGTAGCGGATCTTTGCCGTCACCTCCATGGCATTTCCATGGAGTCCGTCTATTGCCATCCAGTTAAGGCGGCTGCAGGTAAGGGTGTCGGAAAATACGTCCTTATCCGCACCGATGACCACCTCATTGGTCTCTGGCCTGATCTCCACCACAAACACCGGCCGTCCCAAAGAAAGGTTCAGCCCTTTGCGCTGGCCCACCGTGTAGTGGGTGATGCCCTTATGCTGCCCCAGGACTTGTCCCTCCATGTCCACAAAATTTCCCCGGGGCAGCTCCTCTTTGCGGTATCTTTGTATATATCCCGCGTAATCATGGTCCGGGATAAAGCATATCTCCTGGCTGTCCGGCTTCCCGGCCAAATCAAGCCCTATTTCCGCCGCCATCCGCCGGATCTCATCCTTACTGTAGCTGCCTGCCGGCATCAGGGTGCGGCTAAGCTGCTGCTGGGTCAGATTATACAATGCGTAGGTCTGATCCTTGGCAATGGCCGCCGACCTTCTCAAAGCATACCTTCCGTTGGCCAGCTTTTCAATCCGGGCATAGTGGCCGGTGGCCAGATAATCGGCTCCGATGTCCAGGCCGCGCTTTAACAGTGCTTCCCACTTCACATGGCGGTTGCAGGCGATACAGGGATTAGGCGTCCGCCCCCTGACGTATTCGTCCACAAAGTAGGAGATCACATGGTCATGAAATTCCTGCCTGAAATTCATCACATAATGGGGGATCCCCAGCTGCCATGCCGCCTTCCTGGCGTCTTCAACGGCGCTAAGGCCGCAGCAGCCTCCGTTCTCCTCCTGAAGCAAAGGCTCCTCCTCCTGCCAGATCTGCATGGTCACACCTATGACGTCATATCCCTGCTCTTTCAAAAGCCAGGCTGCCACGGAGGAGTCAACTCCTCCGGACATGCCAACTACTACCTTCTTTTTTCCATTCCCCATATCGCTTCCTTATATTTAGTATTCCTCATCCTCATCATGCTCGCTGATATCCGTCTTAGGCTTCTCAAGCCCCTCTATGACGATGCCGCTTTTTTCCGCGTAATCCCAGAGAGCCGCGTGGATCGCCTCCTCCGCCAGCAAAGAACAATGAACCTTTACGGGAGGCAGTCCGTCAAGGGCCTCCATCACCGCCTTGTTGGTAACCTCCATGGCCTCCTGAACCGTCTTTCCCTTAACCAGTTCCGTGGCCATACTGCTGGTAGCCACCGCTGCCCCGCAGCCAAAGGTCTTAAACTTCACGTCCCTGATCACCTGGTTGTCGTCAATGTCCAGGTAGATCCTCATGATATCGCCGCATTTGGCGTTGCCTACCGTTCCCGTACCGCTGGCATTTTCGATCTCCCCCACGTTTCTGGGGTTCTGAAAATGATCCATTACTTTTTCTGTATACATAGATAACTCTCCTCTTTCAACCGTAATTTAAAATGATCCCTGTTTCCTCATAAAATCTTCATACAACGGCGACATATCCCGCAGCTTCCCCACGATCTCCTTGATCCTGTCCACCACCAGATCCATCTCCTCCATGGTGTTCTCCGCGCTGACTGTCAGGCGCAGGGAGCCGTGGGCGATCTCGTGGGGGAGCCCGATGGCCAGCAGCACGTGGGACGGGTCCAGGGAACCTGAGGTGCAGGCCGAACCGCTGGAGGCGCAGATCCCGCTTCCGTCCAGCATGATCAGAAGGGATTCCCCCTCGATAAACTGAAAAGCAAAATTGGCATTGTTGCTCAGCCTCCGCATCCTGTGGCCGTTAAGGCGGGTGTAAGGCACCTCGGCCATGACCCTGGCGATGAGATGATCCCGAAGCCGGCGCTCCTTTTTCTCCCGCTCCTCCATGGAAGCCATGGCAAGCTCCACTGCCTTTTTGTATCCGGCAATCCCCGGCACGTTCTCCGTGCCTCCCCGGCGTTTCCGCTCCTGGGCTCCGCCGTGGATGAACGAGCGGGTCTTTATCCCTGTGCGGATATACAAAAAGCCGATGCCCTTGGGGCCGTTTAACTTGTGGGCGCTGGAACTTAGCATGTCAATATGGTATTCGTCCACATCAATGGGCAGATGGCCGAAAGCCTGCACCGCGTCTGTGTGGAACAAGATATCGTTGTCCTTTGCGATCTGACCGATCTCCTTTATAGGCTCTATGGTCCCGATCTCATTATTGGCGAACATGACGGAAATCAAGACGGTGTCCGGCCGAATGGCTTTCTTTAGCTCATCCACCTTAAGGACCCCGTTCTCATCCACATCCACGTAGGTCACTTCAAACCCCCTCTTCTCCAGGTACTGGCAGGTGTGGAGCACCGCATGGTGTTCGATCCTGCTGGTGATGATGTGTTTTCCTTTTGCCATGTAAGCTTCCGCCGTGGCTTTGATGGCCCAGTTGTCAGACTCCGTTCCCCCGGCCGTAAAGTAGATCTCGTTAGGTTTGGCGCCCAGGCTCTTGGCTATGACCTCCCTGGCGCCTGCTATGACCTGCCGGCAGGGGGTGGAAAATTCATATACCGACGATGGGTTTCCGTAATGTTCGGTAAAATAGGGCACCATGGCCTTTACTACCTCGGGATTTGTCCTGGTAGTGGCCGCGTTGTCCAGATAAATCGTTTGATTCATGTGTGATCCGCCTTTCCGTAGTATTAAAGTTAAAAGCTTCATCTACATCTTTATATTATATACTATATTCCCCCGGTTGCAAGAAAAATTATCATATTGACTTTTTCTTGACTTTTTCTGACTATTTTGTTACGATAACCTTAACATTTAATAACACAAGGGGGATAAATCTATGAAATTACGCAACATGAAATTCCTGGCTCTGCCTACAGCCATCGCGCTGAATCTGGCCCTGTGCAGCACCATGGCCTTTGGCGCCGTTACCGCGCCCGACGAAGGCCCCGGAGCGCCGGAGCACATCGCTTCCGGAACCCAGATCACCCAGGTAGAAGGGTTTGATTGGGGTCCCGGCGTTACCAAGACCATCATTTCCCTTGACCAGACCGTGACCGCGGACTCTGTTGCCGCCGCCAAGTTCTGCGCCATCGAAAACAAGCAGACGTACGACTATGACGCTTACGCCAAAGTTTCCAAGGAAGCGCCCTACACCCGCATTGAGGATCAGACCCACCGCATCATTACGGCGGCCTACACCTGCGATGCCAAAGGCAACCGGACAAACGGCAGCTCTTCCCATATTGCCCTTGAGTTAAGATGCACCCCAAGCGAAGGTTCTTCCTTCTACTACAGCGCCGGCACGTTCCAGAACTCCTGGTGCCTGTTCTACAACCTGCAGGTTGATTTGATCGACGACACTACCCTTACTACGGACAGCGGAAAAAAGATCACGCTTCTGTCCGTGGATCCTTCCGTAAACTGGGCCGATTCCCTTATGCCTGATCTGGAAGGCATTGATCTGTCCGGCACATTTACCAGCTCCAACGGCGACAAGATGACCTATGCGTCCTACGTTCCGGCCAACGCCAGCGAAGCCAACAAGAGACCTTTAGTCATCTGGCTCCACGGCGCAGGCGAAGGCGGCGTTGACCCCTCCATCGTGCTGTTTGGCAACAAGGTTACGGCTCTGACCAAAGCCAACTTCCAGGACCGCATGGGCGGCGCTTATGTGCTGGCTCCCCAGATTCCCGATTTCTGGATGACTTATGACGAGAACGGTTCCTGGCAGAACAACCCCGGCACGGATTCCGTCCATCTGACCGGCTTAAAAGAACTGATCGACCAGTACGTTTTTGCTAACCCGGGCATTGACACAGACCGCATCATCATCGGCGGCTGCTCCAACGGCGGATATATGACCATGGATATGATCCTCAACTATCCCGACTACTTTGCCGCCGCGTATCCCATCTGCGAGGCTTACAAAGATGCCTCCATCACCGATGCCCAGCTCCAGGCCATCAAGAATGTGCCGATCTGGTTCGTATACGCGAAAAATGACACCACCGTTGATCCCACAGCCAACGCCCAGCCTACCATCAGCCGCTTAAAGGCTATGGGCGCCAATGTTCATGCCAGCGTGTTTGACGATGTTCACGACACCACCGGCCTGTACAAGGGCGAGGACGGTCAGGCCTACCAGTATAACGGTCACTGGTCCTGGCTGTACTTCTTCAACGATGAGTGCGCCAGCGGACAAACTCCTCTGTGGACCTGGATGGCCGCTCAGAGCAAGTAAGACGACATGATCGAATCAAATATTAATTAAATGAGACAATGGCTTTGAGAGTTAAGGGCTCCCAAAGCCATTTCTTTCTTATCATCTGTCTCTTGCCGCGGTCATGCTTCCTTTTTCATCTGACCATAGCAGTACCGTATAATGTCCTTGCGTGTGATGATCCCGATAAAGTTCTTCTGATCATCCACCACCGGGACGAAATTCTGGTTCAGGGCTTTGTCAATCATATGCTCCATGGTGGCGTCTATGGACACCGGACAGTTATCGGATCTTCTGGGTATAGCGGTCACAGGCACATACTCCGCCTCCTTAAGGCTTAAATTATATTCGTTCTTTATGCCCCACAGAAGATCCCCCTCGGTGATCGTCCCTATGTATTTTCCCTGCTTGTTTATCATGGGGATGGCCGTGTACCGATGATACTCCATGATCTCCAGAGCCTGCCGCAGGGTCTGGTCGTCGTAGATGTAAGCCACTTCGTTTTTCGGCGTGAGAAAAAATAATATGTTCATAAAAAGTCTCCTCGTATGTAAGTCAATCTGCCCCTGCGTCTTTCAAACCGATGCCAGGATGACAGAATAAAGTATACCCTACAGCTTAGGCCAACCTGTGAACAAATTATTATTTTTTTCGAAATATCATGGTAAGAAAAACAAAAACCGGACCACATGCCCGGTTTTTGTTCTGATTTGTCCTACTGAAAATAATCAAGCGGGTCAATCTTGCTTCCCTCATGCTCCAGCTGGAAGAATACATTGCTGCCCTCCACGGAATAATACTTGGTAGGCTCCGCCACGTATCCCATGACTTGTCCCGCTTCCAGGTACTCGTTTTCCACCACCTGGATCTCTTTCAGCTGTCCGCAGGTTGCCAGGTAATCATTGCCCAGATCCAGAACCAGGAAGTTGCCCAGCTCCTCGTTGGCGCTGACCGCCACCACCTTGGCGTTGGCCGGGGCTACCACCGGCTGGCTCACCTCCGCCTGGATCACCACCCCCGGATTGACCTGATACTGATCCAAAGTGGGGAAATAGATGGTGGCGTCCATGCTGTAATCCAGCAGCACATTGCCCATAACCGGCCAGGCCATGCGGCTGGCGTCGGAAAAGTTAAGGACCAGGGGAAGGGCATTCTCCACACCGGAATCCACCGGAGCGGCCTTTGGCTCCTCTTTCTTAGGTACGTCGTTCTTTCGCCCATTGTCGGAACTTTTGGCAACCTGGGCAGGCTCCGAAGCCTTGTTGTTCACATGGCTTTCCATCTGCTCCCTCTGGGCATCCGCGGACCCGGCAACCTGGGTAGGCTCCACAGCCTGGTTATCCTGTGCGATCATTGCCCCCTGATTCTGCTCCATGTAGGGATTTTCTTCCCCGGGGGTATTTCCTCTTTGAATGGTAACCACGCCTGCTGCGGCAACAATAGTCAGCAGGCCCAACACCAGCATGACAAGGAATAGTTTGTCCTTGAACATTTGATTGAACTTCTCTTTCACCGTTTATCACCTCGGTACTATTCTTACCAATGGCGCCGAAGTTATTCACTGTCCCCAAGAAATAATCTCAATATTTTTATAATAACTGCTCAGGATCTCTTCCGCCGTCATGCCTGCGGCTGCTTTCCTGTGCGCGCCGAACTGGCTTAAGCCATACCCATGGCCCCGCCCCCGGCAAACTGCCCGCACGCCGTCCTCATAGCCCTCTAAGGTAAACGCCGCCGAAGGAAGCTCCAAAGCCTGCCGCACCGCTTCCCCGTCAAAACTGTGGCTGCCGATCTGGATCTGGGTCACATACCCGGCCCCGTCCCGCTCAATGACCTGGATGGTATCCGGGATCTGCTCCTCTCTCACCTGTTCGCCCTCCGGCATCCCTTTGATCAGCTTGGCAAACTCCCCGCATGGCCACACCGTAACTGTCAGGTATCCGTCCATCTCCACATCCTCCCCGGAATCCACAGACCCGAGATAAGGGTGCCCCTCATCCCCGTCTCTGGTCTTTCCGGCGCTGGCCCGATGGAATAAAGGCTCCACACACTGCCCTTCCCACACCATCACCTGTCCCCTGGTCTCCTCCACAGCCCCTCTCACCTTTTCATAGTACTCCAAAAACCTGGGACTGCCCCACATCCTCTCCATCTGCTCCTCCCCCATGCCCTTTAGATCCAGGTTACTCTCCGCGATCTCACGCTCGTCCCCCATGTGCCTGTACAAAAAAGTCCTGGCAATAATGGCCTGGGCTTTCAGCGCCTCCATCTCATAATCCGCCGGCATCTGCCTGGCCACCGCTCCCACCAGATACTCCTCTCCGTCCACAAACCCCCGCCCCTCCAGATACACCCGCCTGCCGCTGTCCCATTCCCCTTTCCCGTCCCTTTTTGTCCCCATCCCTTTGCCGATCCCATTGACCCCATAGATCCCCCCGTTTGCCACAAGGGTAAACACATAGGGAAACAGCACCGCAACCACACAAAACCACCAAAATCTGCGCATAAAAAATCCCCCTCTCCAACCATTCTATGAAGAGGGGGATCTCTTTATTAATTTTTTAATTGTTACAACCTTTTCTCCTTCGACTACACTTCCACCGTGATCTTATCCAGATGCCACAGCTCATCCACATACTCCTGGATGGTCCTGTCGGAGCTGAACTTTCCGGAGCAGGCTACGTTGAGCATGGCTGCCCTTGCCCACCACTTCTTATCCCGGTACGCCTCATCCACCTTCTTCTGGGCCTGAGCGTAGGAGACGCAGTCTTTCAGAATAAAGTACATATCAGCCCTGTCATTGCCGCTTCCGTTAAGGAGAGAATCATAGATCTCCCTAAACAGCCCCGGATTTTCCGGAGAATAAAATCCGTTGATCAGCTGTGTCAGAACCTGACGCACATTTTCATTGCTGTTGTAGATCTCTACCGGATAGTACCCGCCGTTTCGCTCATATTCAATGACCTCATCGGCGGACAGGCCGAAGATAAAGGCGTTTTCTTCCCCTACCTCCTCCACGATCTCCACGTTGGCGCCGTCCATGGTCCCCAGGGTCAGAGCCCCGTTAAGCATGAACTTCATATTTCCGGTGCCGGAGGCTTCCTTGCTGGCAGTGGAGATCTGCTCGCTGACATCCGCGGCGGCAAAAATGATCTCCGCGTTGCTCACCCGGTAATCCTCAATAAACACCACTTTTAACTTGCCCTTGATGTCCTCGTCATGGTTCACCTTGTCCGCCACGGCGTTAATCAGCTTGATGGTAAGCTTTGCCCGGCGGTATCCTGCCGCGGCTTTGGCTCCGAAGATAAAGGTCCTGGGCACTATATCCAGATCCGGATCCTTCTTCAGCTCGTTGTACAGATGCATGACGTGAAGGATGTTGAGAAGCTGCCTCTTGTACTCGTGAAGTCTCTTTACCTGCACGTCGTACATGGATGTGGGATCAATCTCAATGCCGTTGTGCTCCTTAATATACTTGGCCAGGCGCACCTTATTCTGGAACTTGATCTCCATAAACTCCTTCTGGGCCTGGGCATCGTCCACATACTTTTTCAGGCCGGAGATCTTGGAAAGGTCTGTGATCCACTGATCGCTTCCCAGCTTCTCGGTCACCCAGTCAGCCAGAAGGGGATTGCCGTGGCGCAGGAAACGTCTCTGGGTGATGCCGTTGGTCTTATTGTTAAACTTCTGGGGCATCATCTGATAAAATGCCTTTAATTCCTGGTTCTTTAAGATCTCCGTGTGCAGTCTGGCTACGCCGTTGACCGAAAAGCTGCCTGCAATCGCCATGTAAGCCATGCGCACTTTTCCGTCATAGAGAATGGCCATCTTCTCCACCATCTTCTCGTCGCCGGGATATAAACGGCGGATCTCGATCTCGAAGCGGCGGTTGATCTCCTCCACGATCTGGTATACACGGGGCAGCAGCTTGGAGAACAGGTCAATGGGCCACTTTTCCAGAGCTTCCGCCATGATGGTGTGGTTAGTGTAAGCACAGGTCTTGGTGGTCACATCCCATGCCTCCTCCCAGGTGAGGCCCTCCTCGTCAATAAGGATCCTCATCAGCTCCGGCACTGCCACCGTAGGATGGGTATCGTTTAACTGGAACACGTTCTTTTCATAGAACTTTCGGATATCGTCATGGTTCCTCTTATATTTTTTAATGGCCCGCTGCACGCTGGCGGAGATAAAGAAGTACTGCTGTTTCAGACGCAGCTCCTTGCCGGCGTAATGGTTGTCGTTGGGGTAAAGCACCTCGCAGATATTCTTGGCCAGGTTCTCCTGCTCCACTGCCTTCTGATAATCGCCTTTGTCAAAGCTGTCCAGGCTGAAGGTATTAATCGGCTGGGCGTCCCAGATCCTTAAGGTATCCACCACCTTGTTGCCGTATCCTACGATAGGCATGTCGTAGGGAATGGCCATAACGGACTGGTAATCCTCCTGGATATACTCTTCCTTGCCGCCCTCCCAGTTTACGCGCACCCGGCCGCCGAATTTCACCTCGGTGGCATACTCGGAGCGGCGGATCTCAAAGGGGTTGCCGTCCTTTAACCACTCGTCCGGAACCTCGATCTGATAGCCGTTCTCGATCTTCTGCTTGAACATGCCGTAGTGATAGCGGATGCCGCAGCCGTAAGCCGGATACCCCAGAGTGGCCAGAGAATCCAGAAAACAGGCTGCCAGACGGCCCAGACCGCCGTTTCCAAGCGCCGGATCCGGCTCCTGGTCCTCCAAAAGGTTCAGATCCAGCCCCATCTCCTCCAGAACCTCCCGCACTTCTTTGTCGGCGCAGAGATTGATGATATTGTTGCCAAGGGCGCGGCCCATCAGAAACTCCATGGACAGATAATATACCGTCTTGGCATCCCTTTTGTCCATCTCCTTCTGGGTGGCGATCCAACGGTCCATAATAAAATCCTTCACTGCGTAGGACACAGCCTGAAACAGCTCCTGGGAGGTGGCGTCCTCCAGATTCTTGCGGTACTTGTTCTTAATGTTGTAGATGATGGTGTCCTTAAATTCCTCTTTGTCAAATCTTCCTTTCACGTCCCCTCCCTCTGGTACCTGGGACGGAACGCTTACGGACTTAACCGTTTCTTCTGTCTTCATGACTGGCTTACTCTCCTTTGTGTTATCATTATTTTTTTTTACACCAAGTCTTACCTGTTCTCCGTTGATGTTCCAGTCTTTTGTATAGCCGTCCATCTCGCCAATGCGGATCTCGTCGGCCAGTACATCCGTCTTTATGGTGGTCTCATAGGCTTTCATAAGCCCCGCAAGTTTCTCGTTATCCTGTTCGTATACCGTAATGTGGTCAACTACCTCAAAGCCGGCTTCCTTTCTCATGGTCTGGATCTTGCTCACCAGCTCCCTGACAAACCCTTCCTCAATAAGTTCCCGGGTCAGATTGGTGTCCAGCACAACCGTCACCGTATTGTCCGCCTCCGTCACATACCCTTCTTTCTGACTCATGTCAATGAGCAGATCCTCCTCTGACAAGACCACCTGGGTCCCGTCGAAGTCAAATCTCAGGCATCCGTCGGCTTTTAAGGCATCCATAGCCTGGCTGCCGTCAAGTTCGGCCAGGGCTTTGCGGATATTGTTTAACTGTTTCCCGTACTTGGGACCCAGGGTCTTAAGCTGAGGCTTAAAGGTGTAGGAGGTAAATTCCCCCACATCCTCGGTGAACGTCACCTTCTTTACGTTCAGCTCCTCCTCGATGATCTCCACATAGAACCGGGACAGGCAGGCAGGCGCTTTCACAAACATCTGGCCGATAGGCTGGCGGTTCTTGATCCCTCCGCTGTTTCTGGCTGCCCGGCCCATGACTACCACCTTAAGGACCTCATCCATATCCTGCTCCAGCTGCCTGTCGATCATGGCCTCGTCCGCCTCCGGAAATGTACACAGATGGATACTCTTCGGAGCCCCCTTATCCACCTTGCGCACCAGGTTCTGGTAGATGGATTCGGTCATAAACGGGATCATGGGAGCCGCCGCCCTGCACACGGTAACCAGCGCCTCATACAGGGTCATGTAGGCGTTGATCTTATCCTGCTCCATGCCTTTGGCCCAGAACCGCTCGCGGCTTCTGCGGACATACCAGTTGCTCATATCGTCCACAAAACTTTGGAGCGCCTTGGCAGCCTCGGGGATCTGGTAGTTTGCCAGGTAAGCGTCCACATCCTTTACCAGGCTGTTTAACTTGGACAAAAGCCATTTGTCCATAACGGGAAGCTTTCCGTAGTCTAAAGTATACTCCGCAGGGTCAAAATCGTCAATATTGGCATACAGCACAAAAAACGCGTAGGTATTCCACAAAGTTCCCATGAATTTTCTCTGACCCTCTGTCACAGCCTTGCCGTGGAACCGCTTGGGCAGCCAGGGCGCGCTGTTGATGTAGAAATACCACCGGATGGCGTCTGCGCCGTAGGTGGCCAGGGCCTCGAAGGGATCCACCGCATTGCCCTTGGACTTGCTCATCTTCTGGCCGTTCTCATCCTGGACGTGGCCCATAACAATAACGTTTTTGTAAGGCGCTTTGTTGAACAGCAGGGTGGAGATGGCCAAAAGGGAGTAGAACCACCCTCTGGTCTGGTCCACGGCCTCGGAGATAAAATCTGCCGGGAACTGCTTTTCAAATAGATCCTGATTCTCAAAGGGGTAGTGATGCTGGGCAAATGGCATGGCCCCGGAGTCAAACCAGCAGTCGATGACCTCCGGCACTCTCCTCATCTCGCTGCCGCATTTGGGGCAGGTCACGGTGACGCTGTCAATAAACGGCCGGTGCAGCTCAATGTCTTTGGGGCAGTTTTTCGACATGGACGTTAGCTCCTCAATGCTTCCGATCGCGTGCTGATGACCGCACTGGCACTCCCAGATATTAAGGGGAGTCCCCCAGTAGCGGTTCCTGCTGATGCCCCAGTCCTGGACATTTTCCAGCCAGTCGCCGAAGCGGCCTTTTCCGATGCTCTCGGGGATCCAGTTGATGGTGTTGTTGTTACGGATCAGATCCTCTTTTACCGCCGTCATCTTGATGAACCAGGATTCGCGGGCATAGTAGATCAGTGGCGTGTCGCACCGCCAGCAGTGGGGATAGCTGTGTTCAAAGGACGGAGCCGAAAACAGAAGGTCCGCCTCCTCAAGGGCCTTTAGCACCTTGGGGTCCGCCTTCTTGACAAACACGCCTTCCCAGGGAGTCTCTTTTGTCATGTTGCCTCTGGCGTCAACCAGCTGGACAAAGGGCAGGTCATACTTTCTTCCTACCTTGGAGTCGTCCTCACCGAAGGCCGGGGCAATGTGTACCACGCCCGTGCCGTCCGTCAGGGTAACGTAGGAGTCGCACACCACGTAAAACGCCTTTTTGCGCTGCTTCTGGCAACTGTCTGTGGCAAAGTCAAATAAAGGTTCGTACTCTTTGTATTCCAGATCTTTTCCTGTGTACGTCGCCAGCACCTCATAAGCGGCCTTACCTTCTTTGGCGTCTCCCAGGCAGCCCAGCACCGCATCCAAAAGGGCCTGGGCCATATAGTAGGTGTAGCCGTCTCCTGCCTTGACTTTTGCATAGGTCTCGTCAGGATTTACGCACAGGGCCACGTTGCTGGGCAGAGTCCAGGGGGTGGTGGTCCATGCCAGGATGTAGGCATCCTCCCCCTTTACCTTAAACCGGGCGATGGCGGAACGTTCTTTCACGTCCTTGTAGCCCTGGGCAACTTCGTGGCTGGATAAGGGGGTGCCGCACCTGGGACAATAAGGAACGATCTTAAATCCTTTGTACAAAAGGCCCTTCTCCCAGATCTTTTTCAGCGCCCACCACTCGGACTCGATGTAATCGTTGTGGTAGGTAACATAGGGATCGTTCATATCGGCCCAGAATCCTACGGTGGAGGAAAAATCCTCCCACATGCCCTTATATTTCCACACGCTCTCCTTGCAGTGGGCGATAAAAGGCTCCAGACCGTACTCCTCGATCTGCTCCTTGCCGTCCAGGCCCAGGGCCTTCTCCACCTCCAGCTCCACCGGAAGGCCGTGGGTATCCCATCCGGCTTTCCTTGGTACCATGCTTCCTTTCATGGTGCGGTATCTGGGGATCATGTCCTTGATCACCCTGGTCAGCACATGGCCGATGTGGGGCTTCCCGTTGGCCGTCGGCGGACCGTCGTAAAACATGTATGTGGGGCAATCCTTCCGGCTCCTGATGCTTTCCGCGAAAATATCCTGGTCTTTCCAGAATTTCTCCACCTGCTTTTCCCGCTCCACAAAGTTCAGATCTGTGGAAACTTTGTCATACCTCGCCATAATAACCTCCATTTTTGTTTTTCACAAACGAAAAAGAAACTAAATAAAAAACCTCCGTCCCCGTAATGAGGACGAAGGCTGCTTCGCTGTACCACCCTATTACTGCATACGATCATATGCGTTCCCTGTAACGGCGGAAAAACCGGCCAGACCTACCAGATCCTGCCTGGGCTCAGCCCCCTTGGACCGTGCCGTAGCTTTGACCTTATCAGCCCGCGACTCCGAAGTGATGTTCCCCTCTGCCCTACTGATGCCGGCTTTCCACCGCCGCCGGCTCTCTGGGACGTTCGTGACAGGGGTACTGTCTTCCTCTGCGTCTTTCTTGATTTTATGCCCTTTTATTATAGTAAGAGGGGATGGGGTTGTCAAGGGGGAATCACCGAAATTCCACGGTAATCCGGTTCTGGTCCTTCTCCTCCCCGGCAATCCCTTCAAGATACATGCCGAAAAACGTTTCCGATCCCTTCCACGCCCTAAGCAGCTTCTCATCCCCCGGTCCGGCCGGACATCCAGAGAAGTACCGATAGTTCTGCCAGGCAAAATAATCGGCCATCCTGTCTTTTTGCTCCTCATCTTTTACGCCTGCCAGTTTCTCCTCTGCCTGCCGGTAGAAGGTGTCAAGGAAAAATCTCCTGGCATAATCGCCAAATTCCAGCAGCTCTTTTTCGGTCCGGCCGTTTTTCCCGGCCCAGGCAGACACGTCCACAGACTCTGTGCTGTAATCCAACACCTTTCCCTTTACGGCGATCTCCCCGTAGTGCAGAGGCGACACCGACAGAGCGGAGGTGACCACCTCGTAAAATCCGTCCAGCTCCCCTATGCGCTGAATGTGCAGATGTCCGCTGAAATTGGCGGCTACGCCGTATTTTTGGTACAAATCAAAGACTTCCCTGCTGTTTTCTATCATATATCCGTCGGCAAACATACTGTGCCACATCAGATTCTGATGGCTGAACGCGATCATCCGATCCCCTGCTTCTTGGCCTTCTTTTAACTGATCTTCCAGCCATTTCAGAGTATCTTCCGATACGGAACACGCCTGGGCCGCCCCGTTGACATCCAGCATCACGATCCGAAGCCCTGCAGCTGGTTCCCATATGTAACTGGAAGAAGTTTCATCCTGGGCGCAGGCTTCCTCAAATCCAAAGGGAAAGTAGATTTCCTTAAATTCTTTGGCGGAAACACTTTCCTCAAAGGTGACCCTGTCTCCTGAAAATGAGGCCGCGTTCTTGTTCCACAGATCATGGTTTCCCGAAAGCACGGCCACGGGTATGCCGGCTTCTTCGATCCGCGCCAGTTTGTCCGCCAGATCTTCATGGCTCTTTCTGGCGCCGTTAAAGGTCAGATCCCCCGTAAGGATCAGGGCATCGGGCTTCTTCTCCAAAACCGTGTCCACAAACGCCTCCACAAGCTCCTGTGAATACTCCATCACTTTTCCGTCCCCATTTCGCGCCAGTTCCGTAAAACAGCTGCCGTGGTCTGTCAGAGACGGGGACAGGTAATGGAGGTCCGACGCCACCATTAAACGGGTCTGCGGCCCTTCCTCACCGGCCGCGGAAATGGTCTTTGTCCCGGCGCCATAGGACAAAGCCAGGTCCTCTCCTCCTGTAAGCAGCGCCATCAGCAGATAAAAAAGCAGATGCCTCATACGTTTCCTCCCATCCGTAAACCGTATTTTGGGTTAGCAATCATTTGTAAATCTGATGATGTCATTTGGCGTGCAATTCATAATTTTACATAGCTTTTCCAAGGTTGATGTGGAAATGTAACAATTTCTTTTAATATTGTATAAGGTTTTGTTCGCAATTCCGTGCTGAATTAGATAATACTGTGAAATATTGTTTTTTTGTATATATTCCCAAAATGGGCTATAGTCTATCATTTTCTTATCCTTTTTCTTTTTATTATCAACTATCGTAACGAAAATATACAGTCCGTAAAATGTCGTTGCGTATAATATCGTAATATGGTATCATTCCGTATATAAAAAACATAGGAGAATCGGGACATGGAAAATTTTTTAGACCAATTACTACATATATTCGTAACAGATAGATTAGCAGAAATTTACCAAAAAGATAAAGAATATCAAAGATTGTTACAAGAAGAACAAATTCTTTATGAACAGCTATGTGCAAAACTTTCAGATGAAGCATCCGAAGAACTACACCTATATTTCATGGCTGCTTGTTCAACCTCTGCAAGAAAAGAAAGTCTGACTTATCAGCAGGGTATGCGAGATTTATTAGCGCTTTTTAAATATCTTTCAAAATCCGAGCGATTTCTATCTTGGCATTCCGCCCCGCATTATATAATGCCTGTGCCTCGTCATGCCTTGCTTTCGCGCGGAGCCTTTCCTTCTCGCGGAATTCTGACGAAGCGGTAATTGTATAATAAGCATTGATCGCCTGACTCATAACCGGCACCTCCATCTCTTTGATCTTCTCTAATTCCTCCTCCGTTTCTGCCTTAAACAGTGAAAGCCACAGCAAAAGCATATTATCCTCACTTACATCTGTCGGCAGTTTGGGAAGCTCGAAAAAATGGAATCCCATCTTATTCGACAGCAATGTATGGAGCTTGACTTCCAGCGGCTGGAAAAACGAATCATATTCCTCACATTCAAATAATATGAAATCAATAATGCTGATAACAATTGTACGCGGCAGCGTAGAATACCCTTGCCCAGTAAGAAGTGCCGATGAAAATTCCCGCGCCCAGTAGTACATCACCCTCTCCGGGTAGTCCCCTTCATTGCTGACCTGTATTTCCAAATCCACACGCTGCCCATTCACAGTCATGTTAATATCCAGCCTGCAGAATTTGTCCCAAGGTTCTCTGGGGGCATCTCCGGGTTGCGGATCACAAACTGCCCAATACTTTGAAGCGATATCCCAAGCAGGTCTGCCACCAGTTTCTTCAAAAGTTCTGGATACTGCACAAACAACATTTTGAACAGCGTATCCGTTTTAAATGTATACTCAAGTTTCTTCATGGCATCATCTTCCCTAAATTTTATAATTTCCCTTACAAATAGTATACCATATGCAATGACTCATTTCCATAAAGATTTTTGTGGCCCAGCTCTGGCATTTAAACTTTTATATCTCTTCTTAAAGCCTTGAGGACATCCTTCTAAAGACCTGCCCTACACGAACCTGATTTAAATCAGTCTGGATGCGATTGAAAATATTTCGATGAGTTGGTCAATTCTATTATTTCGTATTTTTCCATAAAATGGGAAGTTTTTTATAATTCCATGCTGAATTAGATAATACTGTGAAAATGCAGATAAATACGTTATTCTTCGCAAAAAGCGGATACCCCATTATCTAAGGCATCCGCCCCTTTGTCATGTAAAGTCAATGCCATGCCTGTCAGCGCGGGAACCAGAACAACGGATGATCCCAAAAAATCCATATTCACCACCTTGCCTCATAACGGTTTGTTGGATGGTTGTAAACCATACCCTTATCTTACATGCTTTTTCCCGATATTCCAATGAGCGTTTGAAAATCGCGTTAGATCACACGGAACTTCTTCCAGGACCCTTTCACAAACCGGATCCAAAACAACACTGCCCGGATCCCCCAGTCTAGGCACATGGCAAGGGCCACGCCCATGACTCCCAGGTTCATCCACACCGCAAAGATCACCGAAAACGCCACCCGTCCTGCCACGGTTGACAGAAGGCTTACATACATGGTAAACTTCACGTCCCCTGCCGCCCGCAGGCCGTTGGACAATGCTCCTGACAAGGGGAAACACACTGCGTTAAACAGGTTATGGATCATGACTAAGACCACTACCAGACCGGCCGCCTCCACAGACAAGGCGTAGCCTTTCAGTACCAGGGGCGTTACTGCCAGAATAAGCCCGTTCCATATAATGGAAGACACAAAGGTCAGCTTCAAAAGCTTTCTCATATAGTACTCGGCGGCCTCTTTATCCCCCGCCCCCACGCACTGTCCCGTCACCGTCACAAACGCCAGTCCCATGGTGGTCCCCATAAGGGCGGCCACGGACCAAAAGCTCTGGGCCACCCCGTTGGCGGCGATCTGCACGGTGCCAAACAACGCCGTGATGCTGCTTAAAGCCACCTTGGCAAGCTGGAATAATCCGCTCTCGATCCCGTTTGGAACGGCGATCCCCAGGATCCTGCGGACCATAGCCTTATCCCAGAAAAAGATATGCTTTTTCTCCAGCCAGACCATGCTCCCTTTCTGAAAACACAGCCATGTGATCACCGCCGCTGAAAAGATCCTGGCAATCAGGGACGGATAGGCCACGCCTGCCACCCCTGCGTGAAGCAAAAACACGCCGATGGCGTTTCCCGCCACATTGATCCCGTTGGAGGCCAGGGAAAGATACATAGTCACGCGGGTTTTTCCCATGCTACGGTACATGGCGGCCCCCGCGTTGTACACGGCCAGGGCCGGATAGGAGTAAGCCGATATCCGAAGGTAGGTGACGCAGGCTTCCATCACGTCCGGCTCCACCTCCCCGAAGAGAAGTTTTAAAAGCTGACGGTCCAGCGCCAGCACAAATCCTGTGATGAACAGGGAGAATACCGCGGACGTCATAAAAAGCTGCCCCGAAGACCGGTTGCCGTTGTCCTGGTCTTTGCTGCCGATATACTGGCTCACCACAATGGCTCCCCCTGCTGCCAGGGCGGAAAACAGGTAAAGGAATATAGTATTAAACATATTCACCAGGGAAACCCCGGATACTGCCGCCTCCCCGGCATAGCTTACCATAAAAGTGTCCGCCACTCCCACCAGCACCGCCAGAAGCTGCTCCATAAACAAAGGCACAATCAGGGTTTTTAAATCTTTGTTGGAAAATATCTGTCTGTCTTTTGGCAGCGTCTGTTTGGGTTCTATCAGTTTTGCGATCCCTTGTCTCATATCCATTCCCCTCTTACATCTTATCTGCTATTTGATGGTTTGATTATAACAGGGGAGTGTTTTTATGTCTAATACTTAGTTTTTATGGTTAATCAATGCCTGAAAAGCATGGTTTTAATTTCTTAGAACCTCTTAGAATCTTGACTGTTCATAGTTATACGCAATGCTTGAACCTGCGACTACATCCTCAATCTTATTGATAATCAGCCAATCATCCATATTGGTCTGATGCTCAAAATTAAGAGGCGTTATTCCCTCCACATTTTCAAATTCCACCAGACACAAGCATTTTTTGCGCCAGCGTATTTTCTGCTTTTCAGACAGATTTAATTTGTTCTGGTTTTCTTCCAGTATCTTGGTGATCTGGTCATCTGTTAGCTTTACATAATTTTGAACTGTCTTCACGGTGGCCATTGCCGCTATCAAGGCGCTTCCTTTTTCCATAAAATAAAGCGATTCCCCCTGAAAAACCCGGCTATGAGGGATCTTTCTCCCTGCCGCGCCGCGGATTACCATGGTCTTTGTCCCCGCCATAATCTTATCCAATACTTTTTCGCCCTTTTTCCCTGCATTGTCGCAATAAACTAAATGTACCATATCAGTCCTCCTCGATAATCGGTATCCATATTTGACTTAAGTAGTTGGCATCGTAGGAATTGCCGTCGCTGTACCATTCTAATTCCGGACATTGCCCGTGTTTAAACGGATACTGGATCAGCCATTCTTCATTGAGATACTTCCATCCATTCTGGATCGCCTGGGGCAGCATGCCTACGCAGTCAAATATGGCCCAAGTGGTTTCTGGTATTATTAATTCTGCGAATCCGTCAGACAACTTCACGTCTGATCGGACCATGATGGAATATTCCAGCTCTTTGGAATCTTCATCAAACTGACTGAACACCCCAAACAATCCTTTGGGATCTCCCTGATCGATTGTAATCAGTCGGGAAAACGTCCCATCTTTTTGACAGGCGCTCCAAAACTCCGGTATTTTTAAATAGTGTCCATGATCCGCGCATGAGATCCTAATGCTTTTTCCAACTAAACGCAACCTCTTTTTTCTTTCCAGTTTCCAAGAATACTTTTGTTTCGACATAATCTGCATTTTAGGCATGACTGCTAATCTTATGTTTCTTTCTCTTGCCTCTTTTGGCGAAACTCCATGAAATTGCTGAAATGCTTTTGTAAATGAAGTGGGCGAATCATAACCGTATTTGTAACTGATATCTACGATCCGCAGGTCTGTGCTCTTTAGGTCATATCCGGCTAATGTTAATTTTCTGGAACGGATATATCCGGCGAAACTGATACCGTTCATATAGGAAAATACCTTTTGAAAGAAGTCAAAAGAACAACCGGCCATTTTGGCTATCTGGTCATTATCCACCGGTTCTTCTTTCCTCTGCAGATGGTATTCCACATAGTCGATGATACTTTGCAACTTTTCATCCCATTCCATTTTTGTATGCGTCCTCCTTTGTTAAGCTATAGTTTATCACGGGCAGATGTAACTTTCAGCTCATTTTAGGTACTGTCTGGATAGCATTTATTGCCTGTGTGTCTCTTCCATGGAGCCGCAGATTAGCAGCGCATCAGTTGCAATCTGACAAATCTTCCCCGTTTGACGCAATAACCTTTCGATACCAGTCAAAGGATCGTTTCTTCCTTCTGGAAAAATCACCGGTTCCGTCATCATACCGTTCTACATAAATAAAACCGTACCGTTTTTTCATCTCTCCCGTACCGGCTGAAACAATGTCAATGCACCCCCATGGCGTATAGCCCATCACCTCCACCCCATCCAGTTCTACGGCCTGCTTCATGGCCATGATGTGGTCTCTAAGGTAAGCAATCCGGTAATCGTCTATGACCGAACCGTCCGTTTCTATTTCATCATTTGCGCCCAATCCGTTTTCTACAATAAATAACGGTACATGATACCGGTCATAGATCTGGCTTAAAACAATGCGAAGCCCCAGAGGGTCTACGGTCCACCCCCAGTCCGATGTTTTCAGATAAGGATTTTTAAACGCCATAAACTGGTTGCCTTCTGTCTGCTCCGCATCCGGATCTGTGGTGGAAACCGTTGACATATAGTAGCTGAAGCCAATGAAATCAACGGTCCCTTTTTGGATAATCTCCAAATCACCAGGTTCCATATGGATGCGAACATGTTCCCTCTCAAATTCTTTCAGCTTATAAGAGGGATAGTACCCCTTTACCTGAACATCCATATAAAATTCCCTGGCCCGGTTAAACCGGACCGCTTCCATCACATCTTCGGGCCTGCATGTCATGGGATAGCTTGGGATCACCGCCGCCATCATCCCAATCTTAAAATCGGGATTGATCTCATGCCCTAATTCCACCACCTTGGCGCTGGCTACAAAGATATGGTGATGGGCCTGATAAAGCGTCTGCGGATCGTTTTTGTGGATCCCCAGCTGGCACCATCCGGACAAAACATTGATCTCATTAAAGGTCATCCAGTATTTCACCTTATCCTTGTAGCGTTCCAAAACCGTCCGGGCATAAAATACGAAATAGTCGATCACTTCCCGGCTGGACCACCCATCCAGATGGTCCGCAAGATACAGGGGCATTTCAAAATGGTTTATGGTTACCACAGGCTCAATGCCGTACTGAAGCAGTTCATCAAACACCTGGTCATAAAATTTTAACCCTTCTTCATTGATCTCATACATTCCATTGGGGCAGATCCTGGACCAGCTGACAGACATCCGAAAACAGTTAAAACCCATTTCAGCAAACAGCGCGATGTCTTCTTTGTAATGATGATAAAAATCCGTGGCCATGTGACTTGGATAAAAGGTGTCCGGCCTGATGCATCCCACAGCCCCCTGGGGAATCTTTCCGGTCATGGAACTGTCCACCGGGGATTCGCCGTAGATTCCTTCCTTTGTCCTGTAAGTCACCATACGGGGCTTTCGATACCCGCCGCCTGTAAGAACATCTAAGGTGCTTAATCCGCGTCCGCCTTCCTGAAATCCACCTTCGTATTGGTTGCCGGCAACCGCTCCGCCCCATAAAAAATCCTTTGAAAATGCCATGTTCATATCCCTCCTTTTGTTCCCATTTTAATGCACATGTGTTATACTATCAAATACATATAAGATATTATATTTCATATCTAAAAAGTATCGCATACGCATGAAGAAGGAGGGTCCCCATTTGGACATTCGTGTACTGCAATATTTTCTGGCTGTGGCAAGGGAGGAGAGCATAACAAAGGCAGCCCAGTCTCTTTCCATGACCCAGCCGCCTCTTTCCAGACAGATAAAGGATTTGGAAGAAGAATTGGGAAAACAGCTGCTTGTCCGCGGCAGTAAAAAAGTTACTTTGACGGAGGATGGGATGCTTTTGCGCAAACGCGCCGAAGAACTGGTTGAACTGATGGAAAAGACAAAGGCGGAACTGACAGCTTCCCAGGAAACGATCAATGGCGAAATCTATATCGGCTGCGGCGAAACGGAAAGCATTTCCTTTCTGGCACAGGCAGCTCAAAATTTACAGAAACAATATCCGCTGATCCATTACCATATTTACAGCGGGGACGCGGAGCGTGTGATGGAGCGGCTGGACAAAGGATTGATCGATTTCGGCCTTTTGGTAGGACAGACGGATATCAGCCGATATGATCACCTCCGTCTCCCCAAAAAGGATATCTGGGGCGTGTTAATGCCCAAAGACTGCCCGCTGGCAGAAAAAGAAACGGTTGTTGCAGAGGATTTGCGGGATAAGCCTCTGATCATTTCCCACCAGACTTCCATGAACAGCGAAATGTTCGCCTGGCTGCAGTCAGATATTTCCAGGCTGAATATCGTTGCCACTTATGACCTGGTCTACAATGCGGCGCAGTTTGTTAAAAAGGGGTTGGGATATGTCATTTCTCTGGACAGGCTCATCAATACCACCGGTGACAGCAACCTATGTTTCAGGCCCCTTTTTCCTGCCGTGGAAGCAAAACTGTGTATTGTTTGGAAAAAGTATCAGGTGCTTTCACGGGCTTCGAATCTGTTTCTGAAACAGCTGCGGGAGCAGTTGGATACCGCCAGGTAAGGCAAGGCCCGCCCTTCTGTTTTTGGGCTTATCTCTGGCCTTGCATATGCCGGATCAGATACCCATGAAGTATCTTTCCCCTCCCAGCCTTGGGCTTACAGTCCAAATTTCTCCCAATCCGTTGCTGACTGAATAATTGGTATCCAACTGTCAATTTCAAATTTTTCTTTTGCATACGGTTGCGCATAACCATCCACTATTAGAGTTCCACTGCATTTGATATGGGCTTTATTCGTTCTTATTTCAATAATTTTCAACTGGTAGTCAACCAACGGCTCATGTTCATAAATATAAAAGGAATCTTCCCGATCCAAGCTCTCCTCCATGGTCATTACCGAAAACGATTCTCCTGCTAAGTCTGTTGCTGATCTTTTATCGGTATCAATTGGATTGATACAAATGGATGGTGATATTTTCTGGCCATGGAAATCCCCTGCTGCAAATCCGATGTCTACAGACCATGATGGGGTTTCCGTCTCGTCGCCTTCGAAATACATGAAGCTGCTTCGTCTTTGGCTCCAGTCATCCTCAAATACAAAAGACTCTCCTATTTTTAACATATTCTCTCCAATATATTTATAGATCCATCTTCGACAGGTATCTATGTTTATTTTCATTATAACATTTATTTTTATTTTCGTACACACCAGTTTACAACTTTTTGATTTTTTGATAAATAAAAATACAAACTCAGTCTCTTTGCGGTATAATTTAAGCGGCTAAACCAAAACCTACACGAAAAGAGATGAGTTTGTATCTACCGCTTATTATACCTTAAAAATTCCATTTTTAATAGACTGTTTTTCTATTTTCAGGATTATTTTGCGAATGCCTCCAGACCAACCGCCAGGAATTATTATGAAGGGAAAACCTTCTGGTCGTTGGAGGAATACCGGATCCGCAGCAAGGAAGGGATCGAACGGCTGGTGAATCTGATCAGCCTGTCCTACAGTGTCATGACCCTGCTTCCTTACAGTAATGAAACCTTTTCCGGATATCAGTCTGCCAGCGCCCAGGGAACCAAATACGAAATTGGTCAGCAAATCCAGTCAGATCTAATTTTATGCAGTTTCGGGAGATTTCTCAAAACTATTAAAAATTGTTCTGCCTTAATAAAGGTCGTAGAAGACTACATTTTATCAGGTTTTAGGAAATTTCAAAAGTTGTAAACTGGTGCCCATGGTACAGAAACACAGGTTTAACCCTCTCATGGCGCCCGGTTCACATTAAACCCGGCCGAAACCTGTCAACCAATATTGCAACGCCCCCGTTGCAACCCGTCAGCATTTATAAGGACTTCGGACCTTCAAATCCACCTCCAAAGGATGGTATGGTTGCTTTAACCGCTATCAGACTTTCATACTGCTGGCCAGCAATATATGTACGGCTCTCGGACGGAAACCAGAAATGCAGTGATTCCGTTTGCCCTTTTAATAGCAAAAAATAAGGGGACAAGTTAGTGCAACCCCTTGATTTTACTGGGTTCCTCTAACTTGTCCCTATTATAACACGGTCATCTGCATCTGGCTCTTTGATAACCGAAATATTAAATTGTGTTACATTGATTAAAATTTCCTGCTTACATTTGGGACAGAACAGCGGGAAGTTCCGAAGCTCTGTATCTGACCGCATTTTAATGCGTGTCTTGCTCCCACAAACAGGGCATAATAACCATTTGAATTGCTCGCTTCCGTTATGATTCATGGGTTTTATTCTTGCTTTCCTTTTTCAGTACAGCACTGCTGATAACGCTGATACTGCCCAATAACGCACAAGATTTTGACGGAAAAAAGATTCCTGCCGCCACAAGACCAGCGCCGACAACTAAGTTACATACCGCTGCCGTTTTTAACGCTTTCTTTTTCGGGTTGGGAAGCTCTACGGATATTCCCAGTGTGTCATTCAGCTTTTCGCAAGCCCTGTTTACTTCTTTAATCATTTTGCCCTCCTAAAATAATAACTGTATGCCGTGATTGGCAATGAGTAACACGCCAACGCCTATGACAACCCATAAGGCTGTGGCTTTCTTTTCTTTCCCTTTTTTCTTGCTCAGAAACAGGAAAAGCAATCCCACACCCACAAGGCAGATACCAATAATCAATGACACGATGGAAATAGTCTGCATGATTTCCGTACTCGGAACGGGTACAAAGTCGGGAATTGGAACGTTCATTTTATAGCCCCTCGGGGCATAGCCGCCTTTTAAATATCAGAGTTAATTTCTGTGCGATTCCGATAAGGGAATATTGGGAGCTGCCTATACATGGATAAGAAAAACAGGTAACCAGTTCCCAACCCTCCTTACCGTAATGATTCAGTTTATCAAACAGCGACTTTTCGGAATGTTCTGTTTCCTTGCTGTCAAATACTATCGTTTTATACTCAAATTCTGTCATAAAAATCTCCTTTACTCAAAAATATCTGCCACAAGGCTATCTACCATAAAATCAAAAACAGTGAAATAGTCACAAGTGACGGAAAGGGTTTCTTTTGCATTGATTGTTGACAGCAGCGCACTCAAAATCCCATACGCCTGTGCTTCCTCCATTTTCAGATTGAGGTCTGCGGCATGGATAACCTGTCTGAAAAAATCGAAACTGTCAAACTTGATTTTCTTAATCGTTTCTTCCGGCAGCTTTGTTACAAAAGACTGAAAATCCGGCGTATTGACATTGTAGAGGAATGGCTTGCTGTCATATTCCCGAAAAAGCCTTTTCATAGACTGTGCAAATCCCTCTTTCGTCCGGCTGTTCCTGTTTATGTCGATAATTTTTTCTGTCAACCTCCTTTGTATATCTGTGATTGTATCAAAGAATAAATCTTCTTTTGTCGGGTAGAGCGTATAAAAAGTGCCGATAGATATAACTGCTTTATCGCAGAGATTTTTAATGCTTGTCTTTTTGTACCCTTGCGCTATCCAACATTCCTCGCATAGTTCTTCCAGTTTTTTGCGGATTGCTTTTTTATCAGCGTCCGAAAGGACTGGCTTTGACGGCATAGTTTCATTTCTCCTTTCCTTCGAATTGTATTTGCGAATATTCGTAATAAATATTCATAAATTAAATAATAGCACTACCGATAGCTGTTGTCAAGTGGAGAACTTGATTTCGCAATGCCGTATTTCTCGACAAAAAATAAATTCGTCATGGGAGAGTCTTTCGTATAGGGCGGTGAGTTTGTCTTTCTCTGCCTGCTTCTTCATGGTGTGTAACCTCCTTTCTTTTGGGGGCGGGATTGCTAGATCCTGTTCTCCGTTGTCGACGGCGCAATGGTACGGCAAAAATCCAGCTTGTCAATGGACGGGTGGAACGGACAAAGAAATGCACATTGTTTATATTGGGTGTTTATGTTATATCAAACAAAACGCGATGTAATATTTATTACTGCTTAATTATAATTATGAATTATCAATGCTGAAGATTGCTCCGACAGTTTATTGTAAGAACTAAAACAATCGAAAGCACAGCATTTAATACTCCTGCAAATAAAGGCATTAAGCACACGCCAGCCAACCCCAGCGGAGGCGCCAAAACAGCCAGCCCCACTAACGGCAGTACCAGTGTTCCCATGATGGACACGATGAACGACCTTCCGGCTTGTCCCAACGCAGTCAAGTACCCAGATACACAGCCATCGACCCAGTTCACCAAATAGGACAACGCATACAAGCTCATTGCATGGACACTTAGCGCCAATAATTCCGTTTCGCCCGGCTTCACAAAGAACGGCACAATCCACGCTCCACCATAACGTAAAAGCAGACAGGCAATAAGCGAAAGAACCGCCGCCGAAACAAGAACCCGCCTTTCCAAAGCATAGACCCTTTTCTTTAGCCCTGCTCCATGGCAATAGCTGATGGCAGGCTGCATGGAATCGCTCATTCCAGAAATCATCATTGACGCAATACTTTCCACATACATCACAACAGACATCGCCGCAACTGCGGTAGCGCCGCCTATGGACAAAAGCACGATATTCAGAATAAAAGAAAAAATCGAAGAAGCGATATTTGCAAAAAATTCTGATGAACCGTTGGCAACCAACTTCACAAATTGTTTCGCTGAAATCCAGCCTTTCACGAATTTAAGTTCAAGTTTGTTTCTGAAAAACGGGCAGAGCGCCATCACAGTCCCTAAAGCCATACTGATACAGCTTGTAAAGGCCGCCGCCCACACACCCTGCTTCCATACAACGAGCATAAGAAAATCCAAAACGATATTCAACACAGCCGTAACTATATTGAGCGCCATACTATAATTTTGTTTTCCACAAATTCTAAGGTAGTTGTCTGCGGCAAAATACACGATAATTAATGGCGAAAAAACGGCATATACCCGAATGTATTCAATACTGTACTGTAAAGCCATGCCCTCCGTTCCCATCAGCATTAAAATTGGTTTACTTAGGAAAAAGAAGATAAAACCTATTATCACGGATATGCCCAAAATCACTTTGATACAAACGCTGAACGTGCGATTCGCCAGTTCCTTTTCTTTCTGCCCTAAAAGCATAGCTAACTGAACAGATGAACCGACAGCAATCATTTCCGCAAGGGCAAAGGAAATCATAATCAACGGCATAACAAGATTAACTGCTGCCAAAGCATCCGCACCAATGCAACGTCCGACAAAAATCCCATCTGCTATCGAATAGATACCGCTGAAAATCATACTTAATGTAGCCGGGATTGCACATTTTATAAAAAGTTTTGTTGGCTGCATTTTTTCAAACATGAAAGTATTCGTGTCCATAATATCCTCCTGGTTTAAAGTGCTCATTTTTCTGCGTTACGATTCGCTCTACCTATCGTTGTGTTGAGCGCATTTGCGTACTTTTGCAAAAGGGGAAGAAGAATATCTTGTTCCTCGGCGGTCAATATTCCAAAGGCTTCTTCCTCGGCCGCAACCAACGGCGCCATTATGTTGTCAATCAATTTTTTACCTGCAACAGTCAAATGAATATACTTGTTCTTTTTGTTGCCAGCTTGACAAATCAACTCAATCATTCCTTTTTTCTCCATGTTCTTAATGGTGGTGTGTATGGTCTGCAAGCTGTAATACCAATCCCGGCAAATATCGCTTTGTAAATATTCTCCGTCATGCTCGTTTAAAGCGTACAAAATCCAAAGCTCCGTATCGGTAATTCCAAAAGAACCGGCATACTGACCGTAAATGTCATCAATCATTTCCCAGACCTGATTGACAGCTTCTAATTTTTTGCTCATATTATTTTCCATGGCGTTATCCTCCAAAAACAAAATACTCCGAAACCGTAGAATTTAATATGCTACGATTTCGGAGTATTGTCAAGATGGTTAATGTGTATGGACAAACAAAAAACTGTACTGTGGCTCGGTGTTCTCGGCTTCTTCCTTTAACCAGTTTTGCAGTTTGGAGATACGCGCCTTTAACTGCCGCAAACACTTATTCGTTGAAAATTGCTTTAAATCACACGGAACTTCTTCCAGGAGCCTTTCACAAACCGGATCCAAAACAACACTGCCCGTATCCCCCAGTCAAGGCACATGGCAAGGGCCACGCCCATGACTCCCAGGTTCATCCACACCGCAAAAATCACCGAAAACACCACCCGTCCTGCCACGGTTGACAGAAGGCTCACATACATGGTAAACTTCACGTCCCCTGCCGCCCGCAGGCCATTGGACAATGCTCCTGACAAGGGGAAACACACCGCGTTAAACAGGTTATGGCTCATGACTAAGCCCACTACCAGACCGGCCGCCTCCACAGACAAGGCGTAGCCTTTCAGTACCAGGGGCATTACTGCCAGAATAAGCCCGTTCCATATAATGGAAGACACAAAGGTCAGCTTCAAAAGCTTTCTCATATAGTACTCGGCGGCCTCTTTATCCCCCGCCCCCACGCACTGTCCCGTCACCGTCACAAACGCCAGCCCCATGGTGGTCCCCATAAGGGCGGCCACGGACCAAAAGCTCTGGGCCACCCCGTTGGCGGCGATCTGCACGGTGCCAAACAACGCCGTGATGCTGCTTAAGGCCACCTTGGCAAGCTGGAATAATCCGCTCTCGATCCCGTTTGGAACGGCGATCCCCAGGATCCTGCGGATCATAGCCTTATCCCAGAAAAAGATATGCCTTTTCTCCAGCCAGACTACGTTCCCTTTCTGAAAACACAGCCATGTGATCACCGCTGCCGAAAAGATCCTGGCGATTAGGGACGGATAGGCTACGCCCGTCACCCCTGCGTGGAGCAAAAACACGCCGATGGCGTTTCCCGCCACATTGATCCCGTTGGAAGCCAGGGAAAGATACATGGTCACATGGGTCTTTCCCTGGCTCCGGTACATGGCGGCTCCCCCGTTGTACACGGCCAGGGCCGGATAGGAGTAGGCCGATATCCGAAGGTAGGTGACGCAGGCGTCCATCACGTCCGGCTCCACCTCCCCAAAGAGAAGCTTTAATAACTGACGGTCCAGCGCCAGCACAAATCCTGTGATAAACAGGGAAAATACTGCGGACGTCATGAAAAGCTACCCCGAAGACCGGTTGCCGTTGTCCTGGTCTTTGCTGCCGATATACTGGCTCACCACAATGGCTCCCCCTGCTGCCAGGGCGGAAAACAGGTACAGAAATATGGTGTTAAACATATTCACCAAAGAAACCCCGGAAACTGCCGCCTCCCCGGCATAGCTTACCATAAAAGTGTCCGCCACTCCCACCGGCACCGCCAGAAGCTGCTCCATAAACAAAGGCACGATCAGGGTTTTTAAATCTTTGTTGGAAAATATCTGTCTGTCTTTTGGCAGCGTCTGTTTTGGTTCTATCAGTTTTGTGATCCCTTGTCTCATATCCATTCCCCTCTTACATCTTATCTGCTATTTGATGGTTTGATTATAACAGGGGAGTATTTTTATGTCTAATACTTAGTTTTTATGGTTAATCAATGCCTGAAAGGCATGGGTTTTAGCCAGCTGGAATAGGGCTTCAACCTATAATGTTTCCATCTGTAGAGATTGTGACAACCTGCCACGGAATGAATTTTCCACTGTTTTGCAGCGCTGTCTTTGCGGCAGCCTCCAAGCCGCCGCAGCAGGGTACCTCCATACGAACGATAGTGACACTTTTGATATCGTTGGTCTTGATAATCTCGGTGAGCTTTTCAGAATAATCCACGTTATCCAATTTCGGACACCCTACCAGCGTAATATGGTTTTTAATAAACCGCTCATGGAAATTAGCATAGGCGTAGGCGGTACAGTCAGCGGCAATCAGCAGCCTCGCCCCATGAAAGTAGGGTGCATTGATAGGAGCGAGTTGGATTTGCACAGGCCACTGAGACAGACGACTTTGCAGGGCAGCGGCAGTTTCCGCCTGCTGTGTCTCACAACCAGAACGCTCAATCAATCTTGATTGAGAGCCGGGACACCCGCAGGGCAACGGCCTCTCTTGCTCCCACATTTTTTGCTGCTTATTGTGCATAACTGCCTGTTCATCGTAGGCGGCAGCCTCCCGCTCCACAAAGGTAATTGCCCCGGTGGGACAGGCTGGCAGGCAATCACCCAGTCCGTCGCAGTAATCATCTCGCATGAGCTTGGCCTTCCCGTCTATCATGGCGATAGCTCCTTCGTGACAGGCGGCCGCGCAGGCTCCGCAGCCATTACATTTTCCCTCGTCAATTTGAATAATTCTTCGAATCATTACTGTTCCTCCTCAACTGTGATTTTGAATACATTGACTACACCCACATCAGAGCAGCAAAAGCGCGTATGGCCGGAGGCAGACAGGGCAAAGCTGTCACCTATTTTGCGCCCGTGGTGACAAAGATATTTCCCCAATCGATCAACCGCCACCATCACCGCTCCTTTCATTGATAATGTTGATTTTACGAGAAAAGTATAGTACAATAATTTCAACAAGTCGGTTGAATATTCAACGAGGTAATGAAGATGAATAAAGATTTTATCAAGATACGCGCTTCATGCCTTTTCTCCGGGATAAACGATGAAGAGCTGACGGGGATGCTGCGCTGTCTTAATGCAAAAATTGTAAATTTTTCTAAAGGGGAATATATCCTTCGCCCTGGTGATACGGTTGAGTCCATTGGTTTAATCGTTTCAGGAAGTATATTTATCATCCAAGAGGACTTTTGGGGAAATCGCAACATTCTATCCTCCATAGAGCAAGGTCAGTGCTTTGGCGAAACCTTTGCCTGTGCCCCTGGCGCTATCTTGAATGTCAGTGTTGTTACACAATCACAGGCAACGGTACTGTTTTTGAATGTAAAACGGATATTGACCATCTGCCCCTCTGCCTGCGCCCATCACAGCCGGATTATAAGAAACCTGCTCTCTGATTTGGCGAACAAAAACCTGCGCTTCAACGAAAAGGTGACACACTTAGGGCAGCGGACAACACGGGCAAAATTATTGTCTTACCTTTCAGCAGAGGCACAACGGCACAACCGTGCCGAATTTGATATTCCTTTTTCGCGGCAGCAACTGGCGGATTATCTCTCCGTTGAGCGAAGCGGCCTGTCGCTTGAATTGTGCAAGATGCGTGATGAGGGACTGTTAGAGTTTAACAAGAGCCACTTTATTTTGAAGACATAAGGGGATTACCACGGTTCCCGGTTCGTACACGGGATGGCAGGCAATTCGGGTGCGGCCACACTCCGAAACTTTTGCCGGGCCAAAAGCCCGCAAAAATGCCTGTTGCGAAGCCTCCCCACCCCCGGCTCTTTGGGACATTTTGTCTCAAAGTCACTACGCGATAATTTAGACTTCTTCTATGTTGTTTTCCCATCCTTTCACCTAACGATTGTTCGTTCATTTTAATTATTTTCAATCTGCTCCATAATCCGACGATGTTGGTCCGCGAAATTAAATTCAATGCTAATTTCGCCACCCTGGTGGATGTAAATATTTTTTACCAAATCAACAAAAATTCCTCTGTTCAGTTCTTTTATATTTTTATATTCCAAAAAATAGGTTAAATAAGGGTCATTTTTTGAATCTCCTTTTGCCATCGCCTGACACTCTGACTGAATGTTTTGTATCGTTATTTTCAGCTGTTCCGCCTGGGATACATACTTCTGTTTCAAACGGGTATATTCTTCTTTGGAAATATCTCCGCTTTTCCAATCGCCATAAAGCCCATCCGCAATATTGATCGCTTTATCCAACTCCTTTTGACGAAGGCTGAGCATAGCTGTCAAACGGGTTGATTCGTTTTTGACAATAGGCGACTTATTGATTTCCTCCACCACATCGCCTAAAGAATCAACCAAAGAAATCTGTGCCTGAATTGCTGCTAAAACAGCTTTGATCACTGCTTCTTCCTTAATTGTATGTTTCGTGCAGGCATTTTTCGACTTTTCCCGAAATGTACGACAGTAATAATAAACGATATTTTTTGTTTTCTGTCTTGTCATCGCCTTTTTGCAATCCGCGCAGCGGATAAATCCAGATAATAAATACAGATTTCTTCTTGACGGCGCTGTCCGAGTATCCCTTGCCTGAAGGTCAGCCGCTTTTTGAAAAAGTTCAGCCTCAATAATCGGCTCATGGGTATCCGGTACCATATACCAGTCCTCTTCTGGAACAGCAACCTTATCATGTACTTTATAGCTGATTACGGTCTGCTTGCCTTGCACCATAATTCCCAGGTACATCTTATTTTTCAAAATCGTAGTAACTGAACCAGGCGACCAAAGGCCGTCATTTTTCCCACCCTGGGGACAGCAAAAATTAAATCCTTTGCTTTTCTTATAAGCGGCTGGATTGACTATTCCTAAGTCATTGAGCCGATGCGCGATTCCATTTTTACTCATACCCTCATATACAAACCACTGGTAAATATTTCGCACTACTTCTGCGGCCTCTTCATCAATAATTAAAGCATTCTTATTTTCTGGGGCTTTTTTATAGCCATATGGAGCAAATGCTCCAATAAATTCACCCTTTCGGCGTTTTGTTGCAAAGGTATCGCATACGTCATGTGAAGTTTTCGCCGCAAAACGGTCGTTCATCAGGCCATTAATCGGGACTTCTAAACCTTGAAGGGTTTCCGGGTGAAGAAAAGAATCAACTCTTGGGTCGCTAACCGTAATGAATCTGGTTTTATTCATTGGAAAAATTTTTTCCAAAAAATATCCCTGATCTGAATAATTCCGAAACATACGGGAAAGGTTTTTACAGATAATGCAGTTAACCTTTCCGGCTTCCATATCGTGAATCATCCGTTGAAACCCTGGGCGATCATAATCTGTCCCTGTCAGTCCGTCGTCAATATAGTAATCAACAAGCGTAAACGCTCCCTCAAAAAAGGTTTCCAAATACTCCCCAATGATTTTCTTCTGATTGGTCACGCTTAAACTCTCATCGTTTCCATCTTCCCGCGAAAGACGAATATAGGCAGCGATGAGCCAAACTGTTTTGCGAGAAGCGGAACCAGCGCCGCTACTTACAGCTTTTCTAATTCTAGCCATTTAACCTCCCCTCTCTCTATGTGCGCTCGGAATCTCTCTTGTATCTGCCTTTATGGCTGATTTTCCGCCCTAAAAATCATCGTTTTAAAGTACAAAAGTATCTGGTAAGTACCTCAGAAAGTTCCTTTTCCTCATTTACAAAGGAAATATGTACAGGCGTCCCGTCACAGAGAAAGTTATATGGGTTTTGAATCTGCTCAATATATTGGAGCATACGCAAGGTACCTGGCAAACCAGAATCAATCGTTACACTGCGAATATCTACCAGGCTATCTCCAGGTATGTCCTCAATGGAATCTGACAATCTTTTTCGGCCTCCTTTAAGTTGTCGAGTAGTAAAGTCTATGATTCCCTGTTTGTACAATATCATCTCGCCTCCCAGAAACAGAGCCGCGTCGCCTGCCGCTGGCGGTCGGTGAGGCGGCTCCTTGGTTTATTGGGCGAATCCCACAAAAATCGACAAACGTAAAACGCCAGGATACGGATTAGCTATCCTGGCGTTTTACGTTTGTGTTCGAGATAGGGAATTTTATACAGGCTTAATCCTGCTGGTTTTGGAATAGGGATAGTTCTAGAGCGTGTTTGAAAATTGCTTTCTCACAGATGTTAGTCAATGTTATTGATATTTGCTACCCCTCCTGCGTCTCTGGCCATAATATTCTCCACATCCAAATATCCGAAATAAAGACCGTACACATTCTTTGCAAGGGAAGCTGCATTTCCAGATGTATATCCGTTTGGAATATTTACTGTCACAGCAATCTCAGGATTATCATAAGGGCCGTAAGAAATGAAAAAAGCGTGATTTGCATGGTTTTTTGATTCCTGAGTTGTACCGGTTTTTCCTGCAATGGGTACTTCTAAATCCTGGAACAGCTTCCGGACGGTTCTTGACGAATTGTTGGCAATCACCCGTCTCATTCCTTCCTGCACAATATCCCATGTATTTTCCGAAAAATCCAGTTTGGTATAGACCGGGGACGGATATTCTGGTTCTTTCCCGCCAGAGGGATCCACAATCCGGTCAATGAGACTGAATTCATATACGGTTCCCCGATTAGCGATTGCGGTTACATAACGGGAAAGCTGTATGTTGGAATAGGCATGGGTGGATTGTCCCATGGCGGAACGTTCCGGGTCTTCTGTTGTCATATGAGGATTCGTTTCCGGAATTTCTACGCCGGACGTATAATCCAATCCGAAAAAACCAGCATATTTTTGAATCATAGCAATTCCGCGGTCAGGATCATAGTTCCCATGTTCATCCATGGACAAACGTTTTCCTAAATCAGCAAAATAGTAATTGCAGGAATTTTGGATTGCTTCCGTTATTGTTTCTTCTCCATGTTTCCCAGGATAGATCCAACATTTAATGGGAAGTATGGCCTGGTCATATAATCCGGTGCAATTCACCCTTTCCTCAATTCCCACGGCCCCTTCTTCCAATGCGGCCACAGCCATGACCGGCTTAAACGTGGAAGCCGGCGCTTTCGAAACCTGGGTGGCTTTGTTATAAAGAGGGTTGGACAGATCATGTAATAACCATCTATAATATGCGGCGTCAATGGTTCCGGAAAGGCGGTTGCCGTCATATCCGGGATAAGACACAAGGGCCAGAATTTTTCCGGTATTTACATCGGTTACCACAACGCCGGCTGTACATGGTTCCAGCGCCATCTGCGCCGGCGTTAATTCCAACCGGATAATCTTTTCTCTAATAAGCTGAAACGCGTAATCTTCATTCTGCGTTTCCAACAGGCGGATCTCCTCCTCGTTATGCGTCAAAACGCCCTGGGAATAAAGCGCCAGCAAAAGATCGCTGCCAGTAATTGTTCCATTCTCGATCAGATGCCGGTATATCTCTTTTTCAAATCCACTGTCATTTTCAAGGGCCCTTATGGTATATTCCAGCACTTCGTGAAATATCTGTTCCGGATCCGAATATTTTTGTTCCATGTTCAGAGCAGATGTGTCGATCCAGCCTCCTTCAATACCGCTATAAAGATATTCCCTAAGATTCCCCGTCCCGTCTTTCCACGCCAGATATTCCCTGCTGCTTTTATCAATTTCTTCTGTTTTAATGATTCCCTGCTCTTCTGATGATAAGCAGGAAACAACATAAAACATATAATCCGCAATTTCTTCCGGCAGCTGACACTGTGCCGTGGGATTTGGGCTATATAATTCGTTTCTCATGGACTGAAACGCTTCTGTCCTTGCAGTAAGGAATGTTTCAAATATCCTGACTTCGGCATCAGCAGTACTCTCCTTTAAATGTTCCGTGGAAATTACTCCGTTGTTGATCAGCTGAAACCATGCGCTTTTTATGGGAATCACTCTGCTGAGCCGCTGACGTTTTTATTGATACTGTCCTCTGCATTAACCAGTTTTGAAGCCAGAACCCCTGCCAATTGCTGCTCGATCAAATGATAGATGCCTTTTTGCAGATCTCTGTCTATGGTCAGATACACATCGCTGCCGGACTTGGGAGTCGTTTGAGAAATGGTCTCCCGGATATGTCCCACATTATCTACGTAAACGGAAAGATGTCCTTTCGTGCCCTGAAGCGTGGTTTCCATAGCCCGCTCGATTCCTGATTTGCCCACGATATCATCCAGTTCATATTCCGGGTTTTCCTGCCTAAGAAGTTCCAATTGACTTTCCTGGATACTTCCTACATATCCAATGATCGAAGAAAAATAGATGCTATCATTATATTTACGGATTGTGGTTTCTTCTACATCTACCCCGGGCAATTCTTCCATATGTTCCAAAATATCTACCATTGTGGAAGTATCAATATAAGAAGAAATTTTAACCGCTTCATACTTTTTATAAGAAGTCAGCCCGATTGTGTACCAGATATCCATAACTTGAAGTGTTTCTTCCCGTGTCATGAGCACCGGATTTCCTTTTTTGTCTTTTATTTCATCCAGCTGGTAATGGGAATACCGATTCCGGAAAAGTTCCTCAGCAGAAATATCCGAAGGAAATTTTCCATCCGGCCCCGTAAGCTGTTTCGGGGATTTCAGTCCAAATATATTACATAGAAAACGCTTATGAGAGATTTCCGAAGTTGATGTAAAATACATTTCTCCGCGTTCATTTACAGCGATCTCAAGTTTTCCGGATATCTTGTTTCCATGCTGGTTTAAAATTTGAACCAATTTTAAAAAAACGCTGTTTTTTTCAGACACGGTTTTACACTGCCCATTGTCACGGAACATAACGACATAGGCCAGTTCATTGTAAGCCAGTTCATTTCCATTCCTGTCATAGATATTGCCTCGGACTCCTGGAAAATCCAATTCCCTTGTTGTCATTTGCAAATAACTATGGAGATATTGCTCTCCATTTATGATCTGCAATTCATACAGCCTTACTGCCAGTCTGGCAAACATACAGAAAAAAATAATAAGTAAAATAAGTATGCGCAGACAGGCCCATTTCCTTTCCCCACTTCTTTTTCCGCTTTTCGGTGAATTTATACTGTTCTTTTCCTGAACGGAACCGGCTTGACCTCTGGTGTCAAAGGTTCTGTCAACTCTTCTAGGCATTGGGTCGTACTCCCTGCAATTTGTTTGCTGCCGCGCCTTTGGCGTTGGCAGGCAATTACAATATATACCAAAATTAAATAGTTCTTGTGAGTAAAAAGTTTTTTGTAAAAAAATAACCCTTCCGTATGGATTTGTGGTATCTTTAAGTTCCTACACTTAAGAAAGATACAAACCACCAGAAGAGTTATTCTGTGTATGAGTTTA
>CAJTGF010000031.1 GCA_910575585.1 Clostridiaceae bacterium
GGAGGAATACCGGATCCGCAGCAAGGAAGGGATCGAACGGCTGGTGAATCTGATCAGCCTGTCCTACAGTGCCATGACCCTGCTTCCTTACAGTGATGAAACCTTTTCTGAATATCAGTCCGCCAGCGCTCAGGAAACCAGGTACGAAATTGGTCAGCAAATCCAAGCGAGCATAATTTTGTGCAGTTTCGGGAATTTTCTCGAAACTATTAAAAATTGTTCTGCCTTAATAAAGGTCGTAGAAGACTACATTTTATCGGGTTTTAGGAAATTTCAAAAGTTGTAAACGGGTGTTTCCCTGCTTCAACTCCTCTAATATACGGTCCTTGTTCTCCATAAAAACCGCAAAGCCATCCTCATGGTAAGATGCCGTAAGATACAGATACCCAAGTCTTTTTGACTCCTTCTTTTCCTGCTGCCCGCTTTCTTCCTGAATAGAGGCATCTTCATTCACAGCCTCGGCTTCCTCTCCCTCTGCCTCGCCAGTTTCCGGCTCTTCCTCCTCTTCAACCTCCAGCTCCTCCTCTACCTCTACATACGGCTCAAATACCAGATTGGGACTTATGGACTTTTCATTGTATGTCACTTCATACCGGACCGTCCCCACAGGAACCGTGCCGTCAACTTCAATCTCCTGGATCTTCTCCCTGTTCCAATAGCGGAACCCTGCCAGTTCCAAAGTCCCTTCCTCCATCTGGAATTCATAATCCAGATTTTTCGTCACCAGGCTCTCCTCCCCAATCAGTTTCTCCCCTCCATAAGCCAAAGACGAGTACTCCACCATGGCAATCCCGGTCCCCATGCCGCCCATAAGGATACCTGAAAGAAAAATCCCTGTCAAAACCTTCTGTACTCTACGCATCCTGTCCATCCCCCTCTCTCTGCTGTATCGCAAACTCCTCCGGCCCGGCAGGAGCTTCCTTCCTCCTTGCCTTCATCACACGCTCCGGCCTATGTATCCTCCGCCTGATGCTTTCCTGCCCTGCCTTTCCTGACTCATTTAGCGCATTCTCTTCCGGAAATCTTTTTGACGCAGCAGCTTTGCCTGCTCTACGCCTCCAAAGAAAGGTCATCCCTAATCCTGCTGCGGAAAACATGCAGCATACCAGACCAGCACAGCCAATGGTAACTCCAGCCAAAGGATATCCCTGGGTTAAAAGAACCATCAAAAGTCCCATTGCAAAGAGACTGAACAACCCAAATCCCGCCGCAAAAACCGAGAACATGATCCAGCACCCGTTCCATATCAGCCGGATCCCCCACAGGGCAATATCCGCCGCCCATTGTATCATTTTTCGGATCCCCCTGCACAGGGAATGAAATCCTCTGCCTGCAAATCCCCTGCTGCCTATTACCACCGCGTTTCCTGTCATACTTCCAGTTCTCCTCCTTTGCATATCCCGGGATATTCTAGCATCTTCTCTGGTTCTATGAGACGCATCGCCGCCTCTTTGCGCCGCCGTTCCAGTGTCCTGACCGGTTGGATCCGCCTCCAGCCCCGGCAGCCTCTTAATGATCTCCTCCTCCTCTGTCCCACATTCCCCCGACTCTGGACTTTGAAAAACCGCTTGGGAACGCAGCCAGATAAAAGGTCTGCATGCCTGCCGCCATACCCACACCACTGTCCGGACCATCCAGGCGCCTGCTCCTTTCACCCCGCTCTTCAGGGTAGTACCCCCCTTCTCTCCCATCTCCCTCAGCTTCTGGAGATTTTCACTGCTCTCCTGCCCCAAGACCTTGGAGGACTTTTTCCTGCTTTTTCCTCTGCCGGCAGCATAGTCCACCCTTACGTGGTATGCTTCCAGGATCTCCCCTGTCAGCTCTGAAAGACTGCCGAAATCCGCGATGACTTCCTCCTCCGTCAATCCTTTTTCCACTTTTATGTCAATATGCTGCTCATATTCGCTGATAATGTCCCTCAATTCATCTTCCTGCAGCACGGAAAGGGACTTTTCCAATTCTGATAAAAATTCATTCTTCCCCATAATGCTCTCCATTCTACCGCCCATCAGCGGCATATCTTGTCATTCAGCGTTGCCATTCAGCCGCCTTCATCGCTGATATTCTGCTTAAGAAACTTCCACACACGTTCCGACAGCTCCATCCACTCTTTCTCCAGACTGTCCCTGTACAAAATCCCTGCCGCTGTCACATGGTAGTATTTCCTGGGAGGGCCTTCTGTAGATTCCCGCAGGTAGGTTTCAAAATAATGTTCATTGGTCAGACGCTTCAAAAGAGGGTAAATGGTCCCTTCATTTACGTTCACCACTTTAGATACCTCCTCTACCAGCTCATAGCCATACATATCCCGCTGTCGGACAGACTCAAGCACAATCAGCTCCAGGACGCCTTTTTTAAATTGTGCGTTCATATTGATCCTATCCTCCTTATGGTTTTATATTATACCAACTACTTGGCAATGTCAAGTACTAATTATTTAATAATAGTCTTCCACAACCAGATACAAAGTTGCAAACAAATAAAACAAAAGCTCCCAGAAACATTGGGATACCCCTGTCTCTAAAAGCTTTTTATGGTTCGGCGGCCACGATTCGCCAATACGATATTTAATTGGTGCCTATACTCATAGTCTCCGGAAGCGTGCTGCCTCCGTCAATAACAATCTGCGAACCTGTCAGATAGCTGGATTCGTCGCTCATCTCTTCAAACGGAGCCAACCGGCACACTCCCGCATTACAGCAGGCAATATCCAGCCGGCCAAAGCGCTCCGCTGTCTGCGCGGCGGCGGCTTTCATCTGCTCTCTGTCTGCCACATTGGCCACCACGGTGATAATCTCTGCGTTGTATTCTCTGCGGAGCTTTTCCGCAGCGTCCTCAACCTCCTTAGAGATATCCACCATACACAGTTTTGCCCCATATTTCACGTACGCCTCTGCGATCCCCTGGCCCAGACCAGCTGCAGCGCCTGTGATCAAAGCCGTCTTTCCTTCCAGTTTTGCCATAATCTCTTTCTCCTCTTTTACACGTTACAACCGATGGATAAATATCCCGCTCCGCAGCTTCGGTTCAAACCACGTAGACTTAGGCGGCATCAACATCCCCGCGTCAGCCACCGCAAACAATTCCTGGATTGAGGTGGGATACATGGAAAACGCCACAGCCATATCCTCCTTAACCCGCCGCTCCAGTTCCTTAAGGCCGCGGATGCCGCCTATAAAATCGATCCGCTTGTCCACTCTGGGATCCCCGATGCCCAGCACAGGCCCCAGAAGATGATCCTGAAGCAGGGATACATCCAACCCCTTCACCGGGTCGGCGATGCGAAGATGGTCCTTGATCCTCAAAAGATACCACTGGCCTCCCACATACATGCCGAAAGTCCCCTTCTCTGTGGGAGCGTAAGCCGCCGTTCCCACCTTTGCCACGTCAAAGCTCTCATAGACTGCGGTAAAAAACTTCTCCATAGACAGCCCGTTTAAATCCTTTACTACACGGTTGTAGGGCATGATCATCAGCTGGTCCTCCGGGAACAGCACAGACAAAAAGCTGTTGTAGGGCTCCTCCCCGGTAACCTTCCGGCCTATCTGCGCCTGTGCCTCTCTTCTCATCAGCCCCACTTTCGCCGCCGAAGCCGCTCTGTGGTGTCCGTCGGCAATATAGGTAGCCGGGATCTGCCGGAATGCGTCCTCAATATCCTGAACCATCCCTTTATCTCCCACCCGCCACACCTTATGTCCGATCCCATCCTCAGACACAAAATCATAGATCGGCTTATCCTCCATAACCTTTTCCATGATGCCCGCCAGCGTTTCGCTGCGGCGGTACGCCAGAAAAATGGGACCGGTGTGGGCGTTTGTTACCTCCACATGGCGGATCCTGTCAAGCTCCTTGTCCTCCCTGGTGTTCTCGTGCTTCTTGATCACGCCGTTTACATAGTCATCCACCGAAGAGCAGGCCACGATGCCTGTCTGGCTCCGGCCGTTCATAGTCAGCTGGTACAGATAATAGCAGGCTTCCTCATCTGTCACAAAAGTCCCGTCCTGGATCCTTGCATCCAAAAGCTCCCTGGCCTTCTGGTACACCCTCTCGTCATAGGTGTCCACATCATCCCCAAACTGGGTCTCCGCCCTGTCAATGTTCAGAAATGAAAGGGTTTTCCCCTTCACCTCGTCACAGGCTTCCTTCCGGCTGTATACATCATAAGGCAGCGCCGCCACTTTAGAAACTGCAGCCGCATCCGGTCTGACACAGACAAACGGTTTCACTGTCGCCATAAATACTTCCTCCCTTATAGATCAATGTACTCTCAGAGTCTCTTTGTGCCTGATTTTGTGAGATGATTTTTTGTCAGATGTGCATAAATTTATGAGGCGTACGTGGAACGTGCGTTGATTAAATTTATGTGCATATGACGGAAAATCATCCACAAATGCAGGTGCAAGAGGGATTCCGAGAGTACATATCAGGGGAACCACAGGCATGACTCCGCAGTTCCCCTTTCCTCTGTCTTCATGTAACTACACGCAAATCCCTTGTACATCTGCCTTTTTAACGGATCTGTATGCAGCGTTCTCTACTTCACAACTCTGACCCTGCACACTCCGTCAATACTGCCAAGCTTTTCGATCACAGCATCGTCAACCGTATTCTCCAGATCCAGCAGCGTGTAGGCAAACTTATCTTTACTCTTATTCGTCATATCGGAAATATTGACCCCGGCCGCAGCCAGCGTCCCCGTCACCTGACCGATCATATTGGGGATGTTCTTGTGGAACACCGCCACCCGGCTGGCCATGCGGCACACGCCCATATCACAGGCCGGGAAATTAACGGAATTGCGGATATTTCCGTTTTCCAGGTAATCCATCAGCTCTTCCACCGCCATTCTGGCGCAGTTGTCCTCAGACTCCTCGGTGGAAGCCCCCAGATGAGGGATAGCGATAGCTCCTTTCATATTTACAGACTTGGGATTGGGGAAGTCGGTCACATACCGGCCCACCTTTCCGCTTTCCAGAGCAGACGCCATAGCATCGTCCTTCACCAGCAGATCCCTGGCAAAGTTAAGGATCACCACACCGTCCTTCATCTTTCCTAAAGTCTCCTCATTGATCATCTCTTTCGTGGCGTCCATAAGGGGAACATGAAGCGTAATAAAATCGCACTCCTCATAAATGCTGTCTACCGCCGTAATATGCTTCACATCTCTGGACAGCATCCAGGCTGCATTGACGGATATGAACGGGTCGTATCCATAGACCTCCATGCCAAGGGCAGCCGCGGCGTTGGCTACCTCGGCTCCGATAGCGCCCAGGCCGATAACCCCCAGCTTCTTGCCTTTGATCTCACATCCCGCGAAATCCTTCTTTCCCTTTTCCACCGTCTTGGCGATATTGGGGTCGTCCTTAATACCCTGACACCACTGGATACCGCCTACCACGTCGCGGGAGGCCAAAAACAGCCCGGCCAGAACCAGTTCCTTCACGCCGTTGGCATTGGCCCCCGGAGTGTTGAACACCACGATGCCCTTCTCGGCGCAGGAATCCAGAGGGATATTGTTCACCCCGGCTCCGGCCCTGGCAATGGCCAAAAGACTCTTTGGCATCTCCATATCATGCATGGAGCCGCTGCGCACCAACACGCCCTGGGCCTCATCAAAAGCATCCGTCATGGTGTATTCACCGGTAAATAGATCGGTTCCGCATTTGGAAATATTGTTAATGCAATGGATTGTTCTCATGCTTTGTGCGCCTCCTCAAACTCTTTCATAAATGCCACCAGCTTCTCCACGCCCTCAATAGGCATAGCATTGTAAATGCTGGCTCTCATGCCGCCTACGCTGCGGTGTCCCTTCAGGTTCACAAACCCGGCGGCTGCGGCCTCCTTGACAAACAGCGCGTCTAAATCCGCGTCCCCTGTGACGAAAGGAACATTCATAAGAGACCGGTCTTCTTTCACCACAGTACCCTTAAACAGGCTGCTGCCATCCAGGAAATCATAAAGGATCTTCGCTTTCTTCTCATTGTACTCCTTCATAGCAGCCAGACCGCCTTTTGCTTTCAGCCACTTAAACACTTTGCCGCAGATATAGATGCCGTAGGCCGGCGGCGTATTGTACAGAGATTTGGCGTCCGCATGGATCTTGTACTGGCACATAGTAGGTGTTCCGGGAAGCACGTCCTCCGTGATCAAATCTTCCCTGATAATGACAATGACCACACCGGCCGGCCCGATATTTTTCTGAACGCCGCCGTACATGATGCCGTACTTTGACACGTCCACCGGCTCAGACAAAAAGCAGGAGGACACGTCCGCCACCAGCGTTTTTCCCTTGGTGTTGGGCAGCTCCTTAAATTTTGTGCCGTAGATGGTGTTGTTCTCGCAGATATACACATAGTCCGCATCCTCGGAAACAGGCAGATCCGAACAATCCGGAATATAGCTGAAAGTCTTATCCTCGCTGGAAGCCAGCGCGTTGGCCTTGCCGTATTTCTGCGCTTCCTTAAACGCCTTTTTAGCCCACTGGCCTGTAATGATATAATCCGCCACACCGTTTTTCATAAGGTTCTGAGGGATCATGGAAAACTGCAGATGCGCTCCCCCCTGTAAAAACAGCACCTTGTAATTATCGGGAATATTTAACAGCTCCCGAAGGTCCGCCTCCGCCTCCTGAATAATGGTTTCATATACCTTAGAGCGGTGTGACATCTCCATCACCGACATGCCGCTTCCCTTGTAATCCAGCATCTCTGCCGCCGCTTCCTTCAATACCTCTTCCGGCAATACCGCCGGTCCTGCTGAAAAATTGTACACTCTGCTCATACCGTGTTCCCCACTCTCCTCTGAATTTTTAAATCTTTAGATCTTTATCGTCAAATGCGTCCGAAATAGCCGCACCTGGAGATACCATTGGAAATACCTTATCGTCACAATGGATCTGGCAGTCAATGACCACCGGGATATCCAGCTCCATAGCCTCTTTCAGCGCTGCCTGCAGTTCCTCCTTGCCTGTTACCCGGTATGCCTTGGCTCCCATGGCCTCCGCCACCTTCACGAAATCCACATGGTCATTCAATATGGTATGTGAATACCTCTTTCCGTAGAACAATGTCTGCCACTGGCGGACCATCCCCAGCACATGGTTGTTGACAACCACCTGGATGACCGGGATATTGTACCTGGTAGCCGTGGCGATCTCGTTCATATTCATCCGGAAACACCCGTCTCCGGCAATATTGAACACCTTCTTGTCCTTTCGCCCCATCTTGGCACCGATGGCCGCCCCCAGGCCGTAGCCCATGGTCCCCAGGCCGCCGGAGGTAAGAAGGGTCCGGGAATTTTTATATTTATAATACTGGGCCGCCCACATCTGATGCTGTCCCACCTCGGTCACGATGATGGCGTCTCCCTGTGTGGCCTCGTAGATAGCTTCCACCACAGCCGGCCCTGTCAGCGCATCCTTTTTGTAGCTTAAGGGATACATGTCTTTGAGCCGCTCCACATGGTTTACCCACTCGTCATGATTCTGAGGATCCAGACGGGCGTTTATCCTCCTCAAAATAATCTTCAAGTCGCCGATAACGCTGGCGTCTGTCCGAATATTCTTATTGATCTCCGCCGGGTCAATATCCAGCTGCAGGATTCTGGCGTTTTTAGCAAACTTGGCCGTGTTGCCGGTCACCCGGTCGCTGAACCTGGCTCCCACCACGATCAGAAGATCGCACTCGGTTATGCCGAAATTGGAAGCCTTGGTGCCGTGCATGCCCACCATGCCGGTGTACAGCTCATGGGTGCCGTCAAACGCCCCCTTGCCCATCAGGGTGTCCCCCACAGGCGCCTGGACTTTTCCGGCAAAAACCCGCACCTCGTCCCCGGCGTCCGCCAGATTAGCGCCGCCGCCTACCAGGATAAAAGGCTTCTCGGAACTTTTGATCATCATCAAAGCCAGCTCAATATCCGCTTCCTCAATGGTATCCGTCTGTCTGGTCGTCTGCTCCGGCTCCTGATACTCATAGTCGTAGGAATTGGCGGTCACGTCCTTGGTGATATCCACCAACACCGGCCCCGGACGGCCTGACCTGGCGATAACAAAAGCCCGGCGGATAACCGACGCCAGTTTGGTAATATCCTTTACGATAAAATTATACTTGGTAATGGGCATGGTCACCCCGGTAATGTCTATCTCCTGGAAGCTGTCTCTTCCAAGAAGGCTTACGCCCACATTGCAGGTAATAGCCACCATGGGGATGGAATCCATGTACGCCGTGGCGATTCCCGTCACCAGGTTGGTGGCTCCGGGACCTGACGTGGCAAGACACACGCCTACCTTTCCCGTGGCCCTGGCGTATCCGTCCGCCGCGTGGGCGGCGCCCTGCTCGTGGGAGGTCAAAATATGGGTTATCTCGTCCTGATGTTTATATAAAGCGTCGTAAATATTCAGAATGGAACCGCCGGGATACCCGAACACGGTATCCACGCCCTGTTCTTTCAGACATTCTACAACAATCTCCGCTCCAGTCAAAATCTGCATAGGCTTTTTCTCCTTACTGTTCGGTTTCATCTGTCAGTCTTCAAGCACCGCGCCTTTGTCCGCGCTGGTGACCAGCCGCCGATACCGTTTCAGATAACCGGCAACTTCTTTGGTCTTCGGCGTCCAGTTCTCCCGCCGTCTTGCCAGTTCTTCGTCGGACACCTTCATGTTGATGGTATTGGCATTGATGTCAATGGAGATGATGTCTCCTTCTTCCACCAGCCCGATGGGGCCTCCGGCAGCTGCCTCCGGACACACATGGCCGATGGACGCGCCTCTGGATGCGCCGCTGAACCGTCCGTCGGTAATAAGGGCTACAGATGCTCCCAATCCCATGCCTGCAATGGCAGATGTGGGATTTAACATCTCCCTCATGCCCGGACCGCCTTTGGGGCCTTCGTAGCGGATAAGCACCACATCGCCTGCTACAATCTTACCGCCTTTGATGGCGTCGATGGCGTCCTCCTCGCAGTCAAAGACTCTGGCCGGACCCTCGTGTTTTAACATCTCGGGAACGACTGCGGACCGCTTCACCACGCAGGAATCCGGAGCCAGGTTGCCCCGCAGGACAGCGATGCCGCCGGTGGCAGAGTAGGGATTCTCCACCGGGCGGATTACCTGGGGATTTTTGTTGACGCAGCCTTTTATGTTCTCTCCCACCGTCTTTCCGGTGACGGTCATGCAGTCCAGGTTCAGAAGTCCCAGCTTTGAAATCTCGTTCATCACCGCGTAGATGCCGCCTGCCTCGTTTAAGTCTTCCATGTAGGTGGGGCCGGCGGGCGCAAGATGGCAAAGGTTGGGAGTTCTGGCGCTGATTTCATTGGCAATGTCCACGTTTAGGTCCACCCCGGCTTCATGGGCAATGGCCGGAAGATGGAGCATGCTGTTGGTGCTGCACCCAAGGGCCATATCCATGGTCAGGGCATTGGAAAATGCCTCTTTTGTCATAATGTCTTTGGGGCAGATATTGTTTTTCAGCATCTCCATAACCGCCATGCCTGCCTGCTTGGCCAGGCGGATTCTCTCGGAGTATACGGCTGGAATGGTGCCGTTGCCCGGGAGGCCCATGCCCAGGACCTCAGTAAGGCAGTTCATGCTGTTGGCGGTGTACATGCCGGAGCAGGAGCCGCAGGTGGGGCAGACTTTGCACTCGAATTCTTCCACGTCTTCCCGGGTCATGGTTCCGGCGGCGTAGGAGCCTACTGCCTCGAACATGCTGGACAAACTTCTCTTCTCTCCTTTTACCCGGCCTGCCAGCATGGGGCCGCCGCTTACGAATACCGTGGGTATATTGAGGCGGGCCGCTGCCATCAGAAGGCCCGGCACATTTTTGTCACAGTTGGGGACCATGACAAGGGCGTCAAACTGGTGGGCAATGGCCATGCATTCGGTGGAGTCGGCTATTAAGTCTCTGGTGACCAGAGAGTATTTCATCCCTTCGTGTCCCATGGCGATTCCGTCGCACACCGCGATGGCCGGGAATACAATGGGGGTTCCTCCTGCCATGGAGACGCCCTGTTTTACGGCTTCCACGATTTTATCCAGATTCATATGGCCCGGAACGATTTCATTGTGAGAGCTGACCACACCGATAAGCGGCCTTGCCAGCTCTTCTTCTGTCAGTCCCAGGGCGCGGAAAAGGGAGCGGGCCGGAGCCTGCTGCATCCCTGATTTTGCATTGTCACTTCTCATAATATCCCTCCTGCGTTAGCTGCGTATATTTTGTGCAATCAAATCTCCCATTTGGGCTGTTCCTACCTTTGTGCAGCCTTCTTTCCAGATGTCTCCGGTGCGGTATCCTTCTGTCAGGACCTTCTGCACGGACTGTTCAATGGCTGCCGCTTCTTTGTCCAAGTCAAAGGAGTAGCGGAGCATCATGGCCGCTGACAGGATGGTGGCGATTGGGTTGGCAATGTCTTTCCCCGCAATGTCCGGCGCGGAGCCGTGGCTGGGCTCGTACAGGCCGAACTTCGTCTCGTTCAGACTGGCGGATGAGAGCATGCCGATGGACCCGGTAATCATGCTGGCTTCGTCGGACAGAATGTCTCCAAACATGTTTTCTGTGAGAATCACGTCAAACTGGCCCGGATTCATCACCAGCTGCATGGCGCAGTTGTCTACCAGCATGTGGCTTAATTCTACCTGCGGGTAGTCTTTTGCCACTTCTTCTACAACCTTTCTCCACAGCCTGGAGGAGTCCAGAACATTGGCCTTGTCTACGCTGATGACCTTTTTTCTTCTCTTCATGGCGATGTCAAAGGCTTTTACCGCAATCCTGCGAATCTCGTTTTCATTATATGTAAGGGTGTCCACAGCCGTCATGACTCCGTCCACCTGACTGGTATGGCGCTCTCCGAAGTACAGTCCTCCGGTCAGCTCTCTCATGATGACCATGTCAAATCCGTCCCCGATAATCTCTTTTTTCAGGGGGCAGGCTTCTGCCAGCTCCTTGTATAAGTAGGCCGGACGGATGTTGGCAAAAAGGTTCAGACCTTTTCGGATAGCAAGGAGCCCTGCCTCCGGCCGCAGATTGGGGGCCACATCGTACCAGCGGGAATTCCCCACGTCCCCTCCCACGGCTCCCAGAAGCACGGCGTCGCCTGCCTTCGCTGTCTCCAGGGCCTCCTGGGTCAGCGGAACTCCGTGTGCGTCAATGGAACATCCTCCCATGAGAATCTCCGTGTAGTGAAACGTATGTCCGAATACCTGTCCTGTTTTGTCAAGAACTTTGCATGCTTCTTTTACAATCTCCGGCCCGATGCCGTCTCCCGGGATAGTCACAATCCTGCAGTCCATGTTCTTTTTCTCTCCCTTTTTGTCGTTCTTCAATTGTTTCTCTTCATCATATATCATTTGAGGAGATATTTCAAGAATCCTTGCGAAATTATTCTAAAGTTATTTGGAATTTTTGGTATAACCTGGTGTTATGAGGGGGAGTGGGGGGGGAATTGCTGATTCGTCATGGGGGAGTACCATTACGGGGCAGAGCATATGCCCCATCGCCGCAGGCGATTTTAAATGGGCATATGCGGTTACGTTCACAGGGTACCTGTAAACAGTAACTTTGCGAACCGTTACCGGGGATAAAAAACAGCGGCGTTTCTTGATTTTTTCGGGATTTGCCGTATAATAAATGGCAGGAAGGGTATTGATATGGTATGATTATGAATAACAGCCTTAATGATGAACGCCCTATTTTCATACATATTACAAGGAGGTTTCACTATGAGAAGACCATGGAAGTCACTTATTTTAGCCGGAGTTTTATCCCTGTCTTTAACCGTCCCGGTTTTTGCCGGCTCCTGGCAGCTTGACGCCAACGGTTACTGGTATCAGAATGACGACCATTCTTATCCGGCAAATACCTGGCAGTGGATTGACGGCAACAACGACGGAATTGCGGAAAGCTACTATTTTAATGAGAATGGCTATCTTCTGGTAAATACCACCACGCCTGACGGCTTTACGGTTGACGCTAACGGGGCCTGTATTGTGGATGGGATTGTTCAAACAAAGACCATCTCTGTCCCCGCTTCCGCTGCTTCGACCCAGACGCAAAACCAAAATACTTCTGCCTCTGCGGGGAGCCATACGGGTGTTTCCTCTTCCCCCTGTGACGGGTATACGATTATCGTAAATACAAACACCAAAAAGTATCATGTTCCGTCGTGCAGGGCTGTTAAGGATATGAAGCAAAAAAATATGGGCTACAGCGACGGTTCGGTTGACCTTGGCGCTTTGGGGTATGTGCCCTGCAAAATTTGTCATTGATAATGAATGGCTGTGTTTCCAATGACCGGGAAATTTATTGGTAGTGTAAAATAAAGAGGGAAACGGCGGTGCTGATTTTCGTCAGACTGCTGCCGTTTTCCCTCTTATTTTATTTCATACCGTTTTTATGTTCCATTTGGCTTTCAGCGGCTTTGGGGATGGTGCTTCCTGATTCAAATCAGCTTCAGCTCCATCAGCTTTCCCTGAAATTGCTCTACGGTCATTCCTTTTCGGGCGGCGGCTTCCTTTTTTGTCAGAAAGCCGTCTTCAATCAAACTCAATAATGTTTTAAATTCTCCTCGTTCGATTCCCTGTTCAAGTCCCCGCTCAAGTCCTTGTTCAATCCCCTGTTCAAGTCCCCGCTCAATCCCCTGCTTAATCCCTTTCGCAATCCCATCCTCCATCAACATCTGTCCCATCAACGTCATCGCCATCATCTCCTTTATCTCTTTCACTTCTTCCACAGCTAAAAATTTCATAGCCAACACATACTGCACTGACTGCATCCGCGCCATCTCTTCTCTCCCCACACGCTCCTCTTCCCGGCCTAGTACATCGTTGCACTAATCTTGAAGTAAATAGTGCTTGATATTCGTGTCAGCTGTGCGTCTGCGAAGCGACGGCGTAGTGGTGCCTACGGCTAGCTTCGCAGGCGTGCAGAAGGCACGGATAGCAAGTGCTATTTACTCGAGAATTAGTGCAGCGATGTACTAGGATTCCAAAACTTCTCTCCACACGTTCCTTCCGGCTCATCTCCCCGCCCATCAAAAGCGTCAGAAGCACGTTTAGCAGCTCCTCCCTGTCAAGGGCCTCTTTTCTCTGCTTTTCTTCCAGCTCTTCTATCATACGGTCAGCATTTCGGTCCTTCATACGGACTATCTGCACCCTGTAGGTATTCATCCCCTCTGTCAGACTGTCACGCAAAACCTTGGCTTCCGAAGAGCACAGCACACAGGTGGATACCTCTGTCTTGTATTGATAACTGACAACCGCCTCCCAGGCACGAAATCGCCTTAAGTCCTCCGTGGAAATGCTGTCGCTCTCAAACTCCAGACGCTTCCACGTTCCATCCGCCATCTCATAATTAAAATCCGCCAGAAAGTCCTTGACCTCCAAAAAGACTGCCTCCGTGGGAGCCACTCTCTTCACAACTCCTTCCACCCCCAGCAGGGGCAGCAGTTCCTCACCCATAAACCGGGCCGCCGCTTTCAGCACCCGGTCCTCCATGGGATACTGTTCTGCCGTCTGACCCACGCTTCCTGTCTTCCCGCTTTTCCTTCGTTTTTTCACCAAACCTCCTTTGCAGGAGACACACAAGAACTACCTCCATTATATCTGTTTTCTTTCTGCCGGACAATAGCTGCCTCTGTACTTTTTATTTTCTCATTATTTACTCAAATCCGCGTCTGTCTGGAATTCTGCCTGAATGCAGGCTGATTGTTTAGAAAATTAGATTCCCTTTACATGAACGGTGATGATGGTGATAGATTCTTTTGTGTCCTTTTCTATCATCCGGTAAAACTACTATATCACGCCCTTTGACAGTTGTAAACTAAAACATACGAACAGAGGGAAACGGTAACCTGCTGCCGTATCCCTCTGTCATTCTTCAAATATTTACTGCCCTGCGGCATGGTCCGCGGCGTTCTCCCCAGCAACTTTCCCGGAGATGTACGCAAATCCCAGCGTACCGCCCTCAAACATTACATAGCTGTTTCCGTACATTCCGCCTGCGTCGGCGCCTGCCACATACAGATTATTGATGGGTTTATTCTCCTCATCCACTGCCTGCATATCTTCATTAATCTTAACGCCGCCCAGGGTTCCCAGACACCGAAGAGCCGTCTCCACAACATAGTATGGCCCCTCATCCACTGCGTACAGGAAATGAGCGTCCTTGTGATACTGGGTGTCATTTCCGTCTGCGCACAGCTGATTGTATGTATCCACTGTCTCCGTCAGGCTGTCCATCCCCAGAGTCTGCGCCAGCTCCTCAATAGAATCCGCTTTGTAAGCCACGCCTGCTGCCACAGCCTCCTCCAGGGTCTCCGTGTAGTCCCTGGGCGTCCGCAGATTCTCCGTGCTGGCATCCAGGTCCACCGTCTTTCCATTTTCCACATAACTTACGCCCTGACCGTAGAAATGGCCCCATCTGTCCACAAACACGTCTGCCAGACCTTTTTCCGCCACATCATCCACAATACCCTGGTCCAGGACAATATACATCTTGGCGTCCGGAAGATTGTACATCATGGTTCCCAGGGCCGCACTCTCGTAGGCTTCCTCCTCATTTCCGAACCGGTTTCCGTACTTATCCACAAACAGCAGGGGATTGCGCACCAGCTCCGTCAGCTTGCCTGTGCCGTTTGGCATCTCCTTACTCTTGGCTCCGTCATACTTCATGCCGAACCACTGCGCCACATGACTTCCATGCTCTGCCGCTCCTGCGGACCACGCCATCTTAAGACCGTCCCCTGTGGCGGTTCCCACAAGTCCGGTTCCTGCCTTTTCCCCGAAGTACTCCGCCATCATTTCCTTATTGCCGCCGAAACCGCCGGTTGCCAGGATTACCGACTTGGCGTGAATATTCAGGGTCGTGCCGTCCGCTTTCCTTGCCGCCACACCGGCCACCTGGCCCTGGGCGTCAAAAAGCAATTCCTCCCCTGGAGTTTCATAGAGCACCTGGCCTCCAAGCTCCTCAATCCGCTTATGGAGAGTCTGGATAGCCGCGCTTCCGCCGTCCGCATAACCGTGGGCAGTGGTAGGCATGCCCTTGTGATTATACTGAGCGCCGTAACCGGCGTCCAAAAGGGTCAGCTTTACGCCGTTTTCCATCAGCCACTCCACTGTGGCGGAGGACTCTGAAATCACTTTCGTCACCAGAGCTCCATTGGCACTGTAATTGGAATCCGTAATGTACTGGTCATACAGCCACTGGGTATCTACCTCTTTGCCCGCCGCTTTCTGCAGAGAGCTGTGGTCCGCAAACATAACGCCTGCCATGGTTCCTGCCCCGGAAACTCCGGCCGCTTTTTCCAGCAAAACTACCTTTGCCCCTTTTCCAGCTGCCGCAAGAGCCGCGCCGGAACCGGAGGCGCCGCCGCCTACTACCACCACGTCGGCGGTCATTTCCTCCACAGCCGTATTGGCCTGGGCTTCTTTGGCTTTCAGCCCTTCCGCGTCACCGCCGGCCTGGGTCACGCAGTCCGCCACAGCCTCCAGAATCGCATTGGATGTGTTGGTAGCTCCGGAAATAGCATCCACGTTCAAAGTCTGTCCGTCCACAATCCTCTGGGGAATCTTCTCTATGGCCGGGTCTGACAGACCCGGCGTTTCCTGATGCTGTACCACGGTCACTTTTACGATGGCGTCAGCGGAAAATTCCACCTCCACCTTCACATCCCCGTTGTTGCCGCCTGCCTGGGCGGTGTACACGCCTTCCTTGTACCCTGCCTCCCCGGAACTGTCCTCCTGCTCACCGGAGGATTCCTCTGCCTGGGCGGCTGTCTCACTCTGGGAGGCGCTTTCTGCCTCTGTTTCTGTTGCTGCCTGGGTCTGTCCCGCCTGCTGGGTTCCTGACTGGCATCCGCTTAAAACCACTGCCGCAGCCAGCAACCCACACCATAATGCTCTCTTTCTCATAACAACCTCTCCTTGTCATTTTCTTAACAGGAAAAGTATAAACCCTGCCCCAAGGGCAAGGTCAACCCTTAACAGGCGCCCAGAACAAAAAATGTTTTTCCCTTAGTTCTCCTGAAAAAGAGTCAATGCTTCCAATCACATAAGGCACGCCTGTCACAGAAACATGCATCTCCTCCAATTCTCTCTGAATCTTCCCCCAAATCTCCGGAACATCCTGCCCGCCTTCCAGAATCCGCTCTTTTTTGGCCGAAATCACGGCGGGATACACGTAGCAGGTTCCTGCCGGAATCTTCACCATAGGCGGCTGAAAATCAATCCCCAGGGCGGCGGCGTAGCGGGGTTCTATGGCCATCCCCCAGATAACATCCCTGTCCTTTGTCATTTTTTCTGGAATCGGCATCATTTTCACGGAACAGGGAAGGGCGTCCATCATTTTACGGATTATGCCAAGGGATTCCCTGTCTCTGACAAACTCCGTGTTCTTCACATGCCGGATAAACCACCACTCATTTCCTTCCCGGATAAACCCTCTGTTGGCGCTTCCCTTAAACCACCCCAATTCATCCTCCAGCTCCCGCATCCGCTGCGCAACCAGACGCAGATGCTCCGCCTTCTGCTCCAGTTTCTCAGACTGGATTCTGAAAGCCTCCATGACTTCATCAATGGAACTTTCGCTTAACAGCCTGGAGGTCTCTTTCACCGAAAATTCCATACTGCTGAAACGCCTGGAAACCAGAATCCGCTCCGCATCCCGGAAATTGTAACTGCGGTATCCATTGGATTCATCCACAGAGGGCTCTACTATCTTATATTTTTCATAATGACGCAGCGTCTTCTCCGTCACTCCCAGATTCCCTGCAAACTCTTTTATCCTGTATGTTTTCATGGCTCCTCTTCTCTTTAAGCTGCTTTCGGGATGGTCCTCCCTGGTCTAAATCAGTTTCAGCTCCATCAGCTTTCCCTGAAACTGCTCTACAGTCATCCCTTTTCTGGTGGCTGCTTCCTTCTTTGTCAAAAAGCCGTCCTCAATCAAGCTCAACAATGTTTTAAATTCTCCTCGTTCAAGTCCTTGCTCAATCCCTTTCGCAATCCCCTGTTCGATTCCCTGCTCAATCCCCTTCGCAATCCCATCCTCCATCAACATCTGTCCCATCAACGTCATCGCCATCATCTCCTTTATCTCTTTCACTTCTTCCACAGCTAAAAATTTCATGGCCAACGCATACAGCACCGACTGCATCCGTGCCATCTCTTCTCTCCCCACACGCTCCTCTTCCCGGCCAAGGATTCCAAAACTTCTCTCCACACGTTCCTTCCGGCTCATCTCCCCGCCCATCAAAAGCGTCAGAAGCACGTTCAGCAGCTCCTCCCTGTCAAGGGCCTCTTTTCTCTGCTTTTCTTCCAGCTCTTCTATCATACGGTCAGCATTTCGGTCCTTCATACGGACTATCTGCACCCTGTAGGTATTCATCCCCTCTGTCAGACTGTCACGCAAAACCTTGGCTTCCGAAGAGCACAGCACACAGGTGGATACCTCTATCTTGTATTGATAACTGACAACCGCCTCCCAGGCACGAAATCGCCTTAAGTCCTCCGTGGAAATGCTGTCGCTCTCAAACTCCAGACGCTTCCACGTTCCATCCGCCATCTCATAATTAAAATCCGCCAGAAAGTCCTTGACCTCCAAAAAGACTGCCTCCGTGGGAGCCACTCTCTTCACAACTCCTTCCACCCCCAGCAGGGGCAGCAGTTCCTCACCCATAAACCGGGCCGCCGCTTTCAGCACCCGGTCCTCCATGGGATACTGTTCTGCCGTCTGACCCACGCTTCCTGTCTTCCCGCTTTTCCTTCGTTTTTTCACCAAACCTCCTTTGCAGGAGACACACAAGAACTACCTCCATTATATCTGTTTTCTTTCTGCCGGACAATAGCTGCCTCTGTACTTTTTATTTTCTCGTTATTTACTCAAATCCGCGTCTGTTTGGAATTCTGCCTGAATGCAGGCTGATTGTTTAGATAATTAGATTCCCTTTACATGAACGGTAAAATGATGGTGATAGATTCTTTCGTGTCCTCTTCTATCATCCGGTAAAACTACTATATCACGCCCTTCCCTGCTTGTAAACGGGCAAATAAAAAGAGTCTCCTGAAAGACTCTTTACATATGCTTTGGCCCCGAAACGAATGTTACTGCCAATATCCTTAATACCCCTCAATCACGTTCCTCATCTCATCCGCGGAATACAGACTGCCGTACTCATAAGTAACTGCTTTGGAACTATCATATACCTTCCCAAGCTCCCTGTCATACTCCTCTCTGCTCATGGAAACGCCGTTCCACTCATACTGATAAACCGGATTCCCCTCCGCGTCAAACTCCATGGCGGCATTGTCATCTCTCCCATAATATCCTGACGCAACCAGCTTCATCTCCCCGTCAACAATGCTGTAAATCAGGTCGTAGTAATGGTCCATAAGCCCATCCCCATTCCTCAGCAGGTTCCCGTCGGGAATGTAGTCAAAGCCAAGCCTGTTCAGCTGGGTCACACAAGCTTTCCCGCCGCTGTAATGAATGATGCGGCATCCGCTGGCCTCGCTGGTTCCCACTTCCACAAGCTGAGGCGCCTCATCCCCGCGCATCTCAATCAATGTGTATCCTCCCGGCTCCCCCACATGGGATTCCCTGTCCAGAAAATCTATATAGGCCTGCTTCCATGACTCCTGTGTCTTCCCGCTATCCAATCCGCCGGTTTCAGCCCTGTCTGTTTTGGCCTTGTCCTTTGCCCCAATAAAACCCTTTGCCGACTCTATGGTTATCACTGCCAGGGCCTGTGACCCGATCTCTGACATCTCCCTCTCATAGATAAACGTCCCGTCCCCGCTTCCCCTATAATAGCGAACCGTGGAATAAGGCTGAGCCGCCTGGGGACCGGCCCCAAAACAGTACTGGATAATCACGATAATGTCATCATAACCGTCGCCGTTATAATCCGGAAATGCAACCGCCTCCACCTGCTCAAACATCTCAGTCCCCACATTATCCTCCGTCGTACCCGGAAGCCGCAAAATCACCTGGCCGTCTTTCTCAATGGTAAACACCACATCCGCCAGGGGGTTGCCGGATGTATCCGGCCTGTACGACGCAAACGTCACCTGCCCAAGAGGATTCAGCGTCACATCAAACGTCTGTTCCTCTATCCGGTCACCCCTGCCGTATAGGTCGCCGGTTTCACTTTGCATCCCGCTGCCTTCCCGCCCGTTCCCCGGCCCTGACTGCTGTGATTCATCCCTTTCTGATTCAGACAGCCCCGGCTCCATCGCCCCTGGTTCCATCGCCCCTGGTTCCATCGCCCCCGCCTCTAACGGTTCCGTCCCCGTCTCCCCGGCCTTCCCGCTCCCCTGACGCTCCTCCTGCCCGCCGGTATACACTTCCATCGGTTTATATGCAGATGAACATCCCGCCAGCACCACCACCGCCGCCAGACACCCCAAAATACCCTTTAACGTTTTCACTGAAATCATGACAATCCTCCTCAGTCTATATCCTCACCTTAGTCCATGCCCCGGACTTAAATCTCCACCTGGTCAGCATAAACCTGCACAGCTGGTCACACACCACCCCGAACCAGATTCCGATAAGCCCCAGGCCCGCCGTATAGCACAGACCATAGGAACAAAGCGTCCGCACAAACGTAACGCTGAATGTGGATGCAATGGTAGTAAACAGCACATCCCCCGCCCCCCGCAGACACCCCATATAGATAACCTGGGAAATCTGCAGAAGCACAATCACCACAATCACCCGCATAATCTCCACGCCGATGGCAATAATATGGGCCTCCTTAAAATACAGGCTGAACAGAAATTCTCCCCCAAGAAGATAGCACACCGCCAGCACCATGGAAATCACCAGCCCCATTTTCTGACAGATGCCGCCGTACACCTTTGCAAGCTCCGGCTTCTCCTCCCCCAGACTCCTGCCGATAAGCGCCACGGCCGCCACCTGCATACCGTCCCCAAAGGAAAAGGAAAGGCTCATCACATTCATTCCCACCTGATGAGCCGCAAAGGCGTCCGTGCCCATCTTTGCGGCCATAACCGCCACAGCCATAAACCCCACCCGCAGAAGAATCTGCTCCAGAAAAATATTGGAGCCAATCTGGAAAATACCCTTAAGCGCCGACATCCTAAACCGAATCTTTCCTGCAATCATATAGGGAATACTGACAAAACTGTCCTTCTGCAAAATAGAGGCAATGCTCATGCCGCAGGCCACCACGGTCCCAAACACCGTGGCCAGGGCTGCCCCGTAAATCCCCAGAGCCGGAAACCCAAACTTTCCGCCGATAAGCAGATAATTTCCAATCATATTCAGCACATTGGCCGTCACATTGGTCTTCATGGCAATCTTCGTCCGCCCCGCTCCCCGCTGGGCCGCATTGATGACCAAAGACACAATATTAAACATCATGCCTCCCATAATGATTCGAAAATAAGCCGCTGCGCTGGCACGGGTATCCTCATTGGACCCGCACAGGCGGATAATAGGGTCCGCCAGCGCCACGCAGAGAAAGCTGACCACAACCCCGGCCAGAACCACAAACACCAGAGCCGCCGCCAGCGTCCGGTTGGCCCCGTCCCTGTCATTCTGTCCCTTTCTCCTGGCCACAATGGCAGACACCGCCACATTGGTGGCCACAAACATGGCCAGACCGATAAACTTAGGCTGGGTCGTCAGGCCCACCGCCGCCACCGCGTAAGCCCCCATGGAACTTACCATCAGCGAATCAATCATGCCCGCCAAAGCCACAAAAAACGACTCCAGAACCGCAGGCCACGCCATCTGAAAGGTCTCTCTTACAATTGACTTTGACGGCTCTTTTGTCCCGTTTTCCCCATCCATTACCGTCATCCCCTTTCCCCTTATGTTCCATTCTCATAAACAAAAAACTATCTAAGTCTTGCGATGACTTTTTTAAGCGTCTCTGCTTCTCCATCCGCAAAGCAATACCCATCCATGCCGCAGGCCCTTCCGCCCTCGATATTCAAAGGCTGATCATCAACAAAAAAACACTCCTCCGGTCTTAGCCCAAACCGGTCAAACAGATGCCTGTACATCTCCTTTTGAGGCTTCATGCATTTTACTTCCGCCGAAAACAGCACTCCGTCAAAAAGCCGGATGCCAGGGATTACGTCCCCATAACACTTTAACATCCTAAGTGACGCGTTGGAACACAGATACAGCCCATAGCCATCCCTCTTTAAGTCGGTAACCAGCTCCTCCATCCCCGGCACCGGCCACATGCAATATTCATGCCAATGCTCCAGACAAAGCCTTGCCGCCTCCTTCTCATTGTCCGTCTTAAGCCTGCCCTGCATCCGCCGAAGCGCCTCATCCTCCGCCATCACGCCCATGTCCAACATCAGCCATTCCGGCGACACAAACACCGAAGTATTCACCGACTGGGCCTGTTCCTCATCCTTTACAAAATGCCTGACCACCCGAAACGAATCATAAAACACCAACACATTGCCCATATCAAACACCAGATTTCGGATCATGATCCAACACCCTTCCTTTCTTGGATCCGCTCTCACAGCAATCCAAAACACGTCTCACAGCTTCCCTATCAGCCTGCTCCATAGCAAAAAACCCCCGCCCCAGGACGTGCCTGAAAAACGGGGGATCCTCCCTCAAATCCTTACTCCGGCTTCTCCACCTGCACGATGGCGCTTTTCTGCATGGGAATCCGACAGTTCTTATTATTGCCAAACTCAATAATGACCGTATCGTCGGTCATGTCGATTACAACACCGTAAAACCCGCTGGAGGTCAAGATCGTATCGCCTACGGCAATGCTCTCCATCAGCTCCGCCACCCGCTTCTTCTCTTTATTCTGAGGACGGATCGCAACAAAATACATAAGCCCGATCAAAAACGCGGCATACACCACCCAGAATCCAACTCCACCCATAGCTATAAATCCTCCTTACCCGGTTTCTCACCGCCTCGCACGTAAAATCCGGTTTCTCTTTAATTTTGTCCGCCTGCCATGGCCTCCAGCTTTGCAGCCTTGTACTGGCTATAGCGGTGTTCTTCGATCGCGTCGCGGATCTCTTCCATCATTTTATTATAAAAATACAAATTATGCAAGACGCATAATCTCATCCCCAGCATCTCCTTGGCTTTCAAAAGATGCCGGATGTAGGCTCTGCTGTAAGACCGGCAGGCCGGACAAGTACACCCCTCCTCAATAGGCCGGGGATCCAGCTCATATTTTTGGTTAAACAGATTCAATTTCCCTTGGTTGGTGTACACATGGCCATGGCGTCCGTTTCTGGAAGGATACACACAGTCAAAAAAATCCACGCCCCGGTCCACTGACTCCAAAATATTGGCCGGCGTTCCCACTCCCATCAGATAAGTAGGCTTATCCTTTGGCAAATAAGGGACCGTCTCGTCCAGGATCTGGTACATCTCCTCATGGCTCTCCCCTACCGCCAGACCTCCCAGGGCATAGCCGTCCAGATCCAGAGCCGAAATGGTCTTGGCATGAGCGATCCGAATATCCTCAAAAGTTCCGCCCTGATTGATCCCAAACAAAAGCTGCTCTTTGTTGATGGTGTCCTCCAGACTGTTAAGCCGCTGCATTTCCTGCCTGCACCGCTCCAGCCACCTGGTAGTCCGGTCCACGGAATTCTGCATATACTCCCTGGTAGCCGGATGGGGCGGACACTCATCAAAAGCCATGGCCATGGTGGAACCCAGATTAGACTGGATCTGCATACTCTCCTCCGGCCCCATAAAGATCTTCCTGCCGTCAATATGGGAATTAAAATACACGCCCTCTTCCTTGATCTTCCTCATACCGGCCAGGGAAAACACCTGAAACCCGCCGGAGTCCGTAAGGATCGGTCTGTCCCAGTTCATAAACCGGTGAAGCCCGCCAAACTCCTTGATCAGTCTGTCCCCTGTCCGCACATGAAGATGGTAGGTGTTGGACAGTTCCACCTGGGTCCCGATCATCCGCAGATCGTCTGTGGAGACGGCCCCCTTGATGGCTGCCACAGTCCCCACATTCATAAACACCGGCGTCTGGATCGTCCCGTGAACCGTCTTCACCTGAGCCCGTTTTGCCCGCCCGTCTTGGGCAATTATCTTATATTCCATACTACTCTGCCTTAACTTCTTTCTTCTTCATTGTCAGCACATACCACAACGCCCCTGTGACGCAGATGGAAGAATACCCTCCGAAGATAATACCGGCCATAAGAGGCAGGGCAAACTCACGAATAGAGGAAACTCCCAGAATAAACAGCACAAGCACCATAATAAAAGTAGTCACCGACGTGTTGATGCTTCTGGTAAATGTCTCCGAAATGCTGCGGTTCACCAGAGCCGCCAAATCCTCCTTGTGGCTCTTTGTCTGCAAATTCTCCCGGATGCGGTCAAAGATCACGATGGTGGCATTGATGGAATACCCCACGATCGTCAGCATGCAGGCGATAAATGTAGAGCCCACAGGCCATTTAGCCACCGCATAGCAGGTAAGGACCACCATTACGTCATGGACCAGAGCCAGCACCGCGCTGGCCGCAAACCGGATGTCCTTAAAACGGAACCAGATATAGATCAGCATACAGATGGTGGAGATCACAACCGCCACCAGAGCGTCCTGCTTCATCTCATTGCTGACTGCGCCGGAAATACTTTCCGCCGTGATCTTGTCCGCGTCCACGCCGAACTGCTCCACCAAAGCATCGTTAAGCGCCTGCCTCTGATCTACATTCAGCGTCTTTGTCTTAATGATGACTTCTGTGGTCCCTGTCACCTTCTGCGTCTGAACCTGGGAATCCCCTGTGATCTTTTCGACTACAGGCACTACATTGGAAGAAATATCCTCCAGGCTCATATCCTCGTTAAATGTCACGTTGGTGGAAGTGCCGCCTTTAAAGTCCATACCGTAGTTGAGAGCTCCTTTTCCGGAAGAAGCGCCCATGCCCATAAATACCCAGCCTATGACAATAGCTGCCGCGGAGACCGTGAAAAATACCTTCCTCTTCCCCAGAAAATTCGTGACCTTAACATCTTTCCTGACGCCATAGAACTTCACGTCCTGGAATCCCGCCGCATACAGGGCATACAGGGCTCCCTTTGTCACAAACAAAGCCGTGAACATGGACAGAATGATACCGATAGCCAACGTGGAAGCAAACCCTTTCACCGTGCCGGAACCTCTCCAGAACAGCACTACCGCCGCAATAAGGGTGGTCACATTGCCGTCGATGATGGCAGACAGAGCCTTGGCAAATCCTGTCTTGATGGCTGACTTCACGGTCTTTCCCACACCGATTTCTTCCTTAATACGGGTAAAGATGATAACATTGGCGTCCACCGCCATACCGATGGACAAGATGATGCCTGCAATACCCGGAAGGGTAAGGGTCACCTCAAAAGCGGACAGAAGGATAATCTCCAGTCCCACATACAGACACAGCGCCAGGGCGGATGCAAGTCCCGGGATCCGGTACGCTGCAATCATAAACATCACTACGATAAGAAATCCCGCAGCGGCAGCCTGAAGGCTGGTGGAAATAGCCTCCTGCCCTAACTTTGCTCCCACCACATTAGAACGCAGCTCCTCCAATTCCAGGGATAACGAACCGATACGGATGGTAGCCGCCAGATTCTCCGCCTCCTCGTAGTCCCTCATCCCCTCAATATAGCACTCTCCGCCGGTAATAGCCGTATTGACCATAGGAGCGGATTTAATCGCGTTATCGTAGATAATATAGATAGGTTTGCCGATATTGGCTTCGGTGGCCTCGGCAAACTTCTGGCTCCCCTCGTCGGTGAGAGTCAGGCTGACCACATTTTCCCTTATGCCGTTTTTATCTATGATGCCGGCTTTGGCGCTTTTCACCTGATCGCCGGTCAGGATAACATTGCCCTGCTCATCCATAAAAGACAGAGACCCCGGCTTTCCCAGTTCCGCCAAAATACGGTTGGCATCCGACTCACCGGGAATATCGATATTAATGCGGTTGCTGCCCTCCTGGTACACCTCTGCCTCCGTGCTGTACCCCTGCGCCCTCTGCTGCAGTTTGTACACCGTATCGGACATATCTTCCGCCGAAGGGTCAGCCTTGTCGGCCTGATAGGTAATGCTGACACCGCCTTCCAGGTCCAGTCCCAGCTTGATATCATCCATGGTATCATAGCCGAAATACCCGAACAGGCCGATGCTGAACAGGATCGCCAGCAGACCTAAAAACCCCTTTCCTTTACTGCTTTTCATAACATTTATCTCCTTTGTTTTTAAAATTATCGCCTCTGCTATGCTACTGGGCCAAAGCTGCCTTTATCATAATGGAACACTCGACCCTCTTCTTTTCCATCTCACACCCGATATCGTAGGCATCGGTAATGGAGCCGTGGAAATTGTAGGAGTTAGCCGCGCAGCCGCCGCTGCAGTAGAACCTTGCGAAACAATCCCTGCATTTGTCTTTGGCATAGACATTGCACAACTTAAACTCGTCCCTGACTTTGGTGTTGGTGATGCCCTGGTCCACATTGCCCAAAAGAAAATCCTCCTGACCCACAAACTGATGGCAGGGATACAGATCCCCCCACGGCGTCACCGCCAAATACTCGGTCCCGGAACCGCAGCCGGACAGACGCTTGGCAACACAGGGGCCTTGATTCAGGTCGATCATAAAATGGAAGAATTGAAACCCTCTCCCCTCCTTGTGCCGCTTCACATACTCTTTGGCCAGAATGTCATACTCCTGAAGGATCGTAGGCAGATCCTCCTCCCGGATGGCGTAAGGCTTATCCGGCGACGCCACCACCGGCTCTATGGACATCTGCTTAAATCCCAGATCCGCAAAGTGGAGCACATCCCGGGAAAAATCCAGATTATTCCTTGTAAAAGTCCCCCTTACATAGTAATTGGCCTGATCTCTGCTGTCTGCGAACTTCCGGAACTTGGGAACGATCAGGTCATAGCTTCCCGCCCCATTGCGAAACGGCCGCATCTTGTCGTTGACTTCCTTCCTGCCGTCCAGGCTTAAGACCACATTGCCCATCTCCCGGTTGCAGAACTCCATGATCTCGTCGTTGAGCAAAACACCGTTGGTAGTCAGGGTAAAACGGAAATGCTTATTGTGGATCTTCTCCTGGGAGCGGCCGTACTCCACCAGCTGCTTTACCACCTGCCAGTTCATCAGCGGCTCCCCGCCGAAAAAATCCACCTCCAGATTTCTTCTGCTGCCGGAGTTTGCTATGAGGAAATCAAGAGCTTTCTTTCCCACCTCAAAACTCATAAGCGCCCGCCGTCCGTGGTACTCTCCTTCCTCTGCAAAACAGTACTGACAAGCCAGGTTGCAGTCGTGGGCAATATGCAGGCACAGAGCTTTCACCACGGTCTTTCTGTTCTTAAAATCGGTCACATACTCCCTGTAAACATCTTTCGTAAACAGCTCCTCATTATCGATCAGTTCCTGTATGTCTGACAGTGCATCCTCAATATCCTGGAATTCGTAAACATCTGAAAGCCTGGCTCTCACTTCCTCCTTTAACGGTTCCGGAATGGGCTTTGGCCTTTCCATGTCCGCCAGTTTCCCGGACAGATACTCCACTGCGTCGTACACCACATCATCTGCCACATGGACCGAGCCGCTGTTTATGTCCATAATGATATCATACCCATTATTTTTATACTGATGAATCACTGTTATTCTCCTTCATGATTAATACGCGAAAAAGCTGCCCCGCCTCAGGCAGCGGTCTGTAAAATACGCGACAAACTTCGTCTGACATAGAAAGTACCCCTACAATCCCTGGGACCATAGGGGTACATGTCTGCTTCCTGGGAGTAAAGATATTACCGGTTGCTGTTCTCGCAGCTCTGATTTCCCACGGTGCAGGAAGTCTTGCATGCGGACTGGCAGGAGGTCTGGCACTCGCCGCAGCCGCCGTTTTTCATGGTGTTCTTTAACGTATTCTTGCTTAAGGTCTTTACTTTTTTCATGGTTTGCTTTCCTCCATCTCTTAAATGCGTCCCTTAGGTTCTTTCTCAACGCTTCTATAAACTATAGCACAACTCCTGCCATCCTGCAAGAACTTCAATCATTATCGTCACAAATACCGTCCTCATAGAAGCAGTAACCGCATCGTCCCTGGGCTTTTACCCGGTACAGGGCGTCGTCCGCCATGCCGTAAAGCTCCTCTATAAATCCATGGAGAGAACATGCCGCGCCAATGCTTAAGGAGATCCTGGGCAGTCCGTCTTCCGGAAATGCCAGCTTCTCATTCATGGCATCTGCCTTTAGCCGAATGGCAGGTTTTATCTTGTCCGTCTCTCCGGTCATGATCACCACAAACTCGTCTCCTCCGATCCTGGCCACACAGTCCTGCATGCGAAATGTATTGCGGATCACGTCTGCCACCTTCTTAAGGACCCGGTCTCCCACCTCATGTCCATAGGTGTCATTGACCTGTTTAAATCTGTCCACATCAATGATCATCAGGACCAACGGCTCTTCGGTATCCTTCAATCTTGCCCGCATACTCTCAAAAGCCCCTCGGTTCAATACCCCTGTAAGAGGGTCTATCTCAGCTTTTTTCCGCAGACGGCTGGCATTGGCAATATTGGATTCATACATATCATTGTAAGTCACAGCCAGATACCTAATTTCATAGGCCCCTGCCGCCTGCAGCTTCTTCTCCTCTTTTATGCGCTGCACAAAATTAAGCAGAGGTTTTACGATAAAGATGATGATTAACACAAATGTAACGGTATTCATCACAAACAAAATACTAAAGCACAGCCGCTGGCGCTGTATGATGGACTTTAACGCCGTGGCGCTTTCTGTCTGTCTGCCCCTTGTCCAAGTGACGATGGCATTGAGGAAATTGTTGCTGTTGCACGCTATCATATCCTTGGTATCCCGGTAGTCGGAATCAAAAACCAGTTCTTTGGCCTTTTCCATCCTTCCCGAAAGATCAAGCTTTTCGTCCTCCTCGGTAAATACCACATCCAGGATCTCCTGGGGAAGGGGCCTGGCCATTTTATCCTGGCCGCGGGCAATAAGGCTCATGGCATAGATCTCGATCTCTGTCAGCCGGTTGGAGTCGTCTAAAGCCTTTTTGAGAAATTCATAGGCCGGTTCGCTGTTTTCATATCTCTGCAGTCCTTCCAAAGCCCGCTCCCGGCGTCTTGTAACATTCTTCTCGGTAAAATACGCCTCCATATACTTGGATTCCAGCGTGACCACATAAAGCCTGGCCTGTTCGGTCAAATAGTCCGAACCTGCCCGCAAAAGCGCACCATCCTTTTCACTGCTGATATAGTCTTCGGTAGCCGTGATCAATTTTTCATATCTCACCGAAACCTGGACCGTAGCATAGACCAAGATCAAGTACAACACAGCCGCTGACACGATCATAATGTAATTTAGCGTGCAGATCCGTATCCCCTTTACCTGTTCCTGCTTTTCCATCTCTCATTTTCTCCCTTTGGAACTCTTGTACATATCTAAGATGATTGCTGAATATAGTGTAACCAAGAAAAAAACAAGGAGTTCCCATGGAAACATCATCCACTCCCAGGGTATTGCTTCGCTCCCTGCTGTTTTCCTATCTGCTGTCCGGTATTTTGCTGGTTGTTACTTCTTTTGTCCTTTACAAATTCCGATTAAAGGAATCGCAGGTAAAAATGGCAGTGAACGCCATCTACCTTCTTTCCTGCGCCCTTGCCGGATTTCTTATGGGCAAAGGGCTTAAAAAGCAGCGGTTCTTCTGCGGCCTTCTGGCAGGACTTTCCTACTTTCTCATCCTGCTGGCTGTGTCTTTTGCCATTAATAAAGGACTTACGGCCGATACCGCTCAGATTCTCACTACCCTGGCCTTCTGCGCAGGAAGCGGCATCATCGGCGGCGTATCCAGTTAAAAACGGTCTCGATGATCGCTTTCCTTTGGCAGCTGCGCGTCTGCGAAGCGACGGCATAGCGGTGCCTACGGCTAACTTCGCAGGCATGCAGATGGCACGGATAGGGGTGCCAGAGCGTGTTTGAAAATTGCTTTCCGTCAGATACACGCCCCAGCTATGGAAAGCTTCGCTAAACTGCGGCGGCAGGCTCTTCCTCCTCCGGTTCCTGGGCAGGCAGGACCATGCGCACCCGGTCGATCCGGTTCTTATCCACCGTCTCCACAATAAACCGGATCCCCTTGTCGCACACTTCCTCCCCTGCATCCGGAAGGTGGTCCAAAAGTCCGATGATCAGACCTCCCACGGAATCGTAATCTTCCGATTCCAGTTCCAGTCCTAAGCGGTCGTTAATATCGTTCAGCTTCATGCCGCCTGCCACACAGTAAATGCCCGGCTCTGTCTCAACCAGGCTTTCTTCCTCATCCTCGTCAAATTCATCCCGAAGCTCTCCCACGATCTCCTCCAGCATATCTTCCAAGGTAATGAGACCTGCCGTGGCGCCGTATTCATCCAGGACAATAACAATATTTTTAAACGTCCCCCTCATCTCTACCATGAGTTCCGCCGTCTTTTTATACTCATAGGTAAACAGAGGTTTTCGCATATGTTCACGGATATGGAACTCTTTGTGATCATCAATCAAAAGAAGGTCCTTTACATTGATAACGCCGATAACATTATCCGTATTATTCTCATATACCGGGATACGGGTGTATTTTTCTTTTCGGAAAATGTCAAGCAGTTCCTCGTAAGTGGCTTCCACATCAACAAAAGTCATGTCGATCCTGGGCACCATGATATCCTTAGCCAGGGAATCCCCGAAATCAAACACATTGTTGATCATCTTTTTCTCTTCGGTCTCAATAACGCCCTCTTCATGGCTTACCTCCACGATGGTGCGCAGCTCATCCTCCGTGATCATCTCCTGCCGCTTGTTGGGGTCCACTTTCATGAGCATCAAGACGCCCAGGGAAAGCTTGTTGACCACTGCGATCACCGGAGTCAGAACCCACATCAGCGCGTATATAACCCCTGCGCTCCTTAAGGCGATGGTCTCCGAGGAGATGGTGGACAGCGTTTTGGGGGTGATCTCCCCAAATACCAGGATCAGCAAAGTCAAAACACCTGTGGCTATGCCGATGGCTTTATTTCCGAATACCTTGATGGTCAAAGTAGTCAGAAGAGAGGAAGCCGACAGATTGACGATGTTGTTACCGATCAAAATAGCGCTGAGCATCTTACTCTGCTGCTCGATCACCTTTGACAGGACCACCGCCCGTTCCATGCCGGACTCCGCCAAAGTGCGGACCCTTATCTTGTTTACCGTAGTAAGGGCTGTTTCTGATGAAGAGAAAAACGCGGATAATGCCAATAAAATAACTAACACAAGCAACTGTATGACGTCACTTGAATCCAAAAAAATCACTCCTTATATACATATTTTTTAGGTGATATTGTACATGATAACGGTTGGTTTGTCAATTATCGCTCTTTTATGGCTTCTGCCAGTTCGGAAATCAACAGGATAAAAGCTCCCAGAAAAATACAGATATCTCCCAAATTAAAAATAACTTTTTTTAATTTTTTATATTGAATGCTGAAATAGTCTACTACATATCCCCGCTTTACGCGGTCGTATACATTGCTGAATCCTCCCCCCAAAATCAGGCTGGTACCCAGCTTTTCCGCCAAATGTCCCTTTTTGGGGTAGATCCAGAGGAAGATCCCGGCTACAGAGCACAGCACCATCACCGGCAAATCCTTTACAAGCTGCTTCTTATCTCGAAACGCCCCCATGGGGAAGCCGTCGTTATGCTTTTTGTGAAGCATCACAAGCCCCTTTGTGCCTTCCAGCTCCTTTGGGAAATCTTGCGGATCGCCGTCCTCGATGACGGACTTGATCCCCAGATCAACCAGCAAAATCGTAAGTATCAACAGTAAGAACCCCATATTGAAACTCCTTTCTTTATTCTGTTCCTTATTTTACTATGATTATCTTTTTCCGTCCAGTAGGTTATCATTCATTTTCTCCATATATATAATAGAGAAAACCCTTTTTCAGGATCTGGATTATGAGCGACTGCACCGCCAACGTAGCCGGCCAGGATTACGCCGACTTTATCTACCGCCACAACGCCGCATCCCTGGACGAACTGAAAGCTGCTCTGGGGACCGACTGTATCAGCTATGTCAATGAGTCCTATGTGATCTACCACGTTCCCCTAAGGGAATCCCTGCCCTTAAGCATCCCCAACCACTCCTATGAATCCATCCCGGCGCTTTTCGGCCTTATGGACACCACCAGCATGGAAGCCTCGGGCATCATTTCCACGTTCCGCCAGCCTGCCCTGGGGTCAAACGGGGAAGGGGTCATTGTGGGGCTGATTGACACGGGAATCGATTATCAGAATCCTCTGTTCCGCAATCCGGACGGCACCACCCGCATCCTGGGATTGTGGGACCAGACTGCCGAAAACGGGGGATTTGAGCTGACCGGCAACCGGCCGTTCCTGTTTCCCTTCCTCTACGGAAAAGAATACACCGCGCAGGATATTAACGCTGCCCTTGAAAGCGACTCCCCTCTCGACGCCGTCCCTGCCACGGACACCAACGGCCACGGAACGTTTCTGGCAGGAATCGCCGCAGGAAGGTATGAGCCGTCTATGAGCTTTGTGGGGGCTGCCCCCCTGTGCAGCCTGGGTGTGGTAAAGCTGAAACCTGCCAAAGAGTATTTACGGCAATATTACATGATACCCGAGGATGCCGATGCCTACCAGAGCAATGACATCATGATGGCCATTACCTACCTGGCGCTTCTGGCCCGCCGCCACCGAATGCCTCTTGTGGTCTGCCTTGGTCTTGGGACCAACCAGGGCGGCCATAGCGGAGCCGCGCCCGTGGGGGAAGTCATGAACAGCCTCCGCGCCTATATGGGGGTGGCTGCCGTGTGCCCTGCCGGCAACGAAGCCGGACTGCGCCACCACTATCTGGGGCAGGTAAGCGGCCCCACAGGCGGATATTCGGATTATGATGAGGTGGAACTGCGGGTGGGCGAGGGAGAAAAGGGCTTTGCCATTGAGCTGTGGGCCAATTCCCCGGAGATCTACACCGTAGGCTTTGTTTCCCCCACAGGGGAAGCCATCCAGCGGATCCCTCTCACCCTGAACAACGAGACTACCATAACCTTTTCCCTGGAACCTACCACCATCTCGGTTTCCTATGCCACCACCTTAGGATTTCAGAGCAGCTATCTGGCCTCCCTGCGTTTTATCTCCCCGATCCCGGGGATCTGGCGGATCCGGGTCTATCCCACCATCACGTTTTCCGGGATGTACCATATGTGGCTCCCTATTGAAGGGTTCGTATCCGCGGACACGTACTTTCTCCAGGCAGACCCTTACACCACTATTGTGACTCCCGGCAATTCGGACTTTCCGATTACCGTCAGCACTTACAATCATATGGACGGCAGCCTTTTTATCCACTCCAGCAGAGGGTACACCCGGGACGGGCGCATCAAGCCGGATCTGGCGGCTCCCGGCGTGGATGTGTACGGGCCGGGGATCTCCTCCGTGCCGGGAGTCTATCCCATGGTCCGAATGACCGGCTCCTCGGTAGCTGCCGCCCATGTGGCGGGGGCTGTGGCCAATATCTATTCGAAACAGTACCCCACAGGGTCCTATCCCGCCATTGGCAGCGACCTTGTGAAAGCCACCTTAATCCGGGGCGCCAACCGAAATCCCAACTATGTCTACCCCAACCGGGAGTGGGGATACGGCACTTTGGATCTGTATGATTCGTTTATTTCCCTGCGGGACTGACGGACATGGGCCCCTTAGCCCCGCATCTCGATCCGCGGCCCGCCGTTTTTTTCCAGATATCCTCTGGTGATCACCACGGTTCCGATCCCCGGATCCTTTGGGACTTCAAACATGATGTCCAGCATAAATTCTTCCATGATAGCCCGCAAAGCTCTGGCTCCCGTCTCCCGTTCCAGGGCTTCCTGGGCGATCCACTCCAGTGCCTCATCCTCAAAGATCAGTTTTACCTCGTCCAGGGCCAGAAGCTTGACATACTGTTTTACAATGGCGTTTTTGGGCCGTTTCATGATCTCCACTAACATGGATGAGGTTAGCTTCTGTAAGGTGACCACCACGGGAAGACGTCCTAAAAATTCAGGGATCATGCCAAAAGTCCGCAAATCTTTGCTGACAACATGGCTTAAAAGATCGGGGTCATCGTCATACCGGTCTTTCAATTCTGCCTTGAATCCGATGGAGGAGGTCTTGTTGAGCCGCTGTTTTATAATATCCTCCAAATCGGGAAACGCTCCGCCGCAGATGAAAAGGATATTGTCCGTATTGACCGTAGCCATGGGGGTGAGGGCGTTTTTCTGGTTGGAGCCTACGGGGACTTCCACCACGCTGCCCTCCAAAAGCTTTAAAAGTTCCTGCTGTACCGACTCCCCGCTTACATCCCTGGTGTTGGTGTTTTTCTTCTTGGCGATCTTGTCGATCTCGTCGATAAAGATGATCCCTCTCTCCGCTTTTTCCACATCATTATCGGCAGCTGCCAGAAGTTTGGAGACTACGCTCTCAATGTCGTCGCCGATATAGCCGGCCTCGGTCAGAGCCGTGGCGTCGGCAATGGCTAAAGGTACGTCTAAAAGGCGGGCCAGGGTTTTTACCAGATAGGTCTTTCCGCTTCCGGTGGGGCCTATCATAAGGATGTTGGATTTTTCTATGCGGATGTCCTCGTCATGAGTACTTTCGGGGGCATCTTTGTAAAATACGCGCTTGTAGTGATTATAAACCGCTACCGCCATCACTTTTTTGGCCTGCTCCTGACCAATGACATATTCGTCCAGACTGCTTTTTATCTTGTGAGGGGCAGGAATGTCTTTTATGTTGAAGGACGGCGCAGACGCTTTGGCGGCTTTTTTCTTGATCCGCTTTTTTTGAGGGATCTCCGTACCGGGAAGTTTGATGTTGGTAAAATCGCTTAGATTCAGGTTCATATACGGCATATTCTGGATCTGGGACAGGTCCATGCCGCTTTTGGCCACGGCGTCAAAGGCTTTCTGCATGCAGTCGTGACAAAGGTTCATATTGCCTGGCATCTGGATCATGGAACCGGCCTTGCTTTCGGGCCGGCGGCAGATGTAGCAGATCTTTTCGTATTCGTCTTCGGGGGGCTGCGTTGGTGTTGGGGTTTGTGTTGCGTCTTTTTCTTCCAAAGGTTTGGTCTCCTATTCTATTCTGTTAGAGTGGGGGGCGATATGGCGGCGGTTAGTTTGGAGTTTTGGGGGGTATGGCTGGCTAGAGAGGTGTGACACGCCGGTCCGCAGTGCCGCTCGATTCCGCCGCGCTCCATCTCGCTCACGGGCTTCGCCCTACGAAAAAAGAGGAGCAGTAAGCTGCTTGCGTGCCAGCACGACGCAGCTTACTGCTCCTCTTTTTTCGCACTGCTCATTGCCTACGTGAACATTATAATAAATTTCAGGCCCCAGCACAAGTGCGGAGCCTGAAATCGGTGAGTTTTTATATTTACTTTATTTTCTTTTCATGTGTGGCATTAGGGTGTCACGGGTTGTTGGTTGGGGGTGTTGGTCAGTGTGTCTTTTCCTCCCAGGGTGATCTCAACGGTCCTTTCTACGTATGCTCCGTCTACCAGCGACTGCACGGTCATGGTTACCGTTTCTCCTTCTTTATAATACCTTAGCAGTTCCTGAAGACTTGCCATGGTCCTTACTGTCTGGTCGTCAAATTTGGTTATGACGTCTTTTTCTTTAAGGTCGGTCCTGGATGCCGCGCCGCCTTCTATGATCCCTGACACAAAGATCCCGGAGGGCATGCCCAGCTGTTTCACCATGCTGTCTTCCACCGTAAAGCCCTGGATCCCAAGATAGCCTTCTTTGCCTTCTTCCACCACGTCGCCTCTGGTCCTCTTAGTCATAAGGGATCCTATGATGTCCTGCACCTTAGAGATGGGGATGGCATAGCCTACGCCCTCTACATCTGTGGAGGAGTACTTGGCCGCATTGATGCCGATTACCTCTCCCTTCATATTCAGGAGCGCGCCGCCGCTGTTGCCCGGGTTGATGGCCGCGTCGGTCTGGAGCAGGTTTCTGGTAGTGGAACCCTGGGTCGTAACCTCCCTCTCAAGAGCGCTGATATACCCTACGGTTACGGACTGTCCATGTCCCAGAGCGTTGCCGATGGCAATAACTCCCTGCCCCATCTTCAATTCGTCTGAATTGCCCAATGTGGCAACGTTGATCTTACCTAAAGTCTCCTCCGGTATATCTTTCAGCGGCACCGCAATGACCGCCAGATCCAGATCGGCGTCAGTGCCTTTGATAGCCGCGTTTATGGAAGTGTTATCAATAAATACCACAGACATGCTGGTGGCGTCTTCCACTACATGGTTATTGGTCACGATCAGAAGCTCCTCATCATTCTGCCCTACAATAATACCGGAACCACTGCTTGGCACCTCGTACGTCTGGGGCATGCCAAACCAGGAATTGCTCTGATAAAGCGTGGTGTTGTTAATGGCCACAATAGACGGCATGGCATTTTCCACAATGGCGGAAACATCCATGACTACCGCGTTGCCCGCTGCCGCGAAACCGGAGGAGGTACTGGGCATGGTCTCTGCCGATATGGAAGGCGCCTGTGTCTCCGCCTGGCTTACCTGGGGGTATGTGGGTTCTGTCTTAAACGTATCTGCCACCATATTGACCCCTACCATGGTTCCTCCGGACACCACTCCAAAGAGAAGGGCTGCCGCCGTGATCCCTGCTACCTTTTTGGCCATCCCCCTGCGCTTTCCCGCTTTTTTCTGTCCGCTGTCTGCTGTGGGGCCGTTTTGGTAATTGGACATCTCCTGTCCCTGATGGCCATAGGACGGACCACCGCCAAACTGCTGTCCGCCGTTCATAGGTCCCGGACCGCCGCCCCGAATCCCGGCGGGACCGTTCTGGTCCATGGATGTGTAGGGCTGCTGTGTCCCGTAACCAAAATCCGTCTGGGAACTGCCCGCATAATGCGCTCCCGGCTGGGCCTGGCCCGAATATTGGCTGGAAGCCTGGCTGCTGTCTGGCCGTGTGACGCTTTCCGGTTCTCTTTTCGCCTCCCCGGGATCTTTCATGATAAAATTCGGCGCGGTCTCCTGTGCTCTATGGTCATCAGGACTTCCATTGCCGTCAAACCTCTGATCTCTGTTGTTTTCGTACATATGATAATCCCCTTTCTTTTCTGATATCTGGTTTGTTTTTGTTTATGACCATACTATAACAGTGGTTTGTGACGGAAATGTGACGGAAATATAATAAATGTGTGAAAGCAGCTTCTGCCCGAAAAAATGCTGCCGTGCGGTTCTTTCCGCGCAGCAGCATCCTCTTTTTAGTAAAATCATATTATTATCCCGGCCCCGCAGGCCCCTGACCTTCACCCGGACTTCCTCCGGCAGGGTTGCCCGGCCCCTGGTCATTGCTGCCGGGATTCGCAACTCCCGGTCCTGCTTCCCATGACATAGTGGAATTGGTGGAATTACCGTTCCCCCGGCCGTCGGACGGGCTGTTATCTCCCGGGCTTAAGGCGCCATCGCTCCCCGGCGTCGTGGTACCGGTCCCGTTGTTCCCCGGCATTGTGGGAGTATTGGTGTTTCCTCCCGGGTCCACGCTTGTGCCTGGTCCGTTGTCCTGTCCCCCGTCAGCGCCCGGCTGCTGGTAATTGGGCTGCGAAGGTCCCGTTGCTCCCCCAGGCCCCTGGCCATTGCCGCCTGGCGTTCCATTGCCCGCGCCGCTGGGGCCATTGGTGTTGCCCGGCTGGATGGGCCTGTTGGTCCCGGGATAGTTGATATTGGGGTACTCCGGCTCCTCCGGCCAGTCGTCAATAGGCGCGTCGATCAGATCCCCGTTCTCGTCCGTCTCTCCCGGCTGGATGCCGATGATGTTTCCGTTGGAATCCGTCTCCCACGGAATCACGTCATCCTCCTCATCCCCGTTGTCGTCCTCATCATCCTCAGAGGCTGTGGTCTCCTTCTCCTTGACGGCAGCTTTTGTCGTTTCCTCCGGCACATAGCCGTCGGTGCTGAGAGCGCTTCCCTTAAACGGGGTCCCCTCCTTGTACATGCCGCTGTCCGCGGCAATCTTGCTGCTGATCTGCTTTACCTGCTCCGTAGTCTCGTAATCCTCGTCTCCGAACAAAAACGTGTGGAGCTGTTTTACATTGGACTCCAGCGTCTGGGGAATAACACAGTCGCCTTTTTTCGGTATGTTCACATTGCCCTTGGCAAAGGGGAAACCGGCAGTCTCGCCGATGTGGTATTTGGTGATTCCCAATGCCATGGTCGTCATATCCGCAAAGGTAATGTTGGTACTTACATTGGGCAGAACTACCACTAATATATTGTTCAGCACCGAGTAGTCCGCCTGCTTTGCCTTGGCAAAGGCCAGCTCAATGATCTTTCTCTGCCGCTCGGTCCTGGCATAGTCTGTATCCATAAGGCGCAGACGTCCGTAAGCCACAGCCTGGACGCCGTCCAGATGCTGCATGCCCGGCCCTTTCAAATGGTGGGAACCGATATCCGTCGCCTTTACGGTCTCTGTAATGAAACCGTTAATATACTTAAACTCAGACTTGGTGATCTCCACATCCACACCGCCCAGGATATTGATCCCTTCGGCAACCGCCTTCCAGCTGAAGGTGATATACTCGGTGATATTCAGATCCAGGTTCTTGTTAAGCACTTTCAGCGCCTGCTGCGGCCCCCCGTTGGTGTAGGCTGCGTTGACCTTTCGGTAAGATCCCTCATCATTGATATTCAGATACGTATCCCGGTACACGGACGCCAGCTTGATCTCTCCTGTGTCTTCATTGATACAGCAGATGATGATAACATCCGACTGACTGCCTGCGCCCACGTTGCTGTCACGGCTGTCCACACCGAAGACGGCTATCATCCGATATCCCTTCATCTTCTTGATGGTGTCAAGAGAGATCTCGTTATTCCCCACCTCCTGGGGATCAAATTCCTCCCGCTGGATCATGGTAAGCCGCCGGGCAAAATAGCCGTACGTAAAAATAAACAGCAGCGCAAAACACTCCGCTATGATGGCGGCGATGACGCGGCGGCGGAACTTCTTCTGTTTTGCCTTCTGTATCTTGGCCTGAGCTACCTTGCCTCTTACATTGTCCGACGGTCCGGCGCCTGCCCTTCTGACACTGCCGCCTGCTGCCGCTCTCTGCTCCCTGGCTTCTGCGGCGCCCGCCTGCTGCCGCATACCCTGGCGGCGTCCCCCGGCCGCGCTTCTGCCGCCCTGGTCATAGGCTGCCGCCGTCTCCTGTCTGGCCGCTCTGACACGTTCCGTCTCCGACATGCGCGCCCGCCCCGCGGCGCCCGGCGGCATGGCCACTCTGCCTGTACTCCCCGCCCCGGGCATCCTCCGGCTGTCCCTGTCCTCATATTCTCGTCTGTAGGTCCTGGGATCCCCTCCGTTACCGCCAGTTCCCGGACGCCTTGCCCCCGGAGGAGAAGGCCTTCTCTGCATGCCGTCTCTGAAAGAAGAATCCCTCCTTCCCCGGTCAGCCCTTTGTCCAAACTCATTATCATGCTCGTAGTTCATGCATATAACCTCGTCTTACCATGCCACCGTCAGTAGGCATTTTTATTGATAAACCCCTTAAAAAATGTTAGGAACAAAATCTTAAAATCCAGCCCCAGAGTCCAGTTTTCAATATAATACAGATCGTGTTCGATCCGCTTGGTAATAGAAGTATCTCCCCGATATCCGTTGACCTGGGCCCACCCTGTCATTCCGGGGCGTACCTGATGCTTGATCATATATCTGGGGATCTCCTCCTTAAATTTATCTACAAAAAACGGCCGCTCCGGCCTGGGCCCTACAAGACTCATCTCTCCCATGAGCACATTAAACAGCTGGGGCATCTCATCAATGCTGGTCTTTCGGATAAACCGGCCTATGGGCGTTACCCGGGAATCATTGGGCGTAGTCCATCTGCTTTTCTCCGCTGCCGGAGCCTGCACCTCCATGGAGCGGAACTTGTACATCTTAAACGGGCGGTTGTGCAGCCCCACCCGCTCCTGACAGTAGATCAGCGGCCCCGGAGACGTGATCTTGATGATCACGGCTGTCAGCAGCATCACCGGAGAAAACAGCCCAATGGCCACCAGCGCTCCGAACATATCCACGATCCGCTTTACAGACTTGTTAAACAGATTGTTCAGAGGAACATGGCGGATGTTTATGACCGGAAGCCCCTCCAGATCCTCGGTGTAGGGCCTGGTAGGGATCATGTTGTTGTAATCCGGAATGAACTTGGTGTGAACACCTGATTTCTCACAGGACGCCACAATATCCTCAAGCCTGGCGTACTCCTTCAGTCCCAGGGTAATGGCGATCTCGTCCAGCTGATTCAGCTCCAGGATCGATTCCAGCTCCGCGATCCTTCCAAGGATCTTTGCCTTTTTGTACTCCTTGCCCGTGGGAACATGGTCATCCAGGATCCCGTAGATCTGATATCCCCACTCCGCGTTCTGCCTCACTCTGTCAATAAATCCTTCCGCCGCGCGGCTGTAGCCAATAAGCAGGATGTGCTTCTGATTATACCCTTTTCCCCGCATGGAATGAAGGATCTGCCGGATCAGATTCCTCTCAACCGTCTCCACCACCACATTGACCGCAAAAAAGTAGAACAGCATCCTTGTGGAAAATTCCCGGAAATAAGGATTCTTTTTCAACAGCAGAAACAGCATGGAAATGATCAAAAGCCCGGTCACGTTTGCCTTGCAGATATTGGCAAATTCATATCTGCGCCGCTGGATCCGCTTTGGCGTATACAGCTGGAATCCGGTATACAAAACCAGATACAGCGGAACGATAAGGATCAAAACTCCAAAATAAATCTCAGGCGGCAAAAGTCCCGTACCGGGGTTGAACCACCGATTGCCCAGGTACAACCCCATCCATGCTATGGTGTAGGACAAGATAATCATCAGTCCGTCCAGCGCCACATGGAGACCATTTAGCTTTTTCTGATTATTTTTTATCATGATTTTTCACCTTAGAGCGCGTTTGATCTTGAAACACGCTCCCGTATTAATCTGTTGCCATATCCCATACATTATACATGAAAAACCTGATACTAATATTAAATTTCTCTTAAAAATATGAGAAATGTTTTCCTGTATTGAGCAATAGAACCAGTATACATCAAGCCTTATGATTATTCAATAAAAATTTTCGCCTGGAAAATTCATAGATATACACAGCCGTTCCTGCCAAAAGTTCCCACTGGATGGCCAGATAGTTGGAAAGATGCTTTCTGTGGAAGACCACCTTCTGGCAGCTCCTCATAGTGGCAAAGCCCTCTTTCACCCCTGCCGCGTAAGCTTTTTCAAATCCGATGCCTTTAAAAAATCCGTACTTTACCCCAATTCCGGCTGCCAGAAAAACAGCGTTGAGCATCAGCTGCGGCCAGGGCATATTTTTATAATTCAGATAGATATTGTTCCTGGCCGCCAGCCTTACTTTAAACTCATTGTACTTGGAGCCGCTGGTGGCGCTCCCCACATGGTAGACCACGGCTGTGGGGCAGTACATATTGTGGTATCCGAAGATCTTTGCCCGCCAGCACACGTCAATATCCTCCAGATAGCAAAAATGCTTCTCGTCAAAATATCCGATGGTCTCAAAAACCTCCCGCCGGTAGATGGCCGCCCCGGCGCACGCGGAGAATACCTGGCAGGCCCGGTTGTAGCCTGCCGAACTCTGACCCACGCCCCTTTGGTATGCCCATCCCACCACGGAATACATATCCCCCGCATCGTCCATCAGCTCCCGGTCATAAAGCTGTATCATCTTGCTGCTGACGGCAAAGATTTTCTTTGAACGGCGGACAGCCTTTAACAGCTCCCCCACAAACCGGGGCTCCTGCTGAGTGTCATTGTTCAGCAGCAGCACATAGGGGGTCTTGGCCGCCCGGATGCCTACATTGACCGCCCCGGAGAATCCTGTGTTCTCCTTTAAGCAGATGGTGGGGATGCCCTTGTCTTTCAGCCACTCCACGCTGCCGTCCGTGGAACCATTGTCCACCACCAAGATCTCAAATTCCCGGCATGTCTGCCGCTCAAGGGTAGCCAGACAGGGCTTTAAAAATTCCCTGCCGTTATAATTCGGAATAATCACCGTTACCGCCGCCTGCCCGGTCATACGCGTTCCTCCCTTTACTCATTCATCAATGCCCGGATCGCCCCGTCCAGCTCATAGGGCTTTCCGATCCCTTCCTTTTTCAGATCCCGCAGGGCAAAATTAGACTTGCGCAGAGTCAGATTAGGGTTGTAATACGGGTCTCCATCCCTTAAGATATCCGGCCATTTTTTCGCGAATCTGGCCACTTCCCGGTTAAATCTGGCCACCTTCTCCGGCGTGTCCTCCAGCCCCCGGGACTTGGACTCATAGTGGTAGAGGAGGGCGTAGGGGGCGTATACCACCAGTTTCCCCAGACTCCTCACCTTCATGCAGTAATCAATATCATTAAACGCCACGGCCAAGTCCTCACTGAATCCTCCCACTTGCCGGAATACGGTCTTTTTGCTCATCATGCAGGCCGCCGTCACCGCGCTGTAGTCCTGAGCGCACATAGCCCTGTGAAAATAGCTGTTCTCCGCCTTGTGAAGGCCGATAAAGGTATGGCCTGCAATGCCGCCAAAACCTACCACTACCCCTGCGTGCTGTATGGTGTCGTCCTGGTACAAAAGCCTGGCTCCCACTGCGCCCACATCGTCCCTCTGGCAAAAGCCCAGCATCTCTTCAATAAAGTTTTCCGCGATCAGCTCCGTGTCGTTGTTCAAAAACAGAAGATATTCCCCTGTGGCGTACTCCACTCCAAAATTATTGATGGCCGAAAAGTTAAATCCTTTCTCCCACGTAACCACCCGGATCTGTGGAAATTCCTTTTGGACAGCTTCGTAGTATTCAAAGGTTTCTTTTTTTACGCTGTTATTTTCCACCACCACAAACTCCACATTTTTGTAAGTCCCTCTTGTAAGTATGGCCCTCATACACAGATCCAGATCCTGATGGTGGTCTTTGTTGGGGATGATGATGGAGACCTTGGGATTGCCCATGATCTTAAACGTGGTGTGGTAAATACCGTAGTCCACGCCTTTTTCCACCTTCTTTGCCTCGATCCCCACCCGGCGGTAATGTTCCATAATGGCTCTGGCCCCGGCCTCAAAGGCGTACAATTTACTCTTCGGGTTGCTGGCCGTGGAATCCTGATGGCACCGCCAATGGTACAGCACTTTGGGAATATGCCACACGCCCTGGGCCGCCTCTGTGCATCGGAAAATAAAATCGTAATCCTGCGCTCCGTCAAACTCTTTTCGCAGCCCTCCTACCTTGTCCACCAGCTCTTTTTTCACCACAAACTGGTGACAGATATAGTTTACGCTGGTCAGCAGGTCCGGATTAAAATCCGGCTTAAAATGAGGGTCAAACAGCGCTCCCCCATCCATGTCCATCTTATCCTCATCCGAGTAGATCACCTGACATTCCGGATGCGCTTTGATCGCTTTCGCGCACTCATACAAAGCGTCCTCTGTCATGGCGTCGTCATGGTCCGCCAGGACGATAAAATCTCCCGACGCCATGGCCATGGCCGCGTTGGTATTGCCGGAGATCCCCTCATTCTTTCCCAGCTTCTCATAGCGGATGCGGGGATCTGCGTCCATATATTTTTTAACTGTCCCAAATACGTCCTGCCCATCCGGGCTTCCGTCTGCCAGGCACAGCTCCCAGTTTTCATAGGTCTGCGCCACAATGGAATCCAGCATCTTCTGCAGATAACGTTTCGGTGTCTGATAAAGCGGTATAACGATGGAAAACTTGGGACCGTCATCCCATTGTTCTGTTCGCTGTCTGGCCAGCTCTTCTTTGCCGGGCTTTGTCAATGCATGCCATTCCCCGTAATCATAGTCGTTGTCCAGCCCCTGAATCTTGTGGACGGACTTGACAAACAGGGCCCGCAGACCGTTTTCTTTCCAGAAATCCAGGGCCACGCGGACCGTCTCCATGTTCATCAGGTCTTTGATCTTCTGCATCCGCTTGTGGGCCACACTGGACCGCTTTTTGATCAACGTCTCATTATATTTGATCCGGGTTTTCCTGTTGTCGCACTGGATCACCAGATAATAGTCCTTTCCCCTCTCATAGGGAAACTGGATATCAAACCCAAAGTCCCGGTCATACACCTGGCCGTAATAGATCTGGCTCACATCATCCCGCCTGGTAGAAACGTATTGGAACGCTATCAAACGGCGGTCTTGGTCCTCCACCTTAAAAGATGGCTGGGACTGAGGCGTCTTCCCGATGACCCAGCCGTTTAGCTGAATGGAATTTTCCCTGATCCGGACCACATCCACATTATGCTTCATCTGCTGATCCCTCTTTTACTTCATTGTTCTCTGTCTCAAAATTGATCCGCTCCTCCTCGATAACCAGAGGACGCCGCATGACCCTGCTGTTGATGGCCAGTATATATTCTCCCACCAGGCCGATAAAAAAAATCTGGACCGATCCCAAAAAGCACATGCCGATGAGCAGAGGGGTCATGCCTGCCGCAAACCGGTCCCAGTACATCAGCTTCATCACCAGATACACCACTGCCACCACCATGCTGATCCCGCAGCAGACACTGCCGAAGATGGTGGCCAGCCGCAGCCCTACCTTAGTATAGGAAGTAACGCTTAACATGGCTGCGTCAAACAGCTTATAAAAATTATTGCTGGTCTTCCCGGCCCGGCGTTTTGGCTGTTCGTAGGGAATCTCTTTCCGCCGAAATCCCAGTTCCGCCACGATCCCACGCAGAAAGGGCGTAGGATCGTCCAGATCCCTAAGCACCTGGATAAACCGCCGGTCATACAGTCCGAAACCGGTAAACTGCTCAATCTGCTCCACGTCGGACAGCCGCTTGATCATCTTGTAATAGCAACCCCGCAGCCAGTACATCACCGGATTCTCTTTGCTGGACTCCTTGATGCCTATGACGATCTTGTATCCGTTCTCCCACTCTTTCACATACTTTGGTATCATCTCCACCGGGTCCTGAAAATCCGCGGCCATAAGCACCGTGCAGTCCCCTGTGCTCTGGAGCATGGCGTAATAGGGAGAGTTAAACTGCCCGAAATTTTTGGCGTTAAAAATCCCCTTAATGCCTTTGTCGTTCTTTGCCAGCCTGCGTATCTTATCCCGGGTCTTGTCCCTGGAATCATTATCAATAAAAATGATCTCATAGCCGTAATCCGGCAGGCTTGCGCCAAACATGCGCCTTAAGGCATCTGCCAGGGCCTCCACATTTTCCTCTTCATTATAGCAAGGCACCACGATGCTGATCGTCTTCATAGCAATCTCCATTCTGCTGCCGCCAAGGCGGCATGACTATCCTTTTATTCCATTGTGACCATGACCTTAATCAGGTCCTTTGGCTTATCCCTCATAAGATACAGCGCTTCTTCTATTTTGTCAAATCCGTTCAGGCAGTGGGTCACCAGCCGTTCCGGACGGATGCGCCCATATCTTACCATGTCCAGCATCCTCTCGACGCGAACTCTTCCCCCTTCCGCCAGCTCCGTGCGGATGGTCTTTCCCGCCATCCCCCGGCCTCCGGAAAACTTGGGGAAAGGAAGGGAGCCTACGCCGCCAAAATAGTTAATATTGGACACCACTCCCACGCCGTAGCGCACCATGTCAATGGCCTGGGAAAATACCTGGTCGCCGCCGCCGCAGATAATAACGCTGTCTGCCCCCAGACCGTTGGTCCGCTCTAAAACCTGCTGCGTAATATCCCCGTCTCTGTAGTCTAAAACCTCCGTAGCCCCCATCTCCAGGGCCCTCTGCACACACACAGGGCGGCTTCCCACCGCCAGAATCCGGGCCGCCCCTTTCAGAGCCGCTCCGGCCACTGCCATCAGTCCCACAGGGCCGATGCCCATGACCACCACCGTGTCCCCGAACTTGACAGACGCGTTTTCCGCCCCCGTAAAACCGGTAGTGACCACATCCACGCACATCAAAGCCTGCTCTACGGACACGCCCTGGGGGATCTTGGCCAGGGTGGTATCCGCGTCAGGGATCAAAAAACGCTGGGAAAACACGCCCGGCTGGCTCCTTCCCAGCTGATGGCCGGAAAACGGGGCGGAAGCATGTTTAAAATTGTGTTCCTGGATCCCTCTTGCCCGCCAGTCCGGCGTGATGGCCGGCACAGCCACCACCTCTCCTGGCTGAAAATCCTCCGTCAGTTCTCCCACTTCCACCACCCTGGCCACGCACTCATGGCCCAGCACCAGGTTGGGCGCTTTTCGGGAACCGCCGCCAAACACCGTATGGACATCGGAAGAGCAGGGAGCCATGGCCACCGGTTCCAGGATGGCCCCGTAAGGCGTCAGTTCAGGCGCCGGCACATCCGCCCAGCCCACTACTCCAGGTTCTTTTAACACAAATGCTTTCACTATAATTCCTCCACCTTATCACTGCGCATGGCCATGATCTTCACCTTATCTCCAAACCGCTCCCGGATGGAATCCGCGATCTCCCGGGTATATCCGGGAGCCACGATCAGTATCACGTCAACGGGTTCTTCATGCCAATGGTCCGGAGCCACGATGGGAAGATGGGACGCCGGAGCAAACCGTCCCTGTTTAAAGGGCGCCGAGTCAATGATATACCTGGCGTGATCCTTTAATGCCGTAGTTGCCGCCAAGGTAAATCCCTGATGGCTGGCGCCCCAGACAGCCAGGGATCTGCCCTGGTCATTCAGCTGCCTGCAAATCTCTTCCATCTGCTGCCGGATCCGGCCAAGGCTGTCTTTCAGCCCGGAGACGTCCACCGGTGATGCCGGCCTTTGGCCCGCCATATCCCGGCCGCCGCATTTCTTTACGATTACGGACAGGGTGTCCCGGTTAACCATCTCCTCCTCCAGCACCCGGAATCCGCGGCTCTCCAAAAGATACCGAAGCGTGTCAAAGGTATAGTAGGCAATATGGTCCCTAAGCAGCTCATAGTAGCCATTATACCGCAGAATATATTCCAGGCTGGGAACCGTAATAAGCCCCATGCCATCCTCTGTCAGATTATTGCGGATGCAGTCCAGCATCACTCCGGGGTTTGGCTGGTGTTCCAGAAAATTGAAAGACAAAAACACGTCGTATGGTCCCCATTCTCCCAGAACGGTATCTTCCGTCTCCGCAAACCCCCGGACCACCTGGAGTCCCTCCTCTTTAGCAGCTTCCGCCAGAGACTCCCGATGCTCTACCCCGTAAGCCTTTACCGGAAACCCGGTGAGAACCTTTAAAAACTCCCCTCTGCCGCAGCCTACCTCCAGAAACTTCTTTCCCTCCAGATGGTATGTGTCAATAAGTCGCCGGTACTGGCCGGTCCGCAGATCCACCATGGTGGTGGAATATCCGCCGGAGCGGATCACGTCCCGGTAATACCCCACAGGCTGGCAATCAAACTGCACCAGGCCGCAGCCGGCGCATTGGTGGAGCCGAAGGGTTATGCCCTGTTCTCCTTTTATCTCATCTGCGTCCGGGATATCCTGGGCGGAAGCCGGCATTCCCTTAAGTTCCATCAGCTCCGTTTTATCCAGCGCCTGTCCGCATAAAATGCAGTTGTTTCTATTCTTTAACTCGATCATTCGCCTTATTCCCTCTTCAAATGATATTTGCGGTGTCCACCCGGTCCTTTTTTTGATCTTGCCGATATCCGGCATCAGGTCGGCAGGACCTTCCGCGTTAGGCGGCAGCTTGCCGTACACATAGCTTCCCCTGCTGCCGCACAGACGGTACATGGTCTCCACATATTCCCTTAAGGGCCTGGTAGCTTCCTTGCTGCCTGCCAGATTATAGATACCGTTGTCTGCCGCAGATTCCGGTTCCCGGGAAAAAGCCAGGGCCAGCAGTCCGTTTACCAAATCTTCTATATAAAGGTAGTTCCACTGCTGGGTACATGCTCCCAGTTCCATGGGGCCGTCATTGAGAAAGGTGTCCAGACACGTATTGACAAGGGACCAGGGATGATCCCCGGGTCCGTAGACGCTGAAGATCCGCGCGTGGAGGTACTCCATGGAAAAGCCCTCTTCCCTGGCCCAGCGTCTGCACAGTTCGGCTGCTCTCTTACCGAACTCCACCTTGGCCTTGCCGTACTCTGACACAGGATGGCAGGCCATATCTTCCCTGGCGGCTACCCGGCTGATCCCGTATTCTGCCTGGGAACCGCTGAATACAAAGCGGCCGCATCTTAAGCTCCTTGCCCCCCGCAGAGCCTTTATGCCATCCTCCACGTTCTTCTGCTGCACGTCTGTCTTTGTCCGGTTATGGCTTCCGGACCCGTCCCATCCGAAATGGAAGAAGATATCACAGGATCCCGGGATCATCCGGGAGAGCTTATCCAGACTGCCCAGCTCCAGCTCCAGGATATGAAGCCTTTCCCGCTGCTCCTTTTGGCAGCGCTCATCCTTTGTCACACACGCGGTCAGCGCTGCCAGATTCGCGGAACCGGGCCGCGCAACGGCATACACCTGATGTCCCCGCAGCAGCGCTTCTTTTATCAATGCTGCGCCCAAAAAGCTTGTAGCGCCTGTCACTACCAGATCCATCGGCTTTCTCCCTCCTGTCTGCCGCCGTCTTATCAGACTCTGGCGATCACCATATTCCTGTCCATCTCCTCCTTTGGCAGAAACGGCGCCAGATCCTCCAGCGGAGCGGAGGCCATGGTCCCGTCCTCCAGCCGCTTTGCCGCTGATTTGGGCTCAAAGTTCTGATCCGTTGTCACAAAAACCTCACAGATCACCGGCCCTTCCATGGCAAGGGTCTTTTCAACGGCATCCCCCAGCTCCCCGTTGTGGCGGGCGCTGATGTAAGGATATCCGTAGGCCCAGGCCAGCTTCTCCATGGACGGAAAACTGAGATCCCCGCTGTCCTCCCCGATCCCCACCAAAGGCTCCTGAAAGAAGTTCTTCTGGGTCTGGCGGATGGAGTGGTATCCGCCGTTATTGATCAAAAAGATCTTTATGGGCATCTTGTGATGGATGATGGTCTGCAGCTCCTGGATATTCATCTGGATGCTTCCGTCCCCGGTCAAAACCACAATATCTTTTCCCGGCTCTGCCATGCAAACGCCTACGGCCGCAGGCAGGTCATAGCCCATGGAAGCAATGGCAGAATTTGTGATAAATCGCTGTTCCTTCTTTATTATATAGGCATGTCCTCCCACCACGCAGGCGGACCCGTTGCCAACCACCGTAATCTGTCCCGTTGGCAGCCTTTCGCTCAGCTCCTTTACCAGGGCGTAGACGTTGGCAGCCTTGGTATCGTCCTTGACAAGGTGTTTCTCTTGTATCACCGGATAAGTCTGTTTCCACATCCGACAGGTCTCTGTCCAGGTCATGGCCTCCAGGCCCTTTCCCCCGCCAAACACCGGAACCTTCACAAGTCCCTGGTCCAGGACCCGCTCCAGGGCCTCCAAAAGATCTTTGGCGTCTCCATGGACCGCCATATCCACATGGATGCTGGGCTTTTTCAGTTCTTCCCTGTCAATATCGTTGATAATGGTGTATGCCTCTCTTGCCCATGTCTCATAATTATAGCCTACCTGGCGAATACTCAAACGACTTCCAACGGAAAATACAAGATCACTGTTCTGAACGGCAAAATTACCGGGACGATCCCCCATTCCTCCTGCCCGCCCTACATAAAGAGGATCCGTATCTTCCATCAGATCCTGGCTGTTCCATCCCGTGACCACCGGTATCCCCAGCTTTTTTACCACCCGTTTAAACACCGCAAAAGCTCCGGCGATCCGTATGCCGTTGCCTGCGTTAAAGACAGGCCGGGACGCGCCGGCGATCTTATCCAGGATCTCCTTTGCAGTCTCATCGCTGACCTTTTTTGGCAGACCCTGACCTTCCTCCCCCATCTCAAACGCCTGGGCGTCAAATCCTTCCAATTCCTCCGGGTCCACGTAAGCCCCCTGGACATTGACCGGGATATCCAGCCACGCAGGGCCGGGACGTCCGGACTGCGCCAGGTAAAACGCCTTTTCCAGACAGTACCGGATGCGCAGAGGGTCGATGACCATCTCACTGTACTTTGTCATGGAGCCTACGGCCTTTACGATGTCAAATTCCTGGTCGCCCATGGCCCGTATGCCTACGCCAGACCATCTGGCCGTGGTGTCATACCGCACCTGGCCCGAAATTATCAGCATGGGGATGGAGTCCAGCCATCCGCCTACCACGCCGGTAATGGCGTTGGTGCCGCCCGGTCCGGTGGTCACGCACACCACCGCAAGCTTATTGTGTATCCTGGCATAGCTTTCCGCCGCAATGGCACATGCCTGCTCATGATGCTGATACAGACAGTGAAGCCCCTTCTCATGGCCCAGGGCGTCGTTTAAATGCATGGCCCCTCCCCCTGTGACCGTAAATACCTGCGTGATCCCCCACTGGACCAACATCCGGGCAATATAATCGGAAACCTTCATTTTCATACTATCCGTTTCTCCTTTTTCTTGAAATTTTTCCAGATCTTCCGGCATGTTTCCCCTGTCCCTATAACAGAGTATTGCCCGAAACCCCTGCATTTGGCGTCATTTTTTCTGATTTTGATGTCATTGCGCATATTTTCATAAGTATACCACAAATGCCAGCGGTATAAAAGTCTTTTTAAATCCTGCCAGAACTGCCACCAACCTGCACTTTCCCCCGGCCCCTTAATCGGCTATAATGCAGGAGTAATGCAAATGCGGATTTTCACCAACCACAAAAAAGGAGAGAATCAATTTATGAAGAAACAAATCAAATGGACCGCAGCACTTTCTACCGCAGCTTTCATGACTGCCCTGACCCCTTCCTTCTCTGCCCCGGCTATGGCACAGGCTTCCGGCTGGGTACAGGAAAACGGGATCTGGATGTTCTATGATGAAGACGGGTACAGCGTGACCGATACCTGGAAAAAACATGACGGACATTGGTACTACCTGGACGAGGACGGCGAGTTAAGCTTTAACTGCCAGATCGAAGAGTACTATGTGGATGCCGAGGGAAAGCGTGTCACAAACCAGTGGGTAAAGGTCCTTAATGAAGAAAACTGGGATGATGATTCACCGGAGTACTACTGGTACTATTATGGAAGCGACGGCAAAGCCACAACTTCCAGGTTCCGTACCATTAACGATAAAACCTATTATTTTGACGGCGACGGACGCATGACCACCGGCCTTGCGGAGATTGAGGGCGACACCTACTATTTCGGCACCGCTGACGACGGCGTTATGAAAAAGGGCTGGGTGCAGCTGGAAAGCGAAAACTATGAGGAAGAGCCGTCCTGGTACTATTTCAACTCCAACGGAAAAATGGTGCAGAACGAGATCGACAAGCGCATCAGCGGAAATTACTATACTTTCAAAGACGGCAAGATGCAGACCGGATGGTACAAGCTGCCGCTTACAGAGGCTTCCGATAATACGGCCAGCAGCTCTGACGCCCAGCAAGAGACTTCCGCGGCTTCCGATGCCGCAGAAAACAATCAGGCAGATACCGCGGCTGACACCGGCGCCGCAGGCACGGACGCGGCTACCGAAAGCGCTGCCGAAACCGACGCTGCCGCCGACAGCGCCGCAGGATCTGCCGAGACCAAAACAAGCGCTGAAGCCAAGGATCCAGAGAGCACTGCCAGCCAGGCTCCGGCTGCCGGCTATCAGTACTATGACAGCGACGGAAAACGGGCTTCCGGCTGGAGGACCATCCATGGGATCCCCGGAGTCAGCCAGGAAGACGAGCTGTACAAGTTCTACTTTAAGAACGGCCAGCCATATTTTTCCCAGGACGGGATCCAGATCTTTTTCATCAACTCCGCCAGATATGGATTTAACAATAAGGGAGAAATGCAGACCGGCCTTCAGACCATAGCTTTAGAAGACGGTTCCAGCGCTATCTACTACTTCGGAACCGACGGCGTTATGAAGACAGGAAAGCAGACCATCTTCAGTGAGGAAGAAGGCATCAACCAGACCTGGTTCTTCCATCCAGACGGCGACAAGCGGGGGCAGGGCTTTACCGGGATCCGCGACAATTCCATCTACGAAAACGGTCTCCGCAAGCAGGCCGACCCCAGTTTCCGGTACGCTCCGGTTTCCTTTGACGGAAAGAGCTATCTGGTGAGCACAGCCGGAACGATCCAGAAAGCCACAGGTTCCTCCAAATCCTCCGTTCGTCCGGAACTTGGCAGCGGCTTTAGGGACTTCAAAGACTTAAGCGAGTTCGTGTGGACCGTGGATGTCAACGGCATTATCCAGTAATCAAGACAATTTTATCAAACACCCGTTCAAAGACTGCCAAAATAGGAATATTTTGGCAGTTTTTTCATATATTTTGTTACAAAACCGCATTTTCTGCGTTTATATGTTATCGGGTACTTATTACATAATTTACGGAGGAATGATATGAGAGAATTATCAGTTTACTATTGCAGTAAATGCGGCTATTACGCCTACTTCCAACTGCCCAAAAACGCAGTCTGCCGTCATTGCGACATCCCTCTGACACGTCTGGATATGAGTCATCGGGATTTTACCAATCTCAGCTATGAAGCCCGGGACCGCCTTATCACCCTGAAGATAATCGAAGCCGCTCCCACACTGGCCAAGCGTATCACAGCACCCGAAAAGCTATACCAGCAGAGAAAACTGGTTGGCGCTCTGACACAACAGATCATGGATATGGACGCGGAGAACAAGAAGTTAAACGAGACTTTGGGATGGATGCACGCCACGATCTGGGATGAGCTGAAAAAGAAACAAGCTTTGAAAGAAGAGATCCAAAAGCTGAAATCCCTGCTGGCCGAAGCCACGCAGAGACAAGCCTGATATAAAAACCGGGACGCCCGCAGCCGCCTTCTCCTTGTAAAGCCCGGCTGGGGCATCCCGATTTTTCACGGACGATTATGGCATCCCATCACTGTCAGAAATGTACCGGACGATCAGCCGGTCCAGCGTCACCTGCATCTGTGTCACAATCTTATGCAGCATCTCATTGTCCTTTTTCAGTTGTTCGTTCTCGGCCTGTAGGCTGGCGATCATTTCTCTGTCGTTCATATTAATCCTCTCCTTCTCCTATTTGAATGTCTTAACTATACCTTATTCTTCTCCCTTTGAAAAGGAGATTCATACGCATAATTCGACAAATTTGAATCAAAATCTGATTTCCTGAATTTTCAGACTTTTCCCAAAACAAAAAATTCACAACATATGCTATATGCCGTCACTGCCACCCACAACTTATGGTTATTCCTTCCATTTTTGTTTAAAAATGGATATGTCGAACCGTGTCGATGAAAAGTTTACGTCTTTTTCTTCTGACAGTAAGAAACTTGTTCCAAAATCGTAAGAATTGAGGTCCGATTTTCACTGGAAATGGAACTATTCCTATGATATAATGAGGTCAATCAAAAGAAAAGGAGGTTGTGATGGTATGAGTAAAAGTAAAGTTACCGCAGTTGCACTTTCCTCCTTGTTGATGCTCCTGTCTGCGTTCCCTGCCTATGCAGGTACATGGACGGCACATGACGACGGCACATGGACCTACCTTAACGAGGATGGCGAGAACATGACTGGCTGGATCAAAGACGGTGATGATGTCTACCACCTTGATACGGATGGACTCAAGACCACCGGATGGTTCAAGTCAAAGGGCGCCTGGTATTACTTTGATGACGACGGCGTTATGGCATCAGACACCTGGATTGATAACTACTATGTTAATTCAGACGGCAAGTGGAAGGGCACGAGATGAATTCCCAGGAGGTTAAAAGAGAGGCGTGGTAAACCCATGTCTCTTTTTTATTGCACGATCACCACTGCCGTATCCAGACTTTTTAAGTATAGGCCGGTTTTATGACCATTTGGTTCCAAATAATACACTTTTTGAAAAAAATTTTTTCTATATCATTCGATTCATATACGACTTTTTCTGTTCCAGATCGCTGTGGACATAAATATCCATCGTCACTTTCACGGAAGAATGGCCTAAGATCTCTGACAGCGCCTTGGTGTCAAAACCATTTTCAATCCACCTGGAGGCAAACGCATGGCGCAGAGCGTGGATATTGATATCAGGGATGCCGCATCGCGCCAGGGAATTTTTAAACCTGCGCTGAACCCTCCGAGGCTCCATGCATTTCCTTGTGCCGGTCAGGATATAGCAGCACTGGCTGCCTTTCATTTTCCGCATTTTCCCAATAAGAAAATCCGGGAGCGGTATCTCCCGGATTGATGTTCCTGTCTTTGGCGTTCCTATATAAATGATAGTTTTTGACGACGATCCCTCCAAGGGGTCCTCTGCTTCCAGATTGCGGATCCTGGAGACCGTGCGGTTGATCTGCACGGTCCCTCTGTCCCAATCCACGTCTTTCCACTGAAGTCCGCACAGTTCTCCCACACGGATCCCGGTACAGATCGAGATCAGCAGCCCTAACTCAAAGCTTTCCTCAGACCGTTCCAGATACCGCAGCAATCGCTCCAGATTCTCGGAAGCCATAAGCCGCATGTAAGGTCTTTTGTATTTGGGTATACACAAATACAGCTTTTCCGCCGTCGTGATCCCCTGCTCCTCTCCCATATGGAGAATCCCCTTGATCAGGAACAGAATCAGCCGCATGGTGCTCCAGGAAAGCCCTTCCCTCTTTTTTGTCTGCAAATACTGGTCCAGTATCCAGTTGTCCAGCTCTTCCGCCCGATAATGCCCCAGCTCCGGCAAAATGTGCTTTTCGATCACCGTAATATAGACCGCGTATGTGGTAGGCTTTACCTGATAGCGGACAGCCATCTCCCATTGACTGCAGAGCTTGGAGACCGTATGGCCTCCAGGCGATTTCTTACATTTTCTTTCTTTTGTCATATCCCTCTCTCCCACCTCTCCATCGGATGCCATCAGATGCCAGAAGATAAGCAGGCTTCGCCAATCCGCAGCTGTCTGGTACTGTCTGAAAAGCTGTGGATCTGGATCTCTCTATCACAATCTCTTCCAAAAACGCGGCCATGCGACGATTTCTGTCAAGCGATGTTTGTACTTTCCCTCTTATTTTAGCCGATCTACGGAAATAATGTCAAGAATATAGTCGAATATACGAAAAAATATGGAAAAAAATTCCATTTAGTGTATTATTTGGAACTAAATTCCTCCGTCAGGGATATACACTTAAGGTATAGTACCATATTTGAGAGGTGATCATCCAATGAATGAGCAGGAATTATTGGCAAAACGGATCGTTTTCTATTGTGAGAAACGCAAAATGTCCTATTATACTCTGGCAAATCGTGCAGCTGTCCCGTTGACTACCCTGATGCATATCGTTAAATGTTCGACAAAAAATCCCGGGGTTTTTACGCTTATTAAAATCTGCAGTGGGCTTGATATTACGATTACTGAATTTTTTGATTCGGAGGAGTTTGAGAATATTGAGTTTGAGATTGAGTAGCGGAGACAGAGGGGTGGACGGCAGATAGGGGCGGGGTGGTGGGGGATTCGCAGTATTGGCTGAAAAGGCTGAAATGGAGCGTCGGGAGGTGTTGGAGACTTTCTTTGACGCTTTTTGGTGTGCAGAAATTTAAATTGGATGAGGCGATGGTGTGGTGAGCCCGTGAGAATCCGTCTGCTGTCCGGGTTCAGACATGCCAGACATTCCGATGAGCCCAAAGCGGAAAACACTCGGGGTTAGGCCCTCCTGTTTTCCTGGTCTCATCTCCATGGCATATATTCACCCGGACAGCAGACGGATTCTCACGGGCAAAAGCAGGATTCGCTAGCTTAAATGTATGCTGGCTGGATGTTATTTTTGACTGGTTAGAAAATGGCTCTCTGTAGGATTGAAACTAATAGCAATGTTCAGGTCCTTTTGTAAAGCGGCATATTTGAGTTTTTTGAACTGTCAATTATGATTAAAAAAAATAGAACGTGTCATTTTTCACGTTCTATTTTTCTTTGACTGCTTCTCGTAAGAAACCATTCTTCTCTGTTACTCTTCCTATGCTTTTATTCTGTCAATGTCTGTGATATTAATACCTGAGGATGTGAGGATTGCTTTTAAGTCTGTATATCTTTCATGCATCTCTTTGTATGCCGCCGAATTTTTATCCTCGGTTAAAATCATGTACTTTTGAAGTCTTGAAAATTCCTCAATATTTCTCTGAATCATTTCTTTCTCTGTCATGATCCACCCTCCTTCTTTATACTTGTTTCTTTCTTAAATTATATACTATATTCAATTCATTTTCAATTTATTTTTGGAATAGCTTGCATTCTATGACAGAGATAGGCTCGTACAGTTTTAGGCCCTTAAGAACGATTTCTTACGGGAAATGGCAAAATAATGGAATTGCTGTATTGTTGAGTGAGCAATGGGCGGGGATTGTTGCGGGGCCCGGGAGGGAAGGCAGGCTGTGTGCCGTTCGGGTTCAGATATGCCAGACATTCCGATGAGCCCAAAACGGGAACCAGGAG
>CAJTGF010000032.1 GCA_910575585.1 Clostridiaceae bacterium
CCAATAATATAAAAAATAATTTATAAAATATAATAAATATTATATAAAACTATTTACAAAATATAAAAAATAGTGTATAATAGTATTATCAGATGAGGCAAGTAAATCTGATAAAGAACGGAGGAAAGGATATGGTAGAGGTTATGACAGACCGGCAATATGATGGAATCTTACAGATGATCGAAATGATAGTAAACGGGTGTAAAGATTTGGAGGAAGCAAAAAGAAAAATCGCAGAATTGAGGAAAGAAAAGAAAGAAAAAACAGAATAAAAAATAAAAGAGAGCGGGCTTGCCACCACTCTTTTCTTTTGGAAATCTTCCACGACAAGGGGCGGCAGTGGTGCCGCTCTTTGTCGCTTAAGAATCCTATTACAATTGAAACAGTTCCAGCGTGTCCAGAAACAGGAGGCAGTCCGCCATCCCTACCAGGTAAGCCAGGCTTACCTCACATTCCTCAATATCATCTAAGGCGTTCAGGAGACCATCTATGGCCGTCCTATCCTCTGGACGAAGTTCCATCTCTTCATACTGCTGTTCAAATTCCACAACCCTGTCCATAGCTTGCTCATATTCGGGATCAATCTTCCGGATGTCCACCAGGGCTTTCTCCCAACGCATCCATGCCAATTTTTTCAATGTACCAAATCCGTTCATAATATGTACCTCCATAATCATATTTTCCCATTTACAAAACTATAATGTCCATCAAGTGTCCATATTGACTATTTTTATGTAAATGCTATAATGGATTCAAATACTAAATATAGTGGTAAAATCGGGATAAGAGGACATTTTATTAATCTTTCAATAAAATAGTACATCTTGACTTTTAATCAAGTTGTCCCGGGTTCGAACCCCGGCACGCTCATTAAGGGAAGAGACCGAAAAGTTTCGATTATGTCGAGGTTTTTCGGTTTTTTGTGATACTGTTTTTAGACTAAATTTGACAATGTCTTTTTTGGATAAAGAATCCGGAAAGCCAATTATATAAAAAATAGTGTATAATAGTATTATCAGATGAGGCAAGTAAATCTGATTAAGAACGGAGGAAAGGATATGGTAGAAGTTATGACAGACAGACAATATGATGGGATTTTACAGATGATTGAAATGATAGTAAATGGATGCAAGGACTTAGAAGAAGCAAAGAGAAAAATCGCGGAATTGCGAAAAGAAAAGAAAGAAAAAACAGAATAAAGAATAAAGAATAAAAAAGAGCGGGCTTGCCACCACTCTTTTTTGGAAATCTTCCACGATGAGGGGTGGCAGTAGTGCCGCCCATTGTCATTTATTTTTATGGTTTGCAGTTCCCACAAGGGCTGTATCCCTGTTTGATCAAAGAATCCCTACTCTGGGTAGTTGCCTTTTTATTCTTATCTTTCATCTGTTTTACGCTGTTACAGTCAGGATAGTGGATCTTTTTGGTAGAAGTATTTAATATATACTCTCTGGATACAGCTGTATTTGCGGAAGTATTCCCGGAACTCTGTTTTTGCGCTGCTGCGCTTTTCTGGGGCTGTGCGGATTTATCATTCTTGTCTCCCGGGCTGTAATCATTGCAGGGAGCCACATTCCAGGTAATGGAAGTTCCGTCTGTGGAAGCTATGATAGTTCCCTGTTTATCTGTTCTAAGGAGCTGGATATCCATATCCTGAAGTTTTTCCATAGATTCTATGTGAGGATGCCCGTAAGTGTTGCCTGTTCCGCAGGAGAGCACAGCGTATTCAGGAGTGGTCTTTTGCAGCAATTCCCAGCTGGTGGAGGTTCCGCTTCCGTGATGCCCCATGACATACACGTCGCTTTCCAGTTCCAGCTTAGTCTTGCAGATCTCGGATTCGCTGTCAGATTCCGCATCTCCGGTAATAAGAAAACTGCTGTCCCCGTCTGTGATCCGGATCCCGATCGAATAATTATTGGGATCGGAATAATCATCTCCAGAGGGGGAGAGGATCTGAAAGGATGCATCACCCAACTGATAGACCGCACCGACTTTCGGCTGTTTTCTGTCAATGGATTTTGTATCTATGACAGAATGAAAGGAATTGAAGACCCTTGTGTCCGTGGTGTAATCGGGGCTGAAAACCTGCTTAACCGGAAATACATTGAGAGCGCCTACAACGCCGTTAAGATGGTCCGCATCATAGTGGCTGGCAATGACATAGTCCAGGGAATCAACCTTCTCTTCTTTTAAATAGGCCACCACAAAACTGGATTTGTTTCTGTCACCTCCGTCGTAGAGCATATAATGTCCCTGGGATTCCACAAGGACAGACAACCCCTGGCCCACGTCCAGCACATGAATTTCTGTCTGGCCGAACACTGGCGCGGCCATAAGGCCCGACATGGCGGCAATGGTGAGGGCGTATTTAAACAGTCGTTTCATAGATCATGTATCCTTTCTTGGTTTATTCATCAAAAGTAACGATCACATAATATCCCCGGTCGTTATGTTTGATCTCTTTCACAACACCGTGGTCGGATTTCAGGCGGTCACGTCCTTTATAGCAGGCTGACATGGCAACTGCAGGTTCAATAATATAGCTGCTTCCGCTTAATGCCTCATGTTCTGTGATTTCCACAATCTGTCCCGCTTCCACTAATCCGGGGCGTTCCATTTTAAATTCAATTTCTCTCATATAAAGACTCCCCTTTTAAGATAATTTATTGGCTGATATTATTATAGAAAAAGAAAGACTGGTTGTAAATATAAATTTTTTGACGGTGTAAATAGTTGTGTGTTAGAATGTTAAAGAAAATGTGGAAAAAGGGTGGGGAAGGACAGTGAAAGAAAGCAAAAAAAAAGCAGGCCCTCGTTTGTATGGAGCATTAAAAAAATATGCATCCACGGATGTTTACCCGTTTCATATGCCGGGACATAAGAGACGATTATCTGTAGGACCGGCAGCTCATTTTCCCAATCCTTATGGTATGGATATTACGGAGATAGACGGATTTGACAATCTCCACCATGCAAAGGGGATTATCAGAGATTCCATGGAATGGGCGGCTTCCGTATACGGGGCGGATAAAACTTATTATCTGGTTAATGGAAGCAGCTGCGGGATTTTAAGCGCTGTCAGCGCTGCGGCAGGTAGATCCGGAACCATTCTTATGAGCCGGAATTGTCATAAGGCGGTTTATCATGGGGTTTTCCTCAATCGGATGAAATCAAGATATGTTTATCCACAATTTATGCCGGAATACGGGGTTCAATGTGGATTAAGTTCTTTGAATATTGAAAAAATGTTGAAACGCTATGGAGATATATCGGCTGTATTTGTGGTTTCACCTACCTATGACGGGATTGTGTCGGATATAGGGGCCATTGGGGAGATATGCCACAGGCATGGAGTTCCTTTGATTGTGGATGAGGCTCATGGGGCCCACTTTCGATACAGTGATGATTTTCCGGTTTCTGCCCTGAACAGGGGGGCAGATGTGGTTATACAGAGTGTTCACAAGACATTGCCCTGTTTTACCCAGTCAGCCATCCTTCATATAAGGGAAGGGTATGTGGACAGGGAGAGGATTGAGTGGTTTCTTCAGATTTATCAGAGCAGCAGCCCTTCCTATGTGTTGATGGCCGGGATTGAGCAGGGGATACGGTGGATGAATGAGGAGGGCCGGAAAAGAATGAGGGAATTTTCCGGAGAGCTGGTTGAGATGCGGAGAGAACTTCATGGGATGAGACATCTGCGGCTTCTTGGAAGAAACGTAGTCGGGACAAAAGATATTTATGATTTGGATATTTCTAAAATTATTGTGTCTGCAAGGGGAACGGATATAAACGGGGTGCAGCTGTGTGAGAAATTGCGGCGTTTATATGGTCTTGAGATGGAGATGTGTACGGAGGATTATGTGACGGCTATCACTTCGGTGATGGATACAAAGGAGGGGCTTGAGAGACTTAAACGGGGTCTGATGGAGATTGATGACAGTTTGACAGGGTATGAGGAGAAAAACGGAAAAACGGAAGAGAGGCAGGGGGATGATACATGCAGCTGGGAACTGGAGCAGGTAATGACAATCTATGAGGCATGGGAGAGTGAAAAGGAAGAGATAGCCCTGGAGGATTGTGAGGGGAGAGTCGGCGGGGAATTTGTGTATCTGTATCCGCCGGGAATACCGATTGTTGTTCCCGGGGAGCGGATTACAAGAGAGGTTTTGGATGTGGTTTTGCGGTACAGGGGGCTGGGGCTTTCTGTGCAGGGATTGAAGGACAAAGAAAACAGAGTGATGGAGGTTGTGAGAGATGGGAAAATTAATCGTGATTGAGGGGAGCGACGGCAGCGGAAAGGATACTCAGACAAAGCTTCTTTTTGAATACCTGAAGGGACAGGGAAAAGATGTGAGGATGGTGTCTTATCCCGATTATGACAGCCCTTCGTCTTCTCTGGTGAAGATGTATCTGGGAAGTGAGTTTGGCCATGACCCTTATGGGGTTAACGCCTATGTGACGTCCGCGTTTTTTGCGGTGGACCGATTTGCTTCTTATCATAAAAACTGGAAGAGTTTTTATGAGTCGTCTGAGGATGCCGTCGTAATCTGCGACCGGTATGTGACCAGCAATATGCTGCACCAGACTTCGAAGCTTCCGTCTTTGAAGGAGAAAGAGGCATTTTTGGATTGGGAGTATGATTTTGAGTTTGTGAAAGGCGGGCTTCCGCTTCCGGATTTGGTGTTTTTTCTGGATGTTCTGCCTGATACTGCGTTCAGGCTGACGAAGGACAGGGAGAATAAGATTACCCATGAATCGGAGAAGGATATCCATGAGTCGAACAGGGATTTTCTGGTGAAGTCCTATGAGAACAGTATGCTGGTGGGAAAAAAGTACGGGTGGAGGAATATACAGTGCTGTGATGATAATGGGAATATGGAGTCTGTGGATGTGATTCATGGGAGGATTCGGGACATGGTTATGAGAGAATGGGGTTCACACCATGGCTAATCACACCGCTGATTAGCCATGGGCCAATACCGCTGTGGGGGCAAAGCATATGCCCCATCGCCATAGGCGATTTTAAATGGGCATATGCGGTTACGTTCACAGGGTGCCTGTGAACAGTAACGGAATGGGAGTAAATGAGTTCTACAGAGGAAATATAAGGTATTTGAATTGAAATGATTTCATGATATAATTAAGAGGCGTATCGTGTGTCTGTGACCAGATTGGTGTTTTTTTGATGGGATACGGCTAAAATGTGCGGCAAAAAATGAAAAACGGAGGAATATGCCATGCCAGGCTTTCAGGATATTCATGGCCAGGACCATATAAAGATTCATTTTAAGAAAGCGATTGAGAACAATAAGGTGTCTCATGCTTATATTTTATCGGGGGAGGCCGGGACAGGCCGGAAGTCTCTGGCAAATGCATTTGCGCTGACGCTTTTGTGTGAAAAGGGCGGTACGAATCCGTGTCTGTCCTGCCATAGCTGCAAGCAGGTGCTGTCGGGCAATCATCCGGATTTGCTTTATGTTACCCATGAGAAGCCTGCAAGTATCGGCGTGGACGATATCAGGGAACAGATTAATGATACGATTATGATTCGTCCCTACAGCGGGAATTATAAGATTTATATTGTGGATGAGGCGGAGAAAATGACGGTTCAGGCCCAGAATGCTCTGCTTAAGACCATAGAGGAGCCGCCGGCATACGCGGTTTTGATTCTGATTACCGCCAATCCGGACGCGTTTTTGCCTACGATTCTTTCCCGGTGTGTCCAGCTGAAGCTGAAACCTTTGAGGGATTCCATAATCAGGGATTTTCTCACGAATAATCTGGCGGTGCCGGAGATTAAGGCTGATGTTTACGCGGCTTTTGCCAGGGGGAATCTGGGGAGGGCTATGAAGATTGCGGAGTCGGAGGATTTTCAGCATCTGTATGATGAGCTTTTGTATATGCTGAAAAATATCCGGGATATGGATATTTCCATGCTGTTGAATTACATTAAAAAGATGAAGGATGAGGACGCGGACCTTTTTGAGTGTCTGGATTTTATGCAGATATGGTATCGGGATGTTTTGATGTTTAAGGTGACCAAGGATGCCAATCTGCTGATTTTTAAGGACGAATACAGCGCCATCAATGAGCTGAGCCAGAAGACGGGCTATGATGGCTTTGAGAATATTCTGCAGGCGATTGATAAGGCCAAAGTGCGGCTGGAGGCCAATGTGAATATGGAGCTTGCGTTGGAACTGATGTTTTTGGTGATGAAGGAAAACTAGGCCTTATATGGGAAGAGAGGAATTAAAATCAGAATGACAGATGTGATTGGAGTCAGGTTCAGAAATGCGGGGAAGATTTATTATTTTGCCCCTGGGAAATATGAGATTGAGGCAGGACAGCATGTGATTGTGGAGACGGCCAGAGGGATTGAGTACGGGTATGTGGTGCTGGGGACCAGAGGGGTGGAGGAGTCTAAGGTTATCCAGCCTTTGAAGTCGGTTATCCGCATGGCGTCCAAGGAGGATGAGGAGATTGAGGCTTCCAATAAGAGAAAGGAGAAGGAAGCGTTTAAAATCTGTCTGGAGAAAATCAGGAAACATGAGCTGGAGATGAAGCTGATTGATGTGGAGTATACCTTTGACAATAATAAGATTCTGTTTTATTTTACGGCGGACGGGCGGATTGATTTCAGGGAATTGGTGAAAGACCTGGCGGCTGTGTTTAAGACCAGGATTGAGCTGCGGCAGGTGGGCGTGCGGGATGAGACGAAGATTCTTGGAGGCGTGGGAATCTGCGGACGGCCTTTGTGCTGCCATTCTTATTTGTCGGAGTTTATTCCGGTGTCCATTAAGATGGCTAAGGAGCAGAACCTTTCTCTGAATCCCACCAAGATTTCCGGTGTGTGCGGGCGGCTGATGTGCTGTCTGAAAAATGAGGAGGAGACGTATGAGTACTTAAACAGCAAACTTCCGGGGATTGGGGATTATGTGACTACGGATGACAATCTTCGGGGGGAGGTCCACAGCGTCAATGTGCTGCGGCAGCTGGTTAAGGTTGTGGTGACTGTGGACAGGGATGAGAAGGAGATTCGGGAGTACAAGGTGGAACAGCTTCGGTTTAAGCCCAGAAGGAAGAAGGAGAAGGTCCATGTTCAGGATGATGAACTGAAGAAGCTGGAGGCTTTGGAGAAGAGGGACAGGAAGTCTAAGTTAAGTGAGGATTGAGAATTTGTGGATGTCAGGTGAACTGCAGTGGAACAGGCAAACATAGAGTTAAAGGAAAATGAGCGGATTGACGACCTTCAGAGAAACGGGTACCGCATTATCCAAAATAAGGATAAGTTCTGTTTTGGCATGGATGCGGTTCTTTTGTCCGGTTTTGCCCGGGTGAATCCCGGGGACCGGGTGATTGATTTGGGTACCGGGACGGGTATCATACCGATTTTGCTGGAAGCTAAGTATGATGGGGAACATTATACCGGGCTTGAGATTCAGGAAGAGATGGCGGAGATGGCGGCCAGAAGCGTAAGGCTTAATGGCCTGGAGGAAAAGATTGACATTGTGAAGGGGGATATCTGCAGGGCCAGGGAACGGTTGGGGCTGGCTGTGTTTGACGTGGTGACCTGCAATCCGCCTTATATGAATGATGCCCATGGGCTTAAGAACCCGGAACTTCCAAAGGCTATTGCCAGGCATGAGGTGCTGTGTACGTTGGAGGATGTGGTCAGGGAAAGTGCCGGGATTTTGAAGCCGGGAGGTCATTTTTTTATGGTGCATCGGCCTCACCGGCTGATTGAGATTATTTCCACGCTGGTTAAATATAAACTGGAGCCTAAGAGGATGAAGATGGTGCATCCGTTTGTGGATAAGGACGCCAATATGGTGCTGATTGAGGCGGTGAGAGGCGGGAAATCTATGATTAAAGTGGAGCCGCCTTTGGTGGTGTACAGGGATGTGGGGGTTTATACGGATGAGGTTTATCAGATTTATGGGTATTAGTAACAGGGGGAGACGGTTGTGAAATCTGAACATGAAAATCATGGAAATGGATGTGGGACTTTGTATTTATGCGCTACCCCTATTGGGAATCTGGAGGATATTTCTTTTCGGGTGATACGGACATTAAGGGAAGTGGATTTGATTGCGGCGGAGGATACCAGGCATACAATTAAGCTTTTGAATCATTTTGAGATAAAGACTCCTATGACCAGTTATCATGAGTATAATAAGGTTGACAAAGCCAAGTATCTGGTGGAAAAGATGCGGGAAGGAACCAATGTGGCCCTAGTGACGGACGCGGGGACTCCGGGGATTTCGGATCCTGGTGAGGAGCTGGTGAGACAGTGTTATGAGGCGGGGATTCCTGTGACTTCCCTTCCCGGGCCTGCGGCCTGTATTGTGGCGCTGACATTGTCCGGGATGAATACCAGGAGATTTTGTTTTGAGGCGTTTCTCCCTTCGGATAAGAAGGAAAAGCAGAGGATTCTGGAGGAATTGAAAGAAGAAACCAGGACCATTATTTTATATGAGGCACCCCATCGGCTTGTGAGGACTCTTGAGGAGATTCGGGAGGTTCTTGGGGATCGAAGGATTACACTGTGTAGGGAGCTGACCAAGAAGTATGAAGAGACGTGGCAGGGTACGATTGGGGAGGCGCTTATCAGGTATGAGTCGGAGGAGCCCAAGGGTGAGTGTGTGCTGGTGATTGAGGGGAAGAGTTTTTTGGAGAAAGAGGAGGAGAAGAAACAGGTCTGGGAGGAGATGAGCGTTGAGGAGCATGTGGCTTTCTATGAGAGGTCGGGGATGGAGCGGAAAGAGGCTATGCGAATGGCGGCTAAGGATCGGGGGATAAGTAAGAGGGATGTGTATCAGAAGTTGATGGGGAAATGAGAGCAAAAAATGAAAATGCGGATGAGGATTGCTGCGGCTGTATGTATGGTGGCAGCGTTTGGCGGCATTATCAAGGTGTTTGGCCTGGAAGATGTCATATTTTTTAATAAGGGAATTTCTTTTAAATGCAGCAGGAATCAAAACAAGGTAACGAATTTACTGATAAAAAGTAAAAGTCTGTAAATTTCCGATCATGGATTTACAGGCTTTTTTATTTTTTTGTAGATAGAGATGCGGGATTTTTGCCCCGTCATATATATGACGTTTTACATATTTGGCATGTGTTATGATTGCTATGTGCAGCAGAGATTATGGGTAACCGTTCATAGGGTATTTGAACAGTTGCCATTATGGAATAATGATGGAGAATAGGAGGAAAAAGCCTCTTTTTCCGCCAGGGGAGCAGCCGCAAATCATTTTTACGGCTTACAGGTCTATAGAGGATTCGTTCTATTCTTTTGAGGAGACAAAGAAATGGATATGGAGTTTGAAGTATGAGGATGAAAGTGTAGAACACTGTGTCTGTAAATGGATTCTGGGGAAGGAGACGCCAAAGGATGTATTGGAATGTAAATTAAGGATGGTGGGAGTCCAACTTTGTACCATAGATGTGTATATGGATGATTACAGGGGAATGATGTTCTCCCATGACAGATGCCTTCCCTATAGTCTTCCGTTTTCAATTGGGGATTTGGAGCGAAATGTGGCGGGGATGAAAGGGAATGGTTCAGGGAAGGGGGATTGTGCCGGCGGTTCAGTACAAATTGGTCTGGAGGTTATATAATAGAAAGCGGCTGTTTTTACATTTCCTCAATATGGCCAGCCAGTATTCTTACGGTACGCCAGAACTGGCTTCTTTTGGCAGGGTCGGTTCCTTTTAAGAACGAGGCAATCTCCGGGGGTAGGGCGGTTTCCTGTTCCATGCGGTCAAAGAGCAGGGAGTCGGCGCTGATGCCCAGTACGGATGCGATTCTGAACAGGCTTTCTACAGATAGTTTTCGGGAACCGCGCTCGATGTGGCCTACAAAAGAGGTTGACAAATCACAGGCCTCACCCAGTTGTTCCTGGGTCAGACCTATTTGCTCCCGTTGTCTGCGGATTCTTGCGCCGATTTCAAGATAATTGATGGAATCGTTCATGAAAACCTCCTTAAACCAATACACCGTTCCTTGTTAGTATACACGGATAAAAAGACTTAATAAATGAACTAAAAGAAGTATTATATAAACTATAAGAATTCTTAGAGAGAGGCGAACAGGAGGCGCTGATGAAAAAGAATACGGAGGAACTGGTAAATGAGATTATTGAGGGAAAGAATATGGCGGAATATCTTGCCTCCAATGCAGAGGAATTTTTGGATATTTCCCTTTGCGCCCATCTGAAAGAACTGCTGAAAAGAAAGGGGATGCGGGTGTCTCAGGTGGCTGACAGGTCCAATAAGGGGGAGTACATTTACCAGGTGTTTCGGGGAATTAAAAATCCGGGCAGGGATGTGGTCTTGTGCATTGCGTTGGCCATGAAGCTGGATTTGGAGGAAACTCAGCATTTGCTTCGGATTGGACGTATGGTCTGTCTGGATGCGAGAAACAGAAGGGACTCTATGGTTATATTCGGGATTGTGCGGGGGATTTCCGTGGCAGAGGTCAATGATATTCTTTATGAGTTCGGCGAGGATTGTTTATAGGAAGAACGCTTGTGAAACGGAGGAATCTTTATGGAGAGAATCAGAATGGAAAACGGAAAGAAAATGGAAGAGATTTTAAGGGTTGTGGGTCCTGCCGGGGCTACAATCGAGAAAGAGGGGCAATGGGATTTTGCGGTTTATATTGAGGATGAGGATGACGAATCTATCTTGATTGAAATGTGTGAGAAGAAGGATTACAAGGGCGATCTGATTATGGACCCTTATATGAGAATTTGTCTGGAAAAGGACAAAGACGGTCATATTACCCAGGCAATCCCCAAGGCTTATCAGTCGGATAGTTTGTTTATGGGGAGAACGGATATTAATGAAAAGGGAGAGATTTTTTTGAATTTGAAACTAATAGAGACTAATCCGGGGGAATTGGACCGGAGATTGGAGAGCTGGCTCCATTCGATTGAAGGGATTGGTTATCTCACAGAGCCGGATAAGATTATATTTCATGAATAAATTTTTATGTGTGTACCCGGCGACTAACTTGTATGAAAGGAAAATTATATGAATATATATGATTTTATGAATTCAAAGACTGTCATACCGATGAGAGATTGAGGCTTGCGGGGCTTTTGGATTGATGATAGTATATACATTATAAGAAGTATTATATTGACTAAAAGAATTATAAATGCTATGCTTATGGAAAATTGAAAGACAGGAGGGGATGTGGGAATGGCTAATTTTTTAACTGCGTTTTTTCTGGGATTTTTTGGGGTACATCGGTTTATGCAGAAAAAATATGTGACAGGGTTTATCTGGCTTTTTACTTTTGGATTATTTGGGATTGGATGGTTTGTGGATGTGTGTATTGCCTTTTACCAGATGGTTAAGGGGGGAGATAAAGAGGGGGATAAAGCAGGAGAGACGGGGCAGGCGAATCCGGCAGGAGCTGGGCAGACAGGCCAGTCGGTTCAGGCCCAGGCAGGCCAAAGAGGGCAGCAGGGAATGAGTCAGATGGTTCAGCCGCAGGCAGGCCAAAGGGGGCAGCAGGAGACGGGCCAAAGGATTCAGGCTGCTCATTCTCAACCATCCGGGCAGACGGGAAATGGTGAGAAAAAGGGATTTTGGGCGGAGATGAAAGAAAAGGCAATTAAGAACAGACAGGAAGCTGCCATACGGGCTGCATATAAAAAGGAAGAAGAGAAGCGGAAACCTACGATTAAAAAGATTAGGCATACCAGACCATTGACGCCCCAGGAACAGCAGACCATAGATATGATAGAGATGGAAATGACAAAGCTGAGAGTTGACCGTGAAAGCGGAAGAATAACAAACAGTGCCGAATTCAGGGCCTGGAACTCTCTGTGGAGCCAAAAGAATAATATTGAAAGAAGAGCCGAATGGTATGAAACCATAGAACTTCCTCCGGAGGTAGACCCTGATACTCCCATTTATGTGGATGAGGAAGCCATTCGGAACAGTATTACAGGATTATTTTAATATGGAACAAGGTTTTACTTATCATAAAGGATATGGAGGATCAGATATTGGACAGGGAAGTGGTACGAAGGAAGATTAAAAGTCTTTTGGCTTTAGCGGAGAGTGATAATGAGAATGAGGCTTTGGCCGCTGCCCAGGCGGCCAGAAAGCTGATGATGAAATACCATATTTCTATGGGGGAAAATGAGTGGAAAGAGGACATAAAAAAGGGGGTAGTGATAAAGGAGCTGCGATTTAGGAGTATCCCTCTTAATCAACATCATTTAATGCTGGCTGCGGCTTTGGCAAAGAATTTTCGGTGCAGGGATTTTTATAGGCAGAAACCTGTTTCGTGTATCTGTATTGTTGGGTTTGAGGAAGATGCCCATGCTGTTTTGATGCTGATGGAGTATCTGGTTCGGTTTATGGAACAGGGAGCAAAGGCATACAGGGGGAACAGGAGTCAGGAGTTTTCCTGGAGAGACGGATTTTGTGTGGGGGTTTACGCATCGTTTAAGGAGCAGGACAGGGAGGAGAAGGAATATGAGATTATGACAGCCATACCCCGAAAGGTAGATGATGCATTTGGAAAACTGAAGCTAAAAAAAGGAATCAGCGGCAAGCGGGCGGATTACAGGGCTTCGGATGGAGTGGCTTTTTCTTGTGGGGAAATGAGCGGGAGAAGGGCAGTAGATGGTCGGAGCATTTCCGGGGATTAACAAAGTATTTTGATACGCTAAGGGGAGATTCTTGAGAATGAGCGGACCTATTTCAAAAGGTATTTTCTGGTTTATCTGTGGATTCAATAAAATGGATGAGTGCGATTTTTCGGAGACAGAACTGATTGCTTTTCCTGTGCCATGTGACAGGGATGGGAGAGTAACAGGGGATTGGGATTTTAATTCCAAAAGGGAGAACGCGTATAATCATAAAAAAACATGGACGTCTTTTGTAAAACACCGAAAAGATTTAAGAAAATATGGATGGAACTATTTTCCAAGGGGGAGGGTTGAGATATCAGGGGGAAGAGCGTTTTTGTATGTGAATATCAATATGATCAGGTATGAGAATTTTCAGCGGGATATTATGGACAGGTTTCATTTGGACGGGCTTGCTGTCAGGGTGATTGTGGACAATTCCAGACATTATTATTGTCATGAAGATGACAAGGGTATACAATAATCTATGGAAGCGCGTTCTGGAAGCTGTTTGGAGGTAATTGTGGATGAGTACATATGTTATGACAGACATTCATGGGCATTATGGCGCTATGAAACGTATGTTTGATAAAATCGGATTTTCTGAAGAGGACAGGCTGATCTGTGCAGGCGATTATATTGACAGAGGGCCAAACAGTTACGAGATGCTTCGATGGATAGAAAGTCCAGGGGAAAATATCATTCTGGTGAAAGGAAACCATGATGAGGAATTTCGCTATTGCGTGGAAGCCATGGGAATGATTTTTCAGAAACGCGGGCTGGATCCTGCCAGTGCAGAAGATACCCTGTTCGTGTATGGGACAGTCAGAAAGATAACTTCCTATTTTGATCTGTATGGGACCATAGGAAATCTTGTTAAGGAAAGGAAGACGGCGTTTGAGCAGTTGTCAATGTGGGCGGAGTGCGTCGGGAAAATGCCCTGTTATTACGAGACTGTGATGAACGGGAGAAGGTGTATCGTTGTCCATGGCGGGTATATTGAAAGTCTTGCCTGTCTGGAAGGACTGGATACGGATGGTTCTTATGACTCCCTGGAGGATTTTTATCTGAAAGCAAGGGACGACGCTTATAGGTACGGAGGGGTGGAACATGGGATGATTCTTGCGGGACATACTCCCACTACAGCAAGGTATGAACTGCCGTTTAATTATGGAAATGTTTACCGGGTTTATGATGAAGCGATGGATTGTATTTTTTATGATTTGGACTGCGGTTATGGGTTTAAAGGCGTTTTGCCGGAAGCAAAGCTGGCTTGTTTGAGGCTGGAAGATGAGAGGATATTTTATATTTAAAATCTTTTGACAGACACAGAGAAAAGAAATGGAAATTATGATGGAGAAGATATTGTGAAGAGATGGCTGGAGGATGCGGTGGATGGGATTATGGAGCTTTATGATATCAGGCAGAGGGCCTGATTGCTTTTGAAGATGCGGCAGGAAAGGGAGAGTCAGATTTTTTGAAACATTTGATTTTACTAACGGCAAATTTTGGTCGCCAGTGTTGATAAAGTGATTGATACAATCGGAATTTTGAAGGGGAGAGGGGAATTTGTGTTATGAATTATGAAGAGATAAATAAAAAATATGGGTGTACAGCAGAGAATTTTATTAAAGATAAGGAAACAGAGTATTCTATTTGTCGTGAGGAACGGCAGTATGCTGTTTTATTGTACAATATACTGCGTTTTTACCGGAAAACGGAGATGCGCTGTGGAGAGACAGGAAGGATATTTAAGGTTTGTGGAATACCAAAGGAAGCAAAGATTAAGAAGGTCTTTTATGAGGCGACTTTTATGAGGGACTTTTTTGAGAGAAACCGGCGTCTTGTTCTGGGGAAAGACGAAGAGGGGAAGATTCCGGGGATACTGAAGCAAAAGGATTTTACCCGTAAAACAAAAGCGGTTGAATCTATGGATATGAATGACTTTTTTAACTATAAATTGATGAAATATGTACATAAAGGAGAAGTTGAAGATTGCGAAGGTAAGGATTTGATATACAATTTAGGCCGTTATGTACCTCATGCTAAATTGTCGGAGGATGAATTATTTACAATCAAATGTATGATGGAAGCGAAACCGGATATTGCCGTGTTGTATGAAAAAGATGATAAGCAATATCTTCTGTTTTTGGAATGTAAATTTGAGTCCGGTGAATCATCCTATTCAAATAAAGATAAATCGAATAGAAAAAAACAGAGCGAAATCCAATGGATGATTGCTGATTTTCTATGCAGAACTTATCTAGAGGGAAAGACTGAAGTATCAGAAAGCATGAGAGATAAAAAAAGTTCCTGTCTGGTCCGGTTTGTACGTAAGGATGGAAAGAAAGCAGAGGAAGAAATTAAGATTAGCGATTTGGTTAATCTTAACGGGAAAGAAATCTTTCATGAAGAGGAAACCGCTGTCTAAAACGGCTGCGTCTTACTTCTGTCGTTGTACATTTAACGGAAGTGTTACAATGGCATCACAAAAGGAGGTAAGAACCTATGACAGATTTAAGCAGATGGATCTATTCTCCGGACATTGCCGCATGGCTGTCCGGAGGACCCCGGTTAGACCTTTCGCAACAGATAAACTGCATCCTTTCAGCACCTCACAGAACGTTGGAAGATAAGCTGGAAGGGCTGCGGGGGCTTCGGCAGGAATCCGGCTCTTTAAAGCTTCTGGACGATAAGATTGAAGCAGGAGAGACGCTGATAGAAATCATCTATGATGGAGGCGGGTTACGAAATGTTTATGAGACGGATATTTTCTGTTATGGGAGAAAAGAAGAATTTCTGAAAAGGCGGATTTTTACTGTGCCTGGGGCCGGGATTGCGTTTATAAAAGAACAGATTGAAAAAGCAGCGAACAGGTATGAGATTGAAAAGGATTTATTTTTTGGGGTTCTCCGCAAATTTTACAGGAGAGGCGCCCGGTATATGGAACTGGAATGGAATATTATCCTGAATTGGGAAGGGAGAATGATCTACTGTCTTCCGGAGACATCAGAGGCAATACGGAAAAATGATTATTGGTTTGGCCCTATGGATTACCATTACATGAGACTTCCCTTTGCTTCCGGAACGGTTGTGGAAACGGTTGATTCTCCCTTTTTTCCATCCATAAAAGGTGTGATCGTCAATAAGGCGGAACCGTGGGAAAAAGAATTTGAACAAAACGGCGAACAATGGCTTTTGTATCCCGATGGCCTGTACAAAAACAGGTGCAGAGGGATTGGAGCTGTTTTGCTTGGCGATTATACATCCATTACATTTGGCGAAGAATTTGTTCTCCCTTTTATCCAATTTTTAAGACGGTACTATGGAACCTTTTCGGAAAGTGAGAAATGGATTGAGGAATTAGGGAAATTGGTTGGAGAGGATAAACGGTGCTTTGACCTGATTTTAAAAGACTGGCAGCTTGGCGACAAATCCAGGCCCTATGAGAACTGCAGGAATTATGTATATGAATTAAGGGAAAGATGCGGGAAGCTTTAGGAACATCAAGGCGTATGAAACGGAGTAGTACAGCATTGCATTAGAAATGAGGTTTGGGATGAACATAAGCGAAAACATGGAAAGGGCCATAAAGGATTACGGCAAAGAAGCATTTTCAGACCATAAAGAGGAAACGTATGCTGCTATAAAAGCTGTGTGCCTCTGTGGAGAATTTCTTCAGAATCTGGAGGACTGGGGCAGGAGGCGGGCCGTTTCGGAGATAGGATGGGGGAATACGGAGGAGGTATGGAAAGGGAATTTTTTTGAGAATTATGACAACAAATTGCGTGTGGAAGAGATAAGACAATTGAAAGAGGCGCTGGACAGTGGAAAGATGCAGGCGGGAGAGAAGATACCTCTTAAAAATTTCCTTTGTCAGGGGATTATCCTGATGATGGAGGAAGCGGCAGAGAATCTGTCCCCGGATCAGTGGCTGGAGTTTATGGAAACACAGATGATGGCAAACCAGTACGGGGATTACCGGGTATTTTTGGAGGCGGTTTACGTTCTGGGGCTTCTTGAAATTTTAAAATATCAGAGCGGAGTTAATTGCCATTACTTTAGAGGGGATTTTAGAGATGCACAAGATCTGCTTCGCAGTTTTAGAAACCTGGTTCCGGAAGAAGAGATGCAATGGTATGACAGTGCTTGTGTCGTTTTCTTAAAGGAACTGGAAGACCAAAGGATTGATGCTATGACAAAGGTTTTAAATGAACGGGACCGACGGCTGGAGATGAGACGAAAAGAGAACGGGGGAATTCCGATTCTGGACCTTTTTCACAGGAAGATGGAGGAAATGGACGGCAGGGAATTTGAACAGTTTGTGAAACAGGAGTACCAGGCGGATAAGATTTGGGAAGAAAGCTGGGGAGACGGATGGAAATGGGGTTCTGAATTGAGACTTCGGGCAATGAAGAGCTTTAAAGTCCTGGGATTGATGGAGTTATTTGTCTATGGAGACAGAGGATTAAAAGAGCGGCTTTTTCAATGCCTGCCGGAAGAAGAGAAAATGATACTTATGGAGTGGTGGATGGCAGAGTATTATCCCGAAGAGATCTATGGGTTGGAACAGAGATTGATTGGTATGCTTACGGCGGCACATGGCGGATGGGAACATGAATATGAAAAGGAACTGCGTGGTTCTCTGGAAAAAATCATAGGAAGAAATTTGTAGACGAAAGGTAACAGTTCAAGGGTTATCTGAATTGTTACGACGAAAGAAATGATAGGGATGAGAACGGATGGATAAGCCTGTTGAAATATTGAAAAGGAAAGCGGCAAGGTATGCCAGGGATTCCTTTGAGGAACACAAGGAGCAGATTTTTGGGGCGCTGCAAGTCATAGAGCAGATTGCTTGTCTGTATGGTGAAATATGTAGTACGTTTTTTAGCTCTGTGTTTGGGGACGTTGTGGAGTACACTCGAAAAGATGCTGTGGAGCAGTGTGTGGCTGAAACGGATGCGCCTTTGAAGGAACTGCTGGTACATTTGCTTTGCAAGGAATCCGATGAGGAACTGTACGGGGATTGTATGAATGAAGAAATTATGACCTGGGTGGATGACAACAAATATGAGGGATATGAGTGGTATATTGCCTATCTGTATTTGACAGGCGTGCAATATTTTGATACATATTTTGTTGATTGGGGGATTGGAACAGAGAGGTTTTACCGTACTTTTCGGGCCATGGTGCCAGAGGAATGGCAGGGGGAGTATGACAGGTATTGCAGACCATGGATTGAAAATCACAGGAAAGAAACACTGGCGGGGAATCTGGAAAGGTTAAACGAAAAATTTGAGGAAGAAAGGTCTGTGAAAACGGCTTTCCACAGGATATTTGGAGATATGGAACCGGAAAGGATAGGGTATATTATGGGTGAGCTGGATTATAAGACCTTGGCAGCAGGAATCGCATATGCAGAGGAGCCGGTGAGAAATCGTTTTTTGGAAAATATGTCCTTAAGACAGAGAGGGCTTGTGGTAGATGAGTGGATGCATAACAGGAATCATCAGTATCATTTGAACGATGTACTTGAAGCTATAGACGCCATCCTGATTGCAGCCGGATTGACAGGGAAGGAATAAAGGGAGATTTTTGACACGTCATATATATGTCGTTTTTCCTGTGATTGATGTGATATACTGCCACTATCAAAGACGCACATTGACAATCATTCACTTTTGGAGGTAATGGATGGATTATTTATGTCTGGCAGTTTGGAGAGAAGTGGCAAGAAGTGAAAGCGGCAGCAGGGAACAGGCCCAGGAGTATTTTTGGGAGAGATTCGGGGACGGTTTCATGGCAAAGCTGGAGACGGAAAAGAAGAAACTGGAGGGCAGGATTCGCTATTATGACCGAAAAGCCGAAAAGCATGTGGGGGAGCGGGAGGTAAGGGACGAATGTTCAAGACGGAGGGACACGGCGCAAAAAGAGCTGGAATGGGTGGAAAGGCAGTTGGAGGGCGGATGGGAACAGGTTCAGAATTGGAATTATGAAGAAAAACAGGAGTTTTGTTCTGAAATCTTTGACAGTCCTGTTTTTGGGGAAGCGGTTTTGACGCTCCGCATGGCTAAGATATGCCATATTGGAAGTGATTTTCAGGTTGTGGAGGAAGCGTATTCTTGTATGATGTGGAGGGAGGATGACAAAAAGGGAGTCATGGAGGTGCGCAGGGAGATACCGGAAGACGTGGGAAGCTGTATTTGTCTCGATATCTGCCGGGAAAGGCCGGAGACGGTAAGGCAGTTTGAGAAGAAGATAAAAAGAATGGAAGCAGAGGCCAGGAGAAAGTTTCGGTAATGGGTGAGGCAGGTCTGCGCAGTTAATGCGCAGACCGTATGTCGGTTAAATGGATTTGCATATGAATTGGGGGATTTTTATGAGTGAAATGGAGAAGATGGTACGGATTGAACGTCAGTTGCGGCTTTATGAAGTTGTATGTCAGCTTGCCATTGTCCAGTTTTCTGATGTGTGTGAGATATTTCCTTACAATATGCGCTTGCTGCAGCGTGACCTGGCGGATTTAAGGGATGCGGGGCTGGTGAGCGTGAAATATTCGAAAAAGGGAAAGGGGTATGTGAAAACAGGAGTACCGGAATTTAATGAAGGGACAAAGCCATGCAAAAAGACTCATTTGAAACGGCTGCACCGTCTGGGAGTCCTGATGTCTGAACTGGTAAATGAGGATATTCCTTTGTGGGAAAAGAAGGACAACCAGGAGAATGGTGATGTTCAGGAGTATGTTACTTCAAAGGATTCTTATAATGAACTGTTTCCCGGTTTGTCGGAGCGGACAAGGCAGAGGGATTTTGAGGTTCTGCGGAATATTGGATATGATGTTGGCTATATTCCGGATGAACATCGTTTTTATCAGGATGATTATCGTTTCCCTCTGGGGTGGTCGAATGTGAGGGAGGAAATTGATGATGATTTTGTGGACGGGAACTGGTAAGGAGGGTGAAAATTTTCGGCGTAGTCAGTGAGGAGGAACAGGAGCGCAGGCTTTTGTCGGTGCAGTTCATGAGGAGGAACAGGAGCGTAGGCTTTTTGTCAGTGCAGTCAATGAGGAGGAACAGGAGCGCAGGCTTTTTGTCAGTGCAGTCAATGAGGTGGAGCAGGAGCGCAGGCTTTTTGTCGGCGCAGTCAATGAGGTGGAGCAGGAGTGTAGGCTTTTTGTCAGCGCAGTTAATGAGGTGGAAAGGGAACCCAGGCTTTAGAGGGAGGGGAGATACATATGGGGACGAAGATTAAGGTTATTGGGCAGAATCAGATCGGCGGGTGTGTGGTGTTGATTTCCACGGGGCAGTCTAAGATCTGCATTGATTTTGGGGAAAATCTTCCGGGGCAGCAGGGAAAGGCGAAGAGGGCAAAAATTAACTGGAATGAGGAAATGGTGGACGCCGTATTTTTTACTCATTATCATGGGGACCATATGGGCAGGTTTATGGAGATTCCTGCCCATATTCCTCTCTATATGGGCGAAGCCGCAAGACAGGTGCGGGTGAATATAAGCAGGGCGCTGCACAGGGAGGATGAATTGGCGGTACTTTTGGACAGGGACAGGGTTCGCTGTCTGAAAGCGGGATATACGGTGGAGATGGGGGATATCCGGGTGACGCCGTATCTGGTGGATCATTCGGCTTATGACGCGTATATGTTTCTGATTGAGACGCCGGATAAGAGGATTCTTCACACCGGGGATTTCAGAAACCATGGATACCGGGGAAAGGCGTTGTTTGATGTGATAGATAAGTATATTGTCTGCTATGGCAGACGTCCGGTTGATATTCTTATTACGGAGGGGACCATGATGAGCCGGATGGGGGAGAAGGTGTGTTCTGAGGCAAAACTTTTGGGGAAAGCCAGAGAATTGTTTAAGGACCACAGATACGTATTTTTAATTTGTTCTTCTACCAATCTGGATTCTCTGGCCTCTTTTTACCATGCGGCGGCGTCTTACGGTATGGGGATGTACGGCAATTCTTATGTGTATTCCCAGCTTAAGACTTTCCGTGAGACGGCGGGGAAGGCGACTCCTTTTTATGATTTTAAGTATGCTTATGAGGCGCGGTTTGATTTTGTTCTGCCTGGGTTGGGCATGACCCAGGAGGAATTTATGAGAAAAAAGGGGTTTGTGGCTGTGATTAAGGGGGAGCCAGGGTATGAGAAGTGGATTGAGCGGTTTGGGGATTTGAATCCTGTTGTTGTGTATTCCATGTGGGAGGGGTATGTGGAGCCGGGGAATGAGGCGTTTGATAAAGGGCTTTATGATTTTGTTGAGAAATATCATGGGATTTGCATGCATACCAGCGGACATGCGCCGGCAGAGGTGATTGGGGAAGTGATTAGGAGGGTTTGTCCAAGGGAGGCGGTTATTCCCATTCATATGGAGAATGGGTTGCTGTTTGACATTGCAAAATTTCCGGCAGTGTAAAGATTCTGATTCTCATGGTATTTGACAAGGGTGGCAGGATATTCAATGCCTCCGCATGTGGAGATAATTGCGAAAAGTGGATTGCCAGGCTGGGGAAACGGGATGAATCCCCATCGTCCAGGCAAAAGAACTTCGCATGGACAATTTGTTTGAGTTGGAAGACGGCAGTGCAGCTATCCTGGACTATGAGAGTGACGAAGAGACAAAGCAATATATTAGGAGGTGGTGGGAATGACGCAGATTGGAAGGATGCTCATGGATGAAGGCAGGCAGAAAAGAGGGCAGAAAAGAAGGCGATATTGAGAGGGCCAAAAAACTGCTTTGGTATAAGTTTTTCAGATTTTGGAGCATAAATACTAATGTTCGGTACAGAGGAACACCCCCTCGCATCATTTGTTTCTTATCAAAACAGTTTTGCCCTCGAACGCAAATCCATATTTACGAATCCGTTCCGATGCGACTCCTCTGCTTTCTAAAGCTGCCGCATATCTCTTCCTTTCAATCTGTAGCAAAGCCTCGGATGCCGTCTCTTCCAAATTTTTTTCTTCTATAGGATCCCGTACCTTAAACTCCATGATAACAGCACAATCCTCCTGCCTTTTTGGCCCTAGCATTACATCATATCTGCCAAAACCACTCTCCCGGTTGGAGGTGATCACATACCGATCTGACAGATCCACTGTAAGTCCCAACACAAATCCATGATAAAACCGTTCCGGTTCCGACTCCTCTGACGGTTTTATCCCGCTGTCAAAATAACTAAACGTAGCCAGCGCTACTTTGTTCATATAACCATTCATGGCTTTTATGTCTCCCAGAAGCATAGCTTTCACAAAATCATTATACTCTGGAACAAAATCCTTAAACCACCCATCTATCATCTGGCCAAACATAAAACGGACTTCCCGGTTCGTTAATGCCAGTTCATAAGAGTCTCGTCCCCATTCTTCATCAATAAAATAATGTTTCACCCTCAAATAACCGCTTGCCAGCAAAAGGCTCCAGACCGCATCCGTTCTGCCGTCCAATTGGCTGAATATAATCTGTTCATCAATCCTGGTTTTGAGAACCCCTCCTTTTAAAAGATTCTCCAACTCCATCTTTATATTCCGATTACCTCTTTTAATTATCCTGTTAACCAGACTATTGCTGCTGGTATTGGCCCAGTACATGGAAAGCCGTTTCTTATCCAGAAAATTTAAAATAGATCATGGATTGTAAATATCCTGTCTTCTTCCAAAGGTAAAGCCATCATACCAATCTTTTACCTTTTGTCTCTTATCATACGCTCCATACTCTTTTAATGCCTCCCATACCTCCTTCTGTGTAAACCCAAAGCTGCTTTCATATTTTTTTGAAGTAGTGGTTACTACTTCCAGATTATTTAAATCAGAAAATATAGACTCTTTACTAATTCTGGTAATGCCAGTCATAATCGCCCGTTCAAGATAAGGATTCGTTTTAAATGTTGAGTTAAACATCCCTTTGATAAATTCTGTCATTTCTTCCCAATAACCATAAACCCAGGCTTCTTGAAGGGGGGTATCATATTCATCCAGTAAAATAATTACTTTTTTTTCATAATACCTGGAAAGATAACAGGCAAGCTCTCGCAAAGAACAGGAAACTGTGGAATCCGTCATTTCCAATAATATCTTATTGTAAAATCTTCTTTCCTCTTCTTTTAATATGTTACCGGTTAACAAAAAGTCAAATCTGCTATATAATTTTTGTATAGCCATACAAATCTTTTCCCTTGCCAGAGAAAAAGTATTTGCCTTAATATCCGCGAAACTCAAAAAAATCACCGGATATGTTCCCTGAAGCTTTTGATATTTTTCATCCTCCCATATGGATAATCCTTCAAATATCTCTCCCTTATTTTTATATTCTACAGAAAGAAATCTCTCCAGCATATTCATATTTAGGGTTTTCCCAAAACGCCTGGGGCGTGTAATCAATGTTACCTCGTCTTTGTTTTCCCACCATTCTCTAATAAAACCGGTCTTATCAATATAAAAGCAAGATTCCACTATCAATTTCTCAAAACTCTGGATCCCTATCCCTACAGTCCTTGCCATTATAGTCTCTCCTTATATCTCTTATTACACCAACCATCCTTTACTATATATTCTCTATTGTACAAGATACCTGTTTTTCCTTCTGTTTTCGTAATTCCATACTACCATAAACCTCCTGATTTTACAAGCCAAATTCAGTCCTTCCGCCTCCTCCCGTGTAAGCCGGGTCGGGCTGTAGTTGGTCATAAAATGGGAGGTTCGACAGTCTTCTTCCATTGCAAAGTATTGAATGGAATCTTCAATGATTTCGGAAGTCATCACAGGAAACAGGGAGCAGGGCATACGGCCGGCTTCTTAAATGCCATGGAAAAATACTGTTCTGAGGAGTAGCCGCAGTAGTAGGCGATCTCCGGGTAGGAGAGATTAGTGGTGGCAAGGAAATGGCAGGCCCGTTTCAGTCTCAGGTTGGTGATGTATTGTTGGATGGTGATTCCGTTGATCTCCTTAAACACCCGGTAGAGATAAGTGCGGTCTAAGCCGATGGAGTTGGAGATTTCCTGAACCGAGATATTTTTATAATAAGAATCCTGGATTAGAGAAATGGCCTGTTTAACATAATATTCCTTGCTGGACAGAGGTTTAATCTTGCGGTTGCGTTCCATCAGTTTAGAACACAGGGAGTAAAATCGCCCCAGGGCTGTGTACGTGTCTGAGATGGACGCGGCGTTGAGGGAGATCAGCGGCCCCAGGATGGACGCCAGTTCCTCCACAGGCTCAAAGCGCAGGGTGGGGGAATCCTTGTCAATGCCTGACAGCTTCATAAGGTGACGGGCATCCATGCCTTCAAACCCAATCCAATAGTAGACCCAGGGGTCCAGGACATCCGACTGATACAAAATAGGGACATTGGGGATAAGAAGAAAACAGTCCCCGGCTTCCAGGTGATAATTCCGGCCGTGAATCTGGTAGATGCCTTTCCCGCCGACAATACAGTGAAGAACATAGTGGTCCACCACGGTCTGAGAAGAATAATGTCCCTGAATCCTTTGATGTACTTGATCAAAAAAGAGGGGCATCACCTTCTTTACGCTCACGATACCGGAATTTTTCCGGAATGTACATGGAAATTTTTAGAAGGAACTCATCTGGATTTTGTAAGCCTGGACTGTACGGCTCTAAGCCGGGATTGGAGGCAGGGGCATATGGGATTTCAGGCTGTAGACGAGGTGAGGGACAGATTGAGAAACATGAAATGTATAAAAGAGCATACCTTGGTGGTCCTGAATCATTTCGCCCATTTTGGGGATTTTACCCATGAAAAGATCTGCGAGATGGAAAACCCCAAAGGTTATGAGGTCGCATATGATGGCTGTTCTTTTGAGTTTTAAGAAAAACGCAATCCGCAAGTCAAGGCGAAAAACGCCATGAGAATAAAACGGAGGAAAACATTATGTTAAAAAAGAAATGGGCAACAACGACAATGGCTTTCTGTCTGGCGGCTAACACGGTGCTGATGGCAGCGTGCGGAGGTTCCGCTTCCACCCAGGAGACAAAAGGAGCCGACCAGGCGGCGGGGAATCAGGAAGGGACAAAGACAGAGCAGACAGGGACACAGGGCCAGAGGGTGGCCTCTGATTTCAGTGGCAGAACCATTGAGATTGCCACGTATCTGTCCGGCGACACTCTGAACGCGTACAAACTAGGTGATCGCGGATTTTGAGAGCGAGACAGGAGTTAAGGTGACGCTGGATGAGTATGGTGAAGATTATGAGAGCACCATGAAAACAAGAATGGCATCCAACGATCTTCCGGACATATTCGAGACTCACGGATGGTCTCTGATTCGTTACAAAGAGTATCTGGCGGATTTAAGCAGGGAGCCATGGGCCAGCCAGTTAAACAAGGCGGCATTGGGAGTGATTCAGGATACGGACGGAAAGCTGTACACCCTGATGACAACAGGTTCCTGCCTTGGAACGGCGGTGAATATGAATGTCTGCGAGAAAGCCGGGGTAGACCCCTGGGCCATTGAGACATGGGAGGACTTTAACGCTGCCTGCGAAAAGATCAAGGAAGCCGGATTTACTCCCATTGCCAACTACTTTACTTCCGCCGGCGCTCTTGCCAATGCCAACGGTTCCTGGCTCAGCTATGAGGGAGCTCAGTTTAACGACAATGAAGCCATGTTAAACGGAACCTGGGACTGGGCAGACTTTAAGACCATTCTGGACTATCTCCAGACCTGGTTTGACAATGGATATCTGTACGCGGACTGCGGAACCATCAAGCAGGCAGATGCCATTGAGCGCTGCGCCAGAAACGAGTGCGCGTTTATCGTGGGAATCGGAACCTCTTATCAGACAGCAGTTACAGCCCAGAATCCGGACGTGGTCATGGCTATGATACCCATCTGTGCCAGCCAAAAAGGAGGAGCCAGATTCTGCGGAATCGGGGAAGGAGCTTCCTTTGGTATCTGGAAAGATACCAAAGAAATGGATGTGTGCAAAGCCTTTTTAAACTATGTGTCAGAGAACGCGGACGGAATCAACAGCGCTGCCGGCGAGATCAGCACCTTGCCCTGCCAGACTTCCAAGTCTTATGGAATGGGTCTTATGGAAGAGATGGAGTCCCACTATCCAAATGTATTCTATGACAATCTGTGGGATAGAAAGTACATGCCTTCAGGAATGTGGGGTGTGTTCCAGGTAGCTGCGGGAATGTTCTGCGAAGATCAGTCAGAGGAGAGCAAACAGGAAGTGATCGATTATCTGAGGGAGAATTACACAGATCTGCATGAGGCGTCGCAGGAGTAAAGCCTTCATTTAGAAAGTATTCCAAACTGCCAACCTCTGACAGTTGAAATGATTCCGTACCGGCGCAGACGGGTCTAAAAGAGGCTGTGAATCATGACTCTCTCACTGCCTCTTTTTCATATAAAGCTTTTCGGTTTCTGGTTCGGTTTCTGGAAGTGTATCCTACAATTCCGTTCCCCTTGATTCTATAACTTTTTTATACCAGTAATAAGAATCTTTCTTCTTTCGGTCAAAAGTTCCCTTGCCTTCATCATCCCTATGGATTATACTTATGCTATACTAAACAGCAATTATTGTCTGAGTTTGGAGAAGAAAACAATGCTGAAAATTATATTTGGAGAAGTGGAACATGGGGTTTATCATCCCCCTACGTATTTTGATAATCGATATGAGGACCAGTGGATTACCCACCCTCTGACAGTTGAGATGATTAGGGATATTGATAAATCAGAGGTGGTAGGTACGCATCTGATTGAGAGTCCGGTGCTGGGGCCTATTTCTACGAAAGAGATTTCTGGAGGTGTCAAGACTCTGATTCTCATGGCTTTTGACAAGAGCGGCAGGATATTTAATGCCTCCGCATGCGGGGATAATTGCGCAAAGTGGATTGTTAGACTGGGGAAACAGGATGATCTGACTATTAATCTGCATCATGTAATGAATTTTAGTTCTGTGCCTGAATTTGAGGCTGTCATAGTGAATACAGGTGTGGTGGTTCACAGTTACAGAGAGTATCTGGAAGAGGCGATTAAAATAAAGGAGCGCTGATAAATGAAAGGAATGTATCATATTATTGTACAAAATAATAAGCTTCGATATGAAATGGATATTCGGAGAAATATTACGATCATTCGCGGGGACAGCGCAACCGGGAAAACGCAACTGATTAACCTTTTAGAGCAGGCGGCAGTTTTTGGGGAGAGTTCTGGTGTTGATGTTGTTTGTCAGAGGCCATGCAGAACCCTTGGGGGGAATGACTGGAACCTTGTGCTTCAAAATATCCATGAGCAGATTATTTTTATTGATGAAGAAAATAGATTTGTTAAATCTCAGGAGTTTGCCGCTGCGGTGAAGGCTTCGGATAATTATTTTGTGATTGTTACAAGAGAGGATTTGCCAAATCTGCCCTATTCAGTGGATGAGATTTATGGTATCCATACTTCCGGAAAGTATCATGATTTAAAGCGTACTTATAATGAGTTGTATCGTATTTATAGTGGAACGTCGTTTTTGGGCAAGGTAAGGCCGGAAGCTGTGGTGGTTGAGGATTCTAATTCCGGATATGAGTTTTTTAAGGCTGTGTGTGATGAGAATGGAATTTTCTGTACCAGCGCAGGAGGCAAGTCTAATCTGAAAGAAGTGATAGAAACATTTGACGGCAAATCGGCATTGGTGATTGGGGACGGCGCTGCTATTGGGCCGGAGATGAATGAACTATACCAGTTGATGTGCTGCCGGGAAGCTGTAAAATGTTATCTGCCGGAATCATTTGAATGGCTGATATTAAAGTCAGGAGTGATTGATGGGAAGGCAGTACAGGAGATATTAGATCACCCGGAAGATTTTATTGAAAGCAGAAAGTATTTTAGCTGGGAACGGTTTTTTACTGTACTGTTGATGGAATATACCCAGGATTCGTATCTTCGGTACAATAAAGGTAAGCTGAATGAGGGATATTTACATGAAAGAGTGAAACGGGCGATTTTGGATGTAATGGAGGGTGTGGAGTGGCGCGGATAAAAATATGATAGGAGATATGGCATTACTTGCATCATACAGGTGGAACCATCTTATCCGGTAGGAGCGCCTTCCCATCAGTGGCTGTCAGAAGTTCAAAAAAGCATTAAGCAGCAAACTGTGACAGATGAGGTTCTCATACGCCTGATCATGCTCCCTCTGACATATAAAGGAACTGAGAAAAAGCAAACAGCCATCAAAGAATGTGTGCGGCTGGCCCGGGGATTGAAATCGGGGATACGCTTTTGGAAGTCAGGAAATAGGCGCGGATATGGCGAAAGCCAGCAGGTAAAGTTTTTTATTTACCTGCTGGCTTTCCGCCTGTCTATATCTCCGTGCAGAGAATCATCTGCCCCAGAAGCATATATTCTTTCACGTTTGTTAAATCATCAGATGGTTATAAAATTCCATCCGTTGAACAGGACTTGGGTTATGCTGAAAAGCCAAAGTAAATCCCTCTTCCCGACGCTGCTCCATAAGAGAGGTTATCGTGTCACTTGTACGTCTGGGCGTTTTCCCGGCGATCAGATTTTTCCCGTCAGAGAAACCTTCCGGTCTTTCAGCCAGTTCTTTTATAAGGCGTTTCCGCCAGAACAGCAGCGTCTGCTGGTAATCAGGTTTTTCGGCCAGATTACAACATTCCTGATAATCGGTCTGCAAATCAAACAGTTGTTCTCTGCCACTGGTAACGTACCAGATATATTTCATCTTGCCATCTGTAAGAAAATGGGAGCCTTTTTCATACACATAATTATGTTTTGTACTTTCAGGGCGTTTTTTGGAATTAAACATCAAGTCATGGGTACATTCGCCGTGGATATAGCTGCGCAAGGGTGTGTCATCGGTTCCTTTCAGCAGCGGGACAAGACTTTTGCCGTCCACACTGGACGGGACAGGCAGGCCGGCAAGCTCCAGGATAGTGGGCATCAGATCATGCCAGCCTGCGGAGCAGCCTGTCGTGCGGCTGTCCGGAATATCCGGTCCCATGAACATCAGAGGAATATGGACTGCCCCTTCGTAGGGGCGGTTTTTTTGCATTAGATAATGGTCACCCAGCATTTCGCCATGATCGGATGTGAAAATTACATAGGTATTGCGGTCCTCCATAGCGGCCTGCATAAGGCGGCCCACCTGTGTGTCCAGAAATGCGATATTGCCATAGTAACCGGCATACAAACTGCGCTTGTCCTCCTCTGAAAGCGCGGTATACCGGGACATTACATTGCCGCTGCTGGCAGGAGGAATATCCCAGTTTCCTATATAGGGAGCATCTAAATCCTGGCGGGCATAGTAGCGGTTAAAAAATTCTGCCGGAGGATTGTGAGGGGAATGGGGAGCATAAAAGCCTACAAACATCATGTAGGGACGGGATTTGTCACGGTTTCTGAGAAATTCAAGCGCCCGGTTGGCAGCCCATTTTGTCTGATGAAGATGGTCGGGAAGATGATAGGGGGCAGCGGCGCGGGAATTGTTATGAGGGCCGCTGCCGTAGTAACCGCCTGCTTCATCGGAACTTTGTTCTCTTAGGTCATGGAAAAAACGATCTGAACTGTCTTTTTTGTCGCTGCTGGGATCGCCGGGAAGATAGTATTCAAATCCATAAGGATAATCAAAGGGATAGGTATGCATGGTGCGGCCGACCAGCGCGGTTTGATAACCTCCCCGCCGCATTTCAGAGGGCAGAGTAGTTTCCAATGGTAGATAGGGAATCCCTACATTTGCAAACAATCCGTGACGCTCTGGCAGCTGACCGGTCAATAAAGAGAGGCGCTGGGGGATACACAGCGGGCAGGCGGCGTAAGCGCTTGTGAAGTTAATACCCTGATAAGCGATAGAGTCGATATAGGGCGTGTAGATACCTGTACGGCGGCCTGCGACTCCGATACAGTCGTATCGGTGCTGGTCTGTGTGGATTACAATAAAATTGGGGGAAGCCATGGCATATCACTCCTTTTTCATAAAATAACAGGTTTGTATGTTTTTTATATTATAAAGAAGTGAGAAGGGAATAATTAGAATTATTATTTTGACAGTAGCATTTCTACGTCATAATTATGAAAATCAGCAATTTTAACAATAAAGAAATAAAAAATTGTGCAAAATGATAATGATATATCTGGAAAATAAATAAAAATTTTACAAATAAGACTATAAAATGCTTTTCGCAAAAGATAAATGCTAACAGTATCCGGCAAAGACGATATATACTAAAAAGCACAAAGAGTTCTGGCCGGAGTTCTAAAAGTTAAAATTCAGGGCGCAATGGCTCTGCCTACTAAAAAAATTCAGGGAGTATAGTTATGACGAACGATAAAATAAAATACGCGAAGACCGCAGCGATATGGGAGCTGGTCATGGCTTCATGGCTGTGCATCTCCATGAATGTGTTTACAAATTTCACCAATTATTTTCAGTACTATCTTACTGGTATCGTGGGAGTGGGGACAGTTTTGGCAGGTTCTTTTATTACGATTTTTCGTATTTGGGACGCATTTACAGATTTGGGCGTCGGTGCCGCGGTGGACCGCACCAACACGAAGCTGGGGCAATTTCGTCCGTGGATCCTTGCGGGTATGATAATCTGTGTGGTTTCTTCAGGACTACTGGTGTTTGTTCCCCATGGACTGCCGGAAAATACCGGGGTTCGTCTGACCGTTTATATTGTTATCTATATGATATTTGTGTTGGGCGCTACCATGTACAACCCGGCTACCCGATCCACGGCCCAAGTACTGACCGACGACCCGAAACAGCGGGCCACTGTAGGTATGATTCGGGGCGTCAGCCTGCAGATTATGTATTCTGTTCTGCCTGTTATCGTGTATTCCCATCTTCTGCCTGCTTCCGGCGGTAAATTTGATTTCGAATTTTTTGTAAAATGGTGGAAGGTTTATGCGGTTGTTACCATTTTTTTCTGCCTTATAGCCTGTTTTGGACTGAAAAACAAGGACGTGAAAAAGAAGGAGTTTACTCCTCCCTCCAGCAAAAAGTTTGATTTTAAGCAGATGGCGTCAATCATCAGGAATAATAAACCATTGCAGATGCTGATTCTTTCTGCCGGGTCGGACAAGCTGGCTACGGTCTGCCAGAATAATGCCACAGTGGTAGTTATTCTGTTTGCCATTACCGCAGGCAATGCAAAGCTGAACAGCGGCGCTAATACCTACACACTGGTTCCCTGTATTTTGATGCTGCTTTTAGGTCTGGGAGGAGTGGCGCGGAAGCTGGGCCCCCGCAAGGCCATGAACTTCGGAAGCTGGGGAGGTATCGTTGTCTGTGTGCTCAGTATCCTGTTGTGGGTGTTTGGCGACCCCAGGTCTATGAGCTACCCGGGGATGGAAAGCTTTAACGGATGGACATTTTTTACTCTTGCCTATCTGGTGCTGTGGTGTCTGTATAAAGGATTTACACTGGTCACATCCAATGTTACCAACCCAATGATAGCTGATGTGATTGACTATGAGCTGTACCGCAGCGGCAATTATGTGCCGGGATTGATTGGCTCTATGTTTTCCTTTGCGGACAAGATTATCTCTTCTCTTGGACCTACCCTGGTCAGCATTGCCATTGCGGCCGTTGGCTTTGGCAATCAGCTGCCAGACGCCACCACACCATTTTCCAACTCGCTGTTTGTAATCGGGCTTTTTGGAATGTACGGTATCGTCATAATCGGGCTTCTTGTCAATATTATCGCCATGAAGCAGTACAGCCTTACTCCTGAGAAGATGGCGGAGATCCGCAGGGAGCTGGATGGACGAAAGAAGGGATGATTCCGTTTTTTCGATATGCGGAGGGAGAGATTCCAAATTCCCTCCGAAAGCATCTGGAAAAGTAATTTGCGTCCAGAATGCCTACGGTAGAGGAGATGTGCTGAATCTCCATGTTGGTATAGATTAAAAGTTCCGCGGCTGCGTACATTCGTTCCCGAACAATGTATGCGGATACGGGGATACCCACATCCTCTTTAAACCGGGTGGAGAGACGGTTGGAAGAGAGAAAGCTGTGGGCGGCAAGTTCATCCATGGAGATTTCTTCTCCTAAGTGTTTGTGAATATACTGGACGGCTGCCTGGACAGGTTTTGAGTATTTCCCTGATTTCTGGTTCAGTACAAGCTTGCAGCTTTCTTCAATCAACTTTTCCGATAGTTTAATTGCCTGATCAATGCTGGTGACCCGGCGGCCGTTCAGTTTATAAGTTTGGAACAAATCAGCAGTACTCTGTTCCGGAACACCGGCGTTCATCAGAGAAAGGCGGGTTAAGGCACGCATCACGCTGAGTCCCTCAATTACATTGACCAGGACAAAGGAGCGGCCCCGGCTTTTCATCAGGTTTCGGTAGGCGGTCAGCGCCCCGGCGTAATTGCCGCTGTGTATCTGTGCCATGTAAAAGAATCCTTCATCCATATTGTAGAGTTCATCGGAATCAGAGAGAGGGCTGTCGGATTCATCAATGGTTGGAATCGTATCCATGTCATAATCCCGGACGTTTATGGTGTATTCTGTGGATGTATTGGTCCCAAAAAGGCTGATAAACAGCATATGGGCGCAGAGCTTTATCTGCTTTTCTTCCACAAGAGGCAGAGCATTGTAGTAATTTTGGTAGCTTTCCCATGAGGCGCTGTCAGCGAAAAGAGACGGGGGCAGGTTCTTGCGGTGTGCCGCTCCGGTGCGATAGGGGCCGATTAAGATTAGTTTTTGGCAGGTGAAGATAAGGCAGTAGCAGATGAGCATACGGTCCTGTACATAGCAAATCAGATTATCACTGCCGCTGTCAATGTGCTGCCGTAATATGTTCATTTCTTTGTCCGTGTTGTAGGGGGATGGAAACTGAAAATCCGCATGTTCCCGTTCCACGGCGACGGCATTTACAAGAAGCAGGCTGGAAATGTAAAGCAGGGCGGTTTCGATGATTTTGTCCATGGAAATCCTCCTCAATGGATGTGGATGATTGAATTGTTATCTATCATAGTCAGACAAAAAGGGATTGTCAAGGGTTCCGCTGCCTAAGGCAGGGGATTTTATGTAAGAGATAGGAGATGATGTTATGAAGCCTGATATGTTACTGTTTTTAAGCGACCAGCACGGGGCCGGTTATACGGGGTATGAGGGCGGCCTGCCGGATACCCCCAATTTAGACCGCCTGTCAGAGGAGGGAACGTATTTTTCTGCCCATTATACAGCTTGTCCCATGTGTGTCCCGGCAAGGATGTCCTTCCTTTCGGGCCGTCTGCCAAGTCGTGTGGGAGTTACCAGCAATGCGCATACCTTAAGTGAATGTACGCCTACATTTTTATTTCCGCTGGTAGAGGCAGGATATGAGACGGTCTTGATTGGAAGAATGCATTTTTTAGGAAAAGACCTTCGCCATGGATTTACGAAGCGGATAGGGGAAGATATAACTCAAAGCTGCTGGAGTATTCCACGCAGGGATTTGTTAGAGGAAAGGGGAGAATTATTCCCTGCATTCAGTTCCGCCGGCAGTCTGTCCGTAGTGGGCGGAGGCGAAAGCCCGGTGATTTACTATGACCAGGCAATCGTGGACCAGGCACTGAAATATCTTAGCTGTCCTCACGAAAAACCGCAGTTTATTGTGGTGGGGACTTTTGGTCCCCATTCTCCCTATGTGGCGGACCCGGCGCTGTATGAGAAATATAAACGCCGCGGCGTAATGCCCAGGTTTTTTAATGAAACGACGGATGTTATTGATGAAAATCCCTGGATACAGGCACATCAGAAGGAAGTGTCTAAAGAACAGGCTGCCAATGCCTGTGCGGCATATTGCGCGCTGACGGAGCAGACAGACAGTTATGTAGGGCAGGTTCGGGCGGCTTTTGAGAGGTATGCGAAAAAAGCAGGGCACAGAGCCATATTCGGATATACCAGCGACCACGGAGATACCTGCGGGGAACGGGGAATTTACGGCAAACAGACCTTTTTTGAAAATTCTGTCCGGGTTCCTCTGGTTTTTGCTGGGGACGGTATTCCGGCAGGAAAACATGTGGAAATTCCTACAAGTATGATGGATTTGGGACCAACTTTTTGCCAGTGGGCGGGAACGTCTTATACCGGAAGGTTTGTGGATGGACAGAGTTTTGACGCTCTGCTGACGGATGTTCCCCATGAGACTTTGGAAACACGGCCGGTTTTAAGCGAATACCTGGACAGTGTGGGAGGCGGGGACGGCGGCTGGGGAAAACAGAATGAAAGCGCTTCAAAGAAGCGGGAGCCTTTAAAACTGTCTTACGGAATAATGGTCCGCATGGGTCACTGGAAATTTATTCGTTATCACCACTGTAAAGATGTGCTGTTTCACTTAAAGGAAGACCCGGAGGAGCGCTTCAATGTGGCTATGCGATACCCGGATATTGCCCGGCAGATGGGGCGGATTGCGGAGCAGGCCGGTGAGCCGAAAAGGATAGAACAGGAGCACCTGGACAGGATTCGGATGACCGGATGGCTGCGTTCCTATGAGGCTGCGGCGGGGTTTCAGGACAGGGAGCGGTGGAAGGACAATCCGCCAACCGCCCGGGGCCAGTTGGCGGCGCGGTGATATGTGAGGAAACTTGTTCAGGCAGGTCTTCATGTTGGCCGGACTGACGGTGGGAAACGTTGATGGATATAGAGAACAGGAAAGGACGATTTGTGATGGTAAATTTGAGAGGGAAACCTTTTAATCTAAATGAAGAGCAGTTGACATGGGTGGAAAAAACGTTTGCTTCTCTTTCAATGGAAGAGAAAATAGGACAGCTTTTTATCAACCTTACTTTGGAACGGTCTCCAAAAGCCATTACCAGGCTTTGCCGGGAGTATTATATCGGAGGTGTGCGCTGGCAGGGAGGAACACTGGAGGAGGTTTATGAACAGAACCGGATGTTCCAGGAAGAAAGCAAGGTGCCTGTACTGATTGCGGCTAACTGTGAAGCAGGGGGGAACGGAGCCGTAGGGGAGGGAACCATGGTGGCCACCGGCGCGGCATGCGGGGCCAGCGATACGCTGGAAACGGTTCGGGATATGGCCCGGGTGGGAGGACAGGAGGCAGCTGCAGTAGGCTGCAACTGGATGTTTGCTCCTGTGTGCGACGTAGTTCAAAACTGGCGCAATACCATTGTCAATACCCGTGGGTTCGGGGATAATCCCGATACGGTTATCTCCTGTTCTCTGGCTTACATGGAGGAAATGAAGCGCCAGGGAATCGCCTGTGCCGCAAAGCATTTTCCCGGGGACGGCACTGAGGAGCGAGACCAGCATCTGGTTATGGGCTGCAATGATTTAACATGCCAGGAGTGGGACGACAGTTTCGGAAAAGTCTATAAAGCGCTCATTGACGCGGGAGTGGAATCTATTATGGCAGGACATATCTGCCAGCCGGCTTACAGCCGTAAATTCCGTCCGGAGCTTGAAGATAAGGATATCATGCCGGCTACCATGGCGCCGGAACTTCTGGGAGACCTTCTGCGGGGACAACTTGGGTTTAACGGCCTCATTGTAACGGATGCCAGCCATATGGCGGGCCTCAACGCGGCAGGGGCCCGGCGGGATGTGGTTCCTGGTGTTATCGCCGCCGGCTGTGATATGCTGCTGTTTTTTAATGACCCTGCCGAAGATATCCAGTACATGAAGGAGGGCATTGACAGGGGAGTGCTTACACAGGAGCGGCTGTCAGACGCGGTACACAGGATATTGGGGCTGAAGGCCAAACTTGGTCTGAACCGGCTGCGTTTTCCGTCAAAGGAGGGGCTGAAAACGGTGGGGAAACCGGAATTTCACGCTCTTGCAGCAAAAGCCGCCCATCACACCATCACTTTGGTAAAAGACACCCAGGCGCTGCTGCCGGTGAACCCGACGCTAAGAAAGAGGGTTCTTCTCTACTACCTTCAGAGCGCGCCGGTGAGTTTGGAGGACGGCAGCGACAGCGGCAAGAGAATCCTTATAGAAGAACTTGAAGCTGCCGGTTTTCAGGTGACGGCTGAGCCTGATTATTATGAGCTGGAGATGGAGAGACCGTCCAGGCTTAACCGATATCGGATGATGGCAAAGCACTCCCTGGAGAAGGTGAAACAGGATTATGACCTTTGTGTGGTAGCAATCAGTATGAAGGGATATGCCCAGGCCAACAACACCCGGGTAGTCTATTCTGTGGGACACAGCTATGAGATTCCCTGGTATGTCCATGAACTGCCAACGGTCTGCGTCAGTTTGAACTATACGAACCACCTGATAGATGTTCCCATGATGAAAACATTTATCAATGCTTACGCTCCTACAAGGGAGTATATTCATGTGCTGGTGGAGAAGCTGACCGGCAAAAGTCCTTTTACAGGAACTTATAATCGGCTGGTTTGGTGCGGCCGCTGGGACACAAAGAGGTAATGGGAGGAACTTATGGGAAAACGACCGAATATTATCATATTTAACCCGGATGAAATGCGCTGGGATACCATGGGGCACATGGGAAATCCGGCAGCGGTGACGCCTTTTCTGGACAGATTTGCCAAGACGGAGGCAGTATCATTTTCCAATGCCTATTGTCAGAACCCGGTTTGTGTGCCCAGCCGGTGCAGCTTTTTTACAGGTCTGTATCCCCACACTGCCGGCCACCGGACCATGGGTCATCTGCTCCGCTCTCATGAGACATCCCTTTTAAAGGAGCTGAAAGAAGCAGGCTATTACGTCTGGGCCAACGCCCGCAATGACCTGGTATCTGCCAACACTCCGGGGCTTATAGAATCTCATGTGACAGAACTGTTTTATGGAGGCAATGTACCGGCAGCTCCGGGACCGGTGGATGCCCATTACCGGGGGCGGCCTGAAAGCCCTCAGTTCTACGCGTTCTGCAACGGTAAGCTGCAGACCGATAAGGACGGTCTGAATTATACTTCTGATGATGAGGATGTGGATGCCGCGTGTTACCGTATTCGAAACCGGGTGGATGACCGGCCTTTATGCCTTTTTGTGGGAACGCTGTATCCCCATCCGGCTTACAATGTGGAGGAGCCTTATTATTCCGGGATTGACCAGGGGAAATTGCCCCGACGGATTACAGCCGGGGAGACTACGAAAAAACCTTCCATGGAGACGGCTCTGCGGAAATATCAGAATCTGGCAGGTATGACCAGGGAGCAGTGGGATGAGCTGCGGGCCGTGTATTTGGGGATGTGTACCAAGGTGGACGCTCAGTTTAAAAAGCTGTGCGACGCGTTGAAAGAGGCCGGGGAGTATGATAATTCCGCTATTTTCTTTTTCAGCGACCACGGTGACTATGAAGGGGATTTTGATATCAGTGAAAAAGCCCAGAATTGTTTTGAGGATGTTCTGATTCGGGTACCGCTGCTCATCAAGCCTCCCAGGGGCATGAAGGTGGATGTGGGGATTACGGACAGTTTTGCGGAGCTGGTGGATTTTTACGCTACCGCGATGGAATTGGCAGAAGTTACCCCCGGTCACACCCACTTTGGCCGTTCTCTTCTTCCGGTGGTAGGGGACCGGTCCTGTGAGGTACGGGACTGTGTTTTCTGTGAGGGAGGGCGGATGGCCGGTGAAGACCACTGCAGCGAATCGGTTGACCCTGCTGTGAGAGACGGTTTCCGCTACGCTGCCATGTGGCCCCGTTATGCTGCCCAGCATGACCATGAGGCTCACGCAAAAGGGGCTATGATTCGCACCGCGGAGTGGAAATACGTATACCGGGCTCATGGAATGTGTGAACTGTATGATTTGCGCCGTGACCCGCTGGAGCTTCACAATATTTCCGGAAGTATGGAGAATTGCGGTGTGGAAACGGCCATGATGCAGAGGATTCTGGAGTGGTATCAGGATACTTGCGATGTGGTGCCTTTTGATAAAGATGAGCGGTTCAGCGACGAAATGATTTGGGAAAAAGTAAAGCTTTTGGTTCCGCCGGGATGCGAACAGCTGGTGAGGGACAAAATCGCCTCAAAGGCGGGGCTGTTTGTCACAAAAATCTACTGTCAGGAATTGGCGGATAAAATGGCCGGCAGCTGAAAGAAGGAGGAGTTAGTTATATGGATACGATTTTTAACGGATTTGTGCCGGGGCACCAGTTTCTCATCTGCGTGGACAGCGACGGCTGCGCAATGGATACCATGGATATTAAGCATATTCGTTGTTTCGGCCCTTGTATGGTAAAAGAGTGGGGGCTGGAGGAATGGGCCCAGCCTGTTCTTTCCCGGTGGAATGAGCTGAATCTTTACACCTTAACCAGGGGCATTAACCGGTTTAAGGGTCTTGCTCTTGCCCTTGGAGAAGTCAATAGGACCTGCGCCTCTATTGATGGGGTGGAGGAACTGGATGTCTGGGCCAGAAAGGCCCCGGAGCTTTCCAATGGGGCGGTGGAGGATATGTATCAGAAGACGGGGCTTCCGATTTTTGCGAAAGCCTTAAGCTGGTCCAGGGCGGTTAATGAGGCGGTCAATACTTTGCCGGAGGAGGAGAAAAACCCCTTTCCCGGTGTTGTCCAGGGACTTAGGGCTGCTCATGAATTTGCGGATGTAGCCGTTGTCTCCAGCGCCAACCGGGAGGCAGTGGAGGAAGAATGGAATCGCTGCGGCCTGCTGGAGTTTGTGGATATCCTTCTGTGCCAGGACGCGGGAAGCAAATCCCATTGTATCGCCCAGTTAAAGAAGAAAGGCTACGGCGCGGACGGTATCCTGATGGTGGGGGATGCTCCCGGCGACCGTGACGCTGCCTGGGAAAACGGAGTGTTTTTCTATCCTATTTTGGTCCGTCATGAGGCAGAGAGCTGGGAGGAACTTAGAAAAACGGGATTAGAGGCGTTTCGGGTTGGCAGGTATAGCTCTTACGGCCAGGAGAAACTGCGTCAGTTTACCGAAAATCTTGGGGGACGGTAAAAGATATTTTAAGAGAAAGGCATTGATTAAGTAAGAATTATACAATTATTGCTGTTTAGGGCTGTGAGTTTTCTGGCTGCGCTGACCGTACGAAAACGTAATGGCAGCAGGCTTTGGCCCCATCGCGAAGCGATTTTCATGGCCGGATGCGTAACCGTTCAAGGGTTATCTGAACGGTTACTGAATTTTTAAACTAAGTGTAAATAAGATACAAATTACTCTTGACAAAATATGGATATTTATATACTATTATTTTGAAAATCAAAACATTTTGAAGGACAAATCAAAAAATGAAAACAGTGATAATAGGGACTGGTTCTTTTGCTCCGCCCAGGGTCGTGACCAATGACGATTTGGCGGAGGTTATGGATACCAGCGATGAGTGGATAAGGACCCGGACGGGAATCGAACAGCGGCACATTTCCGACGGGCCGGGTACGACCTGGATGGCGGCTGAGGCGGCGAAGCTGGCGCTGAAAGACGCGGGGGTGGAGCCGGAGGACATTGACATCATCATTGCGGCCACTACCACGGCGGACAACTGTTTTCCAAGCGCGGCCTGTGAGGTTCAGGGGATTTTGGGGGCAGGAAACGCGGTGGGGTATGATGTGAGCGCGGCCTGTTCCGGATTTATATTTGCTCTGCACACCATGGACGGGCTGATGAAGACAGGGGCCTATGAAACAGGGCTGGTGATTGGGGTTGATAATCTGAGCAAGGTTGTGGACTGGTCGGACCGGAGTACCTGCGTGCTGTTCGGCGACGGGGCCGGGGCAGCAGTAGTGCGGGCCTGTGAAGACGGAGACAGGGGACTGCTATGCGGACGGATTGGTTCTGACGGGAGGAAGGCGTCGGTTCTCACGTGTCAGGCCAGAACCATGGGGAATCTTCTTACAGGGACGAAACCGGAGCCGGGGTATATTGCCATGGAGGGCCAGGAGGTTTTTAAGTTTGCGGTGAAAAAGGTGCCGGAGTGTGTGGAGAGTCTTTTGAAGAGTGCGGATACGGATATGGGTGAAGTGAAATATCTGATACTGCATCAGGCTAATTACCGCATATGTGAGTCCATTGCCAAACGGCTTAAGATTTCCATGGACAAGATTCCCATGAATATTGACCGGTACGGCAATACTTCCGGGGCTACCATACCGATTCTTCTTGATGAGCTGAACCGGCAGGGGAAGCTTCACAGAGGCGACAGGGTGGTGCTGGCAGGGTTTGGGGCCGGGCTTACCTGGGGGGCGTTATTGGTTGAGTGGTAGAAAATTTTTTTTGGACAAATAATTTGATAGTCAAAGTTTTTCGATTTTTGTCGAAAGCTTGCTATATATAATTTATTTTATGATGCAACATTTCTTCCCAAAGGGGAGAGTAAAAAAGAAAGAGAAGAAAGGGAGAGTAAAATCATGTTAGAGAAGATGAAGGAAATTATTTCGGAGCAGTTAAGTGTTGACGCGGATACCATTACGGAGAATTCTAATTTTAAGGACGACCTGGCAGCGGATTCTCTGGATTTGTTTGAGCTGGTGATGGCGCTGGAGGATGAGTATTCGGTGGAGATTCCGGCGGAGGATTTGCAGAATCTTCTGACTGTAGGCGAAGTTATGAATTATCTGAAGGAAAAAGGCGTTGAGTAAAATGAAGACAAGAATTACAGAGCTTTTGGGGGTGGAGTACCCCATTATCCAGGGGGGGATGGCCTGGGTTGCGGAACATCATCTGGCGGCGGCGGTTTCTGAGGCCGGGGGCCTGGGGCTTATCGGCGGGGCCAATGCGCCGGGGGAAGTGGTCAGGGATGAGATTCGCAAGGCAAGGAAGCTTACGGACAAGCCCTTTGGGGTGAATGTGATGCTGATGAGCCCTTATGCGGATGATGTGGCTAAGGTGATTGTGGAGGAGGGCATTAAGGTGGTTACCACTGGCGCCGGGAATCCTGAGAAGTATATGGACATATGGAAGGCAGCAGGCGTGAAGGTGATTCCCGTGGTGGCTTCTGTGGCGCTGGCCAGGCGCATGGAGCGGCACGGGGCGGACGCGGTTGTGGCAGAAGGGTGTGAGTCCGGAGGCCACATCGGGGAGCAGACTACCATGACCCTGGTTCCCCAGGTTGCGGACGCGGTTGAGATTCCCGTGATTGCGGCAGGAGGAATCGGTGACGGCAGAGGGATTGCGGCGGCTTTTATGCTTGGGGCTGAGGCGGTTCAGATCGGCACCAGATTTGTGGTGTCAAAGGAGGCCGTGGTACATGAGAATTATAAGCAGAGAATCATCAAGGCAAAGGATATTGATTCGGCAGTGACCGGGAGAAGCCATGGACATCCTATCCGCTGTCTGAGAAATGAAATGACCAGAGAGTATGTGAAGATGGAGGCAGAGGGAAAATCTTTTGAGGAGTTGGAGTATATGACTCTGGGTGCTTTGCGCCGGGCGGTTCAGGAGGGCGACGTGTCCAAGGGAACGGTTATGGCCGGACAGATTGCGGGTCTGATTACGAAGGAGCAGACCTGTAAGGAGATGGTTGAGGAAATGATGGCCCAGGCGAAAACGCTGATGAAGTGGGAGTGACTAAGAATGCCTGGTTTGGCGCATTTGGCAATGGGTTGAGCCGAAAGGCATTTGATTGGGACCGGCAGGGGAGGGCGGCAGTTGTTTGCTGCCGAACCTGCAGAGAACGCGATAACAAAAGGAGTATTTCATGAATAAGGTTGCATTTATTTTCCCGGGACAGGGAGCTCAGGCTGTTGGTATGGGTAAGGATTTTTACGATAATACGGAAACTGCAAGGCGGATTTTTGACAGGGCGTCGGAGCTTTTGGGATTTTCTATGCCAGAGCTGTGCTTTGAGAGCAATGACCGGCTGGATATTACGGAGTATACCCAGGCGGCTATGGTGACTGTTGGCATTGCCATGATGAAGGTACTGATGGAGAAGACGGATATCAGGCCTTATGTGGCGGCAGGACTGAGCCTGGGAGAATATTGTGCGCTGGCGGCTGCGGGCGTTATGTCCGTGGATGACGCCATTACGACCGTGAGACAGAGGGGAATCCTGATGCAGGGGGAGGTTCCTGTGGGGATTGGCGCCATGGCCGCGGTGCTGGCTATGGATGCGGAGCGTATTGAGCAGGTGATTGAGGATATTTCGGATGTGCAGATTGCCAATTATAATTGCCCGGGGCAGATTGTGATTTCCGGGAAAAAGGAAGCGGTGGAGCTGGCGGCTGAGAAGCTGAAGGAGGCCGGGGCAAAGCGGGTGATTCCGCTTAATGTCAGCGGGCCGTTCCACTCTAAGATGCTTACAGGGGCCGGGGAGAAGCTGGGAAAGGTGCTGGAGGGTGTGAAGGTGTCCAAACCGGAGATTCCCTATGTGGCCAATGTGACGGCAGAGTATGTGACGGATGAGGGGCTGGTGAAGCCTTTGCTGACGCGGCAGGTGTATTCTTCGGTGAGATGGCAGCAGAGTGTGGAAACGATGCTTAAGGACGGCGTGGATACCTTTGTGGAGATTGGGCCGGGGAAGACCCTCAGCGGGTTTATGAAGAAGATTAACAGGAACGTTGCGGTTCTTAATATAGAGAAACTGGATGATTTGGAGAAAGTCGGAAAATAGAAAAGGAGAAGAAGGGATGCTGACAGGTAAGGTGGCGGTGGTTACCGGGGCCAGCCGGGGGATTGGCAGGGAGATTGCCAGGACTTTGGCGGCTGCAGGGGCTGCGGTGATTGTAAATTATAACGGTTCGGCCCAGAGGGCGGAGGATACGGTTGGGGAGATTGAGGAGAACGGAGGCAGGGCTGAGGCCATGCAGTGTGACGTGTCTGATTTTGAGAGCGCCGGGAAGCTGATAGAGACCGTGGTTAAGAAGTACGGGCGTATTGATATTCTTGTGAATAATGCGGGGATTACAAAGGACGGCCTTTTGATGCGCATGTCGGAGGAGGATTTTGACGCGGTTGTGAGGACGAACCTGAAGGGGGCGTTTAATTGTATGCGCCATGTGGCCCGGCAGATGGTAAAGCAGAAGGGCGGCAGGATTATCAATATTTCTTCGGTGTCAGGAGTTCTTGGCAATGCGGGGCAGGTGAATTACGCGGCTTCCAAGGCAGGAATTATCGGCATGACCAAGTCCGCGGCCAGGGAGCTGGCAAGCAGAGGGATTACGGTCAATGCCATTGCGCCGGGATTTATTGATACGGAGATGACGGAAGTGCTGCCGGACGCGGTGAAGGAGGGAGCTAAAGCCCAGATTCCCATGAAGGAGTTTGGAAAGACGAAGGATGTTGCGGAGGCAGCGGCGTTTTTGGCTTCGGACAGGGCCGGATATATTACGGGGCAGGTGCTGTGCGTGGACGGCGGCATGGCTATGTAGCCGGTGGGCTTTTATGGCGGTCAGCAGCTGTATGGCGCCCCATGGGCCAGGGGTCAGGGAGTCTGATATGGGGCTGAACGGACCATTGTAAAGGATGTCCGGGGCGGGACCCGGCAGAAGACAGGAGGAGTTAAATGATGAGCAATCGCGTGGTTGTTACCGGAATGGGAGCCATTACCCCTATCGGAAACAGTGTGGATGAGTTTTGGAGCGGTCTGAAGGAGAAGAAGGTGGGAATCGGGCCGATTACGGTTTTTGATACAGAGAGTTATAAGGTGAAGCTGGCGGCTGAGGTGAAGGGGTTTGAGGGTAAGAATTATATGGACCCGAAAACGGCCAAGAGGATGGAGCGGTTTTCTCAGTTCGCGGTTGCGGCGGCTAAGGAGGCTTTGGAACACAGCGGCATTGAGATGGAGAAGGAGGACCCTTACCGGGTGGGCGTTTGCATCGGTTCGGGAATCGGAAGCCTGCAGTCGATTGAGAGGGAGTACAAGAAGCTTCTGGATAAGGGGCCAAGCCGGGTGAATCCTCTTCTGGTGCCTCTGATGATTGGCAATATGGCGGCCGGCAATGTGGCGATTCAGTTTGGCCTTAAGGGAAAATGTTTTAATGTGGTTACGGCCTGTGCCACGGGAACCCATTCTATCGGGGAGGCTTTCCGTTCGATTCAGTACGGGGAAGCGGATGTTATGGTGGCAGGAGGCACGGAGGCTTCGATTACGCCTTTGAGCATTGCCGGTTTTGGAGCTTTGACAGCGCTTTCTACTTCGGAGGACCCGCTTCGGGCGTCTATTCCGTTTGACAGTGAGAGAAACGGGTTTGTTATGGGTGAGGGCGCCGGCGTGGTGGTTCTGGAGTCTCTGGACCATGCCAGGGCAAGAGGCGCGAAGATTTACGGGGAGGTGGCCGGCTACGGGGCTACCTGCGACGCCTACCATATTACGTCACCGGCGGAGGACGGAAGCGGCGCGGCCAAGGCCATGGAGATGGCTATGAAGGACGGGAACATCGGGGCTGAGGATGTGGATTATATTAATGCCCACGGAACCGGGACGCATCACAATGATTTGTTTGAGACGAAGGCTATTAAGCTGGCTCTGGGAGAGCATGCGTATAAGGTTCATATTAATTCTACGAAATCTATGGTGGGGCATCTTCTGGGCGCGGCAGGCGGCGTGGAGTTTATTGCCTGCGTGAAAGCCATAGAGGAGGGATTCGTCCACGCTACAGCCGGTCTGGAGAGAGAGGATGAGGGCTGTGACCTGGATTACACCAAGGGAGACGGCGTGAAGGCGGATATCCGGTATGCCATGAGCAATTCGCTGGGATTCGGCGGACACAACGCCAGCCTGCTTGTTAAGAAGTTTGAGGAATAGGGGGAATCGGGTATGGAGATACAGAGTGTTCTTGCATTGATTCAGGCTTTTACGGACCATGGGCTTACGGCGCTGGATGTGGAGGACGGCGGAGTTAAGGTTTCTCTTCGGAAAGAGAATTTTAACGGAGCGGTTTCGGCCGGGATGACGGTTCGGACCGGGGCAGCGGGCGTGGTACAGGAGGCAGGAAGTGTTGGTTCCGTGTCGGGAGCAGCTGGGAATGCAGGTTTGGTATCGGGATTGGAGGCGGCCGGGAGTGTGGGCATGGTGCCGGGCGCGGCAGGCGCAGCCGGAAGTGCCGGTGTGATGCCTGGAGCGGCCGGAAGCGTCGGTATGGTGCCTGGAGTGACCGGAAGTGCCGGTGTGGTGCCTGGAACGGTTGGAAGTGTCGGTGTGGTGTCGGGAGCAGCTGGAAGTGCCGGTGTGATGCCTGGAGCGGCCGGAAGCGTCGGTATGGTGCCTGGAGTGACCGGAAGTGCCGGTGTGGTGCCTGGAACGGTTGGAAGTGTCGGTGTGGTGTCGGGAGCAGCTGGAAGTGTTGGCGTGGTGCCTGGAGCGGTCGGAAATGTCGGCGTGGTGTCTGGAGCGGTCGGAAGCGTGGGTGTAGTGCCAGGAACGGTCGGAAGTGTTGGTGTGGTGCCTGGAGCAGCTGTCCAGGCAGCGGCAGCAGCTGTGGGACAGGCGGTCGGGGCTGCCGGGGCCATTGAGTCTGATAAAGTGGTGGTTTCTCCGCTGGTGGGCGTATTTTACAGCGCTTCCTCCCCGGATGCGGAGAATTTCGTGAAGGTTGGGGATGTGGTGAAAAAGGGCCAGGTTCTGGGAATCATTGAGGCCATGAAGCTGATGAATGAGATTGAAAGTGAGTACGACGGAGTGGTTGAGGCTATTTTGGTCAGCAACGAAGATGTGGTGGAGTACAACCAGCCATTGTTCAGGATTCGGTAAAAGGAGAGGAATCATATGTTAGGTATTAAGGAAATTCAGGAAATCATCCCCCATCGCCATCCGTTTTTGTTAATCGACTGTATTGAGGAGCTGGAGCCGGGAGTCAGGGCTGTGGGATATAAGTGCGTGACCTATGATGAGCCCCAGTTTAAGGGTCATTTTCCCCAGGAGCCGGTGATGCCGGGGGTACTGATGGTGGAGGCTCTGGCCCAGGTGGGGGCGGTGGCTATCTTAAGCGTGGAGGAGAACAAGGGCAAGACCGCGTATTTTGGAGCAATCAATCATGCCCGGTTTAAGAGGAAGGTGGTTCCGGGGGACAAGCTTCGGCTGGAGTGTGAGATTATCAAGCAGAAAGGGCCTATGGGTATCGGCAGGGCCACGGCTACGGTGGACGGCAAGGTTGCGGTGTCGGCGGAATTGACTTTTATGATTGGATAGGGGAATGCCTTATGTTTACGAAAATATTGGTTGCCAACCGGGGAGAGATTGCGGTTCGGATTATCCGGGCGTGCAGGGAAATGGGTATCAAGACAGTGGCCGTGTATTCGGAAGCGGACAGGGATTCTCTCCACACTCTTCTGGCGGATGAGGCTATCTGCATCGGGCCGGCTCCTTCAGACAAGAGTTATCTGAACATGGAGCGTATTATTTCGGCTACTGTGGCAATGAAAGCGGAGGCCGTTCATCCGGGTTTCGGTTTTTTGTCGGAGAATGCCAGATTTGCGGAGCTTTGTGAGAAGTGCAGCATTACGTTTATCGGACCGTCGGCGGATTTGATTAATAAGATGGGCAATAAATCGGAGGCCAGAAAGACCATGATGGAGGCCGGCGTACCGGTGGTCCCGGGAAGTAAGGAGCCGGTGTACAAGGTGGAGGAAGCCAAAGCCATGGCGGAGGAAATCGGTTATCCGGTGATGATTAAGGCTTCGTCCGGCGGCGGCGGAAAGGGCATGAGGATTTCCTACGGGCCCGATGATTTTGAGGCGAATTTTCTCAATGCCCAGATGGAGTCTGTCAAGGGTTTTTCCGATGATACCATGTATCTGGAGCGGTATATTGAGAAGCCAAGACATATTGAGTTTCAGATTATGGCGGATAAACAGGGCCATGTGGTGCATCTTGGGGAGAGGGATTGTTCCATTCAGAGACGGCACCAGAAGGTTTTGGAGGAGTCTCCGTCCATTGCCATTTCTAAAGAGCTTCGAAAGAAGATGGGGGAGACGGCTGTTCGGGCTGCCAGGGCAGTTGGATATGAGAATGCAGGGACCATTGAGTTCCTTTTAGATAAGAATAAGAATTTTTACTTTATGGAAATGAATACCAGGATTCAGGTGGAGCATCCTGTGACGGAGATGGTGACGGGTATGGACCTGATTAAGGAGCAGATTCGGATTGCCGCCGGGGAACCCCTGTCTGTGACCCAGGATGAGGTTCGGATTCAGGGGCATGCCATTGAGTGCAGGATTAACGCGGAGAATCCGGCAAAGCATTTTATGCCTTGTCCGGGCCTGATTACCAATGTTCACACGCCGGGAGGCAACGGCGTTCGGGTGGACAGCCATATTTACTGTGATTACAGGGTTCCGCCCAATTATGATTCCATGCTGCTGAAGCTGATTGTTCACGGAAAGGACAGGGAATCAGCCATTGCCAAAATGCGGAGCGCCCTGGGGGAATTGGTGATTGAGGGGATTGAGACGAATCTGGATTTTCAGTATGAGATTTTGAATCATGATGCGTTCGGCCAGGGGGATACGGATACCCATTTTATTCCCACTTATTTTCCACAGTACGGGAAGTAGATGTTCTTCTGACTGGTAAAGCAGGGCAGCAAATTTGAAAGGAGAAACCGGAATATGCTGAAGGATATGTTTAAGAAAACATATACATTGATTGATACAAAGTACAAAGGTCAGACCAGGGAACCCAACATTCCGGAGGGTTTATGGAGAAAGTGCAGAAAGTGCGGTCAGCCGGTTTATCGGGATGATGTGGTGGACAGTTTGTACACGTGTCCGAAATGTAAGGCGTATTTCCGTGTTCACGCTTTCAGAAGGATTGAGATTACAGCGGATAAAGGGAGTTTTGAGGAGTGGGACAGTACTATGGAGTTCGGCAATCCTCTGGATTTTCCGGGATATGAGGATAAGGTGCGGGAGGCCAGGGAGAAGACCAGGCTGAATGAGGCCGTTGTCACGGGGACTTGTCTGATTAACGGGGAGAAGACGGCTCTTGGTGTCTGTGACTCCAGGTTTTTGATGAGTAGCATGGGCCATGTGGTTGGTGAGAAGATTACGCGGATGGTGGAGCGGGCTACGGCCCAGAGGCTTCCGGTGATTATTTTTGCCTGCTCCGGCGGCGCAAGGATGCAGGAGGGGTGTGTGTCCCTGATGCAGATGGCCAAGACCAGCGGCGCTTTGAAACGGCATCATGAGGCAGGGCTTTTGTTTGTCAGTGTTTTGACGGACCCTACGACCGGAGGCGTGACGGCCAGTTTCGCCATGCTTGGGGATGTGATTCTGGCGGAGCCGGGGGCTCTCATCGGTTTTGCGGGGCCAAGGGTGATTCAGCAGACTATCGGGCAGAAGCTTCCGGAAGGGTTTCAAAGGTCGGAGTTTTTGCTGGACCACGGGTTTGTGGACAGGATTGTGCCCAGGGAGGAAATGAAGGATACTCTGGGGAAATTGCTGCGTATGCACCGGGACGGCGGTGTAACGCATCGGGACGGCTGCTGCGGGGAGACGGCAGGCGCCAAGTTTGCGGATATGGTCCCGGTGAATGGGACGGGGCAGAGTGGGGATGATGGAAGATTAAGCGGGAAGAATGAGAACGCCGGGGAAACGGTAAGTGCAGACGGCGGGAATGGGGCTGCGGTAAGCGGGGATGCCGGGAAGGCAGAAGGCGAACATGGGGCTGCAGGAAAAGCGGAAAATAGCCGTGCCGGAGATACGCTTGCAGGAAGGGCAGGTTCGGTATCGGCAGAGACAGCGGGCAGGAGTTTTGCGTCAGGGAGTTTGGGAGACAGCAGAGACAATGAATTTGTCAGCCAAAAAACTGCCTGGGAGCATGTGCAGCTGTCACGCCGGGCAGACAGGCCCACGGCATTGGATTATATAGAGGAAATATTTGATGAGTTTATGGAGCTTCACGGGGACCGGTATTTCGGCGATGACGGGGCTATCGTGGGAGGCCTTGCCATGTTTCATGGCCAGGCTGTGACGGTGATTGGGCAGCAGAAGGGCAAGACTACCAAGGAAAACATCAGCCGGAATTTTGGAATGCCGTCTCCGGAAGGGTACAGGAAGGCTCTTCGCCTTATGAAGCAGGCGGAGCGGTTCGGCCGCCCGGTTATCTGCTTTGTGGATACGCCTGGTGCGTTCTGCGGGATTGAGGCAGAGGAGCGGGGCCAGGGGGAAGCCATTGCCCGAAATCTGTTTGAGCTTTCGGATTTGAAGGTGCCGGTTTTGTCCATTGTTATCGGCGAAGGGGGAAGCGGCGGAGCCCTGGCTATGGCGGTTGCCAATGAGGTGTGGATGATGGAAAATGCCATCTATTCCGTGCTGTCGCCGGAAGGATTTGCTTCCATTTTGTGGAAGGACAGCAAGAGGGCCCAGGAGGCTGCCGGGGTGATGAAGATTACGGCGGGAGACCTTTTAAAGCTTAACATTATTGACAGGGTGATTCCGGAGAGGGAGCCGGCCTGCGGGACGAATCTGAAGGAGATTGCGGGGATTATGGAAGAGAGAATCTACGGATTTCTGGAGGAGTATGAGCGGTTGGGAAGTGAGGAACTGCAGAGACAGAGGTATGACAGGTTTTGCAGGATTTAGGAGAATAATATGGGAAAAATGAAGCCGTTGGTAATCGGGGATTTTACGGTTGAGAGGCCTGTGATTCAGGGCGGGATGGGGGTTGGAATCAGCCTGCACCGTCTGGCTGGGGCTGTGGCTAAGGCAGGAGGCGTGGGGATTATCTCCACGGCGCAGATTGGGTTTCGGGAGCCGGGTTTTGAGACGAATCCTCTGAAGGCAAATCTGCGGGCCATTGGCCTGGAACTTCGTAAAGCCAGGGAGATTGCGCCTAAGGGAGTGATTGGATTTAATATTATGGTGGCTACCAGGCAGTATGGGGAGTATGTGAAAGCGGCGGTAAAAGCGGGGGCAGACCTGATTATTTCCGGAGCCGGGCTTCCGGTTTCTCTGCCTGAGTATGTGGAGGAGGCGCGGCGGGAGTCGGGGATTGAGAAACGGACGCTGATTGCCCCCATTGTCTCCACGGCAAAATCAGCCGGTGTCATCTGCAAAATGTGGGACCGGAAATACGGGAAAGCGCCGGATTTGGTGGTGATTGAGGGGCCTCTGGCCGGCGGTCATCTGGGATTTTCCAGGGAACAGTTAGGGGAGTACGGGGCGGACACGGAGGATGTGGAGGCCAGCTTTAAGAGTGAGGAGTATGACCGGGAGATTGGGAAGATATTGGATGTGGTGAAAGGATATGGTGAGAAATACGGGCGGCATATTCCTGTGGTGACGGCAGGGGGGATTTACAGCCATGAGGATGTGGTTCACCAGATGAGCCTTGGTGCGGACGGCGTCCAGGCGGCTACCAGGTTTGTGACTACAGAGGAGTGTGACGCGCCGGAGAGTTACAAGCAGGCTTATATTCAGGCAGGAAAAAGGGATATTGTGATTACGAAGAGTCCTGTAGGTATGCCGGGGAGGGCCATTGTGAATCCGTTTTTGGAGAGAGCGGCAAAGGGACGGATTGCGCCGGAGCGGTGTTACGGATGTCTGGAGAAGTGTGAGCCTTCGGTTACGCCTTATTGTATTACCAGCGCTCTGGTTCACGCAGCTCAGGGAAAACTGGAGGATGCGCTGCTGTTTTGCGGGAGCAATGCCTGGAGGGCAGAGCGGATTGAGACGGTTGAGCAGGTGATGGAAGAGCTGACAGGGGAGTGAGCTGGGCTGATAACAGGTTGTGAAGGGTTTTGTAGAGTATGGCGGGTGCTGTACTCTATTTTTTTGATGAAAACAGTTGACAGAAGGGAATGTTAACAGAGAATAGAAGTGGTCCATCTCCCGCATGTCTCCTATTCTGTCAAAAGATACCTCAAAAGCTCCTCCTCAAATTTCTTCACCGCATTCACCACAAATGTTCTCCGTACCTGTGGGTCCACAAGACTGACGGCGCGGGGATTCATAAGTTTAAAATCCGGGACATCGTCATAAGAGTCAACCTTCCGTCTGCCGTTGGGATAGCACCAGGCCAGCCACCAATCGGACGGAGTGATAATATCTCTGACAAGATAACGGGCAGCTTCGTCCATAAGTTCCTGGGTTATTTCATTTACCTGCCAGTGAGTTTTTGTATCAAACAGAGCGAAACCGGCAAAAAGGTTGTGTTCCACTTCTATCCGAAACCACAGGTTCAGATTTTCTTTTTGAAATCTTACGTGCCTCACCACATAGTTTAATCCGGGATAGGTGCTGTAGCAGTCGTAAAATTTCTCATGCGTTTTTTCTTCATAAGAATAGTAAAGGGATTCGGTCTCAGGTTCTAAACCATATTTTGGCAGAATACGGGCCATTTCCTGTTTGAAGTCGTCAAAAACCATTCTTATCAGACGGACTTTTGCGGTTTTCATGGACCTTTCGATTTCGATTCCCGCGTGAAAATAATCTGGCGATTGGTATAACAAGTCCAACGTTTTTTCCATAATTTTCCTGCCCCTTTCAGCCTCTGTCATTCGGATGGCGTCCATATACTGGATGACGTCGGATTGGATGGGTTCTCTTATATGCTCCAGCAATCTTTCCAGCCAATGATAGATATCACGTTCCCATGAAACACAGAGTATACGGTCTGGTGATAAAATGGCTGTCCCGCCTTTTTCTTTCCGGCTGTACAGGGAGGGAGCATCGCCCTTTCTTGTGAGATAAATAAGGGGAGCGTTTCTGGCGTATTGAGCATAATCGTAACACTGCCCTTCCTGTTCGTCTGCATGGATTTTGACCTCAACAGGGATAAAAAAGCGGGAATTTCGGATGACAAGGTCAATCCGTCTGTCGTTGTCAATGACATATTCTCTGTCAACATCCGTGTGGGTGAGCAACAGGTCGTTTGCGTCAGTTACTTTTAAGATATCCCGGAAAAAAGACTGCAGAAACAGTATCCCGCATCCGTGCCGGCCTTCGGGGTTTAGCAGGTCAGCCAGATATCGGCACATAAGCACTTCCTTTTCCGTGATACCCAATATGTCGAAAATATTGTACCTTGCGGTATGTAGTGCCGCGGCTTTGAAGGAACATGAGTTAAGGTGTGCCCTTTGGGTATACCTTGCGGCACGAAGTTCCGGCGTTTCCAAGAGGCACGCATTTTGGTATGTCCTTTGGGTATTGCCAGATGAGATGCAGGGCGGAAATTCTTTGATGGCCGCACGGATGTCTGACAGCAGTTTTGTGCAGGTATCCAAGGTAAGCTTCTCCTTTCCAGGGGTATCCTTGTCCACTGAGGGCAGGTCTGTTTTATGATTATTATATTGAGAACAGCGGTGATTTTCAACCTGTTTTTCGATTGTCTGGCCGGAGGAGGAGGGCGCTGTGTTCACACTATGACGAATCATTCTGCTGATTTGTTATGAGACAGCGCTGCTGTTTAAAGGTGCCCTGTAAACGTAACTGCATATACTTCATTTAAAATTGCCAGCGGCGTTTGTTTAGAACCGACTGAAACAGAGTGGCAGACAGGGTATATGTTTCGCCTTTTATTGATTAATAAAATTCCAAATGCTATAATGAAAACCATACAGCACTCAACCAACGGTTGAACCGCCGCGTCTCAACCAATGATTCCTTGTAAAGAACGGAAATACAGACTATGATTTTGCATGGAGGGAGGACCATAATGAAACAAATAGAGGTAGGCGCATTTATCACCCAATGCCGCAAAGAAAAAAAGCTGACTCAGGCCCAGTTGGCCGAAAAACTGAACATTACGGACAGAGCCGTATCAAAATGGGAGACAGGGAAAAGCATGCCGGATTCTTCCATCATGCTGGAGCTGTGTGAAATATTGGGAATCACGGTAAATGAGCTGTTAATGGGAGAAAGAGAAAAGAGAGAATCATATGAAGAAAAGGGGGATGAGAATTTGGACACAATAGATACAATAAAAAAACGGAAGAACCGTGTGGGATTCAAAAGGCTTGGGGCAGTTATTTTTTCCGCGTTGCTTTTTACGGCAATGGCAGTATGCTTTATCTGTGATATGGCAATATCCGGCAGATTAACGTGGTCTTTGATTTCGGCTGTTTCCATCGTGTTTGGCTGGGCTGTCTGTCTGCCTGGGATTCGGTTTGGGAAGAAAGGGATTGTCAGATGTTTTGGGTGGTTGTCAGGGCTTATCATTCCGTATTTATATGTGCTGAGCCGTCTGATAAACGTTAGGGAAGTCTTTACGGTCGGCGGGACTATGGCAGTGATTTCCGTTGCTTTTTTGTGGATGGTGATTGGAGTGTTCAAAAAAATGTGGAGCGGGAAAAAACGTGCTGTTTTTGGGACGGTGTGTTTGGTGTCAGCGCTGTTTGTTGTGACGGTTAACGTGGTATTGTCCCGGATGACAGGCAGTCCTGTGTTTAATGTGTGGGATGGAATTACAGTCCTGGTGCTGCTGGTGTCAGCGGGCGTTTCGTTTGGCCTTGGAGGGCAGGAAGAAAAGGCGGCAGGAGAAAGTCTGGATGGGAGGGAACCCGTTGAATATTAGAAAAGCCGGACAGGATGATTTGTCAAGGATTGCGGAAATCTTTGTGTTTAATAACCGGGTAAATTATTTTCCTATTTTTAAGGATGAAGAGTTTTCATTTGGGGAACTGCAGGTGGTATCTCTGGTAAATGGTTATTTTGGCAGGGATGATGTGAGAGAACATCTGTATGTGTGTGAGGATAAGGTAATAAAAGGGTTTCTCCAGGTGAATGAAAGGGAAATCTGCAAACTGTATGTGGATACGTTTTTTCAGAGTCAGGGTATTGGGGGAGCATTGATTGAGTTTGGGGTAAGGGAGCTTCATGGGGAGTATCTGTGGGCATTGGAAAAGAATGTCAGGGCGGTTTCGTTTTATCAGCGCCATGGGTTTTGTCTGACGGGGGAGAGGAAATTGGAGGAAGGGACTGAGGAGTATCTTGTCAGGTTGGAGAGGGTAGGTACGTGAAACAATTGTCCAGAGGCACTCTTGCGCCTAAGCAGACCTTAGAAGGGTTTTTTCTGGGTGAATCGGTTCCGGTTAACAGATGCCTTTCAGATATTTTTTGCAGCTTCATATCAGTGAACGTTCTGGGAGAGGTATTCCGATTATTACACAAGTATATGGGAAAGACGCATTCGAATTTAGAGAAAACGCTATTGTAGTTACAATACCATTTGAGAAGATATCTCTTGATGTGGGGGATAAAGTGGGGGATAAAGAGAGAAATTTAAACCCGACCCATGAATTGATTTTAAAGGAAATGCGGAATAATCCCAATATAACTCAGCCCCAGTTAATGGAGATTGTGGGTATCGGGAAGACGGCCATTCAAAATAATATATCATTTCTGCGGAAAAACGGATATATAAAACGAATGGGTTCAAATAAAAACGGATACTGGCAGGTTTTGTAAAAATGTTTTGGTTATCTGATACGCGGTTTGCCAGATGGATTGCCTGGGATGTCATAGCCCCAGGCAATTTTACATGGCACTGCCAGCATGGCTGTAAAGTTTAATCCATAAATTCAATAGTTACCATCAAATCTGGAATATCCTTGTTAATCTCTTTCACAAAATTTGAAATCATTTTCTCAGCAGAAACTTCCGCGCTTTGGCAAAATCTTTGATTGGAAGTGATGCTTGCCTTTGCGTCCATACTGGCATCGGAAATTTGTCTTTGAGCCAAATCCGTCCCTTTGCCAGCGCTGCCGTTTAAGAAGGAAATTTCGGGAATTGGATTTAAGGCGCCATCTTCATATACCATTTTTTCTGTATTTTCAGGAGAAAAATGTGTAAGCTGCGGTTTAGGGATTCTTATTACGACGCTATGGCGTTCCTGGTCAATCAAATATTCGCCTGCCGCAAGATTCACAGTAAAAATCCCTTTTCCGGTTACTTTTATCCAGGATGTGGCAGCATGATTATCCTTTTTATCTTCTATGCTGTAGCCTGTGGCCTGTACCTGGAGAACTTCCAGTTCAGCGCTTTCACGCACCTTATCTATGGAAATAACAGCTCTGTTACTGGTGTGATACTTTTTTTCAGCGGCTGCGCGGCTTTTTTCATAATATTCGGTATAGATTCTTTGCTGTTCCAAATCCTTGGATGTATGGTAGGCAGTTTGAGCTGCCCCTGCTCCTGCGGAAACGGTTTGGGTAAATCGGTTCACAGACGCCAAAATCATAACAGTTCCCAGTAAAACAGGAAGCGACGCAATAACAAATTTTTTTGTAGAACGATTATGGGATGCCAATCGTATCACCTCTCATTCTGTGTGTGCTCTAAAAATTTTACATGTATCTGTCCGCTGTTTACGGACATGTTTTCCGCGATTTGTTTCACTTGATGAATAGCGGCAGTTTGGGCGGACGCAAGCAGGTTATCATAATTTTCTATGGAATCTGTGAAACTGATTTCAAGCTGTTTCAAAGAATTTAAATATTCGGTAAAACCATCTTCTGTGCTTCCGTTGAAAAAGGTCTTTTGATATTCAGCAATTTTTTGGATTTCAACAGGGTCAAAGTAACAGGTTGGCATTGGTTGGGGAATGGATAAAGTGTCAGTTTCCGTATCAAAAGAAGCTTGCTGCAAATCAACGGTAAAAACAACATCCCCCCGCAGAAGGTACAGAGCGGCATAATCATTCCCCATCGAATTAAAATTTTCAATGGTGGTGGTTGCTACAAGAACCTCCAGTTTTCCAATTTCTATAATATCCATGATATCCGTGGTTGTATCTTTTGCGCTGAGTCCTTCTGCTTTTCCATCCTTCAGTCCGGCGGCATTTCCTTTGGTTATCCCCTGAAGGGAGCCGATGGCCGTTCCCACGGTCTTACCGACGGCAGAACCAAGATTTTCACCAATCTCAGATGCGTTAGCATAAACGTTATTTACTCAAACTTCGCACATAGATTTTGCCTATGCACCCTGAAAATTCAATACCTGGCTGTTATTCAGTTGTCAAAAGTCTGCTGTTATGCTGCTTGAAGCTGCGCTTTCAG
>CAJTGF010000033.1 GCA_910575585.1 Clostridiaceae bacterium
TTAGGATTCACCGCCTAATAATGATATCTTAAGCGATTCCATAAGATTTTTCAAGGCATAGTACCCGCTATGTCCAATGTTTATGTCCATTTTTCTCAAATTTCTTTTCCTGCACGATATTCAGTTGTCAATTTTCAGTTAGAATCACATTCATTGAGATTCCAAGAAGTTATTACTTTCCTCTTAGATTAGCACAAAATCCGGAATATTTCAGTGGTATAGATTATCTACTGGTTACGAAAGACTATCGATTTTGAAAAATACAGCCCTTGCCACCGTACCACGGCTGCGCAGTTCCTTAATAAAGGGAAATGGGATGATACCATCTCCTCCAAGACAAAGCCTTCGTCACAGGTTCTGCACCCGATTGAAGATGCGTATTTCCATCAGTCCCGCTTAAGGGGGAAGCAGGACTATGGGCATCAGGCCGTAGCTGTTATGGTCTCCTGCAACGGCATCGTCCTTAATTATGCCATCGTCATGTACGACAAGTCAAAATCAAAGGTAAAAATCGTACAGGACATTGCGGATGAAATGCCCGCACCGCCGGTTGTATCTTATTTTCTCTGTGACAGCTGGTATACGCGCGGTGACATCATGGACGCCTTTATCAAAAAGGGCTTCTATACCATTGGCGCACTGAGGACGAACCGGATACTGTATCCCTGCGGTATAAAGCAGAAGGTAAGTGGGTTTGCCTTTTATTTAGTGCGGTGCAAGGCATGTCGTTTTTGAGGAGGTTTTGGCTTTGGTAGCATAAAAACTCATTGTGCAATTTTCCAAATGTGTTCATTTACAGGTAAATACTGAGTTCCCCCACAGGTATCGTTATGAAAATGATATTGTTGTGAAAATTGTTATATAAAATCTAATAAAATGTAAGAAACGTAAGAAAATATTCAGGAATAATTGACAACGAGGTCACAAAATGTTACTATAATGGCAACAATATTTACACATATAGATAGTGTTTTAAGTTGATATTATTTGTAACAGTATTGTAATATTTCTGTTATAATTAGAATTGAGGAATAAGAATAATGAGTTCATTATCCATTACGCAATGGAACCGCGTACAAAAGAAAATAAAAAACTTCGCTGCTATGGACGGGGCGGAGATTGAGCGCAATACTCTTTTCAGATCAGAAAGAAGATGTTATGATGAGGTAGAACCCTGCCGATCCAGACTGACGAGGAAATTACCCTCATTTGATCAGGATCAATAGGATAGGGAGCGTTATTGAACAAAAGATCAGATGATTTGGAGGCATTGCGATGCTGGGTTATATTATAAATTTTTATAAATATGCTACATTTCCTCATGTGTTGAAAGGGGATATGGCGGACTATCTTAATCAGAATATAAAACAGATGAAGAAAGAGGAAGAGACAGCTAATTCATTGCTGGTTTATGGAGATTTTGACAGACTGAACATAAAGAGAGTGACAGGCTTTACCCGCTATAGAGATGTAGATTTTTACGCCCGCCGATGGCTGGGACAGAGGCAGTCTATTTTGCTTTACCAGTTAGAGGAGAAGAGGGAATTTGATCTGCTGGAACAGATTTTTGGATTGGGAGAGCGGAAGGGTATTCTAAAGTATCGTAATTTTGTTGTTTTAACTATGGTTACATTGGATCCGATGCTTCATAAGTGTGAAAATTATGGTAAGATGCTGGAACAATGTAAAGCGCTGATCGCAAAGCAGTTAGGCCGGATTAGAGATCTGAGCCTGACAGAGCCGGAGGAGTTAGAATATCAGATTTACGGTTCTTTTTCTTCTTCCGAATTAGTGATCATCTGGTCGGTTAATCAGTATTCGGATGCTTTGCGTCTGACAGATATGTTGAGAAATGTAAAATTTACATACGGAAAGAATGGAAGCAATTGTTTGCTGCCATTTATTTCGTTTTACTCCATTGTTGCGCAAACCAGATGTGGAGAAGGCACGTTGGACCAGCCTATCGTAGGTTCGGCAGAGTTAAAGCTGACGTTTCAGGATGGTGTGTTAAATGAAAGTGAACGAAATCGTTTTTTAGAGGATTTAAAAGAGAAACTGTCCACAGTCAGCGGGATAAATATCGATCAGATAAAGACAAATAGAAATGCGGGGGAATATGATTATTCGATTGCCCTTCCCGCCGATTGCCTGTGTGATCCATACAAAAAGGTGTTCTATCGAGGCGGACTTCTTCATTGGGATAATTCATTAATAAAAGAATATATTTCACTAACCCATGTTCAGTTGTACTATAATATGAATTGTGAAAAAGACGCAGCTTTTTCCGGAGAGAGTTTATATTGCGATATGTTGAAAGAGTCCGGGGATTTTATGGCGGAAAATAAAAATATTATAGAAAATATACAGCTGATCGGAAAAATGATTTATGGTCCTGACTCGGATACAACCGAACTTTGGAATGATAAAGAGTCAGCCTTGGAAAATTATCGTAAATTTGGATTGAGATGTATGATCAAACATTATTTTCCGGAAACAGACGGTTTGTGTGATACGATTGATTTATTGTATTCTGATTATATCAATAACTGTTCAAACCTAACCAGCTCAGCATGGGCATCTGATCTCACGACTCAGTTTATTGAAATGGTGGATTATATAGCGGATCAGATAATACGAACATTTACGTCGGAGTCCCTAGGACGCATAGATAGTTCTGTCATGTTTGATGATATTAAAAAAATATCTTCCATCTTTATTCAAATGATATACCATATTGCGCAATCCAGACGCACCGTTTTTATTGTACCCAGCTGTCACCTTCGGTATATGGGACAATATGATATGATATTGCATGCGTATTATGGAATAGAAAAGTTTTTTATAAATCTGGCGTATCGCCTGGAGACAAATGATCTCCAGCCATTTTTGGTTCCGACTTTTATGATTGATGTTATACCGGAAGTTAGTACGGATATGTATAAGATCTATCATCATTATAATACAGAGAAAAAGATCAGCGGGATATTCAGTATCAATATGCCGTTGGGAGCTATGACGGATTTTTTGCGTTATTCTATGGTAATGTGTCACGAAACCGCCCACTTTATTACGCCATATGATAGAAACAAGCGTAATCAGGTTATGGGGATGCTGATTTTTTCAGAGTTTGTAACCAAGTGTGCGATGCGGCAGATTTTACTTGCTTATGATGAATCAATAAATGATGATGAGCACATAGCGCTTAGTTATGTGTACGATCGTTTGCTTAGAAATATGATGCCTATAGTATATAATAATATGCGGGATTTTTATGTGGAATGTGTTCATAAAACTGTGATGAGTTATGAGAATCTTTCGGATGAGCATTTCCCAAAATGGTTAGATTATCGGAAGGCAGTTACTGAGCAGATCGGAAGACTTCTTAGAAGTCAGGAAATTAAAAAAATATCGGATTTTCTATATGAAAATAAAAGTGATTTTGAGCAGACAGCCAATGATAGTTTAGAGGAACTGGCTAGCTCTTGGGATGGTTTAGGGAAGAACATTTTTTCAAAAGGATTTATAGATAAAGTATTAGGATTGCTTGATGCTGCTATTGGGATCAGTGATTCTTCTTTGCGAAAAGAAAGCCTTATGAAGGATATGGTTAGGTTGTTCGATACAGATGAGCTAATATGTTCTGTTAGTTATGTTCTCTGCGACGCATATAGGGAGGCGTGTCAGGATTTATTTATGATACGTGTTTTCCATATTAACCTGGTGGATTATCTTGTTTTATGCAATAGACATAAAAATGACACATTGAAGTTAACGGAGCATGGTTCAGTACCTGGTCGAATACGTATCGCTATGGTGTGCGATTATTTATTGGTAGCTGACTATAAGGAGAAGCATGCTAATATCGTTCCTACTTATGCCGTACTGGATGAATTTAAAAAATTGTATGATGATTATCGAGTTTTGTTTCAAAATATTCCTGAGATGCGGTTATCAAAAAATACGTCAGAGGAAAGCGCTAAGCTGCGAGATATGATAAAAGATACTTTTCAGAACGCCTACGACGTATATAGGGATTATTTGGAGGATTATGGTCTGTTTCGGGGCCTTTTCCTGAAACAGATGGAGGATTCAGATCTTATCTTTCGATTTTATCCGGAACGGGTTCCAACCGATTGTTTAGGCGAATTTTATACAGCATGGAAAAAAGCGGTGATGTGTGAAGATATCGAAGAAATGAACGCAGGTGTGTTTTCAAATAATGTCGCAATGATTCAGCATTTTCTGTATCAGGACACGATTAAAGGATTGGCAGATCGGTCAGAGAGGGGAGTATGAAATAGAGATGTCTGATTTTAATTTTCAGGAATGGGATGGGAAATTGCTTCAATTCCATCGGTCAGATGTAAACAATAAGCAGAGTGAAGTGATCGTGGAATGTCGGATTGACAGAGCGGGCGATTTTTGGCAGGTGTTATCTGATATCAGAAGCAAGTATAAACCTTATGAGAAGGAACTTCCTACGGAACTTTGGTTTCGGGGACATAAGGATGAAAAGTTTATTTTGCTACCTCACCTTATCCGCAGACATCATACTGAAAAAATAAAATATTCACTACCGCAATATCAGCGGATATTATTTGAAAAGTTTCTTGCTCGCAGCAGAAATTCAGTGGAATTGGGAGCATTTGCGTCACTGAAACGGGGGAATGAACAAATTGAATATATTGCTGATATGCAGCACTATTCTGTTCCGACAAATCTGCTTGACTGGAGCGAGAATGTAGGTGTTTCCTTATATTTTGCGACAGAGGAGGAAGAAAGCCATAAGATGCCGGACAGAGCCGCAGCGATTTATGTGTTGCAGCCTTATCTGTATAATCTGGTCAGAAACAGGGTGATCAATTTATATTTAGAGAAGCCACACGAAGAACGGTATATTCATAATCGGAGTACCGCAAATTATAATATAGGTACTTTACCTAACTTTAGCGCACATTATAATGTGAATGCAAAAGAATATGAGAATTATGTTTTTGGACCACAAATATGGAATTTGCCAGGCCCAAATGATTTTAGATTGGACCCATATATCAACGAAGAGGAATGCTACAAAGTTAATGCGCCGCTTCTTCCGCTGGCCATAACAGTTTCGCGCAATAATCCAAGAATTTTAAGTCAGAGAGGGACATTTTTGGCTTTTAATCTGTGCGAATATCCGATGAAAGAGGGGGATGACCGTTTTTTATCCTATGGACACGTTGAATTGTCGCAAATACAGAATTTCTATTTGAAAAGTGAACAGATGTATCGTTACGAGATGACGAGGCGGGATGAGACATATCAGATTATCCGAAATAAGGTTCCGTTCCTGTATAAGATTATTATCGAACCTTCGGCGATACTCGATTTGCGAGAATTGGCTGTCTCATTAGGAAATAAAAAAACGGTTGTTTATCCGGAGCTTTATCATATAGGGGAGGAGATCAGCATGTCAGTTTCGTGACAGAAACGTCGTAAGGTCTCAAATTCGGCATAGGTCTCCACTCTGAAATCATTGTTTATAATTCTGGTGGATAGGACTGTTTTTTGGTCGTTCCCTGTAAGGTCAGAAAAAACGATGTCACCGCTTGAGGCGGGAAGTAACTGGGGAAAGTGCCATTCTTTCAGTTGAACCGGTTTGTTCTGCATAACAAAGCGATACAGGGTCATAAGATGTACTTGTCCATATAGCAGATGCGGTTCCCCTTTAAAGAGTACACAGCAGGTAGAAAATGGTGTTATGCCTTGTAAAGAAAAATAGATAATTGCGTTTTGACAGAATGGATTCATGGGTTTTGGGCAGTTTGGGGACAGAATAATGGATTGTTTTTGCAGTGTGATCATCCAATCTTGAACTGTTTGACAATGTAGCAATGCTGGTATTCTCACGATACTCATAAAATCACCTCTGTTATTAATTCTATTCAATTCATGTAGTATTTAGAACTGAAGACCTGATTTATTTGTATGGTTGTAGCTGGTTTAAGGAGATAGTACTATAGGCATTAGCAAAAAGTGATATTATTTTTCTTGTATTTAGGAAACGAATTAGATAAATTGAGATATGGAGACTACTAAAGAGATGAATAACTGCGGAAAAGCGCATTCAGGTTATGGATACATATTGGATGCAGTCCAAATATAGATATCAGGATTCTGCCAAATCTGATTTACGAATAACAGGTGAGACAAAACCAGATTATATCCAGAAAGGACATTTCTTTGCATTGGACGGAACGATTAAGTCAACAAGTCTAAATCTTACAGAAGTATATGGAGCTATTTTAGGAGAGAATGGTCGGCCAGTTGAGGAAATAACTGTACATCCTGATAGGACCACATACCGCCTTAATAACGAAATTGACAATAGCCTCATTGTCTGTATAATGGGGTTAAAACCCTCGCCTTCCAGGCGAAACTTTTAGGTCAACCCCATACCTCAAAGTTTAGAAAAAAGAAATATAGAGATACTAAACTTGAGGTGAAAAAATGGAAAACTATAGAAAGTCAGCACATTGTACGTATGATATCAAATATCATATAGTATGGATAACAAAATATCGGAAACCAGTTCTGATGGGCCAGATAGCGCTAAGAACAAGAGAGTTAATCCGAAAAGTATGTCAAACCAATGATGTAGAGATTTTGGCAGGTCATGTAGGAAAGGATCACATACACCTGCTGGTGTCGGTGCCGCCGCATATATCGGCAAGCAAGCTAGTACAGTATATGAAGGGAACAACATCAAGAAAACTACAGATGGAATACAAAGAAATAAATAAGGAGTTCTGGGGTCGTCATCTGTGGGCAAGAGGGTATTTTGTAGCAAGCAGTGGAAATGTAACGGATGAGATCATACAAGAATATATCAAAAATCAGGATTTAGAAGAACGAAAGAAGAGCGATAACTTCGAGGTTGGTCAGCTTTAGGCTGCTTTCAGCAGCTAGCCCAAACCCACCGGCTTCTAGCCGGTGGTGGTTTAGTTTATGCGGCTTTGGGATTCCTTTTTTATAAATTCCCCCAGCTTTTAAAAAAAAGGGGTTGACAAACCGTACAAAATGTGCGGCGCTTCGCGCCCTTGATTAACAAGGTATCTTTCGTTCCGGCACAGCCGGTACAGACCTTTTGATTGGGGGTGTTTCTAAATTGAAACCTGTTAACATTGGCGGCCATGCCGCCTACCAGAACCGTGTTCTGGCACAACTTCGTAAATACTATCCGGATGCTGTCCATTCCCTTCCGGCTCCCACCTGGGAGATCATGGAGAAATTCTGGAACCTTGACCTCTCTGAGATCGACATCATCATGCAGGACCGCTATTCCGATTTCGGCCCTGAGCCAAGGCTTCCTTCCGACATGCTCCGTTCCATCCTCCTCTCCGTGGAGTTCAAGGTCACTTCCTATACAAAATGGACTGCCGACCTTAAGGAAAACCATCTCCACGCCATCCTTTCCGGCTTTACTATCGGCGATACCCCGGGAACCGGCACTTTTTACGATTTCCAGTCCCGACTCTGGCTTTCCGATGATGACAACCTCTCGCCCAATGTCCATTCCCCGAAAGAAAAGCCCCAAAAGCCGAAGAAAAAAGGGGAAAAGGCACCGCCTGTCGAAAAATATACCGTCAAGGAACTCTTTGAAAAATTTGAACGGGAACCGCCGCAGGATATGAAACCATGTCTCCGCCTTTTCCAGATATTCAAAGAACTTTTTCTCCTGAAATCTGACAGGGACGGCCTCATTGACCTCATGCACCTTTCCATTGCCGGTGACGGCACGCCTGTCTACACTGCTGCACAGGAACGCAAAAAGCGCACCTGCGGCTGCCTTGAAAAAGGAATCCGGGAATGTAAATGTGACCGTATCTACAGCCAGCCCGACTGTAACATCGGATGGGATTCCCACAGGGGGCGGTTCTACTTCGGCTATGACCTGTATATGCTCACCGCCTCGGACTCGGAAAACGACCTTCCCGTCTTCCCTTTCCTCAGCCCCGCTTCCCGGCATGATTCCTTCGGCTTCCTTTATAACTGGTACTCTATGATGCAGTTCCTGCCGGAGGCTAATGTAGATAAACTTCTGCTGGATTCCGCCCATGATGCCATGGCTTATTATGAATTCTGCCGCGATAACGGCATTACACCATTCATTGACCTCAACGGCAAGGGCGGCAGGCCGCCCGTCTATAAGGACGATTTCACCATAGGCGATGACGGTGTCCCCATATGCCGTGAAGGGCATACTATGCGCAGGGACGGCACCGAATCCATAAAAGGCAGGACAAAATTCAAGTGCCCGAAAATCAGCTTTGCGGGCGGAAGCCCACGCTGCACCTGTGAAAATCCATGTTCCGATGCAAAATACGGCAGGACAGTACATCTTGTCATGGCTGATAACCCAAGGCTTTTTAATGACCCGCCAAGGAGCAGTAAAGAATGGAAACTGGAATATAACGCAAGGACATCTGCGGAACGCTGCAATAAACGTGAAAAGTTGGACTATAAACTGGAAGACGGCAGATACCGTTCATCTAAGATGTGGTACTGCCGCCTGTTCAGCATCATGATGTGCCAGCACCTTGATGCCTGGAACCTGCAAAAGGCTTCCCTGAGAAATCTCCTTGAGCAGGCCGCTTAATCCATAAGCAATACCATTATAAACCATGTCCGTAGCAGGGTCTACTAACCGCGTCCTTTTTTCTCAAAATTTATTACATCTGTTCCATTCCGGATAATATTTATTTTTCAAAGTTCAGCCGACCGCTGAACCTTGGTCGGCAGGCTCAAGATTCCGAGAGCCTATTATCTTTGTGTCGGGTTACTGTATTTCGCCTTGTCCCTTGTCTCCTGTGCTGTCCTCGAACCGTGCGTTCTTGATCCCGAGGTCAAGCAGCTTCTCATTCAGTTTTTTGAAATCTGCGCATTTCAGCGGGTTTGCTTCCAGGTCAAAATCCTGCGCTTCATCGCAGTATGTCCGTATCGTTGCAAGGTCCAGGGATAAAAATGCCATCTCCCGGTCCCGCTTCATGGCGTTGAGCGGGCTTTTTGAGATGGACAGCCCCGTTTTCCAGAAAGCGGATAATTCCTTCTCTTTCTTTGCGTCCCCGCCACAGGCATCAATGGCTTCGTAGATCCCTTTCAGCCCGCCGTACTCACGGATGAGCGGCGCTGCCGCAGAGGACACACCCTTGATCCCCGGGATATTGTCAGAATTATCACCTTCGATCGCCTTTAAGTCCAGTATGTTCTTCGGGTATACGCCCTTGTCCGCAAACACAGACTCGTCCGTGTATTCGATCAGGTGCTTCATGAAATCCGGGCACTCATACCCATCGCCCAGGTATGGGGCGTGTTTCTTCCTGGCCTCCTCTGCGTTTTTTTCCGCCGCAGGCACCCAGAGCCTGACATCATGCGCGTCATCCACCAGCTGCAGGTAATCCCTGTCCTTGGACACGAGCCTGACCGTCATCTTCTCCTTGTATTTGTGGGCGAGCGTCCCGGCCAGGTCATCCGCTTCGTAAATGTCGCTTAAAAACACAGGAATCCCGCAGGAAGACAGTAGCTCCTGCATGAGGGCCATCTGCTCCTTTAACGGTTTCTGCGTTTCTTTCCGCTGCGCCTTGTACCCGTCATACATTCCCCTGCGGAATGTGTTCCGTGTCTTGTCAAAGGCTACGGCCAGGTGATCCGGCTTCCATCCGGAAAGCAGCCTGGAAAGCTGCACGGACATACCAAAGACGGCGTTCGTATAGGTACCGTCCGGCGCATGGAGCAGCTTGTCATAATGCACCTCCCTCTCCTCGTCGCTTTTTGCGAACTTCATCTCATTCGGCATGTAAGCGTAATATGCCGTAGCCAGCATGGACGATCCGTCCACGATCAGCAGTTTGGGCCTTGTCCCCATGTTCTTTTCCTCCTCATACCCATTTTTTCTATCTTCTTTGTTGCTGTTTCTTGCCGTCCCGTCACACTGGTGCCTGTCTTCGCACTCCAGGCAGTCCAGGTATAATTTCGGTTCCCCGCATACGGGGCATCGCTTTGCCATGGCTTTTTCCTCCTGGTGTCTTATTAAGCTTCTATGGGAAGTATGGAAGCGCCATGGCGGTAAGGAAGGCAGGAAAAGCACCCAGGGATGCCCGCTGTCTGTGCAGTTGTCTCCCTGGGCGCATCTTTTCATCAGCGGTCATCTTCCGAAATACAGCGGCCATTTCTCTTCCAGATTTTTGGCAGTCTTGTAGGCCAGTATGCATGGGACAGCATTCCCGATGATCTTGTGTGCCTCGCTTGCCAGGACAGCGGCATGCTCACCGTTTTTGGGAGGATAAATTGGGAGCCGTCCGTTCCTTAAAGCCCGCCTAAACCTCCTCCTCGTGACTGCATCCATGCTCCCTGCCCAAACGCTTGTATTCGATATTCCCATGATGCTCGGAACGTATGGGTGCGGCCGCGCCGTCTAGCCTGATCTCCGACTGCCCCTGGCAGCGCCTCTCCAAATATTTCGCCTTCGAATAGACTTACTGCAATGGATCGTCGGAATCTTCCGGTTCCTCCAGCCTGGAATGGATCTCCGCACAGGATACCGACGGGCATCCCGTACCGTCCCCGTGCGTCCTTTTGGGGTACGGGTCGTATGCCTACGGGGCTTCCGAGTTTGTCAGCGCCGCATAAGCCTCCGACGTGAGGGCCGCTTTGCTAAACCCGAAGAAGATGATCCTCTCCCTGGACTGCGGCACGCCGTAATCCAGAGGCTGCACCCGGAAAAGAGCGAGAGCAGCTTCCTGCTTCCGCCCTGATCCCGGTACCAGGGTCATACTTTGCCGTACCCTGGTAATTTTTTGCTATATCCCATCCCGCATCAAACCTAACCCCTGACATGACAAAAAAACGGCAGCCTGCCTGCAGCGCTGGGCTGTAGGCGGTCGTCAATACCTCCTTCTTGTTCAATATCTTTTGTCTTCTTACTTCTTTGGCGTATGTGAGTCGCAGACATCCACGCCGGTGCCACTTTCCCGTATCCGTCCACCCGTCCTGATGGAGTACTCCGAAAATTTATATATCTGTTCCCCCCTGCCGGATGCCTGCTGCCTCCCCCCAGGTATCTCCAGGGTGCTGCTGATACAATTACTGGACATATATAGTACCTCCTATTTTGTGTTGTCTGCGGCCGATCTTACTGCACCTGCCGCGTTCCGCCTGCTCTTTGTATTCGGTCATGCCTGATACATTATTTCAGTTTTGACAGGAAGTATGGCGCATTTTGCTGGCGGGAGGGGGGTGCAGATAATTGTTTCCCGTACACTTTTCCCATCTGTCAGAGTTCCATCTCATCCTCTTCCAGTGTCATGCCCTGTTCCATGCGGCTTTTCCTGCCGCCGATATCCATGCTGATCTCCAGCTCATGTTCCAACCTATACTTCGGCTCCTTCCATGGGCTGTCGATCTCATTTTCCCGGAACTTGTCCAGAAACTCGTCTCTGGTGCATGCGTCAGTGATCTTCCCATCTTCCACGGTCAGTATGGCGCAGATATGCTCAGGGGATAGGTTACAGGAACGGACGTACCCTGTCTTGTCGGCGGATATGGATACTTTTGCCTCTTCCTCATCTGCAATGTCGCAGAGGAACACGTTCGTTGCCCCCTTGTACCTGATCCCGACGTTCAACGCAGTCATGACATGGCCCATATCGCCATAATGGTTGAGGTTTCTTTCCAGGTTGACCCTGCCTGCATCCTCCCCCGTATTGATCGCTATACCGCTTTCCGCAATATCTTTTGCGCCACTGTGGCAGATATGGGTCCAGAGGTCAGCCTTTTGCGGGAGGATATGCTCCAGTTTTACTGCGGCGTCCCGTTTCACCAGCCAGGAATGCCCGAGGGTACAGTCAGACTCATAGCTCGCATAGGCGTTGCACGTCTGGGATTCCGGGACGTGGTAGAAATCCGTATGGATATGGGACTTCAGCCTGTTCTCTTATATCTTTTCGGCATTTGATATGGTAAATACCTGCAGTTGGATCAATGAATATTGTTTCGATGACAAGGATACCGTATGCCTGAATTGCACCACAAGCGTTATGGCAAGCGACAGCATCGATGCAGAAAATTCCTGTATGGAATTTTTGGAAGCAGTGGGAAAAGAACTGAAAAAATTTGGATACCAGGTCACAGACATCTCATGTGATGCAGAGGAAGTCTGACATCTGGTTTTTAGCAACATTACAAACAAAAACTGGCTTTACCATTTACAACCCTCCTGGATCATCCGGGAGGGTATTTTTGCGCAAAACTGTCCCAGCGCATCTGCGCATAGGACAGCTTCTCAGAAAAAATACTATGTCAGCAAAACTGCTTGGCACATAAAAATGCAACGGGCAGTTTAAGAAAAAAGTTATTGAAAGCAAATTAACCACGACTATGCCTGAATTCATAAAGCATATTACGGATTTTGATTCTCTCATCGTGGATTAACATTATCCGTTCGCGGAATGGCTTTTCCAGCCTGTTTAGTGCGCAGCTCAGTTCCCAGTTCTGCTCAAGTTCTTTATCGGTCAGATCGGAAAATGGTTTCTGGTAGCGGCATTCATAAATCTTCTGCCTGAGTGTGGCTTCCCGTCCAGCCAGAACAGCATCCCGTTTTTCAAGTTCATTTACAATCCTGTTCAAAGTCATCAGCCTTACTCATCTCCTTGCTATCTGTTTGTGTTTCTTGGCTTATCCGGACTTTTCCAAACGCTGCCGCTAAAATCTTGGCAACAGCCGTTCTGGAAACTTCGATCAACACTACTGTTTCGCAGAAAATCCAAAAATCACTTAGTACAAATTTTGATACATCTAACATATGGAACTACATCCTGTTTGCGTTCTTCTTCTGTAATTTTCTCATAGCATCCATGGGGCATGTCATCCGCCCATGATGTCCGGTATCAGTTCCATCAGCCGAGCGGCATCCGTAACCTCGTCAGCCAGTGCCATGGCCTCCTCCGGGGGCGTGACGCAAAGGTTCATGCGGGTCGAGAGCACGGCTCCTTCCCCTCTGAATGCCTTTAACTCCAGTTCCCGGATGACAGAATTTTCTGCCCAGAGTGACGTGGGGAGGTTCCCTTCCAGGTCTTCCTCCACGCCAATGATGAAATTGCCTTAGGTATACCGCTTACGGATGGTTCCGATCAGTCGGGCGTTCTTTTCCCGGACAAGCACCAGCTTTTTCTTTTCCTGTTCCATAGTCCTTTTCCTCCTTCTTTCTTATTCTGTTAGGCAATTGTTAAATTGCCAAACCCATTGATTTCATTGGGTTTTCTTGTTGTTTCTATATAAATTTTCTCTCCGCTTATGTTAAAATAGAGTTATCAGGCAACCATCTTTTCATAAACGGAGGAGAAAATTTATGACTGGTAAATACCATCAGATTGCTTTAAAAGATATCTTTTCAGACTGCCAGGATTTGTTCATGGACGATACCCCTTCCTTTTTCCAACTCCTTGAAGAACATTTCGATATCTCTGAGTTTATTCCCTCTGTTTTCTATAACGCCTTTTACCAGCGTCTTGGCAGAAAAAGGGATTACCCACTTACCGCCTTCCTTTCCGCCCTCATCCTTCAGAAGGTCTTTTCCATTCCTACGGATTCCCTTCTCATTCTGTTTTTAAACCTCTGTAGGGAACTCCGGGACTTCTGCGGCTTTCATAAGGTCCCTGACGCTCCGCTTTTTACACGCTTCAAACTCGGTTTTGCCGACCACATTGAACTCATGTTCCAACATATGGCGGATTTCACCGAGCCCATCTGCCACGCCATCGACTCCTCCCTTGCCTCCATGCTTACCTTCGATACCTCCGGTATTGAGCTTTACGTTACCGAAAACAACCCTAAAACTCTAAATTCCCTGATCCGCAGGCTTAAGGCCTACTATAAAGATAACCCTGACGTTGACCCTTATAAGATGGCTTACTCCCTCATGCCCTCACAGGCCGCCTCCTGCCCTGACGCCAAACAGCAGTATATCAACGGCCATTTCTGCTACGCCGATAAATTCGCCATCCTCACCAACGGCCTCGGGATTGTCCGCCATATTTCCTTCCTCGATGATGCCTTTAAGGCCGCCCATCCCGAAATGCCTGTGGAAAAGAAATCCGATTCCCCGGACGAGGACAAGTCCATTGGCGATTCCTCTTCCTTAAAGCCCGTCCTCTCCGATTTCTTTTCCCTTCACCCGGATTTCCACCCTGACACCTTCCTGGGCGATTCCGCTTTTGATTCTATTGACATTTACGGCTTCCTTAAGGATGAATTCCATTTCTCCAAAGCCCTGATCCCTTATAACCCAAGGAATGAAAGCACCCTTGAGAAAGTCGGCTATAACGCCTACGGCTACCCTACCTGCCCCAAAAACAGCTCCCTGGACATGAAATACGCCGGACACTGCCATGAGAAAGGACGCTCAGACCGCGACAAATGGGTCTGCCCCAAAGTACATATGGTAAAGGGGCAGTGGGTCTGCGATTGTAAGGAACCCTGCAGCACAGCCAAAAGAGGACGCACCACTTACACTTACGAAAATATGGACTTCCGCATGTTCCCGGGCATCCAGCGGGATTGTGACGAATGGGATTCCCTCTATAAAATAAGAACCATTGTGGAACGCACCATCGACCATCTCAAGATCAATATGTGTGCTGCCGGGAGGAAGTCCCGAAACCACACAACGACCAAAGCGGATGTTTTTCTTGCCGGGATTGCCTGCCAGCTGACAGTCATTGTTGCGTACCGGATGAACTGTCACCAGTACATCCGGAGCCTGAAGCCTTCAATTGCCTGAAAAAATATACAATTGTCATAGTTCTTTTGTGGGCTTATAAAAGTACGCCCAAAATCTGATGTTCTATGCCAATTCAGAAACAATTCTGAATAATGACCGCTTTTTCTCTCCTTATATAGTAGAAAGTTATCCACATCAAAAGGAAAAATCATTTAACAATTACCTATCTTATTCTGTTTCTAATTTTGTGCGGAAATGGCAGCTGCCGTCTGCCATCTTCAGCAGATCCGCATCCATCCCTTTTGATGTATGATAACTGCTGCGCTCGGTTTCGTCAAGGAACGTGAGCGTGCAGAAATTGTATGACATCGCGGCTGCGATATTCCTGTCATTGATATTGTCCGGGTCAAGGGCACGCGGCACCCAGAACACGGCATACGCACCGTAGAACTTCGCAAGCCTGTTCAGCTTACTGACGGCGTCCGTGGCTGCGATATGGCAGGAACGGCGGTCATGGTCCAGCTTTTCCTTTTTCGCCCTGTATTCCTCGCCTTCGTACAAGAACCTTGCGACACCGCCTTCGATGACGTGGTTGATGACGCTGATGAAGTACTTCGGGAAACATTCCAGATAACGCTTGATATTTTCGATGTCGACCTTGATATCTTCCAGGCTTTCATCGGAACGGGAAACAGCCTCCGCAAGCTTCATGGCGTTCTTAAAAATCAGGTTCTCGGGTCTTTCTTGTCTTTCTTTCATCGTATTTTCTCTATGCCTTTTTTGGTTTTTCAAAGGAAGTATGGAAACGGGCACGGAGGGAGAAGGATGCAAAATCAGAGGTCGATACCCATACCGAGGCCTGGAAAACGTTCATGGATTACCTGATCCGGTATATCGAAAATATCAACAAAGATGTTGCGTGGTGCCTCTTGGGGACAAAAGCAAGGGAACGGTTTCTGCCAAAAGCCAGGGAAAACAACGTGATCGTCACTTGCCATCCGAGGCTGGATGTATTTGTCCGGACAGATTTGTTTGCCAGGCTCGGGGACAGGATAAACTTTATTGTCTGAATCAGAGCTACTGACCCAGGGGAACCAGTGCTATGAAAAAAAATAAGTTCACCAAACTAATAAGGTGTCCAGGGAGGGCTCATTTCCCTGCATAGGATACCTTATTTTTTTATCCAATTCTCCCACGTCATTATTGCCATACTTCCCATGTATTCAAACAAAATCAAATAAGGAATCAGAGGAGGAAGAATTGAAGGAAGACTATTTAATGATGCCGCTTAAAGACAAACTGCAGCTTTTGGGACGTATGAAGTCAGACTGCGAGTATTACCTTGGGGAAGGCAGGAAACAGATTACCCATCTGTGGGGTGGCACTGTAGACAACCAGATCAGGTCTATGCAGGAACTGCTCTCCAGCATCTTACAGGAATACCGCCCGGAATGGCTGACCTTGGAGGACATTAGGAGGTTCAGCGACGCAATGGACCATAGGCAGGTGATCACGGCGGAAACCCTCGGGCTTTCCGGTGCCCGGTTCATCACTTTTGAGTCGGGCAGCCAGCAGGAACCCAGGCGCAAGGACGAGATCTTCTTTACGATCAAGAAACGTGCCTACACGGAAAAAAATGGGAAGAAGGTTTTCTATGTTACTCGCGGGGAACAGGGCTACATTACCATGACGAATGGGATGGAGAATATCTTCAACACGTTGTTCCGGGACCGGCCGAACAACCGCAGCATGGAATGCATCGAATGGGATGATTCCTGGAACATCGTGTTCGAAGACGGGATTTACATCTCATCACGTTCCTGTCGCATGGAAAAACCTGAATTTGCGGAGTGGTATAGAACAATTCGATCAGCAGCATAGAAAATGGAGGAGTGCATGATGAAAACAAAGAATCATTGGGCAGAAATCAGGACCGATTATGAAGACGATTTTTTCAGACGGGTTGATGCCTGGAAAACAGACGATGACAATGAAGAAGGAGAGGTGATCGCACAGGTTGATATGCTGACAGGAAGGATTGTCTACATAAATCCCTTAGCTCGTATTGATGAGGCTGCGCAGGAAGCGATCCGTTCCCTGGTAGATGAAGCGAAAAAAGAACATCCATATCAGTCACCATCTCCAGAAACAGATAAACATCCACTGCCTCCGGAAACGGAGAAACTGATCAGCACACTGACGGCATATGCGAAGCAATACCGCGAACCACCTTATGGGAGGGAAATAGACGGCACGTCGGAACTGCTTGAGCAAGCAGCTTCAGCACTGAAGGAAGCATTAGACGGTATCGCTGGGATGAAGAATAGATACATGGACGGCATGCTTGTGCATTACCAGGGCGATGATGCAGATGACGGGATCGAATGTCCGGTATGCGGATACGAAGTCGCCCAGAACGATGATTATAATAATACGAAGCCAAAGCACTGCCCGGAATGCGGGACTAAGCTGATCTATTGATGACAGGAGTTTTAAAGCGAAAAAAACAACAGAAGGAGAGAAAATATGGATTCATACTATGCAGCTTATTACGGGAGTGGATTAAAATTAAACGAAAAAGAATTTGAGGATTTTGTAGAACGGTACATGGAAGTAATGCAGGAAACAAAGCGAGACATGGTCAATCATGCCTTAACTGCGATTGACGAAGAACCGTTTTCTGATGACTATATCGATGAGCTCTTTGACCAGATGGTCGAATCGGACGAGATCGCATTTACATGGGGGGCTGACGCAGGTTCTGGCAACGCCCGGAAACGTTTGTTCAGTCCGGTTGTCGCCTCGCCTGATAATGGTTGTGATGGGATGTATTTCCTGCGTTACTACGCCAATGGCAAACCGAATGTCTTTTTTACGGACAGAGAAAAAGAAATTAAAAATCCTGATTATGTGGGGGCCATCCTGCTCCGGCATGAAACCTCATATATGTTTTATTCGGACCATACACTGGATTCAGTAGAGGTATTTGAGAAGAGGCCGTATTATTCCTATCAGGAGTTCAGACAGGAATTCCAGGATAAGATGGCTGCATACCTTCCAGATGATTTTGACTGGGATGCGCATATCGGGACATTTAGATACGCACAATACGCCTGATTCACGTAAAAAAACAGTTTCTTTCCAAAACCCTGGTTTTACAGCCGGGGTTTTTGCGTACAGGGAAAGATATCGGCCCTGTTTCGCATATTGCGCCTGAATTGTATTTTTTGCGTCCCAGGCTGTACATACGGCATCCATACTTCCCATGGAACGATAAAAAAGATATATAGAGAAAGGAGACAGATGATCGATGCAATGTAAACAGGGAACAGATGTGCAGGTGCAGATAGGTAAAGTGGATCAGGGATTTATCCGTGACCGGGAATGTACGAAGGAAACGCCGGTCATATTCGGCGTGCCTGACTCGCCCATATACGGGACGGGGAAACGGATCCGGCCAGGGGTTCCCGGGAGGGAGGATTCCGAGCATATGAAAAAGATACTGCTGCCAGAATTGCTCCCTCTGGAAGATTACGACCTGGTGGTCGTCCTCTTGTCCGGCGGGAAAGACAGCATCGCCTGCTACTACAAGCTGCGGGAACTTGGCGTCCCGAAAGAGAAGATGGAGTTCTGGCACCATGATATTGATGGCGGGCATCCAAACCGCCGGATGGACTGGAGATGTACACAGGACTATGTGAAAACATTCGCACAGGCGGAAGGAGTACCCCTACGGACATCCTGGCGGATCAATGGTTTTTTTGGAGAACTGTACCGGATCGGGGCATCAGAACCTGTGGAATGGATGGAGCCAGAAACAGGGGAGGTACGGCAGTGCAGACTGTCACCCAATTATTTAAAATGCCAGGAGATCAAGGAGAAGGCAACGGAAGATATGGAGGAACAGCTGAAGCAGCATGGCTGCAGGATGAAGTTCCCTGCGAAGACCGGCGACTTAAGCCGCCGCTGGTGTTCCGCATACCTTAAGATCATGGTGGCGGACACGGTCATGAGCAATTTAAGCCGCCTGGATGAGTTGGAGCAGCTTGGCGGGAAAAGGCATAAATTCCCGGCCAAAAGCGGCACACACCAGGGACGGTGGTGCAGCGGGAACCTGAAAGCCGCCGTCCAGGACAGTGTGACATCAAACCTGGAAAAGACCAAGGGGTATGTGAAGGTACTGGTCGTGTCCGGGGAACGGCGTGGGGAATCTGCCGGAAGGAGCAAATACAACGAGATGGAGATCCACCGCACGAATGCGACTGCAAAGGCGCACCGTCTGGTCCATCAGTGGAGGCCGGTCATCGACTACAGCGAGAAGGATGTCTGGGAAGTGCTGAAACGCCACCGGGTCAACCCGCACCCCTGCTACAGGGCCGGATGGAACCGATGCAGCTGCGCCATGTGCATCTTTTCCACACCATCGTTATTCGCCGGGATCCGGGAACTGTACCCGGAAGATTATGAGCTCTTAAAACAGGACGAGCATATCCTGGGCTTCACCCTGGATAACAAGTGCGATCTGGACACGTTCGTCGGGGATGCCGGGTCCTGCGTCTACCATGGGGATGAAGCGGCAGTACGCAGCCTGGTGACGGGCGAGTTTGCTGTAGATGATGTGTATGTGGACGGGGACTGGATGTATCCGGCCGGGGCCTTCCACGGCGCTGAAGGCGGCCCGTGCTGATCCGCACAAAAAAAGAGAAAACTCAAAGAAAAAGAAAGGAGAAAGCACTATGCTTGCACCATTGTACAGCTATTTAAAAAATTATATGATCCAGAACAGCTGGGAGGATGAGTATACGAGGAATGGGGCCAGATCCATCTTTACCACCATCTGCCTATGCTGCAACATCGATGCTGATACGGCAATATGCGATCAGCTGCTTGTCGAACTGTACCGGACAACTGATATTCAGAGTGCTGGTGTAAGCCGCAAAGAATTTGAGAATTTCATGCTTGAATACATTGTCTGATTTTTCTTTCGAAAGCCTTGGGATTTATCCTGGGGCTTTTTTGTGTGCGAAAAAACGTTATCCGCAAAAACCGCGGGAAAGAAAGCCCCTATACTTACCAATGAGAGCGTACCCCCCCTAGCTTTAGCCATGGGGAGCATCAGCTGACGGTATAGGCAGGAATTTTTCTTAACATCCAATAGGAAGTCGAAACAGACAGGCAGCAATGACAGGAAACCGGAAAAGATAAAGACTGATAAGGCCGGCAGGCCATTGGGTATCACTTTTTTTGTGTACAAAAAAAGCGTCTCATTTCGAGACGCTTTTGATCCGCTTTGCATACAAGTTCCTTATCTTTTGGCATATAGAAGCCTTGCGGATCAGCTCCTGCTTGATCTTCTGGTAGGAGGAGTCATCAAACTTCTCTCCCATGTAGTCATACACCAGGCTGGCTTTCGGGGAATTCCGGTTTCCGCAGGCTTCAAAGATCGCCTTGTACTTCTGGATCATCTCATCTGTCCTCGCTATGACCATGGAGTAGTACGTATCAGGGTCCTCGTTAAACAGATCAATCAGGGTATGGAGTACTTGTCCCCCGTTGCGGTCCTGGATCTGCATACCTCCGTTAAAGAAGCCGAGAGCTTCCATTTCTTCCCGGTTCAGCCATACCAACGGCTGGACGGACGCAGAACCGATGGGCACCGGCACAATCCCGTAATGCCTTAACAGGCCGACGCAGGCTTCCTCATAGGATAGGGAATTCTGGATACGGAACAGTTCGACCTTGCTGTAGGACTGGTCGCAGCTCCAGCATTTCCAGTATTCCCCATCCTTTGATGTCATGCCGGAACCGTTCTGCCCCGTCCCGGATCCGCAGACCGGGCATACATAGCTCTTCCTGTTCCTTGCTATTGGCAGAAAGGAAGGCTCTAGGTACTTGATCGTTGTCATATCATATTTCATTGCAACCTCCTCATAATGCAGAGGCATTGGTTTTGGATCTCATCCTCAATGCCTTGTGACTGTCTTCTGTGTTAAGTATGGGGACGGGAGGGCGGATAAAGGCCTCAATATTTCCACACCGGAAATTAGCCAGAGCGTTCTGTGGGGAGTGTTTGGAAACCATATTACGTACTAAAATGGAGAACAATCTGCTTTTGCGAAGTCCATATATATGGAATTGGCGAGAGAGCATTTGGAAACCATATTACGTACTAAAATGGAGAACAGGGTTATGCTTGCATGAAAAACATCCTCTTCTTTTGTCCTTTTCTTTGTTTTTTCTCTCTTCTGAAGGAAAACGGAGCCCAAAATCCGAAGGGATGCCACGGCTCTTCCCGGATTTCTTAAACCAGCCTTATCCATTCAGCCACGGATCTTCCCACATCCCCGCCCCTTCCAATATTCCATAAAAAAGGAATCCGATAATTGAGTCCAAAATCCGACCTCACATCTCATTCTTCTCGGATTTCTCCCAATTTCTCATCCCCTGCGTTATTGATTTTCCTATTTTCCGGGGATTTCGCCGAACTTCTTACCCTTGCGCCATCGATTTTCCTTATCTGCACAGCCGTCACAGTTATCTTATCCGCCAAATCCAGAAATCAAGCCAGAACCAATATCCGAGCCGGTATTCGAAGCAGCATCCGTCCTTTCCATCTGCCTTCCGACCCAGCGCCAAGCGGATTTCCTTTTGTTTTCCGGTATTTTTCCGGGTTTTCTTCGGATTTCTTGCGGATTTCTTCTGGATTTCTTCTTTCCCCTCTGTCACTCCTGTCCCGCACGAAAACGCTTATGCGCCAAAAGTACCGGGCACATAGCCGAACGCATGGCCGAGCCGATACCGCTTCTTTGGGTTTCTCTTTCTTTTTTTGTTATCCGCAGGCCAAAAGCAGGAATGACCGCAGGATTTCGGTATCCGCCAGGGCAGGGGAGAAGTGTTCCGTAGGTATCCGCCCTACGGCAAGTGGGGTTTGCATAACGGGATACGGAAAAGTGCCATAACGGGGTCAAGTCAGGGTGATATCTGGCTTTTTAATGGCTGTTTTCCGGTATCTGCGAAGCGTGGATCAGTCATTTCTTCAGCGTACAGCTATTATCCCGTCTGAATGGGCGTCTTTTTTGGTTCTTTTTAAGAAAACGGGGTACGAGGGCAAAAATGAAGAGGCAGAAGGCGTGGAATGCCAGCGGATAAGGGAAATTGGTGTCAGGTAAAGGTGATGCCGTCCAGCCGCCGAAACCCTGCGGATACGTAAAAGCGGGGCATATTAAGGTGACACCGAAATCCTGCGGATACATAAATGAAGAGAATAAGGAGTGCCAGGTAAAGGTGGCACCGGAAGGGGGCAGGCGGGACAGGTTAAAGTGGCACCAATGTTCTGCGGATAGATAAATAGAAGGTGTCAGGTTAAGATGGCACCGGAAGGGAAGCAGGAGTGCCAGGTAAAGGTGACACCACGTAAGGAACAGAGAGTTCTGTGGATACATAAGTGTGGGAGCAGGTTAAGGTGGCACCGAATTTCCGCAGATATGTAAATGGAAGGTGCCAGGTTAAGATGACACCGGGCAGGAGGGAGCGGCATTCTGCGGATAAGCAAACGGTGCCAGGTAAAGGCGGCACCAGGAGCGGCGGGATAGCCGGGCGGGTAGGAGGGAAAGTGTCAGGTTAAAGTGATACTCGGAGCTGATCCAAAGCTCCGGGGCTAGATAAAATAGGCTAGGTTAAGGTGGCCCCAACGGTAATGGGTACAGACGGAGGTGCCACAGAAAGGCGATGCGGATCATAGAAAAAGCAGGTGCCACCCATGGACACTCTTAGCTCTTGCGGATAAGATTGGAATCCAGGCGGAGGATGGGCGTGTAGCGCTCTTGCCCTTGTATGATCTTGAGGAGATGATGCGCTGCGAATAGCAGAAAAAGCGCCGGCGTAAACCATTAAGCCCTGCCAATGATCTTTTGGTATACCCCGGCGAAAACAAGTTTCGCGTCCAAAAGGGAGAGGCCAGGGCCGGACGGCTATCCGTAGCCTGCACCCCTCCCATTTTCGCTATATGGCGGGCCTCCGCTTCTTTGGACATCCCGCCAGAAAATAGCCCATGGCTCTTGCGACCCCGTTTGCTGACAGGTTGCTGATCATCTTGGATCGATCTATCAGAACCATATCCACAGACAGCACAAAATCCTTTGGCATGGGCTGGAGCGACATAGTTGCAGTGGACGGGAGCCTCCTTACCTTGTCTGACTGCGGATGTGCTTTGTCATCGACATAAACGGCTGTTGGCGGATAGCTCCACCTGTGCATCTTTTTGTAGAACCTTCTGTTCACATCTCTTTCCCTTACCGTTTCATCCCTGTCAGGCCCATCCTAAGGGGTCTGTTCCCTGATCACGCTAACACATCATGCCGGATCCCGAACAGGAAGATCCTGCCCTTATCCTGTGGGACACCATGCGCCATACTTCCTGAAAAGCATCAACAAAGGCAGGTAAGGGATATGGCTAGAAACAGCAGCCTGCACGCCGCAAAGACGTCCAGGCAAGATGAGTTTTATACAAAATACCAGGATATCCAGGCGGAACTGGATCACTATAAGGAGCACTTTGAAGGGAAGACGGTGCTCTGCAACTGTGACGACCCGTTTGAGAGCAACTTCTGCAAGTTCTTTCTCAAGAACTTCCACGGCTATAAGCTAAAACGGTTGGTCTGCACCGGCTGCGGTACACGCCCAGGGACGCAGGGGAAGGGGTACGTGCTGGATGTGGCAGATGTGCTGGCGGAGGTTAGGGCAGGCGGAACGGATATCACGGACAGCGGCATCGGCAGGCTGCTGTATGGAGGTACCGTCCATGAACTGGAGGGCAACGGGGATTTCCGGTCAGCGGAATGTATAGAGTACTTAAAGCAGGCGGATATCGTGGTGAGCAATCCTCCGTTTTCCCTGTTCCGTGAATATGCGTCGCGTCTGACAGGGTACGGGAAGGAGTTCCTGATCATCGGTCCGCAGAACGCAATCCCTTACAAAGAGTTCTTCCCGCTGCTCAAAGACAACAGGGTCTGGCTCGGCTGCACAGCAGGGAGCCGGGATTATCTGGTGCCGCACGGTTACGGGACGGGAGATGCAGGCGTACACATGGATCGCGATGGCAGGATGGTAAAGAGCATGGGCAATACGGCGTGGTTCACTAACTTAGACCATGCGAAACGCCATGAGCCACTGGCCCTTGCCGGACATTACTACGGCCATGAAGAGGATTACCAGAGATATGACAACTACGACTGTATCAACGTGGACAGGGTGAAGGATATCCCGGGCGACTACTTCCCGACCGGAGGATATGCGGCAGAGATCTATGAGGGGAGAGGGGATCTGGAGGCGGCACAGTGCGCCAGGGAGGCTGCGGGAGGGGCGGAAGGATGTAACGGCATCATGGGTGTGCCCATCACATTCCTTGACAGATACTGCCCGGAGCAGTTCGAGATCGTCGGCTCTGCTTACGGCAATTCAAGAAAGAACAAGTTCTATGGCGAGGTAGCGTACACACAGCACCCGGACGACAGGGGAGGGTGCGGGATCATCGATGGTAAACGGAAATACGGTCGCATCTTTATCAGGGCTAAGATATGACGGGATTTTTCCCTGACAGGGAACATGGGGGATTTCCGGCAGCTATGATGCCGACCCCATCCCCATACTTCCCATGAAAAGCACGGGAGAAAGAAGAGGAGGATCGAATGAGGATATGGACAATACAACCGGAAGCGATATATGAAGCGCTCAAGGAACAAAAGGTTCTATACACAGACATCAGCAAAAGCCCCCTGTACCACATGGAAGACGCGGGGGTCATGGACAACCCGTTCCAGAAGGGCTATGACTGGTTCGTGAAGAGGATGGAAGAGAAGGCCGGGAAGCCGGAAGGGGCGTCCTACCCCTGGTGGGCCTGGTACAAGAGACACGGGAAACACAAAAAGCCCGACCTGCGGGAGGCCGGGTACGCAGAGAAGGGAGAACGGTGCGTATGCCTGGAACTGGAAGTCCCCGATAACGAGGTAGTCCTGTCAGATTTCGACATGTGGTGGTTCTGCATTTCCGACCGCTGGTTTTCTGGGGCTGCGGATGACGATGGACTGGACAGGTTGGATAGCTGGTTCAAGAGCTTGGACAAAGGCACACAGGAACGCCTGAAACGGGAAAGCTGGGAGGCCGTGTTCGACATAGAGCCGGATCAATACGGGAGGGGCAGCTGGGTACAGGCCACTTTCTGGGAATTACGGCTTGCAGACATAAAAAAGGTGGTATATTTTACCGCAAGATAAGGAAGGGGAGAAAGATATCATACAAAAGATACTCCCAAAAAAGACTGGCTTATGACGGCCAGCCTTCTTTTTTGCCCTGGCCGCTTTTGCATCACTCCGATAGGCGGGAGGCTGTTTTTGCACCGCTCCGCTAGGGGCGTGGATGTCCCGGGTGCTGATACATACCCCTTGCAGCTACAGCTACTCCTGTCCTGTGCCTTTTTTATACTGGCCCACTTCCAGGGCGAGAGAAATGGCGAAAAGGACGGTGATGATGAGGGACAGGACCGCTCCGGTCCGGCGGACGGCCTCCGGCATCTGTTCCCCATCCCGCGGATATGCCGTCCCCAGCCATGCGGCAGCTTCGAACAGTTCGCATCTGCTGGCTTAAGTACATGGTGGTTACCTCCTTAAATTTTTAATCTTCTTTTTGTCTTTTCTTTTTTTGCTCCTGCAGGCCTTCCCGCGGGCCTCCCCTTTGGTGCGTTTTCCCGAGGCTCCCCGTAAAAATTCCGGCAGGAACGCTCTCGGGCGGGGCGGGGCAGGGGAATCCCCATGCCGCATGGGAAAACGGAAAATCGGGGTGCTTTTTCTGCAGGGCTGCTTTTGCGTCACTCCGGGGAACGGTCCGCCGTCACGGCTTAATGGTGCGTATCCCAACAGCCCCCGCCGGGGCATCCGCATTTCCCTTTGCCGCCGCAGCATCCACCTTCGTTGCATCCGCCGCTGCCCCCTTCCTCCCAGTCCAGATCGTCCCAGACGTCATCTTCATCTTCATCGTCATCTTTCTCCAATTCCCCGTCCGGCCCAGATAAGGTGCGGCACAGCCTGGCGAATGCCACGTATGCGCAGTAGCATGCGACCGCACATGCAGCAATGGCTACGGCGGACTCAAATTTTTTTCTCATAACTGTCTCCTTTCATGTCTGTATGGCCTTCCATAGTTTACATGTACAGTATGGCGTATGTTGCCTGGTTATCGTTTTTGCGGATATCTTTTTTGGGAGAAGTGTATTTTTACAGCCCGGCTCCTGCAGATAACTATTCCCAGCGAAGGGGAGTGTCCAGGCAGAGGGATGCAGGCCGGTTGTCATGGTGCCGGCTTTTTTGCGGATAACGTTTCCATGGCAAAAGAAGCCGTGCCTTCCGGCAGGATCCGTCATACTCTTCTTGGCTGCAGGGGAAAGGCAGCCGGAAAGGAGGTGGATGATATGTATAAGATAAGACATATCAGGCATGGGGTAGCAGGCAGCAGGGATGCCAGAGAGCCAGTAACGGGAAAACAGAAGGCTCGGGTATACGCAGGGATGGCCGCACTGTGCTCCCTGGCTGTCATGACGCTGTCCCCGGCCTACTGCATCCCATCCCAGGACAGCATGTACGGGCCAAGGGCTGCAGGGACGCTGTACCAGGAGGGCGGGGTCACAGATGCAGACCTGGCAATGATCGAAGATGTCTACAGCGGGGCCATGGCTTCCGTGGACGGCCGCTACTGCACAGAAAAGTACTACCAAGCCAGTCCGCAGGGAAACTGGACAAGGGCGATGGAGGTCTGCCGTTTCTACTCTGTAAAGCCGGGACAGATCCAGCTGCGGTACGCCCCGTCCGGCAGCGGCTTATGTCAGGTTTCGGTAGAGATCGGCGGTGCGGACATGGAGGCGGTACGGAGAAGGGAAGCAGCTTACCTTGCCGAAGTGGAAAGGCTGGTGGCGGAAGCGGAAGGGAAAACGCCGGAGGAAAAGGTTCGGTTCTTCCATGACTATCTGGCCGCGCACTGCGGGTATGACGATTCGCTTACAAGGAGCCGGGCCTATGATTGCCTGGTCACCGGGTCATCCGTATGCAACGGGTACGCGGCGGCATTCTATAGCCTGTGCAGGGCGGCGGGCCTGGAGGCCAACTATATCTCCGGGAAGGCGTCCGTGCAGGGCGTGGGGGAGATCCCGCATGCCTGGAACCGGGTGAAGCTCTCGGACGGGCAGTGGTATTATTATGACGTGACGTGGGACGACAGCACGTCTAGTGACCAGTATTACGGGCTGGACGAGGCAGAGATAAGCCGGGACCATTTCCCGGAAACGGTGGTATAGTGTGGGCGGCGCTGCGATCCGTGGCCGAGCTCGTTAAGATATCGGCCATGGTCCCGGCGCATTCCATCCCTATCTGGACCAGGGCGGCTCAGGTGGGGATATCCATGCGCATTTTTCCCGGGAAGGAGGACGATCATAGAGAAAGACAATACGACGATCATGGTCACCGGGCTGCTTATCCACTGTTCAGACGGGATGACCTACTTGCTGACAAGCCGGATACTGTACGGGGAGAAGGGATGAGCCATAGACGATCACAGGAACTCCACAGAGGCAATGTACCTCATTATGGACGTCCATGGAGGCCCTGTATTACTCTGCAAACGCAAAAGACCTGCAGGTGGATTTTGCGTTCGCACTGTTCGGATCTGCGCTTCCGCTGCCGGCCCCTATCCAGAAACAGGCGTTCGCCAGCCTTCTGGAAGATGTTTTTGAAGGCGCAGTAGAGTACAGCACGGCCTACGGGATCAAAGATTGCCTGAACGAAGCTGTGCTGGAGGCAGAAGACTGCCCAGAAAGATGCAGCGGCATGTTCGGGCAGAGGCAGGTAAAGCAGCTCATCAAAGAGGTGGCAGGTGCATAGGGCGATGACGGGGCCTACCAAGGGGCAGCAGACGCTGTGGAATGGTCATGGGGCGGCCTGTGTGCAGGGAACTTAACGGTCTTAAACACATTCGAGATCCAGGCACCCGGGGTGACGATCCGGGTGGAGGAAGGGATGGACGCACGCCCGGAGGTAAAGAAGTGGACGGCAGGAACTGCATCGTCATCCCGCTCGAAGTGGACATGACTGTGAACGGGATATTGACAAAAGCCTGACGCCACCTGCAGGGAACAAAAAACAGTCATGAAAACATAGACGCATCTCCCATACTTACCATAGATGTCCGGGAAGGAGGCCAACATATCCCGTGCCAGCAAGGGATGCTATATCCCATCTGCCAAGAAGCTGCTCTTACATCACGCTGTCAGGAAGGATGTTCCGTATCATTCTGCTAGGGAGAAAGGCCGGAAAGTAAAAAGGGAAAAGGAGGCAGGGTGCCATCGCCGGGCAGGCACCCGAAGCGTTTATGGACAACACAGTAATGGCTGCAGCAGGCACAGGAACAAAGACTTTCGTCATCGACACGAACGTCATCATCGCCGATCCGGACTGTTTCTTCAAGTTTGACGATAACCGCATCGTCATCCCGGATGCCGTCATCGAGGAACTGGACAACCACAAAGGCGATACGGGGGATATCGGGTTCAACGTGCGCAAGGCGTGCCGGTTCCTCGATGCGTCCGGGGCAGGAAGCAGGGGAGAAAACGGCGGAATACAGGTCGGGGATAGCGGCGGCGTGCTCCAGTTTACCTCGGCCGCCTGCTTTGACAGTTTCCCGGACGGATGGGATCTTACCAAGAACGATAACCGCATCCTGGCGGCTGCGCAAGCCATCCCCGGGGCGATCCTGGTATCCCGGGACACCAACGTCCGGATCAAGGCCAGGATCCTGGGCATCCCCGTCCAGAACTACCGCCATGAGGCGGTCGAGGAGGATTACCTGACTTACAAGGGCAGGACATGGGCCTATGCTGGGGATGATGACTTTCTGACGTTTGCGCAGAAGAAGCCAATCCCAATTTCCTGCCTGCTGGAAACGGAGGACGAAAAGCCACTCCTGGCCAACGAGTTTGTGGTCCTAAAAAACCGTGCTTCGGAGGATCTGCAGCTCATCGGCATGGTGAAGGAAGGTTATCTGGAGCCGCTGCGCTTTGAGAAGGCAGTCCCTTCCGGCATCCGGCCGAGGAACTTAGGGCAGTATTTCGCCATCGAGGCGCTGATGGCTCCGGCGGAGGAGATCCCGCTAGTGATCCTAACTGGGTCGGCCGGCACTGCCAAAACCCTCCTCACCCTGGCTTGCGCCCTGGAGCAGACGGAGAAGAAGGAGCTGTACCGGCGCATCACCATCTCACGGGCCAACGTGGAGTTCGACCGGGACATCGGGGCACTCCCCGGCGACGAGGTGGATAAGATCAGCCCACTGATGCGGGGCTGCATCGACAACCTGGAGCAGATCGTGCCCAACGGGATCGCCGGCGTGGAAAGGCGGTTCGACGAGGAACTTATCAAGGCGGAGGCGTTAGGCTTCCTGCGCGGCCGGACCCTGGTGGATCAGATCCTCTACATCGACGAGGCGCAGAACACCAGCATATCCCAGATGAACGGGATCCTGACCCGGTGCGGGCAGGGCACGAAGATCGTCATCTCCGGGGACTTGAACCAGATCGACACGCCCCGGCTGGACCGCCACAACAACGGTCTTGCCCATGCCATCAAGCTCATGGCCGGCGATCCGGACTGTTGCGTGGTGGGTTTCCTGGATGAGGAGGCAACGAGGAGCCGTCTGGCAGCTAAGGTGGCCGCAAAGATCAGCGCAAGATGAGGCGGCTCTGCCTGTATCATATCATTAGGTGGGCGGTCTCAAGTGTGGCCCTGATCTTCGGCGCGGCCTGTATCTTATCCGGGTGCGGGCCCCCTGGGGACGGCACGGACGCCAGGGCGGGGCGGTGGGCAGGTATGGCAGCCAGGAATACGGGAAGGCGAAGCTCATCCAGGTTTCATCCAGGACGTCCAGCTGGGGCGGTTTTGATGCCTTTGTGTGGATGGAGGAGCAAGCTAACCGGGAGATGGCGAGAGCGGAGGCCCTGAAAGGCCTGGAGTCCGGCGGGAAGGATACAGAGGCGGAAGACCTGGAAAAGAAGTATTCTGCTGGCGGCAACGTATCCGTGGACAGTGCGATGGAAGGGTTGAAACGGGAGATCCAGGGGGCATAATGCCTCCGTGGGATCCCTTAAAAAACAGATAGGAGGAGAAAATATGAATAGTGTGCGTAATAGCTTTTTTTCTGGAGGCGGAGAGATCCCACCAGGCAGGCCAGGGCCGCAGCATTGCTGCTTGCGGCCGGCTCAGTCTGCATTGTGTGGTTCCTCTGTGCATATGGGATCAGGGATGGTAATGGCCTGATGGCCGCAGGCCCCCGCTATGCAGAGCTACGGCGGCTCTGTACTGGCAAAGAGAGAAGTTTTCCAGGATGACGGATGCCAGTTAGGCTGTCATCGCTGTATCAGCGCTCATCAGCATCCTGGCAAGGATCCGGCTGGCAACGGTTCCATTAGCTATAGCGGCAATCCTGTCCTGTTACGCGGCACATACCACAGCAGACAGCGCCGGGGACGGCATAGGCGATGCGGAAGGATAAGGATATACAGCAGTATACAGGAAGGAGGGCTGCCCATGCCGGGAAGCCTTCTTTTTTTGAAGGAGCGGGCGGGCCAGAGGGCCTGCTGTTTTTGCAGATACAGTTTTTTTGCATCATTTTTCCGCAAAAAACGGGCGGGCATCCATATGCCTGCTATTTTTTTGCAAAAGAGGTATCCGCAGAAACGATAGCCGGGAAATATCCGCCATACTCTCCATGAAGATATACCGGGATGTGCCAGCGGCGGCCCAGCCAGACTTAAAAAAAGAAAAACACAGGAGGAAAAAAGATATGGATACCATCTGTAATTCAGCTTACATCAATGGGGTCATCGTGTCCCCCTACTACCTTGCCTACGTGACAGAAGACGGCCAGTGCTACAAGGTCTTCGTGAAGACCATGCGCCTGAGCAGGACGGAGGACACTGTGCCAGTGATCGTCCCGGAGATCTGCCTGAAGGACACCATGGATGACACCGGGCGCACCGTGTCCGTGACAGGGACGTTCCAGTCCAGGAACCGCCATGCGGACGGGAAGAACCATCTGGACCTGTTCCTGTATGCGGACAGTTTCGTCTTTGGGGACGGGGAAGGGGACGGAGCCATGGAAGGCGCTGTAAAGGATACCGTGAAAGACAATAACCAGGTCATCCTGGAGGGGTTCCTCTGCAGGACGCCCGTATACCGGAAGACTTCGTTAGGGCGTAAGATTACGAATCTGCTGGTCGCCGTCAACGCCCCTGACCCCAAAAGGCCAAATTACATCCCATGCATTGCGTGGGGCCGTGACGCCATCATGGCGGGCGGGATGCATACAGGGGACTGTGTGAGGCTGGAAGGACGCATCCAGAGCCGGGAATACATCAAGCGCATACAGGGGGAGAATGGGGAAGAGGAGCACCGGATGGTCGCTTACGAGGTCTCTTGCAAGTCGGTACAGCTACGCACTGACTGACCACCAGGCAAACCCGGTAGATTGTATACCAGAGAGGTAACAGCCTTTGGTATACCAATCTGCGGATGAGATGATGCGGTAAAGTGAGCAGGGCTATGATATGTTTTGCGCCAGGTGCCGAACAAGTTCCCCGCTCCGTTAAGAAGTACCAAAGCTATAACAAGGCGCTGTACCAGAGCCGGGAGTGTTTCGTCTGGGGCAGGCGGTCCAGCGGGTATCTCTCACTCCGCTGACAGGATGAGGCAAAAGTCACAGACAGTATCAAATATGTACAGCTTACTCTCGTAGAGCAGAGCGCAAGCTACCTAGTCGAGATGGTGGATGTGCCCATTGGGCAGAAGAACACATTATGCAGATAACCAGAAAGGAAGAAGCAGGAGGGTGCGGTTGATCCCTTGTCGGTTCGGTAAACGATCCGTTATAGCTTCAACGTATTCCTCCCCATATGGATCTGACGATTCAGACGGGGACTCCCTGCGTAAATTGAAAGAAGATGAAAATATTGTCATGCGGTGCAGGTCAGCAAAGTACAGCGTTAGCCTTGATGAGTTGCGATAATACAACGAACCCCGGAAAGTTTCCGTTAGTCCCCATTTATGATGCCATACTCTTTTGTGATTTAGGTGGAGAAAGGGAATGGGTTTATGAACAAGTCAATTTTATAAAAGAGCAGTGTAGGAAAAGTGGTATACCATTTTATATCCTGCGGGACAAAAACCTGAAAGAAGACTATATGAATAATTACGGAATCAATCGTGTTGTTACGATTCCTTTTTGGAGCCTTGATGAAAACGGGAAGAAAGCGAAGATGACCAGACATTGTACGATTGATTATAAAATTGTGCAGATGCAGAATTTTGTCCGGTGGAATTTACTTGGATATCAGAAAGGCCAGCGGACCAAACCGGAAGATATTCAAGCCCATGAGATGCATATAGGGTTCACTTTTGAAGAACAGAGAAGGATTTTCGACAGCAAGCATAAACTGTTTGTCAATAAATTCCCAATGGTCGATATGGGATTGACAAGGGCTGATAATTATGCATATGTGCGCGAAAGATGGGGGCTAAAGACGCGGGGAAGCGCCTGTCTGTTCTGTCCTTTCCACACAAACTATTTTTTTGAAAATTGCAAATATACCTGCGAGAAAGATTATAATACAATACTTGCTTTTGACAAACTTCTGGAAAATGGAGTGCCGAATTCACGAATAGGGGTTCCTAATAGTCGTTTATTCATTAGCCGGAGCAGAAAGCGGATAAGGAATCTGACACATGAAGAATGTGCAGACGCAAAAAAATTTGATTATAAGGGTGAAAAGGTATGGAACGGATTTTGAATTTCATAAAAAATCAGAACTTTTATATTGTTTCAAAGGGCAATCAGCTTTGCAGATAGATCTTAGCCGATGGAGGGCAGGTTATGAAAGCAATCGTTAAATATCCGGGGGCCAAATGGCGGCTCGCGCCATGGATCATCAGCCACTTCCCAAAGCACCACAGCTACCTAGAGCCCTTCTTCGGCTCCGGGGCCGTGTTCTTTAACAAGCCACCAAGCAACATCGAGACCATCAACGACCTGGATGGGGAAGTGGTCAATTTCTTCGACTGCATCAGGAAGGACCCGGAGCGCCTGGCAAGGAACCTCTTCCTGACCCCGTATTCCAGGGAGGTTTATGAGCAGGCATTTCTGGCGCTACATGAAGCCCCGGAAGACCCATTCGAGAGGGCGAGGGATTTCTGCATCCGCCTGAACCAGGGGCACGGCTTCCGGACGTCCGGGGAGAAGGTCGGATGGAAGAATGACGTGTGTGGTCGTGAGCGTGCCTATGCAGTCCGGAACTGGTGCGGGGTGCCGGACCGGGTCATCCAGGCGGCGGAAAGGCTGAAGGGCGTGCAGATCGAGAATATGCCCGCTGTGGACGTCATACGCCGGTTCAACCACCCGACTGTCCTCATTTATGCCGATCCCCCATATGTGTTAAGCACCCGGTGCAGGGAGCAGTACCGTCATGAGATGACTGATGAGGATCACGAGGAGCTTCTGGATGTATTACTGGACCATCAAGGGCCGGTTATCCTATCCGGATATGACGGCCCACTCTACAATGACAGGCTGAAAGGGTGGCATCCGGAAGAGGCTATAAGCTACACGCAGACGATGAAAAAAAAGACGGAAATACTTTGGATGAACTTTGAGCCGGAATACCAGCAGCTGTCCATACAAGGGCAAGCGGACATGAAAACGCAAGAAAGCATGGCAGGGCAGGAAAATGGGGGCCAGAAGGAGTAAGCATGTTAGATTACAGAGTTTATAAAGAATAATGGACAAAGCTGAAGACAGCAAAACGTGAATTCGAACGGGAAGAACATTTATGGGAAGAGCACCTGCTTGAATCCGCTAAATTTTTCAAGGAAAATATTTTTTTGCTGATCCTTAATGAAGAAGGGAAATATCAATACACCCCTTATCATGAGTTTTATCCGGCAAGATATATGTGCCATAACAGAGTCATCGTGACCAACAGCGAGGTATCCATGACAGGCATTGATTGTGACGGTGATCAAATTGGCGTTATGAAGATCAAGATGGAGGATCTTTTTGGGGAAGATTATGAAGCATATTTCCTGGAGATCTATAACCGGTTGCGGGACGAAGAGAGCAGACGGGAAAAGGAGTCAAAGGAGAAAAGGGAACGGGCTTTATATGAGGGATTGAGCAAAAAATATGGGGAAACCAAAACAGCACAGCAGAATGCCGGGATGGAAGTACAGCCAGAAAAAAAGGAGGAACAGAAAATGTGGCTGGTAGATAAGATGCTGGACATGGTACGCCTTGTTGACGGCGGTTATGACGAAGAGGACGAGGAGTACGTGTACGAGGACGATGATGACGGGGAGGACGGCGGCAAGTACAGCGCCAGGGACAGGAGGTATGCGTCCTCCAGGGAAACAGGACAGGAAGAGAGGTGCCCTGCCCGGACAGGCGGTACAGACAGGACGGGAGCCGCCAGACTGTCCGTCCGGCAGGGCTCCAGACGTGACACTAGGAAGGACGGTGTCCGGGAGATATGCCTGGTAAAGCCGGAGTCTTTTGAGGATTCCGCCGATGCCGCCCGGTACCTGCTGGCAGGGATTGTGGTGATCCTGGATATCAAGGGCACGGGTGCGGACCTGGCACAGCGGGTGGTGGATTTCCTCTGCGGCACCGTCTATGCCGTGGACGGCGATATCAAGAGCATTTCCACGGGGATCTTCATTGCGGCCCCGGCGGGCGTGGACTTAACAGGAGAGTTCGGCGACATGTCCACCCTGGCGGGGCTGGACAGTCAGGCGATGGCGGGGAACGTAAGGTGGATGGCGGCTGGCAGGGCAGCAGCAGGGACATCGCCGGGGCCGGGCCGGGCGCAGGCGTACCAGGCTGCTGTGTAGCCCCGTTTTTTACGGATACCGGAAATATCAGGGAACCAGGAGGTGCAGCTGTGAAGTATATGTATACTAACGAAACGATGGATGGCTTCTACATCTGCGTTAACGGGGACAGCGAAAATTTCGGGGAGTACACTGGCCTGTGCTGCGAAGACGAATGCGGGGAGGGGGGTGCCTAACGAAGATCCGTACGGGCTATAGCGCAGTATAGGGCGCACGCAGAAAGGAGGAAAGGGCGATGAGCGAAGGTGCAGAGAACGTGCTAGAATTCTTAAGAGGATCCCAAACAGCGCTGGTGACGTTCTCCCAGGGGCGCTACATCAGCCAGGTAAAAACGCTGGCAGAGCGGTTCCCGGAGGACGTACAGATCTTAAAACTCCCGGAGGACAACCACGGGTACCTGCTGGCATGCCTCCCGGTCCGGTACATCAAGCTCCGGCCGCCGGTGCAGATGTCCCAGGAACAGAGGGATGCGCTGGCAGAACGGGCCAGGGCCAATTTCCGCAGCCGCAGTATGCTGGACGGGGATGATGTGGCAGATACGGAGGATGCAGGAGACGGTGACGCATAAGGCACATACATCCGGCGGGGGTTCTTTCTGAACTCTGGGTATTCGCATATTCTCAGATTTTGCTACAAGCCACCAAATTGGCTTAGTAAATCAAAATGAGAAAAACAGAGTTACCCAAACATCAGAAAGAACCCCGGCGGGGCGCTTCCGGTGCCCTATTTTTTTAAATCTGGATGTGGCCTGTGCGTCCCCATACTCCCTATGTGAGGCAGAAAGGAATATGCAGGAAGGAGATGCAAAAAAAACAGAACACGAAACAAGAAATTGAAATTGGCAGATCAAAAACGATAAGGAGGAAGATGATATGATTTCATTGAGGGGCCTGTTTGCCGGTCCGGAACGGGATTTTGCAAAAGCCGCAACCAGCAAGGAAAAGGCTGCCAGGATATTGAAGATAAGCCCGGAAGCCCTGGAGGCTTTCGAGGAGGCGTACCGGAAAGGCGCCATGGATGATGAAGGCGGGGAAGACCCGGAAAACGCAAAACAGGCTGCAAGGGCATACAGCCGGATGATAGGAACAACTGGGTCGGTGCTTGGCGGGGAAGGCGGGTCAGCTTCAGAAAACGCCATATCCCGCGTCGTGGCGGAGCTGTCCGCACAGACGCCCGTGTACGTATACGACGGGGAACGGGCGTACTGCAAACGGCAGGCTGCCGCGCTCCCGGACGGGCAGGAAGTCGTTTCAAAAGCGGAGATCATGGCCATCCCGGAGAAGATGCGCCCCCAGCTGACAGGCAGCCTCATGAAAAAGGACATGGGAGGGGATTCCTACCCGGCCCTGCTCATGTTTTACAGGCTGTCAAAGACAGCTAAGACGGCCGCAAAAAGGCAACAGGCATACCACCAGTTCCGCCAGGGGCTGGACATCCTGGACCTGGACTGCGTGACCTACGAGATCCTTGGGATGAACCGGAATTCCATGGGGCACTGGCTCCCTCCGCTTGTGCAGGCGACCATGGGGCAGGACTTCTTCCGGATACCGAAGACGACTCTCATCCAGGTCCCGATGCCGCTTTTACAGCTGACAAGACTGGACTACATGTCCCTGACGCCGTCGACCATGCACATCGTCGATGAGTACTGCGGACAGGTGTTCGGGTTAAAGCCGGATGGAGATTACTTCATCCGCACCGGCACCCACTCCTCGAAGTTTGATTTCCGCAATGCCCATGTATACGGGCCTGAGGAAGTGGCGGAACTGGGGCAGTACCTGCTCTACAACCACAATGCCGGCGTGATGATGGCGGGCCCGTTGTGCCAGCCTTCCGTCTACGGCATGGCGACCACCAGGGAATGGTGCGTCAGGGAATTTATCCCGGACCATGACCAGCCGGCAAACCCGACCATCTACAAGGGGCTGCCGCTTAGGACGGAGATCCGCGCTTTCGTGGACATGGATGAAAAGAAGGTCATCGGCATGGCCCCGTACTGGGATCCGGCGCTGATGAAGCAGCGGTTTGGTCATGAGGAGGATGTGGACAGCCCGCACCAGATCCACGACTACATCATATACAGTATGCATGAGGATGTTCTGATGGGGCGCTACCGGGAAGCGGAAGGCAGGGTACGGGAGGAACTGGGGAAGATACTCCCACACCTCGCCCTTACCGGGCAGTGGTCCATCGACATCATGATGAATGGGAAGGATGCGGACGGGAAGGAAGAATTCTGGATCATCGACATGGCCCTGGCGGAAAATTCCGCACTGAAGGGATGCGTGCCCGCAGGGCTTCTGAAACGCACAGATGAGGAATGGATCCCGGAGATCGCGGACGGAACAGCCAGACCGGCATGGGAAGGCGTGCCGGGATTGCCGGGGTTTTAAGGCCCGGCGGCGGTGGCCGGGGCATCTCCCGCACCAAGGGCGATTCCAGCGCCCTGTTTTTTGCCCTGGAGCAGCCGCGCCCGTCTCCATACTTCCTTTGCAGGAATACCAGACAAGGCACAGGAGGAAGGAGGAAACGAAAAAAATGGACCATCAAAACGATACGGTAAAAACAGTATGCTTCACCGGGAAGCGCCCCAAGGATCTGTTCGGGTACGAGAAAGGCTGCTATACCGCCCTGGTGGACAGGATCACACAGGAATGCGTCCGCCTGGCCGGGCAAGGGTACGGCCTGTTCATCTCCGGTGGCGCACAGGGGGCGGACCAGCTTGCGTTCTGGGCCGTTGACAAGGCGAAGCGGCAGGGGATCAAAGTAAAGAACGCCGTGTTCCGCCCGTTCGACGGGCATGAGGCCAGATGGGCCAGGGACGGGCTGTTCGGGCAGAAGGAGTACTGGCTGATGCTCAGGAGGGCGGATGCCGTCATCATATGCAGCGCCAGACCGGATTCCGCAGAGGGGATGGGTAGTGTCGTGGAAGCGATGAACATAAGGAACCATCTCATGGTGGATCATTCGGACCTGGTCTTCGGGATTTGCAAGGGTAACCCGATGGATGGCAGCTGCAAGGGCGGGACGAGGGAATGCCTGACATACGCAACCGCCATGAAGAAGGAGATCTTCCTGCTCGACCCGTTCACGCTGGAAGGGCAGTACGTATTCCGGAACGGTGAATGGCTGGATATCTAACGCACAAAAAACAGAAAGGGGAACAAGACAATGTCAGACCACAAAGACAATACGAAACATTTGCCGACTGTTCGGACAAGGAAGATTCGTTTGGTTTCTCCGCCTGGGCAAAGGAGAAATATGCAAAGCATCATTACGGTGAGCTGGTGGTACCATGCAAGGTGTATTACGGGGATGTAGCCCGGGGCATTGATAACGGCGGCCCGACCCGCTGCGGGAAGCTGACCGTGCTGGCGTAGCATCGCACTGATAGGTGAGCGGCTTTACATCACACCGATAGGTGAGAGGGAGGGAAGCCTAAGCCACCTGCCACCCAAAACAAACAAGACACAGACAGCCCCAAAGCCTGCCAGGAGGCGGATCACGGGAGACATCCCGTACCGTCCCGGCGGTTTTTTTGCGCTTCAGGCATAAGGGAACGGATTTTGGGATGCTAATCGCTTCTGGCCATACCCATACTTCCTATGGAACAATATTCAGGCATGGAAGAAGGGAAAACAGCAGGGCCGGGCACCGCCTGGCAAAAAGCAAACAGCAGGAAACGGCTGCCAAAATGCAGGCGGCGCAAAAATCACGACCCAAAAAAACGAGGAGGAAAAATCATGATAACGGACGAACAGATCAAAGGACTGGTGAATGGAACGGTTGACAAAGAAGGACTGACAAAAAAGGATTGGCGGTTGATCTCGCTCCATAGGGGGTTGCCAGAAAATTTCGTCCAAAAATATGAAGATAAAGTGGAATGGTGGCAGATATCAGTCTATCAGCAGCTGTCCGAGGATTTCGTGCGCAGATATGCAGATAGGGTGGACTGGATGGTGCTTTCTGGCAGCAACCCTATGTCTGAAAGCTTTATGAGGGAATTCGCGGACTGGCTGGACTGGAGGAGGATCTGTATATACAAGCGCCTGTCCGAGGACTTTATGAGGAATTCGCAGACCGGCTGGACTGGAATAATGTTGTAAGGTACCAGGCATTGTCCGAGGGCTTTATCCTCGACTATGCAGACAAGCTGGGCTGGGGGGACATCTCCGTCTACCAGAAGTTGTCCGAAGATTTTATCAGGAAATATGCGAGCAGGATGGGGTGGCGGGAGATCAGCGCATACCAGACGCTTTCCGAGAGGTTCCTCCGGGAGCACGCAGATGAAGTGGACTGGGTGCTGGTATCAGGAACCCAGCATCTGTCAGAGGGACTGATCCGGGATTTTGCGGACAAGGTAAACTGGAAGAACATTTCCAGATCCCAGAAGCTCTCCATGGGATTTCTCAGGGAATTCGCGGATAAGGTGGACTGGCGAACAGTTTCCCAGTACCAGCGCCTGACAGAGGAAGCGATTCGTGAATTTGCGGACAAGCTGGACTGGAAGAAGGTTTCCAGGCACCAGCGCCTGACGGAAGGCCTGATCCAGGATTTTGTGGACAAGGTACACTGGGGGCTCGTCGCCATACACCAGCGGCTTCCGGAGGGCTTTATCGAAGAAGCTGCTGGCCAGACAGAATAAAGGTGGTTTTGTGGTTCCAGTATCTGTCAAATGGCAAGATCTGCTGCGGGAAACTGACGATACCGGGGCTGACCGCCTGTCGCCTGAAGTTGGCAGCAATAGGCAACAATGCAAAAAAACATTATATTCTTTCGGGTTTTCTGCATGGACCATGGAAGGCACAGAAAAGTATTGCAAGGAACGGGTGATCCCGTGTCGGATCGAATATCAAGACGTGGCCCGGGTCGTGCATAGTGACGGCAGCAAGATCCGCTGCAGGAAGCTGACCGTGCTGGCTTAGCCCAACTCTGTCAGGAGAACGTCCCAACACCCAATAGCCATCGAAAAACCACACAGTCCAAAAACAGACATCCCGATACAGGGCGGATATTTCCGTCCTGTATTTTTTTGGCCGCTTGCTTTTTGCCAGGAAAAGGCCCGTGTCCGTACCCATACTTCCCATGGAACCACAAAAAGGTACAGAGGAAGGAGAAAAACGATGGCATTAGTAGAACAGGTGAAAACGGCACCGGCAGGCACGGATACGGGGGTGGAGGGAAAGGATATCCCCCGCGGGTACGTGGAGATGACCTTCGTGAAGGAGACCGCCACAGGAAGAGGCAGGAATGAGCTGTTCATCATGGAAGACATGAAGAACGGCACGGTCAAGCTCACGGAAGGGCGCGTCGGGATCACGGTAGGGCGCTACAAGCCCCGAGTGTCATATCGGCCGGCCGGCGACTGGGACAGAATCTATTTATCCAAGGTTTCCAGGGGTTACCTGGCGACCAAGACAAAGAAGATGGACAAAGTAGTAGTACATAAAGGAAAGAGCATGCACGGGCAGGACGGTACGGAGTATGCGCCCATTGATGATGGGAAGGTACAGGCCTTCGTGGAAGAACTGGGCAGGTACGCGAAAAAAGTGTTCGACGCCTCCTACACGGTTCGCGTGGACAACATCTCCGATGAGATGATCGCGCTGGGTGAAAAGATCGTAAAGGAACTGGCATCTGGCTATAGCAGCATGAGCCTGGCAGAGTTCAACAACAAATTAAAGCTCTTGTTTGCGGTTATCCCGAGAAGGATGGATAAGCTTTCTGAGCACCTGGCAAAGCATAAAGAGGATTTTGCCGGGATCGTGTCGGATGAGCAGGACTTGTTCGACATCATGGTGTCTCAGGTGCGGTCCTCGCAGAAGCGAGCATCACATAGCGAGACGATCCTGGACGCGAACGGCATCTCCATGCGCCAGGTGACAAAAGACGAGGAGGACTTCCTCAAAAAACTGCTAAGGGAGAACGCCGGGCGGTACCTGGAAGCGTACCGTGTGGTGAATAGGCAGACGGAAGCGGAGTTTTCGGATTTCGCGGAGCTGTTTGGCTTAGAGGACGGGGATGGGATCGCCCATCTGTTCCATGGCACAAGGAATGAAAATGTCTGGTCGATCTTAACGACCGGGATCAAGAACCGCCCGCCGAAGGATACCGTCATCAACGGCAAGGCATACGGCATGGGTTCCTATTTCGCCATTGACGCACAGAAGTCCCTGGGCTACACGTCCCAACGTGGATCAAAATGGGCGCATGGGAACTGCGGCTGCGGCTTCCTGCTGGTCTGCAAGGTGGCGATCGGGCAGGAAGGCACGTACTATGACGGGCACTTCGGGTGCGACCCGACACTGAATGCGGAAAAGCTGGAGAAGATTGCCCCTGGCGCATTATGTACTTGGGCGAAAGCCCGGTATTCCGGGTTCCGGATGGACGAGATCGTCGTTTACCAGGACGGCCAGTCCACAGTCGAGTATGTTGTGCGGATGGTCTGACAAACAGAATTTCCCAGGACGGCTCCGCAGGAGGTGTCACCGGCTACTGCTCGGAACGCTCCGTAAGGGGGTGTTACCGGGTAACACTGCAACAAACATAATCTAGGAGGATTTTTTATGAAAGCAACCAATATCATTTGGGATTTAGATGAGGAAGATAAGAATGTATCCCTTCCATCGGAGATCGATCTCCCTGATGGGATGGAAGATGAGGAAGAGATCAACGATTATCTGTCAGAAACAACAGGGTACTGCCATAAGGGGTTTGCACTTTGCTGATCCTGTGCAGTCTGACCAGAAAAGTTTAAAACACAAAAAAGGAGAACAAGCTATGTACATCCATCCAAAAATCATAAAGCAGAGAGAAAAACTGACGGAGGTCCTGCAGAACTTAAGAGTTGCGAGATACCAGGTGTTCATCTCTAAAGCGGAAGACAGTGCATACGCGATCGCAGAAAAAGATGGACACATCGTCGGTATCTGTCGTGCCACTTATGGGACGGGCCTGCACCTCAGCTACAAATACAAGCCGGGCAGGACACATGGTTCCGGTGTCGGCTATGGGGATATGGACTGGGGATACAACTGCCCAACAGAAGATGACATCAAGGAATGTATCCACTACGGTGCGGGCTATGTCTGTGTGCATAAGCTGCAGCGCTACCGGGATGTGCAGGAATATATGCGTTATTACGATCTGTATATGCCGCTGTCTTAGACAGAAACGGCATCTTATCAAAAAATAAAAAGGAGAATAGAATGAAGAACATCTGGTTACGCGATGGAAGCCATAGCCCTGATGACCTGTAGATCCTTTTGGAGTTCGCAAAGATGGGGTTCCGATACACGATTTGTAATGAGACATGCTTATTAAAAAAAGCGATCCGGATCGAATTCACATATGTACAATAATAAAGAAGGGAAAAAGAGATGGGAAAACAGCAAGGACAGGATTCAGCGATCTTCACATTAAAAGAGGAACTTATAAAAATGATCGAAAACTTGAATTTCAGGGTATATGCGGCAACGGAATATGATGACCGATACATACCGGGGATTGACCGGAAGCGGCCGTTCGGGAACAGCGGCGTGACAGGAGACGTACTGGAGATCCTGGGCCGCGAATGTGATGAAGAGGGTGAATTCAGGGAAGAGGATATCGATGAGGCGGAAAACCTCTTGATCGAACTGCCCCTGGCGCTGACAGTTGTTGTCGAAAATAAGACGTTCACACCCGGGGACTATGAAGTGAAACGGTACGTGTCGTATTCCCGGTACCAGAGGATGAAAAACTACAAGGCGCTGCATGCGGCGCTGGATGAGGCAGAGGAAACGCTCTGCCAGACGGAGGAAGACCGGAAAAGGTTTATCCAGCTGCAGGAGATCTGCATGAATGTTTCCGGGGATAACCCGTGGGACGTCATGCGGAATATCCGCTGGGGCGAAGGCTTGCACGCTTTCTGGGACGGTGCGTTCCGTATCTTCGAAAAGCATCATGCGCAGGCCAGGGGAAATGACAAGTGCTGCAGTTGCAGGCATAATTCAGAGCCATTCGGTTTGGATTGCGAGTATGCCTGCACCGGAGTCACGAAAATCGCACAAGAAGGGAGGATTGTTCTAGCTTGCGACGATTATGAAAGGGCAGACCAGGAATGAGGCAGGAGTGCAGGCCGGAGAACAGTGATCCCTGGCAGCATAGCACCCGAACAACAACTGATCAGGGAAAGGAGGAGCCGCTGCAGGAGAAATGCAGCGGCAGAAAATATATGGGACAGACGGATACAGCGGTAACAGCAGGATTCATCGAAAAGAAAAGTTCTGAGTTCCGGGGCACATCCCGGTGCAGGGAACTTAGGAAGTATGACGGGCTGGATGCCCTTATGGATACGGCAAAAGGCGCAGCCTATGACGACGCGATTCTAGCAAAGGACATCATGCGCGGATACCTGGCCGGGGATTTCAAGATCCAGGACTTTATGGGCCTGGTTGAGGAGGGCCTGGACGACGGGCAGATGCTCCTGCCGGAGCAGAGGAAGGCGAAGGCCGAAAGGATCTGTGCGCTCCTTACCCGCGCAGCATCTTCGGAGCAGCGGGAGGCAACGTTTGTAAAGCCCGGAAAGGTATACGCCGGGGGCTACGAGGTTACGGTATGCCCAGATGCGATGTTTGCGGGGCTAGGTTGGATCGAGCTGGTGCTTTACCGGTCAGGGAAGCCGACGGTCACGCAGAAAGGCAAGAAGCAGGACGCTTCCGTCAAGAACTGCCTGGAACTGTATTTCCTGTTAAAGTACGCCCGCACCATGGTGCCGGACGGGGAATACCGGACCGTGAAAGCATCCTACTACTTCATGCGCAAAACCACGGACACTTCAGGCTGCCTTTCCGACATGGATTTCTTTTCTGAAAAGGGCGGGAACGTAGTGACGCTGGAAGAGGAGTACTTAGGCGGCTCCACGGAAGAAACGGAACTGGACCAGGAGTTCCTGGCACAGCTTGCGGAATTCACGGAAGGGATGGACGGCTGCCAGGAGGATATCTGCAGGTACTGCAAGATGTATATGCAGTGCTACTGGCAGAAGAGCCCGAAGAAATATGAGAAAAAGACGCTGGAAGGCAAGAAAGGGACAATCACGCCGTCCGCCGCGCAACAGGCCGTCATCGATTTCCGGGAAGGCTACTGCAAGGTGAACGCAGGGGCAGGCACCGGCAAGACAGAGTGCATGACCGAGCGCGGGGCCAGGATGTTCGCGGAAGGGACGGACCCGTCCAGGATGCTGTTCATCACCTTTACGGAAGCCGGCGCGACCGAGATGAAGGAGCGTCTGGTAAAAAAAACGCAGAGCCGGAGCCTTACCGTGAAGCCGGAGGATATCCGGGCGATGACATTTAACGCTTTTGACTTCCAGATCGTGACGGAAAATTATAAGGAACTGGGTTTTCCGCAGATGCCAAGGGTCGTTGACCGGGTGCGGAGCCGCGTGCAGATCACGGAGATATTAAAGGAGCATCCGGTAAGCGGGCTGGATTACTTAAACTACACCATGAAGCAGGGGGCGCTCATCTTCATGGAACGCGCATTTGCGGCGATCAAGGAAGAACACCTGGATCCGTCCGGGGCAGGGGCGCACGAAGCATTGAATGAAGTCCTCGCTGATGCAGGGTACAGCGCAGTTTCATCCTCCATTAACATACAGGACATCTTCGACCGGTACCGGGAGTATGATAATGCCTTAAAAAAAGACTGCCTGGTGCAGTTCGCGGACCAGGAGCCTCTGGCTAACCGGTTCCTCGATGCCCACCCGAGCTACCTGGAAGAACGCTACGGCTTTGAGCATATCATCGTGGACGAGTTCCAGGACAGCAATGACGGGCAGCTGGACAAGATCCGGCGTCTGTGCGCCTGTAAAACGTTCAAGAGCCTGATGGTGGTCGGCGATGATTCCCAGGCCATCTATTCCTTCCGCCATACGTCGCCGGAAAACATGATCCATTTCTTCGAGAAGATGGAAGTAGACGGTACGGAACTATTTTTAACAGAGAACCGGAGGAGCCGTGAGGAGATCATCGCCTTGGCGAATGGGATCAATGACTTAAATAATGAAAAAGTTCAGAAGACCATGGTGTCCACAAGAGGCTTCGGGGGAAAGGTGGCTGTGAAAGGGTTCTTTAAAAAGAGTGACGAGTATACGCATATCACCAACCGGATCCTGGACCTGATCGATGCCGGGGTGAAGCCGGAGCGTATCGCATTTATCGCGTTCACCCGGGAAGAGATCACAGAGATGAGCGCGGCACTGGCGAAGGAAGGGATCCCGTGGATCATGAAAAACCCGCTGCTCATGATGGACAATAGCCGTGTCAAGGCAGCAATATCCCTGGGGATGGCTTTTTATGAGCCGGAAGCGACCAAGGGGTACTTTGATTACTTAGTTGCGAAATACGACGGGGAGATCACGGAACAACTCGATGCCCAGCAGCTGGAGATGGAAGTGTACTTCTTGCAATCCGACTTTATGGCGCTTGAGGATCTGCCATTCGAGGTGCAGAGGGCAAAGTTCCATGAGTACCTGGATGCGATCCGGGGCGAGGATGAGATCTACGCACACTTCCTGGATCTGCTGTATGATAATGAGGACCTGCAAAGCGAGCTGGAATATCTTCTGGATTTCACCCGCTACGGGGACAAGGAAGAAAAGAAAATGGTTCAGGGCTACGAAGGTGTAGTGCTGACCACGGCACATTCCTCCAAAGGCCTGGAGTGGGATTACGTGTTTAACAGCATCTCGAAGTACGACAGCGAACGGCTCCACGCAAACTCCAGGAAAGCGATCGAACGGAAGGAAGAGATGCGGAGGCTGATGTTCGTGTCCATGACGAGGGCAAGAGAGGAACTGTTTGTTTCTGGGCAGTACATCTGCTACGGGAACAAGGAGAGCGGCTATACGCCGAACCAGTTCCTGGAAGAAGTCTACACGATCCTTGACGAGCCGTATGACCCGGTGGATCATGAAGCGGAAAAACGCAGGGCTGAGAAGGCATCCTCAAAGAAAAAGAAAGCGGCATAAAGCTGCTGGAAAAGACAGAAAAGATAAGCCATCGTATACAGGGCCTGGGGGAGATATCCTCTTGGCCTTTTTTTGCATATTCGTCTGCTGTATGCCTGCACAAGAACAAAAAAACGATCATTTCGACTTCCCCGCATTCCCATACTTTCCGTGAAACTATGGCAAGGAATATGAGAAAGTGGAAAGGAAAAAAATGGTAAAATTCGATGCAATGCAAGAAAACTTTGAGGAGATCACGGTACTTGGCAGGCCTGCACTGTTTACCGATGTCCGCATTGAGCTGGACACGGTTCTGGACGGCCTATATGCCGAATGGGTTCCATACATGAAAGCTTACCGCTTGTACGATGCGTGTCATCCGCAGCAGACAGTAGCTTACGAGAAAGATACAGTTGTGGCTGAACAAAGAGCACTTGAAGAAGGATATTCTGGACTGGTGCTTTGTGACGCCGACACAATGCACACCGGGTGACGGGAAAAATCATAAGGATAAGCATGAAAAAGAAAGGGAAAATGAACCATATTAAGGAAAGAATTCGAGCACCGTACCGGGTTTTACCCAGATCGGACGCTGTATGCGCTCATCGAAAAACATTATATGGAATTCACCGGTGACAAGGATGCCTTTTGCAAGGCATATAAAAAGAATGCCGACAGACTCGCAGAAAAGATCCAGAGCGAGGCAGATATGCAAGCGTTCAAAGCGCAGGCTGCGGTCGAGAATACAGTGAAAGACTATGAGTCCCGGATCATAGAACTGGAGAAAGCTCTGGAACGTGAGCAGGAATGGCGGCCGTATGAGGACACCGACAACGTGCGGCAGGCTGACTACAAAAGACTGGCGGACCAATCCGACACAGAACACATGAGCGATGAAAAGGCTAAGGATCTGCTGTACGAATGGTACGGTTTCGCAAGTGAGAAGATCACGATCCACCACAGTGTTCCGGTGTACGAAGTCAACCGTCATGGAAGGCTGAGGAAGGTCGGCGAGATGGACCGATCCCCACTATACAACGCAACAGACTGGAACTACATCCGCTTCGATTGCGGTCGCATGAGCTATGAGCTGCATGACGGCGATCTTAGGCTATATATGTATTGAACAGGCCAAACAAAAAACATTTGCGTATCGCGTGAAAAACAGATAAAATAAAAAGAAACATGAGAAAATAACAGAAAGGAGGATGCAGGAGGGTACGGAGTTCTTTACCGGATCCTTCCCCGTCTGGATCAAAGGGTTCAGATTGGGGCCTGCGAGGTTTCTATGGAATTTTCAGAGGCGCTGATATGGTGCATGCAGATTGAGAAAAACTGCAACGACCGAAGCGGGATCTATGGTTTTACCCAGAGGTCGATGGCGTATAACTCTAATAAAATTGAGGGGAGTACGTTGACTGAAGACCAGACAGCAGCATTGTTTGAGGAAGGGTTCCTTCCTGCATCAGAGGATGTATATAGGGCAAAGGATGTCGAGGAGATGAATGGGCATTTTCTAATGTTCAACAAAATGCTGACTACTCTTCGAGAGCCGTTATCGGGAAACCTGATCAAAGCATTCCACTATGAATTAAAAGCGGGTGTTTTTGAGGACAGGGCGAATGGATATGCCATTGGTGAGTACAAAAAAAGGCCAAACATGGTGAATAATCTGCATACAGCACATCCGAAAGATGTTGCAGCAGAAATGGAAAAACTGATGGAGTGGTATCATGGTACTGGAAAGAAGGACCTTGAAACAGTCGCCGAATTTCATGCGCAGTACGAGTTGATCCATCCATTCCAGGACGGTAACGGGAGGACTGGGAGGATCATCATGTTTCGAGAGTGCCTTGTAAATGATCTTTGCCCATTTATCGTGCAGGATAAAAACAGGGCTGCGTATGTCACATCTTTAAAAAAAGCGCAGACAGAACATGACTATACGGATCTGGTGAAGTATCTTCAGGCCGAGCAGTCAGAATATCTGGGACATTGCCGGTATTTCTCCGTTGAGGAAAGGTATGCAGAATGCACAGGGGACAGGGGATGACGCCGCAGGAGATCATGGATAGGTAAAAAATAAAGAGACCGAATTTTCTTGCGAAATCCGTATAACAGAGGAAGATAATACGTAAGATAATACGTAAGATAATGGAGGTGTTTATATGGGTGGATACAAACCACCTTTTACAATAACAAATAAAATATTATCGTATGTATCGTCGATTTCCGAAAAAATAGGCCGAATAACCGCAACCAGCAATCTGGAAGCAAAACCGCATCTAAGAAGAAATAACAGGATCAAGTCGATCCATTCATCTTTGAAGATTGAAGCAAACTCCTTGACGCTGGGACAGGTTCGGGATGTCATTAACGGAAAGGCTGTACTGGGTGAACAGAAAGAAATTCAGGAAGTAAAGAATGCTTATGCCGCTTATGAACATCTCTCTGAGATTGATCCCTACAATATTCGGCATTTGAAACAATTTCATGAAATCATGACAAAGTATCTTATGGAAGGATCTGGTGAATTCCGTTCAGGTGAAGAAGGTGTTTTCAATGGTGGGCAGTGTATCTTCATGGCACCGCCTGCACGATTTGTGCCGCAGCTTATGGATGAATTATTTGCTTGGATGAAAGAAGCGCAGGAATATGTCCATCCATTGATTTTGAGCAGTGCATTTCACTATGAATTTGTATTTATCCATCCTTTTTCTGATGGGAATGGCAGAATGGCAAGATTATGGCATACAGCGATCCTGTCTAAATGGAAACCGATATTTGAATATATCCCTATTGAAAGCCAGATCGAAAAATTCCAGGGTGAATATTATGAAGCTATTTCGGGGGGCCATGTTGCTGGAGAATCTACGATTTTTATTGAATTTATGCTGTCACAAATTGATAAAATACTGGATGATATCTCTGCCCAGGCCAGCGAGAAAAACGGATACCTTCCGGAAACTGTCCAAAAGCTGCTCGAAGTTATGGAATATGACGTCCCTTATACAGGCAATGCGCTGATGGAAAGGCTGGGGCTAAAAGCAAAAGAAGGATTCCGAAGAAATTATCTTCGTCCAGCGGTTGAGATGAATTTGATTCAGAGGACAATACCCGATAAGCCGAACAGCAGAAATCAGAGGTATGTAAGAACGCGATAAGAATGCAATCCGCAAAAGAGGCTCCAATGTGGGCTTCTTTTTTTGTGCGCATACCGGGCCGCTATGCCTGCGCATGGACACAAAATAAGGCGTTCCACCCATCTTCCCATCCCCATACTTTTCATGAAACTACAAAAGGAACAGAGAGAGCGGAAAGGAGAAAAAATGGCAAAATTCGATGCAATGCAAGAAAATTTTGAGGAGATCACGGTACTTGGCAGGCCTGCACTGTTTACCGATTTACGCATTGAGCGGGACACGGTGCCGGAGGGTCTGTATCTGTACGAGGTACGGGGCGATGACGATGGAGGAAGTGACCCGGTCCAGATCGCAAAAAGGATCCTGGTGAACCATTTCGGGAGCATCATCGTAAGAGAACCGATCGATCTGCCTCCAGACGGGCACATTGATATCGACTCGGAAAAGGACTGGAGTTTTGCAGGCGGTGACTGCAGGACGGTAAAGGAATTCCGGGAAAAGATGCAGCACTGAAAGAAGAATAGGAGGAGAAAATATGCAGACAGCGATCGTTAAGGCAGAAACCAAGGAACAATACTACTTTTTTGATGATCCCGTATGGGATGAGGACATCAGGAAAGATGAGACCATTGGCGTGCTCTGCACGGAGGAGGCCATCGGCACCCATGAGTGCGTGAAATCATGCCTCTATGATGACAAGACTGGGTTTATGGACCAGATTCAGGAGGAATACGGACTGCCGGATGGGGAGAAATTCATCGTCACCTATTTTCAGCAGATCCCGGGCGATGAGAGCGGGCTTTTGCAGCTTGTGGATCTCGGTATTACAAAGGACGAGATCATCGCAAACGTGGAAGCACAGAAGTATGTGGAAGGGGCGAGATATTTTACCATGAAACAGCTGAAACAGCAAAATGTCATCGATAGGCTGAACGCTGAATGGATCCCACACATGGAAGCCTACCGCCTATATGATGCGAGTCATCCGCAGCAGACGGTAGCTTATGAGGAAAATGCAGATATGGCTGAACAAAGGGTGCTTAAAGAAGGATATGCCGGACTGGTACTTTGCGATGCAGACACAATGCACGCCGGATGTCATTAAAAAGAAAGGGGAAAAATCATGTTAAAAGAAGAATTTGAGCAGCGTACCAGTTTTTATCCGGATCAGGCGCTGTATTCAATTATCGAAAAACATTACATGGAATTCAATGGTGACAAGGACGCTTTTTGCAAGGCATATAAAAAGAATGCCGATGGATTTGCAGAAAAGATCCAGCGCGAGGCAGATATGCAGGCGTTCAAAGCGCTGGCTGCGGTCGAGAATGCAGTGAAAGACTATGGGTTTCGGATCGCAGAACTGGAGAAAGCTCTGGAATGCGAGCAGGAATGGCGGCCGTATGAGGATACCGACAACGTGCGGCAGGCCGACTACGAAAAGCTGGCAAACCAATCCGACACAGAACACATGAGCGATGAAAAGGCCAAGGATCTGTTGTACAAATGGTACGGTTTCGCAAGTGAGAAGATCACGATCCACCACAGTATTCCGGTGTACGAAGTCAACCGTCATGGAAGGCTGAGGAAGGTCGGCGAGATGGATCGATCCCCACTATACAACGCAACGGACTGGAACTACATCCGCTTCGATTGCGGTCGCATGAGCTATGAGCTTTATAATGATAATCTGCGGCCATATCTGCATTAAGCATGCCAAACAAAAAACATTTGCATATCGCCTCCAAAACGGATACAATAAAGATAGTACAATCATCTGGAAAAGGAAGGTGGAGTAAATGATGTCGCCACAGGCAATCTTATCTACAACGAAAGGCTCGTTTGCAATGGAAGGGATGTATGCTTCTAAAACTGACGAAAAAAACATCATCGATGTTTTAACAGGAAGCCGCAGCTTAGAAGATGTCATAAATGAACTCAAGGAAAAGTATACGGCGGCAGGAAAATAAGAAAGCAATGAACAAATATCATTATGAATATAAGGATGACGGAGAAGTTAAATACTGCTATCCAGGTACTCAGGTGCTGGTCAATAAATTTAATATCCGTAACGCGCAGCAGCTTAATGTCGCGGAAAGGGAGATCACGATCATTAAGGCTGCCGTTTTGGCAGACACCATTACTGGCGGCTTCGATCTGGTGCATCTAAAAAGCATCCATAAATTTCTCTTTGAGGATATCTATGAATGGGCCGGGCAACTCCGCACGGTTGATATCGCTAAAGGTAATATTATCTGTCTGGTCCCGTTCATCGAAATGCAGTTTTCTGAGCTATATAGGAAACTTAAGAAAGATCATTTCCTGAAAGGAGAAACAGACAGTGGATATGTTGCCGAAAAGATAGCGTACTACCTGTCAGAAATCAATGTGATACACCCATTTCGGGAAGGAAATGGACGGACGCAGCGGATCTTCTGCCAGCAGCTGTGTAAAAATACGGGATGTTTTTACCTTGATTTTTCCATGGCGGACGAAAAAGAGATGCTGGAAGCGAGTATGGACTCATTCATGTGTAACTACAAAAAAATGGAAATACTGATAGGGAAATGTTTGAAAAAAAACAAATGATGGTGAAATAATGCCATTCCCCAAAGAGGCTCCGATGGGGCTTCTTTTTTTGTGCGGATACCGGCCGCTGTGCCCGCCCATGTGCGAAAAACATGGCGTTTCCTCCGTTCTCCCGTCCCCATACTTTCCATGAAACTACAAAAAGGAAGCGAGAGAGCGGAAAGGAAAAAAATGTTGGATTTTTACGGAAAGACATGCAACTATGCGTTCCCGTACCGGGAGGAGGGATACGAGGTATTCTTCCTCGGGGACAGCATAGCGGAACACAGGAAGACCTTTAAGGACATCGACAGCTGCATCCTGTGGGGTGCGTACCAGGAGTTTGAGGAGGAGAATACAGATATCGAGAGCGAGAATATGCTCATCTGCGAGTCTGCCAGTATGAAGCCTGTCATGTGGGTCACCAGCCAGGATACCATCCTGGAATATGCCTGGGCGACGCTTGAGGATGTGAACATTGATGAGAATGAATGCACAGAACAGGACTGGTTCATCTTCCCGGCAGGTACAGACAAGTATGAGATCTGGCACTGGTTTGACCGGAATTACAGCAGGGGCGTTGGGAAACTGATAATGGGAACGGACGCTAAGCTCCCTGTGCTGCCCTGGATATGATACCGCTGCATGGTGATAAACGATCTGGCATATTGTCTGATAATTCTATTTGAATCAATAAAAAAGAGGAAAAATATATGAGAAAAACAATGATGATGATGACAGAAGCAGCACACAAATGGGTCAGCGGGTTCCACAAGTTCCCGCGGGACATGGTCCGCACACTGATGAAGGCCGACCCGGCTTCCTGGACAGAGGTGACCACGTTTTCCCCATGGGCAGAAGTCAAGGTGTCTATGCCGTGCCAGACAGTGGATGGCGTGTCCTATCAGGGGAAGGAGCAGTGCGGAAACCTCGTAGGGCGCATGAAGGACGGGAGATGGAAGATCGAAATGGCAGATGGCACGGTCGTCGTGGTTACGGAAGACGGCTTTGCATTAAATCCCCTGACCGCACTCCCGAGATATGTATGCCTGTTCCAGTTCGACAGCCAGTGCGATGAGGAATGGCTGAAAAACGGGAACGGTATCCGTCTCATGTCCGAGAGCCATTTCCGTATCTACTGGCACGAAGAGTGGGGCTATTTCTTCGGGCCCGACATGGCAGGGTATAGCGTCTATTCGTCCCACTGGGTTCCCTTGTACAAGGCGAGGAACCTGGAGTGGCACAATGAGGACGACACCGGCCGTCAGGCGCAGGGCCGGCAATGGGACAATGAGGAAGATATGTGTTAGCAAAAAGATAGAGAAGTTTTTCTGTATCCGCAAAAGCCTGGGAGATGATCCCGGGCTTTTTTGCGCCAATCCATGTCCTTTGCGTCCCATCCCCGGTTTTTTGTGCCCTTTAATCTGTCTCCGCATTTCCATACTTCCCATGTAAACACATATAAGGCACTGCAGAGGAAGAAAGGAGAAAAGCGTGAAGAACGCAGATAGAAAAAACCGCCCGCCACCCCGGCAGGAGTGATGTGGGCGACTGTATGGTACAAAAACTAAAAAATATCAAAAAAGGAGAAAAAATCATGAGGATCGAGAGACTGAGAAGAGGGTTAGAACTGTTGAACAAGGTGGACGGCAAGAAGTACAAGGTCGTGGAAGTGGATGGGGCCGCAGGTACCGCTGTGGAGATGCACACGGATCTCGATGGCACCCTGATCGGCCTCGGGGACGAAGAGGTCACCATCACGGAAAAGAATGCGCTGGCATTCCGTATCATAAACGACCCAGAACCGTACCCGGTACCGGAAGGCTATTCCGTTGAAGGCGGCGTGCTCTTAAAGGACGGGAAGCTGGCATGCATACAAGGGGAGTTTTCCTTTGGCAAGATTTTAGCCAAATGTGAAGACTACCTGATCCTGACAGCTAAAGTAAAAGGGATGAAGGACGGCGATGTCATCCTGGTCAGCTACCAGGTGTCCCGCGACTTCTTCAGGAAGCTGACGGTAGTGCCTACTGAAAACATCGTTTTCCTTGGCTATGCCGGGGAAGGCATGGAAACGGCCGTGTTCATCTTCTCCGCTACAGAGGAAAAGGAGGACTGCGTGGACGGGGAAAAGAAAACCGTGAGATGCTTCAAGGAAACGGCCGTGGTCATCATTACAAAAGGCAGGTCCTGTTCTTACGAGAACTTCAATGGCCCTGTCACTGTCAATGACTGCTTCATCAAGCAGATTCCGGGCAGCGGAAACGGGGACTTTGACCTGTTCCTGGCGTCCGACGAGGATGAAAAGGACGGGGTGCTGGTACCGCGCAAGGAACGTCTGTGGGCCCAGCTGCACGGCTGGAACATGCGCTGTGTCAGTAGATTCGGCTGCAACGGGAACATCCGGGCAGGCTGGAGCCCTGCTTACTGCGATTTCGTGATCCGCGGAAAAGGGATGCTGCGGTTCAAGGAGGACATCAATATCGCTGATCCGGCAGTAGCAGAGCTGGACGGCTATGATACCCTGATTGATATCACCAAGAAGGACTATACTTACAAGCTGACCTTCAGCAATGAGGAGTATGAGTTCAAGACACTGGTGAGCCAGTCCACAAAGGACCGCGGCTACATCGTGACTGTGGAGTAAGCAAGAAAGATAAAAAGCCATAAGGACGGAAGGGGATATTTTCCCCTTCCGTGTTTTCACTCAAAAACAACAAAAGATATCAAACGAAAAAGGAGAAAATATGGAAATATGATCACAAAACAGGAATTCATTCAGGCAGTTGTGAACGCCGTAAAGATGACGTCCGGTATCCAGGCCGAAGCGGGCGTTGTGAATATCAGACTCAACAACGGTAACAGCAGCTTTATCCAGGTACAGTGCGGGCAAAACACCTACGTGAATGTGTATGTAGACGATTATTACCAGGCGTTCTGCAACGGTGACCTTTTGGCATTCATGGCTGCGGCAGAAGCCGTCGCCAAAGCGAAAGAAGACGGCGAGATGACCCGGAAATGGATGGACTATGAGCAGGCTAGGAGCAGGCTGATGTGCCGACTGGTGAACACGGCGCTCAACAAGAACGTACTGAATGCGATACCGAGCATCCCGTTCCATGACTTAAGCATCACTTTCAGCCTGATGGCAGATGATACCGGGAACCGGATCGCAGGCGTCAACAACAGCATACTCGATCACTGGGGCGTCAGCATCGATGATCTGTACCGGGATGCGCTTGTGAACATGCAGGCAAAATTACCTCCTGCCCGGATCGAGAGCATATTCGAGACGATTGTAAAGAAGATCGCAGACGAGGAAGAAAGAAATGTCATCGAAGAACTTGAGCAAGCGGTAAAAGACGCAGGCGCACAGCCGCTCTACATACTGACGAATAGGACAGGGGTTTTGGGAACGGCGGTGATCCTGTACCCGGGCGTACTGGAATCCTGTGCGGAAAAGATGGGAGGGGATTATTACCTGATCCCAAGCAGTATCCACGAATTCCTGATTTCGCCGGTGGGCATGAGCCCGGAAGAAATGTGCAAGATGATCCGGGGGATCAACCGGACCGAACTGCCGCCGAAGGAAGTGCTGGCTGACCATGCGTACCTGTACTCCACAGCGGAGAAAAGGATCGTGATGGTGTAGCAGATAGTCCCGCCAGGAAGACAAAAGACCGAGAGGAGGTCAACTACCCATCCCCTAAAGGGAATGGGCTTGTAAAAGCCCGGACGCTTTGGGAGATAGGCAGCTGAGCAGAGGCATGACGCGGCAGGTGCCTTCGGGTGCCTTACCACTCAGGGGTG
>CAJTGF010000034.1 GCA_910575585.1 Clostridiaceae bacterium
AGCCGCCGTCTGTTCCTATGCACAGCAGATCCAAGAACCATTTCCTTTGACTGGGAGAACAGTGCTGACAAAACAACCTATTCCTATGGAGCAGAAAATGTCTTTTATCTGCCGCTGGCCTGGTATGGCCTGAGGTGGAACATTGAAGTTTCTTATTATGAAGGGAAAACCTTCTGGTCAATGGAGGAATACCGGATCCGCAGTAAAGAAGGGATCGAACGGCTGGTGAATCTGATCAGCCTGTCCTATAGTGCCATGACCCTGCTTCCTTATAGTGATGAAACCTTTTCTGAATATCAGTCCGCCAGCGCCCAGGAAACCAAATACGAAATTGGTCAGCAAATCCAGTCAGATATAATTTTATGCAGTTTCGGGAGATTTCTCGAAACTATTAAAAATTGTTCTGCCTTGATAAAGGCCGTGGAAGACTACATTTTATCAGGTTTTAGGAAATTTCAAAAGTTGTAAACTGGTGTAATACCTCGAATATCTGTCAAAAGTTTCTTCTCCCATTCATCTGGAACACATCATGCCCTTTGATACTCTTCACCGCCTGCCCCAGACTCCTGGCCCTCCCATGCTGATGGTACGGCTGGGAAGCCCTGTGCTTATGGAAAATAATACACTCCCCCTCCCCCGGATACTCCGGGTTATGGATATACCAGATATGCCCCGTATTCTTCGACTGGATTGTCACATCATATTCCTCCGCCAGAATAATGTTAAAATAAGACCTATCCAGCCTCCCAATCTCTTCCGCCCGGAACATCAGCCACTCCCCCTTTCCCGAACCACGCTGCCAGCGCGTCCTCCACGATACCCGCCACATCCGCAGGCTTCACCCCGCCAAAATACCTCTCATACACCGCTGCCGACAGCTTCACGCTCCTTCCAGCAGCCGCTTTTTTACTTTTCCCGCCGTCCAATGCCCCCAGCACAGCCTCTTCCGTCACATTCCCCGCCATGCCCCTGACGCACTTCGCCGTCTTTGCATCCAGCTTAATCCTGCCCTGCTCCGCCATCCCGGACACCACTTTCTGCTCCTTCTCCGACAGATAAGACAAGTCCACCGCCGCCACCAAAGGCAGCGTCCCCTCGTCCAGCCGCCCCTTCAAAGGCTCCTCCAGCTTCTGCACCCGCATATACCTGGCAATATTCCTCCCGGTCATCCCATACTCTTCCCCAATGGCATCCCGGCTCTTCAACTTGTGGACATCATGTCCACAAGTCCCCGCCGTGTCCTGCCCGTTCAGTCTTGCAATCTCCTCCAGAATATCATTCCGCCGCCCCTGGCTGCTGACCTTCTCATACCGCTCCGCCAGCACCGCCGCCTTCTCACTGGGCAGAAGCTCCGCAAATCCCCTCTGTATCACATTGGTCTCAATCACATACACATAAGCGTCCTCTTCCGTCAGATCTGTCTTCACAATGGCCGGAATCTCCGTCAAGCCTGCCAGCCTCCCCGCCACCTGCCGGTTATGTCCCGCAAGCATCTCATACCCGTCCCCCTCCTGCCACACGATCACCGGATTCAGAACCCCATGCTCCCTGATGCTCTCCACCATATCCTCCAGACGCTCCCCCTCATACAGCCGGAACGGATGCCTCCGGAACGGGCGGATACTGTCAATCGGCAGCATCCTGATCCCATCCTCCACAGCGGAAACCTCCTCCGCCCCCGCCAGCAGGTCCACAGCGTCACTAAAAATCTTCCTCTTCGCCCCATTAGCCTTCATACGAAACCAACTCCTTTGCAAACTTCCTATAAGCCATCCCCGCGCTCGCCTTCGGGCTGTACTCCGCCACCGGCAGGCTGTAATAAATACTTTCCCCCACCTTCACCGTACTGGGAATCCTCGTCTCAAACACCCGTATCTGCTCCTGGAAGCTCTCCAACACTTCCTCCATCAGCACCTTGCACAGCTTCGTCCTGGACTCACACATGGTCATCAGAATCCCTGCAATCCCCAGCCCCGGATTGATCCGCTTCCGTATCTTCACCACCGTCCGCAGAAAATCCTGCATCCCCATCATAGCCAGAAGCTGGGGGTTCACCGTGATGATCACCTCGTCCGCAGCGGCCAAAGCATTAATTGTCAAAGTCCCCAGCGACGGGCAGGTATCAATCAGAATATACTCATACCTCTCCCGCAGCGGCTCCAGAATCCCGGACAGCATCCGCTCCGCCCCCATCTCCAGCCGCAGCTTCGCATCCACCACCGACAGATAAATAGACGATGGGATGAAGTCCACCCCGTCCTTCGTCCGTATGTACCTCTTCGGGGACGGCATCTTCCCGTCCTCAATCTGCGCCATCATCAGATGCCCAATGGTATCCTCCAAAACCCCCGTATCCTCCACGCCGAAGCACGTTGTCAAATTCGCCTGGCTGTCAAAATCCACAGCCAGAACCCGCTTCCCCATCTTCCGCAGACAGTACGCCAGATTGAACGTAGTAGTGGTCTTGGCCGTACCCCCTTTTTGCGAACCGATCATATATATCTTTCCCATTCTCAATACCTCACTTTCTTCTCCGCAACCATGCTCAACTGCTGCTCCTCAAACACATCAATATAATCCACTGTCTCCCTCGGAACAATGACCAGCTTCCCTTCCTCACACCGGACCGTCAGAAGCGTCCCCGCCCCGAATCCCAGCTCTTCCAGCCACAGCCCCTTCAACATGATTGTCGGCGTGGGCTTATAATTACGCCCGCTCTGCTCATACACCTTAATCTTCCGAACATCCTTCTTCATCTATATCCCGTCCTTTCCACCGGCTCGCAAACCGGACTCTCCATTGCTTCTCCGTCACTGAACTAACCCTGGGATTTTACAGAAACCGCTCCAGGCGCAACAGCCCGTGCCTCTCCCTGCAAAACAGAACTATTTGTTTCCGAACGAAACGATATGCCATCTATAAAAATCAAAAACTCCGCTACACTAAAACTTCAAAACCATCACAACAATATGGGCGCTGTAAGTTTCCCGGCTTTCCGTAAATAAATCTCATTTGTTCCCATGGTACAGAAACACAGGTTTAACCCTCCCATGGCGCCCGATTCACATTAAACCCGGCCGAAACCTGTCAGCCAATATTACAACGCCCCCGTTGCAACCCGTCAGCATTTATAAGGACTTCGGACCTTCAAATCCATCACCAGAGGATGGTATGGTTGCTTTAATCGCTATCAGACTTTCATACTGCTGGCCAGCAATATATGTACGGCTCCCGGACGGAAACCAGAAATGAGGTGATTCCGTTTGCCCTTTTGAGGGCAAAAAAATAAGGGGACAAGTTAGTGCAACCCCTTGATTTTACTGGGTTCCTCTAACTTGTCCCTATTATAACACGGTCATCGATATAATCCGTACCCAGGCGCTCCAGGGTGTCGTCTACGGCATTCTCATCGGTGTAGAACGCGGGCCACAGCTTGGTCTCCAGGAAGATCTCCTCCCTGGCCAGGCCGGATTTTTTCATGGCCCGGCCTACGGCCTTTTCGTTGACATAGGCGTTGGCCGTGTCGATCAGACGGTACCCGCATCCAAGGGCGCTTAAACAGGAAGCCTCCGCCTCGTCAGGAGACAAAAGAAAGGTACCGATGCCTGCCATGGGCATTTTTACACCATTATTTAAAGTTATGTATTCCATCATCTGTTCCTCCATCCATCCTTTTGGGCACTCCCGGCAACTCCCTCGCGCCTGTCTTTGCGGCTGAGTTTCCGGGAGTACTCCTTTTATTTTGCGCTGTGGCCGCCGAACACGTCAAAGTCCATGGTATCCAGTCTGGAATCGATTATATCAATCTCTTCTTTGGTCAGAACCACATTGCCTGCCTCAAAGTTTTCCTTCAGCCGCTCAATTTTGCGGGAACCCGGAATCGGGATAATGTAAGGCTTCTTATTGATCATCCACGCGAGAGACAGCTGACCCATGGTGGCCTTCTTTTCTTCTCCCATTTTCGTCAGCAGATCCAAAAGCTCCTTCGCCTTTTCATACCCCTCTTCGGTATACTGGGGCATATTTGCCCGGTAATCCTGGCTTCCCTCAAATTTTGTGGAGGGCGTGTATTTGCCTGTAAGAAATCCGTTTGCCATGGGAGAAAAGGCCACATAGGCCACATTCAGTTCCTCGCACACCGGAAAAACAGTCTCATGCCACCTGGCCATCATGGAATACCTGTTCTCTATGGCCGTCACGGGACATACGGCGTGGGCCCGGCGCAGGTATCTTTCTGTGGTTTCCGAAATGCCCCAATATCGAATCTTGCCCTCTTTGATTAACTGCCCCATAGTCTCGGCCACAACCTCCGGCTCCACCTTGGGATCAATCCTGTGCTGATAGTACAAATCAATATAGTCTGTCCCCAGCTTCCTAAGACTTTCCTCAACGCTTGTTTTTATAGTTTCCGGGCTGCTGTCCAGTCTTAAGGATCGGTCCGCGTTGTGCTTTACCCCCATCTTGGTGGCGATAACCACCTTGTCCCGGATTCCCTTCACGGCCTCCCCCACAAGCTCCTCATTGTAGGAAACCGTGCCGTCCGGTCTGACGCCGGTATAAGCCTCCGCCGTGTCAAAAAAATCATAACCGATCTCAAAAGCTTCTCTCAAAGTCTTAACCGCCACGCTCTTTTCTGTAGGGTCCCCCGAAGCGTGGCTGAATCCCATACAGCCCAGACCAACAGGATTGACCTTAAGACTGCTGGCCCCAAGTGTTCTCTTTTCCATTTCTATCATTCCCCTCTCTAAAAATCAGACCGACGGCTAAACTCCCGCCATTTGTCATATTCGCTCTTGTGACTTTCCAAAACCGTATCCGCCGCTCTCACCGCGGCGCTTCCCAAAAGCAAACGCAGCGGCGCATCCCCGGGCTGGGTGCCGTGGGTCTTATCATTCTCAATCCTTCTGGTTCCCGCCGTCCCCGCGTAATCGGCGATAGCGGTCTTTGACTGGGTAAGGGACCGCCCGGTAACCATAGCCGGCGTTATTGACCAGAACGTCAATTCCTCCAAACCTCTCTTTTGCCGCCTGGACCGCCTCCGTAACAGAAAGAAGGTCTGTCACGTCAAGACGGACTATGAGAGTTGTCGCCTTTTTGCAGCACTGCTTTGGCAAGACTTCTCCCAAGACCGGTGGAACAGCCTGTAATCAGCCAAGTTTTTATTGCCTATTCTCTCCCTTTTAGTGATGGAAACTGGTAAAGATGGTCTTTTCCTTCTGGGGAATCCCCAGTTTCTCCTTGCCCATCTGGATGCTCTTCATGAGAAATGCCATATTGTGGCCCAGAGTCCGCATGGTCTGCATGCCTTCCTCGTCCTTCAAAACCTCTTCCGGGGTTCCTCCATGTACCATATTCCAGTACTGGCTGCTTGCCACCGGCATGCCGCACATGGTAAAGTATTTATTCAGCATGTCAAAGGTAGCCGTATTGCCGCCCCGGCGGCAGGATACCACGGCCGCTCCTACTTTCATGGTCTTGTCAATATTCAGGGTGCTGAAGAACAGACGATCCATAAAGGATACGGCTCCGCCTGCCGGGGAAGCGAAGTAAACCGGGGAACCGATGACAAAGGCGTCCGCCTCGGCCAGCTTGGGGGCAACCTCGTTGACGATATCGTTGAATACGCACTTGCCCCCCTGCTCCCCTTCGCTGTGACATTTCCGGCAGGCAATACAGCCCCTGATATCTTTATTTCCCACATGGACGATCTCCGCCTCAATGCCTTCCGACTCCAGAGTCTTTGCCAGCTCCGTCAGCGCCGTGTAAGTACATCCGTTTCTCCTTGGACTTCCGTTTACAAGTAATGCCTTCATAGTGAAATTCCTCCTCTTTTTATCTCCTGCTTTTATTTTTAAGAACTATGTTTATTATAAAGGAAATTCCTGGGCGGCAGAAGTCACAATAAGTTATTCAGTATATACCTTTTAGTGTAAACTATAACAAACTTCTGTTACCGCGAAGTGACAGGTTGCTTTGATACCGGGCCTTGCCCAAAAGTTCTCCCACGCGTCCCCCTCATACCGGGCCGCGATGGAAATGGCTTTGCAGCAATCCATCACCGGACCCCCTCCCACACCAAGAATCATCCCTGCCTGCTGTACTAGTTTCACTCCTTCCAGGACTTTGGCATAGGTGGGGCTGGCCGTAGGAGGAAGTCTCTCTCTGTTCATCAGTTTATACCTCTTGGTCACAACCGGATTCAGAAAATACAAAATCGAGTAGGGGAGGCTTTTCCCCTACTCGCCGTGCCGGAGGCGGGCCGCTTCAGCGGCATACTCCGTTCCGCCCCCGTGTACATAAAAAGAACCAAAATACCATTTGGTACCTGGTTCCTTCTTAAACTTCTGTTTATTTCATCCAGCTATCCCATGTACTGCCCGGAAATAAAGTTTTCGCAGGAACTGCCACGTCGGCTGCAGGCTCTTTCTTTCCGGTATCCATCTTTACCACGAAGACATAGAAAAGGGCGAAGGAAACCCCAAACGCCATGATCCAGCCAATCGCCGCATAACCGAACCAGGGGCCGATATAGGCCGGGATGCTGAAAACGCTGGAGGTGATATAGCCAAAAAGCCTTACGCCAAAGGTACCGATAAACGCGCTTCCAACAGTACTCCCGATGGCAGCTGCCACAAACGCCTTCTTATATTTTGTCAGCACACCGAAAAGAGCCGGCTTCGTGATGCCCAGGATCCTGGAAATGACGGAAGAACCAACAATCTGCTTCTCCTGCTGATCCCCTGCTTTAAAATAGCAGGCAGCGGCGGCGCCTACGATAGAAAGATTCGCGATAAACATCATCGGCATCAGCTGACTATAGCGGGATACATGACAATCGACGCGATGTCAGGCACCAGAGGACCGAAGATGCCGGATACCACATCCATAAACCATGTGGCAAAATCCTTTCGCTTTTCACTTCCGTCCGCTTCCACCGGACCATTGGCATCCAGCCCCAGCTGACTGATCAGTTCTTCATAATACTTCTCAACTCCCACGCCGATCACGATCTGAAACTGATCCTTTGCAAATGCCGTTCCCAAAACACCGTTCATCTTTTTGATTGCGGCCTCATCAATCTTCTGGTTATCCTTCAGTTCGAAGCGAAGCCGGGTGATGCAGTGCCAGGCATTTTTTACATTGTCTTTTCCTCCTACATATAGGACGATCTGCGTTATCTTTTCTTTCATATCCACTTATTTAAAGACGCTGCCGCAGACATCAGAAAATCAAGGTATTCCCATCATTCAAATACACTGTAACCATAAGAAATAAGGGTTGTGCCATAGGTGCAGCCCTTTTTCGCTTACACAATTTTCGTTTCTAAAATCCTTCCTGCCGTATAATTCTGATACACATCCATCTGCTCAAACCATTCCATTAGTCCCCACACTCCACTTTCAAATCAGAAATAAATGCCTCTGTTCCGATATCCACAAAGATTCCCACAGAACCGTGCTGCCCAACACCATGCTTCATGTTAGCAACCACAAGTGTCGGTTGTTTCTCTCCATTAAGGTAAAACTCTGCCCGCTCATTTTCTATAACAGCCTTTAATGTGATCCACTCATTAAGAGCGATATTTACCGGTGCCTCATAGTCTGTGATACCATGTTCCCGAAAATAATTGAACGTGTAGCCCGGATAGGAAAAATACTGACAGCCATGGGATTTTCTCACCGGATCCGCACAATCCCGTCCATTAGTCGGCCTTACATAAAAAGATTCAAATTCGCAGTCCGCCTCATTAGCCCTATAGACAATCCCTATAAATCCTCTGGCAAAATCCGGCGCATCGGGCAAAAGGCGGCTGAGCATCTTTACCTCTATTATCCCGTTATGGAATGAAAGGCCATTTACTTTTGCGTAAGTATTCTCGTCAAATTCATTGATTTTCTCTTTTTTAACGACACGCAGAACTGGTATTCCATCTAATACTGCATCCTCTGCAGATGTGTGTATCGCCGTAAAATTTCCTGTCATTAATTTAATCTGTCGTTTCATGCTTTGCTCCTCCAAATTTTCCTAAATACTATACTCTGCTTTTTAAATTTATTCTTCCCAGAATTTTCCGGCATTGTGAATCGGCGGCATTTTTCAATGCTGGCCGTGCCATGGATTCCATATATCGCGCATAATGTCACCTCAAATCAGCAAGCACTGTTCCAATATCCCCATCAATGCAAATGGACCGTGTCTCGGTTTCTTTCGGACAGACCGCCTCGCCGTAATTGACACAGGCATAGACAGCACTCGGATTTTTAGCTGTCATCTGCCAGAACGGATATTTAATAATACCCGGGGTGTTGTAGCCTACGCCAAGTTCCAAAAACAGGATCCTCTGATTTTTCCTTGCCCGCAGGAAATTCTCGTATCGCTCTGCCGCCAGATGCCAGCCTTCGTCCTCTACAAATCTATCATCCGAACGCAGATTCATTGTCAGCGTTTTTCCACATTTCGGACATTTGGGAATCAGCCGTATCACAAAAGGCCGCCGTTTTCTACGACCTTTCTTCCTAACCCGGATAAACCGGAACTTTAAATTCGTTATGTTGCTGGATTGTTGAGTGAGCAATGGGCAGGGATTGTCGTGAGGCCAGTCAGAGGAGAGCTGTCCCGTCCGGGTTCAGATATGCCGGACATTCCGATGAGCCCAAAACGGAAAACACTCGGGGTGAGGCCCTCCTGTTTTCCTGGTCTCATCTCCATGGCATAGATTCACCCTGCCGGGACAGCTCTCCTCTGCCTGGCAAAACCAGAATTCGCTGGCTAAGGTTTGCTCACTTAAGGTGGTTTCGTCAGGGGACGCTGCTTCAACTTTACAGCGTAAAAACAGCTTCTTTTTATGGCCTCAAGTATCTTGTTGAGTAAGGTTAAGGCGATGTTGTTGGGAACATGAAAGGATCTGCCGCCTTGCAATTGCAGGCAATAGCAAGATTCCGTTGTTCCGCTAAGTGGTATGTCCGGATTTTTATGTACTAGTATAACCCGTTTTAAATAACCTTCCGTTTCACCAGTCTGCTTTCCCGATAGCACAGAGGGAAAATGCTCAACGCAGCCCCACTACGCCTCCGCTTTTCCCTCTGCACTCTCGGAAAAGTATCCTTGCCGAAACAGAAAGGTATTTAAAACGGGTTATACTAGTGAGTCTCTTCCCAAAGGTAAACCTCCATATCTACCGCCCCCAGGTCACGCTCCATGCAATAACACCGATACAGTAAAGAAGCGTCCTCCCATGCCAGGGAAGAATCCTCCTGCAAGAGAACCATCAAGCGGGTTTTCTCCAGTTTCGCCCATGCTTCCTCTCGAGTACAGTGTTCCGCTCCCGCAAGAAGAAATTCCACAAATTTTCTGACCGGAGAATTCATGGCAAACTCCAAGTGGGGGATTTTCTTTGGCGGATTCTGTTTCAGCCGTTCCGCTGCTTTTTGCCGCAGCGCCTCACGTTGGGGATAAAGCACATAATTGGATAAATAGTTATCATCGTTCAGCAAACGCTCATCCCACACATCCTCATCATTCCAAGACCCCATGTAGACCACACGGCCATTTTTTATCAGGCAGTGTAACCCCTCATCCTCCTGCCAGTCGCAGCTGCCGCTAAGATTCAACACAGGGGTTCCCGGCTCCCTTGGAACCTTGATGTCCAGGCTGCCAAACTCCATATACCGAAGAACCTCCAACGGCTCCCGGATGTGCTGTATATCTTCGTCCAACAGTTCTCCCTTGCTTGTAGATTCCAACTCATCCTGAAGGTAATACAGCGCGTATTGGCAGATTTCCCTTACCAGAGCTTCATCTACCTCTGCCAGCCAGCCAATAGACCGGGCCGCGTACTCCGCGGTAACACCCTCATCACAAATCACCTCAATCTGTTTGTGAAAATAAGGGAATTCTGCATAACCTGTCACCCTGTCAAACTCATCTGTCCCGACATTTATTAAAATGTCCTCAAAGCGCAGTTCTGACATATGTAACTTCCTCCTTGGGAATTTCGATGACCAATGGCTTCTTTTCTTTCATTTTGGCTCCTCCTCCTAAATAAAAATTTCTTCGATGCTCATACCAAATTTTCAAATCAGCTTTGGGAGACAAAGACTGCTCTATCTCATTTACAGGAAAAAAACTGTTCCGCATTTAAAGTGGTATAGACTTCAACATATTTTTTAGACCATAACATTGCGCCCTCTCCCTTCCTGACAAAATAGGAACCATTTTCGTTCTGTCATAATTATATAAATCATTCATCTGATGCGCCACTCTCATTTGCCGTATCTTCGTATTCCACCATCCCCGCACTGCTTTTTAATACCTCTTCCGTCGCAAAAACCCACCATCCGTCATTTATATGAATTTCGATCAAACCATCGGATATTCCATATTGGTATTCATAGCCTGTTCCAAAGTTTGATTGATCATCCTCTTTCGGCTGTTCGCTTTGGTCAACTTCCGAAGTGATTTTCCCGTCTGTCAGAGCATCCCTGTCTTTTGCCGAAACCTCATACCCTGTATCCATGTATAATTTCCCATCTATCATGACCATGGGAATCAAATCATATTTTTCCTGCCCGTATGATTGGTCAGTCTGAGATTTTGCAGCTTCCTCCACTGCCTTTGCGGTCTCCCCTTCCGTATCTCACCCGCTTTTCTGTTTTCCGCATGCACACAGCATGATTGAAACAAGACCACATACACAAATCCCTCTGTATAATATCTTTTTCATTTTATCCTCCCATAAAAACACGTTTTCTCAGGCATAAAAATCATCATTTAAATTGCCGGATAAATTCCAAATTGTATCTTTAATTATAAAACAGTCGTCTGCCATTTGCAATGTATATTACTGTTCACAGCCAATGTTGGTTATGCACCGACAGAGACGCAACAGCCTCCGACAGAATCCAGACCACCGTAGTCTCCATGACCAGCCGCTCATTCACGACTTTCCCGCTGCTGCTCCTAACCCGGATAAACCGGAACTTTAAATTTGTTATGTTGCTGTATTGTTGAGTGAGCAATGGGCGGGGATTGTCGTGAGGCCAGTCAGAGGAGAGCTGTCCCGTCCGGGTTCAGATATGCCGGACATTCCGATGAGCCCAAAGCGGAAAACACTCGGGGTGAGGCCCTCCTGTTTTCCTGGTCTCATCTCCATGGCATAGATTCACCCTGCCGGGACAGCTCTCCTCTGCCTGGCAAAACCAGAATTCGCTGGCTAAGGTTTGCTCACTTAAGGCGGTTTCGGCAGGGGACGCTGCCTCAACTTTGCAGCGAAAAATAGCTTCTTTTTATGGCCTCAAGTATATTATTGAGTAAGGTTAAGGCGATGTTGCTGCAAACCTGAAAGATCTGCCGCCAAAGCAGTTATCTTTTCACTACAGAGTCGAAACAGCGTTCCCTATCGAAACCACCTTAAGTGAGCAAATCCCGGCCAGCGGATTCTGCTTTTGCCCGGGAGGGAAGGCAGGCTGTGTGCCGGGCGGGTGAATCTATGCCATGGAGATGAGACCAGGGAACCAGGAGGGACTAACCCCTCCTGGTTCCCGTTGTGGGCTCATCGGAATGTCTGGCATATCTGAACCCGAACGGCACACAGCCTGCCTTCCCTCCCGGGCCTCACGACAATCCCCGCCCATTGCTCACTCAACAATCCAGCAATTCCATTATTTTACCATTTTGCGCAAGATATCGTTCTTAAGTGTCTAAAGAAAAAGACATAAGCCATATTCCCGCCAATCTCCATCCCCTGCCCCACGGGTGTTAAGATCCGCTCCTACGGGATCCTCAACGCTGCATTACCGCCCCAGGCTCCATCGTGAACCTGCCATAACTCCCCATTGCCTGCTTAAAAGATCACATAAAAGCCACGGTTCCTACTCCATTTCAGGGCGTAAACCGTGGCTGTCTTATTTCCCAATACACAAATGTTTTCGTTATTTTATTAACATTCTCTTTGTATTTCCCCCATTCTGTGTTATACTCTCTCTAATTACCAGCGCAGCCAACTACCTGGTTTCCGGAATCCGGCAGCACCCAAAAAGCCTGTTTCCGGCAACCGCGTCCGCTGCCATCACCAGGAGGATACTTATGGAAAAGAGAAATCTCACCCTGCTTACGGATCTGTATGAGCTGACCATGATGCAGGGCTATTTCAAAGAAAAAGACGCCAATGAAACCGTGATCTTCGACGCTTTCTACCGCAGCAACCCCAACAACAACGGCTACTCCATCTGCGCAGGCTTGGAGCAGGCCATTGACTACATCAAAAATCTCCACTTTGACCAGAAAGATATCGACTATCTTCGCTCCACCGGGCTTTTTGGGGAAGATTTTCTGGACTATTTAAAACAGTTCCATTTTTCCGGGGACATTTACGCCATTCCGGAAGGCACGGTGGTATTTCCCAGAGAACCTTTGGTAAAAGTCATCGCGCCCATTATGGAGGCCCAGCTGGTGGAAACGGCCCTTCTAAACATCATCAACCACCAGAGCCTTATCGCCACCAAGACGGCCAGAGTCATCTACGCTGCCCAGGGGGACGGGGTCATGGAATTTGGACTCCGCCGGGCTCAGGGACCCGACGCCGGGATCTACGGGGCCAGGGCCGCCATGATCGCAGGCTGTATCGGCACCTCCAACGTTCTGGCAGGCCAGATGTTCGATGTACCCATAAAAGGAACCCATGCCCACAGCTGGATCATGAGCTTCCCCGACGAGCTCACCGCTTTCCGCACCTACGCCAAGCTGTACCCCACAGCCTGCATCCTTCTGGTGGACACCTACGACACCCTAAAATCCGGCGTTCCCCACGCCATCCAGGTATTTAAAGAAATGCGCGAGGCCGGCATCCCTCTGACCTTCTACGGCATCCGCCTAGACAGCGGCGATCTGGCCTATCTGTCGAAAAAAGCCAAAGGGATGCTGGACGCGGCAGGATTTGGCGATGCCGTCATCTCCGCCTCCAATGACCTGGATGAAAACCTTATCAGCAGCTTAAAACTCCAGGGCGCTGCCATTAACTCCTGGGGCGTAGGCACCAATCTCATAACCTCCAAAGACTGCCCGTCCTTCGGCGGCGTTTACAAGCTGGCCGCCATTATGGATAAGACCACGGGAACCTTTATCCCCAAGATCAAAGTCTCGGAGAACGCGGAAAAGATCACCTATCCGGGCAACAAGACCATCCGCCGCATCTACAATAAAAATACGGGCAAGATCATCGCCGATCTGATCTGCCTGGTTGAGGAAGAATATGACTCCAAAAATTCCCTGCTGCTCTTTGACCCTGTGGAAACCTGGAAAAAGACCCACCTTGCCCCGGACAGCTATACCATCCGGGAACTGATGATCCCGGTATTCCTTGGAGGGAACTGTGTCTATGAGTCGCCCAAGGTCATGGATATCCAGAAATATTGCCGACAGGAGCTGTCTACCTTGTGGGAGGAATCTCTCCGCCTGGAATATCCCCACCGCACACACGTAGACCTGTCCCTGCCTCTGTGGAAGATGAGAAATGAGCTGCTGGATCAGTATCATTTCAACCGTTAAGCAGCCAGCGGGCAAAAGGCAAAAAATACGCCCTATGAGCGTTCATAATTTGTTAACAAATCTTTCACAACCCTTTTACAACCGCGATAAATTTTCTTCATATTCGGGGGGTATACTTTAACCATCAAAAGACAAGAGCTGCTTACATTTTGATAAGATTTTTTTCATAATCCGCCGGTCGGCCCTCTGGGGTCTGACCGGCTCCTCCCTTTTATGGGATTCTGTCATCTGATCATTATCCGTCCCCTATCCCCAAAAACTGAGCCTCACAAATTTTTTTCCACATAAAGTCCTTCGTTTATGCACATACTTCTCAGAGTATGATCTTGATGATGTATTTCCGGAGTCTTTTTGCGCCTGATTTTGTGAGATGATTTTTTGTCAGATGCGCATAAATTTATGAGCCATACGTGGAACGTACGTTAATTAAATTTATGTGCATATGACGGAAAATCAGCCAATCTGCCACAAAGGCAGGTGCAGGAGAAATTCCGAGAGTACATGATACAGGAAGGAGGATATCTCATGGGTTTTTCAAAAAATATTCAGGAAAATATCGAATCCATGAACCAGGCATTGGATGTAACATCCAATTTTGACGTAGTTTACCGCACCCTGTCCATCGGCGGACGTACGGCCTGTGCCTATTTTATAGACGGATTTACAAAGGACGAGGTTCTTTTAAAGGTGTTTCAGGTATGGTCTTCCATAAAGCCGGAGGACATGCCCCAAGATGCCCACGGCTTTTCCAAACAGTATATCCCCTACGGCGAGGTGGGACTCATAAATGATCCCGGCCCTATGATCGTCCAGCTGCTCACCGGCATCTCCTGCATCTTTATTGACGGGTACGATGTCTGCCTGACTCTGGACTGCCGCACTTATCCGGCCAGAGGCGTATCGGAGCCGGAGAAAGACAAGGTTATGCGGGGGTCCAGGGACGGATTTGTAGAGACTCTTATTTTCAACACCGCCCTTATCCGCCGCCGCATCCGGGACCCCAAGCTTACTATGGAGATCTTAAGCGCCGGTGAAAGCTCCCACACGGATATCGCGGTGTGCTACATGAAAGGCCGGGTAGATGAGCAGATGCTGGCCATGATCAAGCAGAGGATCCAAAACATTCACGTAGACGCTCTGACCATGAACCAGGAAAGCCTTGCGGAATGTCTCTACCCCAGCAAGTGGTACAACCCCTTCCCCAAATTCAAATTCTCGGAGCGGCCGGACACGGCGGCGGCCTCCATCCTGGAGGGCAACATCATCATCCTGGTGGACAATTCCCCTGCTGCCATGATCCTTCCCTCCTCTGTATTCGACATTATCGAGGAGGCGGATGACTACTACTTCCCTCCGGTGACCGGCACCTACTTAAGGCTGTCCCGGATGGCCATCTCCCTGCTGACCTTATTTCTCACTCCCACCTGGCTGCTGCTTATGCAGAACCCGGATATCCTGCCGCCATGGCTGGAGTTTATCAAGCTGTCGGAACAGCCCTTTGTTCCCCTGTTCATCCAGCTGATGATCCTGGAATTTGCCATTGACGGTCTGCGGCTGGCGGCTATCAACACCCCCAGCATGCTGACCACCCCTTTGAGTGTTATCGCCGGTATCGTCCTGGGAGAATACTCGGTAAAATCAGGCTGGTTCAACTCAGAGACTATGCTCTACATGGCTTTCGTGACGGTAGCCAACTACTCCCAGGCCAGCTTTGAATTAGGATACGCGCTGAAATTTATGCGGATGATCTTACTGATCCTTACGGCTCTGTTTAACTACTGGGGCTTTGGGGCAGGAGTGCTTCTGTCCATATGCGCCGTTGTATTCAACAAGACCATTGCCGGGAAAAGTTATATCTATCCGCTGATCCCGTTTAGCTGGTCAGAACTGAAGAAACGGTTTTTCAGAGGCAGGCTGCCCCATGGGGAGAAGGCATAACACATGCCTTTCTCCAAACATATGGCGGCTTAAAGGGACAGAGCAAAACACTCTGTCCCTTTGAGTCTTGATTATATGGAGCCTCCCACGCCTTTAAACTTCTCTACAAAAGCAGATATTTTCTGAAACACGGTTTGCTTTTTCGTTAAATACTTAGGATTCAATGGGCTCATTTTAGGCAGGACTTCATTAAGTTCCGTTCCATTTTCACTGGCATATTCTTTCTTTAACGAAGCGAGAATGTAGCGTCTTGCAGCTTCTTGGTTCAGTTCTTCCGCATGAATGAGTTCTTCTGCCTCTCTTTTTTGCCGGGCTTGGGCGAATAAGAAAAAGGCATCTATCATACTTACCTTATCCTCAATTTTATCTAAGTCTGTTTGATCAATAAAGTCAACCACCAAGCCTTCTTTTGCGCGATTACCTACACTGGAACGGATCAAACGGCGAACATCTTCAACCAAAGTTTCTTTGTTTTGCGGCTTTTTATTTTTCTCAAAGATAAGTTCCAGAATATAATCCAGATTTATCTCTTGTGATTTTAAAAGGTCAACCTCAAAGACAACATCATCCCAGTCAATCAACGATGCCTCTTTCTCCTTACCAACGCTTTTTTTGCAGATCCAGTCACGAATATCATTATAGGTCGAACAATAATCTTGAATAACGCTTTCTTCTGGCACAAAGATCCCTTGCATTGCACCAATTTCCTCATCACTTACATAGCGGGCAGCCTGAAACGCTTTGATGGCTTTAGAATCCTGCAAATCAACGGACTGTAATGCTTTCAGGCTCGCAAACTCATCATAATTTTGAAGAATATTTTCAACTCGCAAATACTCGCCAAATAACTTGGAAAAATCTTTTTTATCCTTCTCTGTCACGATTTCGTCCACATTCGGAAAGCGTTGGTTTAGCTCTTTTACCAGTTCGATATAACCGCGGCGGGCTTGGCCAGCAGCAATATCGGTGAAGCCTTTCATATACTCTTGATAGCTTTTTTCAAGCACAACATTTTTTGTATCGGTGTCGCCGAAAAGTGTGATGGCGTCAACGGTAGCTTCCCCCAAATCTCGAAAAGTAACAATGTTTCCGAAAGTCTTTGTTGAATCATAAATACGGTTGGTTCTTGAAAATGCCTGAATTAATCCATGGTAACGAAGATTTTTATCCACAAACAGCGTGTTTAAAGTTGGCGCGTCAAAGCCCGTCAAAAACATTCCGACCACAATCAAAAGATCTATTTCCTGTTTTCTTACACGATTTGCAAGGTCACGATAATAATTTTGAAACGCTTTCCTCTCCACGCCGAAATTCGTTTTGAACATAGTATTATAATTACTGATCGCGTAAGTTAGAAACTCTTTCGCGCTGCTATCCATAGCTGTGGGCTCAAATGTTTCGTCAACAAGTTCGCCAATAGCATTTTGCTCTTCATTGGCCGCAAAGGAGAAAATCGTCGCGATTTTTAAGGGGTTTGGGCTGTCTTGCTGCAGGCTGTTCAAAGATTCATAGTAGAGCTTTGCCGCCTCAATACTGCTTACAGCAAACATGGCATTGAACCCTTTTGCCCCTCCATGAGAGCGATGTGTCTTTTCCCTGAAATTGTTCAGAATGTACTGGGAAATCTCTTTGATCCTTTCTGGATGCAGCAGTGCCTCCTTTGTTTCGGCGGCAGTCAGCTTTTTCTCGTCCTGCTCCATTTCGATTGATCTGAATTTGGGGCGAACATCGTTATAATCAACTTTGAATTTAAGGACTTTTTCATCTCTGATGGCATCCGTAATAACATAAGAGTGCAATTCACGCCCAAATACAGACGCCGTGGTCTCCGCCCCCAGGGCATTTTCAGGGAAAATAGGCGTGCCGGTGAACCCAAACTGGTAGTACTGCTTAAATCTCTTTTTAATATTTTTTTGCGCTTCGCCAAACTGTGAACGGTGCGCCTCGTCAAAAATGAAAACAACCTGCTTGTTATAGATTGACAGATCCGCTTCGCTTTTAATCAGATTATTTAGCTTCTGAATGGTAGTCACAATGATTTTATTATCATCTTTTTCAATATTGCGCTTTAACCCGGCGGTGTTTTCAGAGCCGTTTACGCTGTCGGGGGAAAAACGCTGATACTCTTTCATTGTCTGATAATCCAAGTCTTTTCTATCCACAACAAAAAGCACTTTATCTATGAAATCCAGTTCCGTTGCAAGCCGCGCGGCTTTAAAGCTGGTTAGCGTTTTCCCGCTGCCGGTGGTATGCCAGACGTATCCGCCGCTTTCATTGGTCCGCCATTTTTTAGCGTTATAAGAGCTTATAATCTTCCATAAAATTCGTTCTGTTGCGGCAATCTGATAAGGACGCATAATAAGCAGGTTATCGCTGCTGTCAAAAACGGAATATCGTAAAAGCACGTTGAGCAATGTATTTTTTTGAAAAAATGTTGCCGTAAAATCCTTCAAGTCTTTAATCAAGGAATTGTCTGACTTTGCCCAGTTCATGGTAAAGTCAAAACTGTTTTTATCTCGTTTTGTGGTGTTGGCAAAATAGCGGGTATCGGTTCCGTTGGAGATTACGAAGATCTGTAGGTATTTGAACAGAGAGTTTTCCCAATGGAAGCTCTCTTTGCTGTACCTATTTGCTTGGTTAAACGCTTCTTTGATGGAAATTCCGCGTTTTTTTAGCTCTATTTGAACCAAAGGAAGCCCGTTTACCAAAATGGTTACATCATATCGGTTGGCATAGCTTCCTGTTTGTTCAAATTGAGAAATAACCTGCAGCTTATTTTTTGCTATATCCTTTTTATTTACCAAATAGATGTTTTGAATATGTCCATCGTCAAATACGAAGTCGTAGATATGATCGTTATGAATTTTACGGGTTTTGTCAATGTGGCTGTCACCGGGTCTATCTAAATACTCCTCGCAAAAGCGTCTCCACTCGTCATCGGAAAACTCCATTTTATTTAGCATCTGCAGCTGTACCCTGACATTTTCAATCATTGCTTTTGAGGTAGTTAGCTGCGGCAACGGTTCATAGCCCTGATCTGCCAAATCGGCGATGAACTCACGCTCTAAATCCGCTTCGGTCTGGTAGCCGGCGCCTTGCTGATCTATTTTTGTGTACTTGTCTAAAACAATAAAGTTATTAGATTCAGCGATTGTTTTACAATCCGTCATATATCTTCCTCCCAATGATTGAATTTGTGGTTTTTCTTAATCTCCCTTAATAAGTATGCCAAAACTCTTTTGTCATTTTGTGTTAGTTCAACAATTTCTTCCGCCGAATGTTTTGAATGGCTGGAGATATTAATAATTCTGCTCTCATAGGGATTGGTTTTTCCATCTTCCATTTTAGGCAAAAGCTGTCCCCAGTTTTCATAACCTAAGAATGTTGAAGTTTTTTCTAAGATATTCCTAAGAAAATTAAAATGGTACTTTTGTATTTGATTTGTCTGTATGGCCTTCTCAATTTCAGCTTTTAGAAATAGATGGTAAGAAAACGGCGCATCGTTAGGTTGTTCTGTTAAGTTATATTGACCATCCTCCTCTTTTTTAAAAAAGTATTTCTTAAATGTCGCTTTCTTAAACTCATTATGCAGTACATTATAGAAGAGAGGATTGTGGGTGGTAATAATAAACTTCAAGTCGGATTTGCTTTCTTTTATCAACTGTGCCAAATTAACTGCCAGTTCAATCAAATGGTTGTCATCTAATGAACTGACAGGATCATCTATAAATACATATTCCAACTGGTCAAATTGATGGGTTTCTCTATCATTTACATCCGGTTCATCTAAAACATGAACAACTTGTTCAAGAAGAGAATAAAAAACACTCCAGACAAAGCAGCTTTCTTCGCCCTTGGAAATTTTGATATGGTCCGAACGCTCGTCATTACCACGCTCGTAGGAAAAAGTAACTTCTGTAAAAGCAGGTATTTTCTTTTCTGTCCCCTTATCTTCAATGGTATAAGACGCATTAAAATGCGGGGTTAATTTATCATCGATGTAATGCTGAAAAATTTCAATGACACGTCCATCCTGTCCTTGGTTCACGAAAATCCAATGTGTAAAATCATTGGGTTGTATTTTAAGCTTTGGCGCAATATCGTTGTCTAAATCGTTATCCCAATAAAATAAATCCTCTGTAAAGGCATTATAATAAATGATTTTTTTACTGGCCAGCTCTCCATCCTCTGTATCTGCATCACTTTTAGGCGCAATCAGTTCTTTGAATTCTCTCGACAGCCTTGTTTTTCCGGTTCCATTAAAGGCATAAATTAGCTGCGCTTTTTTGCGGCAATTTTTTAACTCCTTTGCGATTTCATTTAAACTTTTTCCCATATTACACCTCGAATTCATCCTTCGGAAAGGTAAACAGTTTATCACGGTAGTATTCATATTGTTGCTGTCTTGCCTTTATCTCGGCAGGCAGCCCCCTTGAAATATCGTTGCAAAGGGTGTCGAAGCGGTCTAGGATCTTCACTACTTTTCGCTGTTGATCAAGACTTGGGACAGAAGCAACTAAATTTTCAATCGTTCCAACAGCCAATCCAGGCTGAGCTCCTTGTGTTTTATATCGGTTTAAATTCATAACTGTGAGTAAGTAGAACAGATAACGCGGTTCGTATTCGCCTAAGGATTCAACAACTACCGCGTGTTCCGTAGCATAAAATGTCCCCGTTGCATAACAAACATTTCCACAGAGCGCTCCCTGTCTGCCAATAATGGGATATTCACCGTGGTGGCTCTGCTCAGCCACATAGCCTCGAGTACCATTTCCGCCGAAACAAGAATACGGGTGCTCTGTATCTCTGATTTCAGAGAGCATCGCCGGTTTAATTGCTCTGCCCGATTTCATTCTACAAGTATCTCCAAGCCTTTTCATTTTTGCGCCAGTGGTGTTTGAAAGTAAGCTATCCCTGTAAAACTCATACTGTTTTTTTCTCTCTGTAAGCTCCTCTGCAAGCTCCTTTGTAAGCTCTGTAAACTTGTCTAATACGCAGACAATTTCCTCTTGCACAGGGAGAGGCGGAAGGGGGATTATTACTTTTGCCATTTTATCTTTTGATACATTAAATCTTGTGACTCCACTTGCCGTTTTTCCAATTTGACGCCGTAAATTTTGAGAACGGAACAAATGCTTCGCAAAATCAGGTTTCATAAGATTAATATCATTAAATCGGTAAAAAAAACAAAAACTATTAAGATAAAGCGGTTTTTCTGGTTTTTTCGTTACAACGGATGAAAAGCCGCATTCATCTGGCGTTTCTGATGAGCCGGTAAATACGATATCCCCATATTCTAAAGTTCTTTGGTTTTCCCCTTCTGCTATTTTTACAGTATCATCAGGATTAATGTTCAATGCTAAATTTGAATACACATTTTTATAAGTAATAAATGCCGCGTTACCATCTGAAAAATCAGACTTAGATTTCCCCGTTAAGCCGCCATAAAACTTTCCTAAATCACCCAGGCTTTGATACTTCACCCCATTCGGACAAAGCTGCTTTATAAGTTCATCGATTCTACCCATCATCACACCTCGATTTCCGCAATAATCTCATCTATCTCAGCACGAAGTTTATCAATTTTTGCAACTGTTGTTTTGATTTTTGCGTTCAGCGCATTGATGTCAATGACTTCTCTGGTGTCCTTTGCCTCTACATAAGAGCTTACAGAAAGATTATAGTTCTCTTCTGCGATCTTATCCTTATCGACTAACTTTGTTACATAGTCAATATCTTCTTTACGGTCAAACAACGTGACGATCTTTTCAATATGGTCTTCTGTCAGCACGTTGTTATTGGTCTCTTTTTTGAAAAAGTCATCGCCGCTGGCATCAATAAACTGCACTTTTGTGTCGCTCTTGTGCTTGGACAAAACCAAGATATTAACAGCAATCGAGGTACCGAAAAAAAGATTTGGGGCCAGAGAGATAACCGTTTCCACAAAGTTATTGTCAATCAAATATTTTCTGATTTTCTGCTCTGCGCCGCCACGGTAAAAGATACCGGGAAAACAGACCATGGCCGCGCGTCCTTTGACCGAAAGATAGCTCAGGCTATGGAGCACAAAAGCGAAATCCGCCTTAGACTTTGGCGCAAGAACGCCTGCCGGCGCAAAGCGTTCATCGTTAATGAGAGTTGGGTCGTCGCTGCCGATCCAGTTAATGGAGTAGGGCGGGTTGGATACAATGGCATCAAATGGCTTATGGTTTCCAAATTGGGGATCTGTCAAGGTGTTGCCCAGCACAATATGAAATTTGTCGTAATTGATATTATGCAAAAACATATTCATACGAGCCAGGTTATACGTTGTATGATTGATTTCCTGCCCAAAGAAACCGTCTTCAATAATATGAGCATCAAATTGCTTTTTCGCTTGCAGCAGCAATGAGCCTGAACCGGCTGCCGGGTCGTAAATCTTGTTAATGGTAGTTTGCTTGTGGACTGCCAGCTTCGCGATGAGTTTAGATACACATTGGGGCGTAAAAAACTCTCCCCCCGATTTGCCTGCATTGGCGGCATAATTAGAGATTAAATACTCGTATGCATCGCCAAAAAGGTCAATTTGATTATCCTCAAACTTGCCAAAATCCAGCTGTTCCACACCTTTGATGACAGCGGCTAAACGGCTATTTTTATCTTTGACTGTATTCCCCAAACGATTGCTTGTGGTATCAAAATCGGCAAATAATCCTTTAATATCCAGCTCGGAAGGATAGCCGTTGGCTGAGTTTTCAATGGCATCAAATATTTTTTTTAATTCGGTATTTAAGCTATCGTTTGTATCTGCGCTTTTCGCAATGTTGGCAAACAACTGGCTGGGGTAGATAAAATATCCTTTGGTTTTGATTGCGTCTTCTTTAATTTCTTTGGTTATGATGCTATCGTCAAGTTCCGCGTACTTGATACTCTCATCTCCGCCTTCCATGTAATTAGAAAAGTGTTCGCTGATAAAGCGATAAAAAAGTGTTCCTAAAACGTATTGCTTAAAATCCCATCCATCGACAGAACCTCGAACATCGTTGGCTATTTTCCAAATATTAGATTGCAGTTTTGCTCTCTGTTCTGCGCTTGACATTTTTATTCCTCCATATGATCATACTGAGCAATACGAAACCGTTGAAGGTCTGAGATTGCTTCATTTTTGCCGTTGTCGTATTTGCCCATGGTTCCGGTTTCAATATCTCACTCATTGAAAACCCTCCGTTTCTTAAACATTGATTATAGCATAAACAGCACTAAAAATGTAGGGATTTTACACAATTTAACGATGATAACGAAAATTATACAAAACAAATAGCACCCCCAAAGAGATGCTGTTTGTTAAAGTCATTTATCCGCTTTGAATCGTATACAGAGGCTTGCAACGTTCTGTTACAAAACCATTTCCTTTTTATCAAGATCCGCCTGAACCTGCTCCAAATCCTGCCGGATAGCCAGCTTCTGAGGACAAGCAGCCTCGCACTTCCCGCATTTTACACAGTTTTTCGCCTGGTGGCTTTCCCCGATATTGTTCTCCCAGTCCTGTTTTACCAGGTTATAATTCTGGTAAATGTGGTAATTGTTCCACACCCCAAAGCACCCCGGAATGTCGACTCCTGCCGGACAGGGCATACAATACCGACAGCCTGTGCAGCCGTTCTTAACCCGTCCTCTCATGGTGTTTACCACATCTTCAATAACCGCTTTCTCCTCCAGGGACAGGGACCGAAAGTCCTGGAAAGTCTTTAAATTGTCCTGCACCTGCTCCATGGAGGACATGCCGCTTAAGATGACCTTCACATTGGGGAAGGTCCCTACCCAGCGAAGGGCAAAGGAAGCCGGGGACGCGTCTTTGTCCAGCTTTCTGAATTTTTCGGTAATATCCTCGGAAAACGCCGCCAGCCTGCCGCCTTTTATGGGCTCCATGATGATCAGAGGCACCTGTTTTTCGGCTGCCAGCTCATACCCCTTTAAGCCTGCCTGCTCCTGGGTGTCCATGTAGTTAAACTGGATCTGGCAGAAATCCCAGTCCCTGTAGCTTAACACCTCCTCAAACACCTCGTAGCTGTCATGGAAAGAAAAACCCAGATACCGGATCTTCCCCTTCTCCTTCAGCTTCTCCAGAACCTGTATACAGCCCATGTCTCTCATCTTATCCCACCGCTCTTTGTTGACAGCGTGCATGAGATAAAAATCCACATGGTCCGTCTGAAGCTTTGTAAGCTGCTCCTCAAAGATCGCCTCCACGTCCTCCAGACGATCCACCTTCCAAAGAGGCAGTTTTGTGGCCAGGTAAAAGGAATTACGGTCATATTTTTTCAGGGCCTTTCCCACCACGATCTCACTGCTGCCCTGATGATATGGGTAAGCGGTGTCTATGTAATTGACCCCCGCAGCTATGGCCGCGTCCAGCATCCGCTCCGCCTCCGGCTCGTCAATATTTCCCTCCGGCGTGGTCGGGAAACGCATGCTGCCAAATCCCAGAAGGGATGTGTCAATACCAAGGTTTTCGAATCTTCTTTTTTCCATGGGCTTGTTCTCCTTTATCTACAAATTTTTTCAGCCTGTCTTATACCCTGTCATAAACCCCCTGCAGATATTCCACATCCCCATGATACCTCTGGGGATTGGAATTCTCCAAAAGCATGGCAATATAAGGTTTCTGCTCTTTCACCTTCTTCATCAGCGTCTCAAAATGCAGCAGCCCGGTTCCCACATAGGCAAACTCCGGCTCCCCGTCTTTCATAACAAAATCCTTCACATGGATCACGGATATCCTGTCCCCGTACAGCTTAAACGCGTCCTCGATTACCTGGTCCTGATTCTGATGATTCTCCCTGCTGATAAGATTCACCGGGTCCAGGATCGCCTCCACATTAGGGGAATCGATATCCTCCAGAAACCGCCTCATCATCTCCGGGCAGTACAGGGTGTGATCATGAACCGCCTCAATCCCCACGATAACGCCAAGCTTCTCGGCAGCGGACACAATTTGTCTCATGCTCTTTAACAGAAGCTGGTAGCACCCTTCCGTGTAGGTATAGGGTACAACGTCAAAGGCCGCGCTGTAACGCCCTGTCTCCGTCCCTACCATGTCAGCCCCCATGGCTTTGGCGTACTTTAAGTGCTCGATAAACTTGCTCACTTCCGCCTGCCGCGTCTTCTCAACCGGGTTAACAGGATTGATATAGCAGCCGAGAACCGCCACATGAATATCCCGCTCCTTTAGCTTCCTGCCGATAAGGCGTCCGAATCCCGGGGAATAATGGCCATAATTAAAATCATAACCGGAAACGGACTTTCCCAGAGCCAGCTGGATCTGGTCAATACCATTATTCTTTACCGCGTCAAACACGGTATCCATATCTGCCTTTGGACAGATATCATGACATCTCATTCCAAAATTCATATGATTACCACCCTCTCCTGGTTTTCTGCCCCACTCTATAACTGTTTGGCAGCTTTATAGTTTGTACTCTTATTTCCCAACAGGCGTTTTGCCTTATGATCCTCTTGCGCATCCTGGCCTGCCGCGCCGGCCTCATTTTTTATCTCTGTATCCCGCCAAAATCATTATACCCTGAAATCCTGGTCATATCAATTAGATTCTGGTACATTACCATAAAAAAAGCCTCTGCCGCATTTTATCACGGCAGAGGCTTTTGGTTCAAGGAAGATTTTAAGTTCCGCAAGAAGAAAAATTATGTACTCTCGGAGTCTCTTTGTGCCTGATTTTTCGAGATGATTTTTTGTCAGATGTGCATCAATTTATGAGGCGTACGTGGAACGTACGTTGATTAAATTTAGGTGCATATGACGGAAAATCATCCACACAGGCAGGTGCAAGAGAGATTCCGAGCATACATAAATTATAGGAAGCAGGGCCGTGTCCATCCACGGGCCTTCCATGTCAGCCGCATGCCTGATCCTCACCGCGCTTCCGCCCGGTCTGTCCTGTTTCACCGCCAAGTTTCTTCCGGTGAAACAGGAGAACCGGGAAAGACTGTCTCGCGTCTATCATATGGAAAACTGGCGACTCTGCATAGGCCGCTATGGCGATAACTCCTCCAATCCCTCAATCCAAAACCACAATCTCCACCTCCCTTCCTCTCATAAGCCAGATTTCCCGCCTGCTCTGAGCATACCACACAGCCGCCTCCCTCAAAGCTTCTATCCCGCTCCTCCAGATAAACAGGGCAGTATCCGGACAGTATTCCGCATCATCCTCTGTCTCTTCCCCCTCATCCTCACAGATGCCGCCTTCCCGTCCCAAGGCCTCTTCCCCCTTCAAAATCCTACTTTCGGTCTTCGCGTCCCCCTCATCTTTCTCCGGCCAGCCGTCTTCCTCCTCTTCCCATTCATTCTCCCAGCCGTCTTCCCCCTCATCCTCCTCCAGGCAATCTTCCCAGTGAATCCCCCGCAGGCACACCGCTCCCCCTCTGTCCATATCCAGGCTAAGCACAACCATATTCACCCACGCCGGCAGCTCCTCCCCCAAAAGCCCGTCCATCCACCGGGCAAATTCCATCCAGATCCCAAACCTCCCAAAAACCGTAAACCAGTCCGCCAGCGTATCCTCCTCGCTGTAAAGAGACCTTATTCGGTCTTTCTCCTCATAACAGTATTCCAGCCTGTGGTCAAACCGGGACACCGTAAGGCATCCTTCATATGTTTCAACCTCCGTGACACCCTCAAACTCCTCCTCCATAAGCTCTGCCAAAACAGCCCCGATGCTGTCCCCCCGGTGCATCTTAATGGTTCCATAGGCATAAAAGCTGCCGCTTTCCCCCTGGTAGACGCAGACCGGATGAAAATCCGACTGGTTGGAATATTTAAATCCCCATCCAAACCGGGCCACCGGCCACTTCCTCTCCTTGATCTTTGAGACAGAAACCGACATAAGATACTCCATCCACCGCTCATAGTCCGCAGACTGGGCCTCTATAGGAAATCCAAAAGGAGCCTTAGCGCCGTAAAATACCCGGTCATGGCGTCTGTGCTTTTTATCCCCGTAGCGCAGCACACAGTAGCTCTCCCCCTTCTCATCATAGCCCATAGCATCCAGGACCGCCGCCATCTTCTCATCCCTGCCCATGCCCGCAACCATCCGCGCGTCCTTTCGCGCCGGCCTTGGCTGGCGAAGGCATTCAAGGATCTCTCCGGCAGTCTCCTCCCAGAAATCTTCTGTCCGGCCGTTTCCGTTTTCCCTGTCAGCAGGTTCCTCTCCCGTCTCACAGGTATCCCCAAAGCCCCCTTTCGCCTTTCTTCCAAGTGCCCAGGGCAGCTCTGCCTCTTCCCAGCCAAACTCCGGCTGACGGAACAAAATATCCTGCCACCCATAATCCACCTGTCGGAAAACGTTTATTCCCTCATCCCCTATAACCGCCCGAAAGCAAAACCGCTCCTGTTCTCCGTAATACACGGCCCTCGCATCCCCGGGCAGCCGGTCATTGTCAGCCGCCAAAAGCCTGGCTATGACCGGGCGCGTTATGGGATGGGCCGGTATACGCCCAAGCCATTTCTCAATAAGAGCCACGGCCTCCTGCCTGTCTTTCCATGTAATGGAGGTCACTGCCAGGAGAAAGAAGAATTCCCGTGGATCCTCCAGATGTCCCTCGCAGTCCCGCAGATCACCAAAATCCAGCACAGGCCTTACCGCCTGCCTGCCGTCCACGAAATACAAACAGTAGTGATAATGAAACTCCACCCGAAGTCTACGTCCCCCTGGCATGGAACACTCCCCGCTCACCGGCACGGCAATGGACTGGGACTCCTCATCCCATCCCACGAAAGCTTTCTGCCAGACTCTGGAAGGAGAAAACATAAGATCCACATACGCAGGAAGATAACACTCTCCATCTTTCACATAAATGTAATCCTCCTCCCACTGCCCCCGGACCGGCACATGGCGGTAGCCAAATCCTCTCATAAGAAAATACTGCCAGAAATCCCCGCTGTCTTTTTCGGCATCCATATCTTCATGGGAAAACTCCATATCATATCTGTAATTAATCTCTTTGCACAGCCTCTCGATACCCATTGTCCGCAGGATCTTCTGTTCCAGTTCCGTCCTCCCAGGCTCCGGAAATCCCCCGTCCCTCAGATACCCAAGAAGCCACTCTGCCAAAGATCTGGGCATCACCAGCCGGGACGCCACAAAAAACAGCCGGTCAAAAAACGTCCGGTCCCCTTTCAGCTCCTGCCACTGGGGCTGAGCCAAAAGTTTTCCGATCCGCTGCCGAATCTCATCCGTCTCCCCATAAATATGATGGTCGTAATTCGTCTGATGATCATTGATGATCCGGGCAGTTTCCCGGTAAAGCTTTGTGATGGCCTGTTCTTTCCCGCCTTCCCCGAACACGATCTCCTCCACGTCAGGAAGCTGTCTGACCACCTGCTCTTTCAAACCGCCGTACAATCCCCTGGTACTGCTGCGCTCCAACTCCCGGAAAGCCAGATTTTTGTAAAAATAAGTCAGCACGCACCGCGGCGCGTCCCCATCCTTAAGCCACTGCACATACAGCTTTACCACACATTCGCTGCGGCTCTCATAAGCCCCGCACCCCATCTGCTTTCCGTTGCGCTCATAGAGGTAGTGAACCTGGCACATCTTCAGGATACTCTCCCACGCCTTGCGGTTCTCCTCCGTCACCTCCCCCCGCGCTTCCATCTCCCTGATGGCAATATAATCGGAAAACGCGTTAAACCTCACCTTATTGGCAGGCTGCCGTAACCTGGAAACAGCCTTTCTAAAAAGGCTGCCCTCTTCTGCCGGAATGTCAAACACTCTGGCCGCGTATGCCCTCCCCGCAAGAAGTTCTCGTTCGGCTTCCTCACCGTAATCAGGTCCGATGGCATAAGCAATGGCCAGCTCCTGCAAAAAACCGGCAGGAAAATCGTTTGGGGGGCAGACGTTGCTCCCCGGCCCTGCAAGATAAGCAAACATCCCTTTGCCAAAGCTTTCCGAAAACTGCTCCCCCAGAAATTCCTCCGACAGAAAAAAACGCCTCCAGGCATCTGCCTGTTTCGCCTGCTTCTGGTTTTCAAAAAGGGCTGTAAAACCAGAAAGAGCCCCCTTGGCTTCCGGCTCATTTCCACTGACTTCCATGCTTCTTTTACCTCCTCTTTGTCTTTCATGTACTTCCGGAGTCTCTTTGCTCCTGATCAGGCACACCTCTTATGCCGCCCTGTCTCTCTCGATTTGTATCTTACGCTCATACGCAGCCATCCTGACACAAAATTCCCTGTAGGAACTTATTGTCCCAAACCGCCTGCTGCCCACAATCATCTGGTCCATAGGCATCTGAAAAAGTTCCGAAAGCGCATACAGATTGTCCATAGACGGCAGGCTGTGTCCCCCGAGCCACCGATACACACTCTGCACACAGGCCAGCCCCAGATACCGCTGGATATCCTTAGCCGTCACCGCTTTCTTTTCCATGATCTGGCGCAGTCGGACGCCAGTGGCCCTCATATCCACAACCGGATACATAATTTTTCTCCCCTTTCTGTCCGTTACCGCTATTCTACCACTGTCTTTCCCGCGCCACAAGACAAAAACCCCTGCCAAAGCCAACGCTTTCGCAGAGGTTTGATCTATTGGCCGTGAACCGGCCGCCTACTTATCATAATAAGCATTGTCCTTTGACTCCCGCATATCCTCAAAAGAAAATGAGCATCCTGCTTCCCAAACATAAGGAAAACCACACAACGCCTCTTCCTCTTATCGTATGGTCCTGCGGCGCCTTTCAGGTAGTAGATAAAGATATCTGGATTCCGCAGCTTGTCCCTCTCGCCAAACAGGGATTTATCATCGCAAGTGTGGAAAGCGACCAAAGCGGCGGCGAAGGAGATTGGCCGGACTACCTACATTGTGCGGATTCATTTCAGCAAGACCAGCAGGGAAACCATGAGCGACAAAATCAAGCGTATGCTGAAAAATGAGATACAGCAGATGTAAAAAAGCGATAACGGAAACAGGCCGGGATTCAGAAATGCGCTGGCTCCCGGCTTGTAAAATCAGGAGGTTTATGGTAGTATGGAGATACGAAAACGAAAGGGAAAGCAGGTGAGAAGATTGACAGTGACGGAACAGATCGACCAGAAACATCAGGAAGATTTACAAAGGCTAAGAGGCTTTCGCCTGCTTGATGATGATTTCCTCACAAAGTGTTTTGAGGGAGATACGGCAAGCATAGAACTGGTATTACAGATTGTTCTGGAAAAGCCGGATTTAAAGGTTTTGGACGTCCGCACCCAGGTATTTGTGGAGAACCTGCTGAACCGTTCGGTAAGGCTGGATATCCTGGCTACGGACAGCACAGGGGCAAAACTGAATGTAGAAGTACAGCGCTCCGACAAAGGAGCCGGTAGAAAAAGAGCCAGGTACAACAGCAGCATGATGGACGCAAACCTTTTGAAAAAAGGCGAGGACTTCGACAAGCTGCCGGAAACGTGGGTAATCTTTATCACAGAGAATGACGTAATGGAAAAAGGATTGCCGCTCTATCCGATTGAGCGGTGTTTTTTAGGAACTGGGGAAAGATTTGAGGACGGTTCGCACATACTGTATGTAAATGGCGCTTACCGTGGAGATACGCCAATCGGGAAGTTAATGCATGACTTCTCCTGCACAGACGCGGCAGATATGTATTATACGACACTGGCAGACAGAGTTCGTTTTTTCAAGGAAAGTAAGGAGGGCATTTTAATCATGTGCAAAGTCATGGAGGATATGAGAAAAGAATCTTTACAAGAGGGCATAAAAGAAGGGGCAATAAATACTGCTAAAAGAATGCTGACAGATGGAATATTGACACTTGAAAAAATTGCGGAATATGCAGGACTTCCACTTGACGAAGTGAAAAAACTGAAAGCAGAACGGACAGCATAGTAAAACCGTAGGCCGGGAATCTAAAAACAAGTTCCCGGCCTTATTTTTTTGCCCTGAAATGTAAATTTTCTATGAATTTGATTAAAAAGTCCTTTACTGAAAGCCATCTTGCCGCAAACCCACCGGAGAAGTGGCTTCGGATTGGAAGGAACTCATGAAGCAATTATCGAAGCGGATGTTTTTGAGGCGGTGCAGAAACAGATTGCCAGCCCCATGGAGCTGACCGCTCCTCTGCTGAATGCCTTGCCGCCCGGTCCAGCGCCATAACCGCCGCCACCGCAGCGTCAATCTTCTCCATAGACTTCTCCTTGTCCGGCTTAATATTCCCCGCCGGGCCCGTCTGCACAAAAATATATCCATCATCCAGTGGCGTTCCAGCACCTGATCGGAAACACCCAGCCCCTCTAACAGCACGATATCCATTCTTTATAACCTCCTCTATTGCTCCCAGGAAAGCAGCTGCTTTCTTTTGACTCCATAATAGGCGATCCCAACCACGTCCGCCAAAAACCACCCGATAGGCACCGACCACCAGATACCCGTTACCCCAAAAAAAGGCGACGCGGACAGCCCATAGGCCAGCGCCACCCTGGTGCCAAGGGAGATCACCGTAAGCACCACGCTCATCCCCGGCCTGCCCAGAGCCCGGTACAGCCCGTAAAGCAAAAACAGACAGCCGATCCCGCAGTAAAAAGCCCCCTCGATCCGCAGATACCGGACTCCCTCCAGGATGGTCTCCCCTTCCCCTGCCTCAATAAACATGGCCATCAGAGGACGGGCAAATACCCACACCAGCCCGGACACCACCACACAGAACCCCATAGACGCCAAAACCGCGCCTTTAAGCCCCCGGCGGATCCGGTCTGCCTTTTTCGCCCCGTAATTCTGGGCAATAAACGTGGAAAACGCGTTGCCGAAATCCTGCACCGGCATATAGGCAAACGCGTCGATCTTCACTGCAGCCGCAAAAGCCGCCATGACCGTGGGCCCAAAGCTGTTGACCAGCCCCTGGACCATCAGGATGCCCAGATTCATCACCGACTGCTGGACACAGGTAAGGATGGAAAATCCGGCAATCTCTTTCACACAGCTCCACTTTACCCGTTTCCCCCGGTACACGGCCCTTACCTGAGGACACCTCTTTACGGCGTAAAGGGCGATCCCTATGCCGGAAACATACTGGGCGATCACCGTAGCCTCTGCCGCCCCGGCCACTCCCCGTTTTAGTCCCAGCACAAACCACAGATCCATAAGGATATTCAAAACCGCCGAGACTGCCAGAAAAATAAGCGGCACAACAGAATTGCCCACGGCCCGAAGGTAGGACGCGAAATAATTATACAAAAACGTAGCCATGATCCCGCCGAAGATCACCAGCAAATAGGCCCGCATAGCGCCCCACACCTCATCCGGCACCTGCAGAAAGACCCGGATAAGATCCAGGCAGGCAAATGCCAGCGCATTGAGGAAAACAGCTGCCGCCCCAATGAGCAGGAAAGAAGCCCGGATGCTCTCCGTCAGCCCCTCCTCGTCCTTCTGGCCGAAGCGGATGGAAAACAGCGCCCCGCTGCCCATGCACAGCCCCAGAAGGATGGAAGTGAGAAAGGTCATCAGGGTAAACGAGGACCCTACGGCCGCCAGGGCGTTTTTCCCCAGAAACTTTCCCACGATCAGCGTGTCCGCTATGTTGTAGCACTGCTGCAAAAGGTTCCCCAGTATCATGGGGACAGCAAAAAGCAGCATGGACCCCATGACCGGACCTTTGGTCAGATCTTTGTTCATACCTTACTCCTTGATAAAACGGCTGTCCGACTCCGGTATCCCGCCCTCATCCGACACATACCGCTCCACTTTCATGTGCAGGTCGTATTTTTCCCGCAGCCTGGTGATCGTCTCCATCATCGGCGAGGCGTGATGCCTGTCGATGGCCTGCTGGTCTTTCCACCCGTCGATCAAAAGCACGGTCTCCGGGTCTGCCATGGGAAAGAAATACTCGTATCTTAAGTTCCCCTCCTCCTGGCGGATTCTTTTGGCAACCCCGCTGTCCTCCATCTCCTGGGCAAACTTCCTGGCATTGCCCCCTGTGCCTGTGTAATAAATATTCACAATAATACTCATGTCTGTCTCCCTCCGTTTTTTCTTCCTGATCGTTCCGATCTCAAGTACCCCTTTATCATACCATAGTTGCCCTGCCAAGGAAAGGACAAACCAACGCAGCAAATGGAAATTCATTAAGTTGGATCAAGCCCGGCATCACAAAAGCAGCGGGTCCGGGCTCAGTTCAAACTCCTGGCCCTTATCGTCTGTCCCTATAAGGTAGCGGAGCCACCCTGCCAGCGCCAGAGGGATCAGCTTCAGATCCGAAGCCCTGTGATCCGGCGACGCCATATACGCCTTGATGGTCTCCCCAAACCGGATAGACAGCTTCTGGGACGTATCGGTAGCGATCCGCTGCGGCGTAATACTGTCATTGCCTTCCCCGTACCAGCGAAATGTCATCTTCATTCGTATATCCACCTTTTCTTTTTTTCAAAAACCGTTACGCCAGACCTGCCAGCATGGGAAGTCCCATGCTTAACACCGGCACATAGGTCACCAGCAAAAGCCCGATCAAAATCGCCGCATAGTACCAGATCATATACGGTATGGTCTTAGCCAGCGTACTGTCGCCCACCTTAATGGCCACAAACAGCGTATTCCCCACCGGAGGCGTGATATTGCCGATGCAAAGGTTATACACAAGGATCAGTCCAAAGTGAATCGGGTTCATGCCAAAACTTTTGACAATGGGCAAAAACAACGGCGTAAAGATCAAAATAGCCGGCGTTACATCCATAAACGTACCTGCCACCAAAAGGATCACATTCATGATCAGCAGGATGATAAAATAATTATCCGTCAGACCCAGCAAAGCGGCGGACACTGCCTGGGGGATCAGCAGAAACGCCATAACCCACCCCAGAATATTGGACACGCCGATAAGGAACACAACCATGCCGCTCATCTTCGCGCTTTCCACCACGATCTTCCAAAACGATTTTACCGTAATATTCCGATAAAAGATCCCCAACACCAGGGCGTAGATCACCGCAATGGCGGAACCCTCTGTAGCGGTGAAGATGCCGCCCACGATCCCGCCGATGACCACCACGATCAGAGACAGGGCAGGGATGGCCTGCAGGGTGCATACCCCCAGATTCTTCCAGTCATACTTTCCGGCATTTCCTCCGTACCCCATGCGCATGGCCAGGATAACGCCCACTGCCATACAGCACACAGCCCACAGGATACCCGGCACATAGCCTGCCAGGAACAAAGCCGCCACCGAAGTTCCGCCGGAAGCCAGAGAATAGGTGATCAGGGCGTTGGACGGCGGGATCAGCAGTCCCGACGGCGCCGAAGCCCCGTTGGTGGCCGCGCAAAGGCCCTTGTCATAACCTTGCTGCTCCTCCCCCTCTTTCACCATGCTGCCCACTGCGGCAGCTGCCGCCGAAGCCGAACCGGAAATGGCTCCAAACAGGGCGTTGGCGCCGGCATTGGTCACCAGCAGCGCTCCTGGCAGCTTTCCCAAGATCGCCATGACAAAATCCACCAGCTTCTTGGCGATGCCGCCCTGGTTCATCAGATTGCCTGCCAGAATAAAAAACGGGATAGCCGTCAAGCTGAATTTGCTCATGCCCACAAAGGTTCTCTGGGCCGCCGTCACCACGGACACGTCAAGCGGCACTGTCTGGAGAATGACCACCAGGGAAGAGATCCCGATGGAATACGAGATGGGAACTCCCAGTACCAGCAGGACTAACAATACAAATAAGATCAAAAACAGAGATTGAATTGCCATTTACGCCGTCCCCTCCTTCTTTTTCATAATCTCCGCAATATTCAGCACCGTGTATACCATATTCAGGATACCGCACAAAGGCAGGACCACATAGAATACCCCGATGGGAACTCCCAGGGAGGAAGTCATCTGTCCCATAGCCAGATTGGCGATCCGAAAGCCGCCGTAAGCCAGGATAACCGCAGAAAACAAAAACCCGATCACTTCCGCCAGACACAGAAGGGCCTTCTGAACCCCGGGGCCGCATTTCTCCACCACGATGGGGATATTCATATGCCCTCTCTCAGCCGTGACCAAAGAAGCGCCTAAAAGGCTCATCCACGCAAACATGTAAGACACCAGTTCCTCCGACCAGGAGGAAGGATTGTTAAGCACGTACCGGGTCAGCACCTGCCAGCAGGTCAGAACCACCATCACAAGAAAGCTTGCCCCGGCCAGCACATTAAGGGTCTGCGTCAGGATCTCACGAAGTTTATTCATTGTGTCCCACCTCCTTCTGGACCATTGGCCCGATTATGTTCCTGGATCGCGTCATAAAATGGTTTCAGATCCGGATACTGCCCCAGAACAGACTGGTGCATCGGGAGACAGATCTCTTGGAACGGCGCCGTATCCGGGTACAAAAACTGAACTCCCTGCTCATTTTCCGCCTTTTGCTTTGCCGCCTCCACTGCTTTTGTCCACTCCTGGCGCTCTACCTGGTTGACCAGCAAAAACCCTTCCTCAAAAACCGCCCGGTCTTCTGGGGAAAGCCCGTCCAAAAAAGCGCAGTTCCCGATCAAGATATCCGGGATCATCTGGTGCATGTCGTAGGAGTAAAATTTACATACATCCCCATGGCCGTTGGAGGTCAGGGCCATCTCGTTATTCTCCGCTCCGTCAATAATCTTTGACTGGAGAGCCGTGTACACCTCGCCAAACCCCATAGGCGTGGCAGACCCGCCTAAAAGCCGCATCATCTCCACATTGGTGGGAGACTGCTGGACCCGGATCTTCAGCCCCTTTAGATCCGCCGGAGATTCAATGGGCGTGGACACGGTGTAAAAATTCCTGGTCCCCGCGTCAATCCACGTCACCGCCTCAAAACCCGCTTTCTTTGTGGAATCAAAAATGGGCCCGGTGATCTGCGGATCATCCATGGAGGCATGGTACGCCTGGGCGGAGGCAAACAGATAAGGCATATTAAACAGCGTGTAATTGTCCGAAAATGTCTCAAGGATCGAATTGCTGGCCACGCAGAAATCAATGGCCCCTGTCTGGGTCAGCTGCACCATGTCTGTCTGTGAGCCTAAAAGCTCACTGGGATACACCTCTACATTGTACCGGTCCCCCAGTCTGTCCTCCACATAACTCTCAAATTCCAGCAATGCCACATGGGTGGGATGGTCCGTGGCCTGATTGTGGCCGATCCTGACAATCCTCCTGCCGTCCGAGGCCCCCGCGCAGCCTGATAGCGCCATCGCCGCAAGCAGCGTCCCAACAGATAGGGACACAACCGTGTAAAGTCGTCTCATAACTTTCCTCGCTCCTTTCCTTGTTTTTGCCCTTGTCTGCCGCCGGCATATTGTTAAGAACTTACGATTCTTATGGGAATATTATACTAATCCGCCGTCAAATATGCATGGTGTATCCATCTTAAAATATGGCAAATCTTGCTTTATAATACAAATAATATCAATTTTGGAAGGATTTTATGTAGAATATGTATATAGAAGAATTTACCTATCGCCAGATCATGGCCCACATTAACAATCACTGCCATGAGGACTTAAGCCTGGAAAGCCTTTCCAGCAAGTTTTGCCTAAGCAAATATTACTTAAGCCATAAGTTCAAACGGTTTACCGGGTTATCCCTCTATCAATTTAAAAGCATTCAAACAGGAATTTTGGGAAAAGCCCAGCCAATACTAAAAAAAATAATCTGTCCCCGTTTGGGACAGATTATTTTTAAGTATTTACAGATGTTTTATGATGGCCTCCTGATACTCCGTCGTGGAAGCCGTACCGCCCAGATCCGGGGTTTTCACCGTGCCCTGGGCCAAAACCTCATCCACAGCCTTTCGGATCTTTGCCGCGCAGTCGGTCTTGCCCATATGCTCCAGCATCATGCAGGCAGACCACAGAAAGGCCGTGGGATTGGCAATGCCTTTTCCCGCGATATCCGGGGCGCTTCCGTGTACCGCCTCAAACATGGCATAGCCGCACCCCAGATTGCTGGAAGGCAGAAGCCCCAGACCGCCGATGAGCCCGCTGGTCAGATCGGACAGGATATCCCCGTAAAGATTCTCCGTTACCATCACGTCAAACTGCCAGGGCTTCATCACAAGCTGCATGGCCACGTTGTCAACGATCTTATCCTCTGCCTCGATCCCGGGATATTCTTTGCTGACCTCATAGAACACATCACGGAATAAACCGTCAGACAGCTTCATAATGTTGGCCTTATGTACGCAGGTAACTTTCCGGCGTCCCTGGCGCGCCGCGTACGCAAAGGCGTCTCTTATGATTCTCTCGCTGCATTTTCTGGTGATGATCTTGATGGAATGGGCGGTGTTTTCGTCCACCATCTCCTCCACCCCGGCGTACAGATCCTCGGTGTTCTCCCGAAACATCACGATATCCACATTGTCAAAGGGCGTCTTCACGGCGCTGTTGGACTTTGCCGGACGGATATTGGCGTAAAGGTCGTACTTTTTGCGCATCATCACATTAAGGGAGCGGAATCCCTTGCCCACAGGCGTGGTGATGGGGGATTTTAACAGCACCTTCGTCCTCTCAAAGGAAGCAAGCCCTTCCGCTGGGATCAGCTCCCCGTGGGCCTCATACTCCGCCTCGCCTACGGAAAAGATCTCATAGGTAAGACCGGCGCCTGCCGCGTCCAGGATCTTAAGCACCGCGTCTGTGATCTCCGGGCCGATGCCGTCCCCCTTAAATACCGTAATCGTATCGCTCATCTCTATCTGTCCTCCATTGACACGTATTCCTGATTCGAATTTCCCACATACTTGGTAGCCGGACGCATGATGCGACCGTCGTAAAGCTTATTCTCAATATTGTGGGCCAGCCATCCCACGGTCCTGCTGCACATAAACAGAGGCGTGTACAGATCTCTGGGGATTCCCAGCATCTCGTAGGCAAAGCCGCTGTAAAAGTCCACATTGGCGGGAAGGGGCTTGCCCTTTCTCTCCTCCATGACCCTTTTGGCGATCTCCTCAAACCGCATGCGGAACTCCAGCTCTGTCATCAGATTTTTCTCCTTGGCAACCGCGTTGCAGCAGGCCCTCAGCATGTCGGCCCTCGGGTCGGAAATGGTGTATACGGCGTGGCCGAAACCGTAAACCAGCCCGGTGCGGTCGTACAGCTGGCCGTCCATCAGCTTTATGACTGCCCTGCGGATCTGTTCGTCTCCCGCTTCATAGCCGCCTGTTTCCTCCAAAACCGCGTCCATCATCTCCGCCACCTTGATGTTGGCGCCGCCGTGGCGGGGGCCCTTTAAGGAGCCGATGCTGCCTGACATGGTGGAGTAGATGTCCGTGTCCGTGGAGGAGATAACCACGTTGGTAAAGGTGGAGTTATTGCCGCCGCCGTGGTCTGCGTGAAGCATCAGGATGGTATCCAAAAGCCCTGCCTCCCTGACGGAAAACTTCTGGTCCTTGCGCAGAAGGCTTAGGAAATTCTCCGCTATGGAGTATTCGGGATTGGCATAGTGGATAAACAAACTGTCCCTGTCATAGTAATGGACTTTGCTCTGGTAGGCGTAACAGGCGATAGAGGGCAGTTTGGCTAACAGGCTGATCCCCTTTACCAGCGTCTGATAGACCCCGATATTGTCCGGGTCCGGATCGTAGTTGTATAAGGTAAGCACCGCGTCCTGGAGTTTGTTCATCAGATTCATGCCAGGCATGCGCAGCAGGTTCATCTCCACAAATTCATCTGGGATCTTATAAAATTCCCGGATCACATTACAGAAGTTTTCCAGCTCCTGCTTCTTGGGAAGGTATCCGAAAAGGAGAAGGAAACACACCTCCTCATACCCGAAATGGCTCCCCCGCTTTCCGTTGACCAGGTCTGCCACGTCAATGCCCCGGTAGTACAGCTTTCCGGGTGCTGCCTTGATGCCTTCCTCCGTCTCCTCATAGCCCACAACGTCAGACACCCTGGTAAGGCCGACGCGCACGCCGGTCCCGTCGTCGTTGCGCAGGCCCTTTTTCACATTGTATTCCTTGTACCATTCATTGGGGATATCCGTATAATTCTGGGATTTTCCATAAAACTGCGCAAGATAATTGTTTCTGAGCATAGGCTATCATCCTTTCTGTCTGTTTCTGTTATAATTGATCAGGCAGCCGGCCTTCACGATCTCTCTCTCCTCCGCCGTCATATCCGCCATGTAAAGCCGAAGTTCTTTCACGCAGGCGTCTTTGGCTGCCAATGCTTCCCTTCCCCCCTTTATCACATATGCCGCAATACCCTTTAAATCTCCGTCAAGAGCCTTTCGGATGCCCGGCACATAGATATAATCTCCCACCTGAAATTCCGGTTCCTCCTCCGTCTGGAAGGGGAGCATCCCCCAGTTGATCACATTGGAGCGGTACCGCTTTGTGGCGTACTCTTTACAGATATTGGCAAGACCTCCCAGCACCCTCTGGCAGCTTGCGGCCTGCTCTCTGGCGGAGCCGTCGCCGGGTTTTACGGCGTAGATCATGCTGCCGATCTCCACATCCCGGGGCTGTATCTGCCGGCTGCCGGGAATGTTCCGAATCTGCCGGAAAACAGCCCGAAGATCTTCTTCTCCCTCAACCTCTGCGTCCGCTGTCTCCTGGGACCGCATCCTCTCAAGCCGGTCCACCTCCTTGGCCCTGGCCACATACTCCGGATCCCTTCTTGAAAGCGTAAACTCCGCCAGGCCAAGGGGGTTGGAGCGGTAGGAGGACGTCTCCCCGGAGGGAATCAGCTCATCCGTGGTGGTCACCGGATCCATGATCTTCGCGCATACCTTCAAAAGAATGTCATCCGCCAGCGGGCTCATCCTGGGCCAATCCTTAATATTGGGCCCATAGACCAGCTCCCTGCCGCCGTCCCCTTCCCCGAAACCGCTGTACACCCGATTACGGTAGGAACTGTCATCAAAATCATACTCCGGCACCTGATCCCAGCCATCCATCTCCCAGGCCGAAGTCAGACGCCCCTTGTTGGCTGCCGTAGCCGCAATGGATCTGGCATCCATAAGGGCCACCGCCGCCATCTGCCCGCTGCCGGGCTTGGACCCTTCCCGGTTGGGGAAGTTCCTGGTGGTGTGCCGGATGCTTAAGCCGTTGTTGCTGGGCGTATCCCCTGCGCCGAAGCACGGACCGCAGAACGCGGTGCGGACAATAGCCCCGGCGTCCATAAGGTCTGACACAGCCCCCTTCTTCACCAGATCGGCGAACACCGGCTGGGAGGACGGGTACACGGCTAAGGAAAACTCGTCGCAGCCGCAGCTCTTTCCCTTTAACGCCTGGGCCGCCTCCATAAGATTGCTGTAAGTGCCTCCGGCGCACCCTGCTATGACAGCCTGCTGCACCATCAGTTCCCCGTCTTTTACTTTATCCAAAAGCGTAAATTCCGCCTTTTTGCCGGACACCTTCCGGGCCTGAACTTCCACTTCCCTTAAAATATCCGTCAGATTGGCTTTCAGCTCATCAATCTCATAGGCATTGCTGGGATGGAACGGCAGGGCGATCATGGGCTTTACCGTGGAAAGGTCCACATACACGCAGCCGTCGTAGTAAGCCACCTCTCCGGGCGCCAGCTCACGGTAAGCTTCCTCTCTGTGGTGCTTTGCCAGATATGCCCTGGTATCCTCGTCCGTCCGCCACACAGAGGTGAGACAGGTGGTCTCCGTGGTCATCACGTCCACGCCGTTTCGGTAATCCGTGGTCATGGAGGCAACTCCCGGCCCCACAAACTCCATCACCTTATTCTTCACATAGCCGTTTTTAAATACGGCCGCAATGATCGCCAGCGCGATATCCTGAGGCCCTGTGCCGGGCTTTGGCGCCCCATCCAGGTATATGGCCACAACCTCCGGATACGCCACGTCATAGGTATCTCTTAAAAGCTGTTTCACCAGCTCTCCGCCGCCTTCTCCCACAGCCATGGTCCCCAGCGCCCCATAGCGGGTATGGCTGTCTGACCCCAGGATCATCTGCCCGCAGCCGGCCATTTGCTCCCTCATATACTGGTGGATCACGGCGATATGGGGCGGAACGTAGATCCCTCCGTACTTCTTTGCCGCCGATAAGCCGAACATGTGGTCATCTTCGTTAATGGTGCCGCCTACCGCGCAAAGGGTGTTGTGACAGTTGGTCAGCACATAGGGAATGGGAAACCGCTCCATGCCGGATGCCTTAGCTGTCTGTACAATCCCTACAAATGTAATGTCATGAGATGCCATAGAATCAAAACGGAGCTTCAGATGCTCCATATCGTCAGATGTGTTGTGTGCCTGCAATATAGAATACGCGATGGTCTCCTTCTTCGCCGCCGCCCTGTCTGCCTCTCGTCCCGTCAGAGCCTTTACCCTGTCCCTTTCCTTTTCAGGGATAAGCTCCGTGCCCCTAACCAGATAAACTCCGCCTTCATGCAGTGATATCAATGTATCCACCTCCTGGTTAATAATTTACAAATACTATAAACGAAAATCGTTTATTTGTCCAGTGTACGATGGAATTTCTGCTTTGGATGGCAAATCTTTTCTGCTCCCTTCTACCCTTCTTTTCCCGCTCATACGTTATACCAATACCCTTTTCACCGGAGCATCCATGACCGATTTTTTCAAAAAACACACGCTCATCGCCAGCACCCTCCTTCTCACTGCCACCGGCTTTGCCACCAAGCTGCTGGGGTTTTTCTACCGCATATTCCTGTCCCGGACCATCGGGGCGGAAGGTCTTGGCATCTGCTTCGCCCTGCGCGCCGGCTCCATCCAGACCGCCATATCCCGTTTCGTTGCCGCTGATGTTCAGAAAGGGAAACAGATCTTCCGAACAGGTCTTGTGATCTCCCTCACCTTAAGCATAGCCCTGGCCGCCTTTGTCAGACAGCAGGTTTCATTCCTTCTAATCCCCGTATTTTCGGGATAAACGCACCTTCCGGCTGCCCAGTTCCAGGGCGGTTTGGCTGTCAAAATCCGCGAATCACAGTTCCCTTTCCAGTTTCTCCAGCTGCTTTGCGCTGCCGGCAGGGTACTTCCCCTTCAGCTGCTCTTTCAATTCCATCAATGTCATATCAGGTTCCTGCTTTTATATCCGTTTCAATTGTTCCATAACATGATAAATCCCATCCGGATCCGGGTCCTCAAAAAACGTAACGGCATGCTTTTTCAATTCGCATCACTTTACTCTCCCCAACTTTGGGACATTTTGTCTCAAAGTCGCATTTTTAATCTTCATCTTCGACATATTCAAGAATATCCCCCGGTTGGCATTTTAGAACTTTGCAGATTGCGTCTAACGTACTGAACCGGACAGCTTTTACTTTTCCCGTTTTCAAGTAAGAGAGATTGACATTAGATATACCGACCTGGGCTGCTAAGTCATTAAGCCGCATTTTTCTGTCCGCCAGCACCCGGTCAAGCCGAATAATAATCATAACGTATGATCCACCTCGTCCTGCAAATGCACCCCGTAATGGATGATGTATGCAGCTACAATAAAAGCGATGCTGGGGATAAGCATATTAAACATTGCCTGCCCTGTAGAAATGGACATCCGACCATTAGATATAAGGTTGGTAAGCCAGCAAATCAATAGTTTGATGAATGGAACAAAAACAGCCACTGAAAATTGGAGCATCCCATAATAAAGCAGATAGGAGGAGTTTTTCTCTGTAAAAATTTGCCCTTTATTTATATTGGAAAATACACGGCTCAGAAACCAATAAGCAAAAATCATAGGAACTATATGGACAGCATACATGAAAGAAAGCCCAATCTGAATTGTTAGGTCAATCTGGTCATTATCGTTTGTCCATACATGAATATCATCGCCCGTAAATACAGTCATACCGCGAGAGTGCGCAGCGTGATTTTCCTCTGCGTAAATTGCTCGCTCATAGGTTACCGTTTTTGTATGCAGGAAAAAAGATTGACGCCCCATAAAGCTAAGGACGATACATAGGACATAGAAACAGATTACAAAATAGCAAGCAAATTCCATCAGTTGAGCGGCGGGTCTTGCAAATCGCTCATTTGCGAGTTTCCGAATGAATTTCATAATCTATCACCTCGGGTTTATGATAGCACAGAAATTCAAATATATCAATAATAATTTAATGTTAATCATTAAATTATTATTGACAGGCTTTATCTGGGAACAAAGCCCGATACCATGTAGCAAAGTCTGATAATATGACCGCCATTATTTTGCCGATTATTAGGGGGCGCACAAACGACACGCTACAATGTTTATCGGGAAGATTTAAGGGAAGCAATCAATGAGAGCAGGGATTTACGGCACATGATGAAATACCTTGCCGACAAGGGATACGAGATTGATTTTTCGGGCGGCCATGGGAAAATGAAGCTGCCGCCGACACCGTCATGACCGAGAGCATACCCATTACCCATGTCATCCACAGAACCCGAAAAAAAGGAGGTTGACTTTTCTTCATCCTTCACTTACCTCCTCCCGAAAACCAAAGATCCGATCCGCCACAAGGCATAAAATCACACCCCTTCAATCCTCCGCGCGCTCCTCCCCCAGCCGACCGAGATACCGCCACAGGGTGGTGCGGCTGATGCCAAGCTGGCGGGCCGCCGCCGCGCGGTTGCCCCCATGGGCCGCCACGGTCTGCCTGACCGCCTCGCTGATAATATCCTCCAGGGTCTGGTCTGTCCGGATCTGCGAAAGCCCGACAGGCTGGGCGCTGCGCAGAACCCTCTCTTTGGCCAGCAGCTCGGCTACGGTATCGGCGCGGATATACGGGCCGTCAGAAAGGATGGCAAGGGAGCGGAGCAGATTTTTAAACTGTGTATAATTATTAGGCCACGGATACTGGCGCAGAAGCTCCAGCGCCCGGGGCTCAAACCCGGAAAACTGTTTGCCCAGTTCAAGGTTAAGGCTGTTAAGGTAAAGGCTTGCCAGGGACGGTATCTCGTCGGAACGGCTGCGCAGAGAAGGCAGCGGAAGCGTCAGATAGCCAAGGCGTTCACAGATCATACGCATCACCTCCGGCATGGCCTCATTTTCCTGAACCGAGCAGGAAAACAAAAGCCTGACCCGGCGGGAAAGGCCGGTCTCCTCAATGGCGTCCGACAATCTGGAGGCGACGGCAGGAGAAACGGTTTCAAAATTCTTAAAATACACGGTGTTCCCTGAAGCATTTAAAGGAGAATTATAATGATCCAGCAAAAAATCCCATCCCTTATCATTTACCTTCGCGCAGCTGACCACTACCATAGGGCGGTTAACCAGAGGACTGTTTAAGTATAGAAAGCGGGCGATCTGCTCTTTGCCTGTCCCCGGTTCGCCGCAGATCATTACCGCCTGGCGTCCCCTGGCCAATGCCCGTATCTCGTTATCAAGGGTTCCCATGGCCCCGCTTAAGCTGTAAAAACTGTTGGTAAACAGATATTCACACTCCCCCCGGTTCATGGTGCGTATCCCCACGCGGCTGGTATGCAGGGGGATCCGGGAAGGCACACAGTAAAACAGACGGCGCTCTGCCCCGTCCGACAAAAGCCGCTGCGCCGTAATGCTGTAAAGCTGATCCCGCTCCGTGTGGTAAAACTTAAACGAACCGCTGACAGGTATCTCCCGCAGATGGCTTTTCAGCGCTTTGTGCAGCTCAGGGGAAGGCTCTGAGGGACTGCTGTAAAACAGGCTTCCGTCCGGGTCCAGCACCACCACCCGGCCATTTTGCCCCTGGGTTATACTGCGCAGAAAAAGATTGTCCTGCCGCAGCCGGCGAAACCAGGAGCTGATGCTGATAGCCTGATCCATGGCAGTATGAAGACTTTCGGGGCCTGAGGTGATCAAAAAGGCGTCAAACCCCATTTCCCGGGCAGTAGTATGAGTAACCACATCGCAGACCACCATCCGATAGCCGCCCTCTTTCAGCTGCTGTAAGGTGCCGGAGACTTCCTCCGCGCTGTGTACCGTGAAAATATCCAGGTGATATCCCAGCAGGTCGCAGAGCGTATGGGCAGGACCGGTTATGCTGGGAAAGCCTACGATGGCATATAAATTGGAATAATTTTCGGCCAGCTTCATAGTGCGCAATACGTCGTAAACAGAGATATGGATCTCCACTACCGGCACGTCTGTCACTTTTTGGATGAGGGACGCGGTTCCGCCCCGGGAGATAATACAGTCGTAGGTGTTGGGAGGCATACCCTCCACTATAGCCTGCCCTTCCTCCAGATCGCCGATGTAGACGTCCAGCTCCACATCAGGATAGGCCTGCGCCACCAGTTTCATGGCCGTATACATCCCATCATAGGGGGCGATACCCAGGATCCGGGTATGAGTTTTGAGCATAATTGATTCCTCCATTCATCTTTAACGTACTGTTTAAGTACATTGTACCAAAAATGTCCGCAAAAACAGCAACTGGCACGTCTTAATTTGAAACAGATTCAAGGGCTTCCGGCCTTATTTTTCCTTTTCGTTACAAATTAGAACATTTCCCCCAATTTTTCCCCATGCAAATCATTGCCAGATACGACATAATAGAACCACAAAAATAGAGAGGAGACCTTACATGATTCTTCTGTTGATCCTTGCAGATGATTTTACCGGGGCATTGGATACAGGTGTACAGTTTGCCGCCTGCGGCATCTCCACCTGGGTGATCGTTGGGGAAGTCACGGATTTTTCCGCTTATCAGGCCGACGTGCTGGTAGTGGACACCGAGACCCGCCACCTTCCGCCCGACACGGCTGCCTGTGTGGTGGCACACCTGACCAAGAACGCCTTAGAAGCCGGCATACGCTTCCTTTATAAAAAGACCGATTCCGCCCTTCGCGGCAATGTGGGCGCGGAATTAGCCGCCCTGTTCCAGGCCAGCCACAGCAGACAGCTTCCTTTTCTGCCGGCCTTTCCGCAGATCGGACGGGTTACACGAAACGGTATCCACTATATAGACGGCGTTCCGGTGGCTGAAAGCCCCTTTGGAAACGACCCCTTTGAGCCTGTGTGTCATTCCGCGGTAACGGCCCTCCTTGCCCGGCAGACCAGCCTGCCCTCCCACAGCTATCCTGTACTTCATGAAGGGGACGCCATGCCTAAGGAGGAGGGAATCCTTGTGTTTGACGCCGCCACAACAGAAGATCTGGCCGAGACCGGGAGGCGGCTGTTTTCAAGTGAACCGCCGCGGATCCTGGCCGGCTGCGCAGGGTTTGGGGCAATGCTGCCGAAGCTCCTTAACCTTACCGGTCAGCCGGTTTCCTCCCCTCCCCCGCTTATCCCCCGCCTGTTAGTCATATGCGGCAGCGTCAATCCCATTACCCTTGCCCAGCTGGACGAGGCAAAGCGGCGGGGCTTTAGCCGTCTTTGCCTGACTCCCCGCCAGAAACTGGAGCCGGATTACTGGCAAAGCAACGAAGGCAAAGAGAGTCTGACGAAAATGAAAGCCATGCTGGAGGAAAATCCCTGCTGCATTATTGAGAGCAACGACCCGGACGGCAATGAACCTACCGCTCAATACGCGAAAAAGCTTGGCATCGACAAAGAAACCATGCGTGTCCGCATTTCAAGCAGTCTGGGCCACATCTTCGGCGCGCTGTTTGCCGGCCCGTGGACAGGAACTCTCCTGGTGACCGGCGGCGATACGCTGCTGCAGTGTATGAACCACGTGGGCGTATGGGAGCTGGAGCCTGTGTGCGAACTGGAAAACGGCGTGGTTCTGGTACGCTTCACTTATAACGGGCGCGCCTGCCATATCATTACAAAATCCGGAGGATTTGGTCAGCCGGACCTGCTGGTCCGTCTGGCAAACCGTATTGTCAACTGCTGAACCGTTTGCGGGAAATGCCCGCTTCGGATACAAAAAACGAAAATAGGAGGAAAACACATGACTTACCCAAAACTGCCCGGTCTTACCTGGGACGGCGCCGTTTACGAAAATGACGAGATGGGAACCCTGGAGGCTCTGCTGCCCACCGGCGGCTACCCCACTGCCCATGCTCCCGCTATGGTGGAGCTGCCAGACGGCGATCTGCTGTGCTGCTGGTTTGCCGGCACCTATGAAGGAAGCGCCGACATCCGTATCATCTGTTCCTGTCTGCCAAAGGACGGCACAGCCTGGCTGCCGCCGGTAGATATCTCCGGCGACGATACCCGCAGCGAGCAGAACCCCTCCCTCTTTTACGGGCCGGACGGCGCGGTGTGGGCAATGTACACCGCTCAGCTGGACCGTCAGCCAGGCAAAGATAATATGCAGTACACCGCCGTGGTGCGCTGTCAGAAAAGCACGGACGGCGGAAAAACCTGGGGACCCTATGAGACCGTATTTGCCGAGGAAGGCACGTTCTGCCGCCAGCCCATCCAGGTGCTCTCCAACGGGCGTTGGATCTTTGCCAACTGGCTCTGTACCGACTCCGCGGACGGTCTTTCCGGTGATCCCACTGCCCTGCGCATCTCCGACGACCAGGGCAAAAGCTGGCTCAAGGTCATGATGCCCGCAAGCAACGGCCACGTCCACGCCAATGTGGTGGAACTGGAACCGGGACATCTGGCAGCCTTTATGCGCAACCGGGAGGCATACCGCATTCACCGCAGCGAGTCCTTTGACTGGGGCGAGACCTGGACCGAACCCGCGCCCACTCCTCTGCCCAACAACAACTCAAGCATCAGCGCCCTGAAGCTGAAAAGCGGCCGGATCGCCATTGCCTATAACCCAACCTGCACCCCGGATCCCAAGCCCGGCAAAGCGGCCTGGCCCGGCCTGCGCTGTCCGGTGGCTGTGGCTCTGTCAGAGGACGGCGGCCTTACTTTCCCCATCATCCGCTGGATGGAGCGGGGCGAAGGCTACATGGGCGAAGAAAACAAGACCAACAACAAGCAGTACGAGTACCCCTACCTTATGCAGAGCCGGGACGGTATGCTGCATCTTGCTTACGCCGCCCGTACCCGTCAGGGCATCAAATATGTCCGTTTCAGCGAGGAAGACGTCCTGGGCGCGAAACGGGAGAAGGTAGGTCTGTACAATCCCACCGCGGCCCAGAGCCGATAAAAAATGTACTCTCGGAATCTCTCCTGCACCTGCCTTTGTGGATGATTTTCCGCCATATGCACATAAATTTAATCAACGTACGTTCCACGTACGCCTCATAAATTTATGCACATCTGACAAAAAATCATCTCACAAAATCAGGCACAAAGAGACTCCGAGAGTACATAAAAAATATAAGGAGGATCTGATCACAATGCTGACTCAGTACAATCTGAAAATGCCCCATGCCGTTTACGGCGGGGAGAACGCCATGGACAACATCACCGCCGTCATCAAAGCCCGGGGCGTCAAAAAAATCGCCATGTTTACCGACAAAGGGATCGAGGAGGCCGGTCTGTTCGCTCTGCCAGAAGCTGCCGTCAAGGCTGCCGGCGTGGAATACTATGTTCTGGATGATCTGCCTGCGGAACCCAGCTACATGGCCGTGCAAAAGCTGGTGGACGAGTTCAAGGTCTCCGGCGCGGATCTGATCGTGGCCTGCGGCGGCGGAAGCGTCATGGACGCGGCCAAGCTGGCCAGCGTGCTGGTTACCGACGCCTACGGCGTAAAGGAGCTGTTAGACGATCCGGGCATGGCCAAAAAGTGCGTGCCTATGATCCTGATCCCTACCACTGCCGGCACCGGCGCGGAGGTAACACCGAATGCCATTGTGGCGGTGCCTGAAAAGGAACTGAAAGTGGGGATCGTCAATGAGAACATGATCGCCGATTACGTCATTCTGGACGCGCGGATGATCAAAAACCTGCCCCGCAAGATCGCCGCGGCCACAGGAGTAGACGCCCTGGCCCACTGTATCGAGTGCTTTACCAGCAATAAAGCCAATCCCTTCAGCGATCTGTACGCCCTGGAAGGCCTGGATCTGATCCTGAACAACATCGAAAAAGCCTGCGACGACTCGGAGGCCATGGAGGAGAAAAACCGGATGCAGATAGCCGCTTACTACGGAGGCCTGGCCATTACAGCCAGCGGCACCACGGCTGTCCACGCTTTAAGCTATCCTTTAGGCGGCAAGTACCATATTGCCCACGGCGTATCCAACGCCATCCTTTTGGCCCCGGTTATGCGCTTTAACAGCGGACATGAAGCCGTGCGCCAAAGGCTGGCCGCTGCCTATGACCGCTGCTGCCACGACCAGGCGCGCCGCAGTACTGTGGAGGAAAAGGCCGCATGGATGATCGCACGGCTGGAATCTATCGTCAAACATCTGGACATTCCCACCAGCTTAAAGGAGTTCGGCGTGCCTGCCCGGGATCTGGATAGTCTGGTGGAGGCCGGCATGCAGGTACAGCGCCTGCTGGTTAACAATATGCGCCCCGTAACCGCCGACGATGCCCGCAAACTGTATCAGGAGATCATTGAAACGAAACATAAGAAAGGAGAATTACCGTGAAAACCAGCAAAATCAAAGGAATTATCCCCCCGATTATTACCCCGATGAACGATGATGCCGAGCAGACCGTCAACCATGAGGAACTGCGCAGACAGGTGGAACGCCAGATTGAAAGCGGCGTCCATGGCCTGTTCCCCTTCGGAACCAACGGCGAAGCCTACGCCCTTTCCATGAAGGAGAAAGAAGAGATCCTGGAAACGGTCATTGACCAGGTAAAAGGCCGCGTTCCGGTTTACGCAGGCAGTGGATGCATCACCACAGCAGACACCATCCGCATGAGCAGACGGGCCCAGGCCCTGGGCGCGGACGCCCTGTCCATCATCACCCCCAGCTTTGCCCTTGCCTCCCAAAAGGAGCTGTACGACCACTATGTAGCTGTGGCAAAGGCTGTGGACATCCCCATTATCCTGTACAACATCCCGCCAAGAACCGGCAACAAGCTGCTGCCTGAAACCGTTCAGGCCCTTTGCCGGGACGTAGATGTTATCGTGGGAGCCAAGGATTCCAGCGGTGATATCGAAAACCTGAAAGCTTACATCCGCCTGACCAGGGAGCTTAACAAGGAGGTTGCCATCCTTGCGGGCAATGACGGTTCCATCCTCACATGCTTAAAGGAAGGCGGCGCGGGAGGAATCGCCGGCCGCGCCAACATCTGGCCTGTTACCGCAGCCAGCATCTATGACCGCTTCATAGCAGGGGATATAGAGGGCGCCCAGAAGGCCCAGGACGCTGTTGCCATCTTGCAGCAGACCTTCAAATACGGCAACCCCAACACCATCATCAAGACCGCCGTGGCTCTGCTCGGCTATAACGTGGGCAAGTGCCGCGCGCCGTTTAACTATGTTCCAGAAGAGGGAATCGAAGCTTTGAAGAACGTCCTGGCAGAGAACACTGCCAAGGGCATTAAATAAGGAGGGGCACATGACAAAACCCATTATTGGCATTACCATGGGGGATCCCGCAGGCTCCGGCCCGGAGATCACCGTCAAAGCGCTGGCAGACCCAGAGCAGTATGGTTACTGTCGTCCTATTGTTGTAGGAGATGTGAAGATCATGGAGCAGGCGAAAAAGCTTGTGGGCCAGGAGGATATGGTTATCCACCGCTGCGGCCGCGTGTCGGACGCCCTGTTCACCCCAGGCGCCATTGACGTGCTGCACCTTGATCTGATTAAAGATATCAGCAAATTTGAACTGGCAAAGGTCAGCATAGAGGGCGGCAACGCAGCCTTCCAGTGTGTAAAAAAGGTCATCGAACTGGCTATGGCAGGGGAGGTGGACGCCACCTGCACCAATGCTCTGAATAAGGAAGCCATGAACAAGGCCCTGGAGTTTTACCACGGTGAAAAATCCGACGGCCATACCCACTTTGACGGCCATACCGAGATTTACGCCACCTATACCAACACCAAAAAATATACCATGATGCTGGCACACCACGACCTGCGGGTGGTACACGTTTCCACCCACGTTTCCCTGCGGGAGGCCTGCGACCGGGTAAAGAAGGACAGGGTGCTGGAGGTAATCGAGATCGCCAACAAGGCATGTAAGGATATGGGCATCGAAAATCCGCGCATTGCCGTGGCAGGCCTTAATCCCCACTGCGGCGAAAACGGCCTGTTCGGCAGGGAGGAGATCGAGGAGATCACCCCGGCCATTGAGGCCGCAAAGGCCAGGGGCATAGCAGGCGTCACAGGCCCATGTCCGCCGGACAGCGTGTTTTCCCAGGCGCTGGGCGGCTGGTATGACATCGTGGTGTGCATGTACCACGACCAGGGCCATATCCCCCTTAAGACCGTGGGATTTGTTTACGACCGCGAAAGACAGGAGTGGGGCGCCGTGGAGGGAGTCAATGTTACCCTGGGCCTTCCCATTATCCGCGCCAGCGTGGATCACGGCACTGACTTTTATCATGCGGGAAAGGGCAACGGCAATGAATTAAGCCTTGTCAACGCCATAAAATACGCCGTGCGCATGGCAAACGGACACTAAATCAAGTTAGGAGGAAATATAATGACTTTACCCATGATAACAGCTCTGGCCATCACGATCCTCATGATCATCTTAATCATGATGGACAAACTGCCCTTCGGAGCGCCGCCGCTGCTGGCTCTGCTGCTGCTGGTCGTGTTTGGCGTGACCGATATCAAAACCGCGTTCGGAGGTTTTTCCAACTCCACCATCGTCATGCTGGCTTCCTTTATGGCGATCATAGCAGCCCTGCAAAAAACCAGTTTTATTGTCAAATTCAAGGCTTTGATGTATAATATGGCTAACAAGGGCGGCTTTAAGGCTTACGTCCTGCTTATTGTCATCGTTATGCTGGGATGCAGCCTGTTCGGCACCGGCTCCACTGCTTACTATGTCCTGGTAATCGGTCTTCTGTCCACTTTGCCCTACAATAAGCAGCTTCCGCCTTCCAAGGTGCTTATGCCTGCGGGTTTTGCGGCCAACCACCCGCTGGTTCCGTTTAATACCGCGCTGCAGTATGGTATCGTTATAGCTGTTTTGGGAAGCGCCGGCGTCACTGCCAATGTTAATTTGCTCAAGTTCTCTCTTGTAAACCTAAGCCTTTCCCTTGGCTTTCTGGCCTGGTGCGTCATCGCCTATAAGATCATGCCCGACCACCCCATCGCCGAAGCCAGCGAGGAAGCCAAGGCACAGGGGGAGGGTGCGCCCGTCCTTACCAAGCAGAAAGAGACGGTTACATACATCAGCTTTGTGATTGCCGTTGTAGGTATGGTCCTGCAAAGTACCATCGGCGACAGAGGCTACGCCATCACCGGCCTTGCCGTAGGCATCCTGCTTGTATTTGGAGTAATGGACTTTAACGAGATCCGCAACGCCATCAGCGCGCCAATTATCCTGATGTCTGCCGGCGTCATCGGTATCGCGGACGCCCTTGGAAACACCGGCCTGACCAATCTGGTTGGAGAAACCGTGGCCCAGATGCTGGGGGGCAATGTCAATCCTTTTGTCCTCATCTTCGTCTTCTGCGTCCTGACCAGTGTGCTGGCCACCCTCACCGGTTCTACCATCGGCACGGTTTACGTTTTTGCCCCTATGGCTATCGCTACCTGCGTCAACCTGGGCCTTGACCCCACCGCGGCTGCTTCCGCTATTGTTATCTCCGGCTGGTGCGGACACTTTCTGCCCATTGACGGTATGCCTGCCATGATCATGGGTACCGGAAACTATAAGATCACCGAGTTTTGGAAATTTACTATCCCACAGTACTTTATCCGCCTGCTGGCTCTCACCGTAGGCGCGGTACTTATCTTCCCTATGTAAAGGAGATCGTCTGATGATGAATAACAAATTTGAACTGGAGCATATTGGTATTAACACCAATAACGCAGACCAGGCCGCGGATCTGGCCAAGCTGCTGAGCATGATGTTTAACCTGGAGCCCCGCCACGGCCAGAAGTCCGAGTTCGCCGGTCCTTATTTTGAATGCATGAAAGCTCCGTTTTTAGGAGCCAAGGGACACATCGCCATGAGAACCCCGGATCTGGAGGCTGCCGTAGCGGAGTTAAAGGAAAAAGGCTTTGACTTTCGCATGGATACCGCCGCTTACTTTGATGACGGCAAGCTGAAAAACATCTATCTGGACGGAGAATTTGGCGGATTTGCCATCCACATCATGCAAAAGTAAATAGGAACAGATTGCCGTAACCGGAGGCAGAAACATTCTGTCTCCGGTTTTAGAGGCAACGGCCGCGGATCAAAAATCAAAGGAGACAAAATATGTTTGTTGCTGTTTTACTATTTATTGTGGGGCTGCTTTTTCTGATCAAAGGCGGCGATTGGTTTGTAGACGGAGCTTCCGCCCTTGCCCGGCGGTTCCACCTGCCGGAACTGCTCATCGGAGCAACAGTGGTCTCCATCGGCACTACCCTGCCGGAAGTCATGGTTTCTACCATGTCAGCCTTATCCGGTCACGGCGAGATCGCCTACGGCAATGCCATCGGCTCCGTAATCTGTAATTCTGCCCTGATCGCGGCGATCACCATCGCTGTCCGCCCCGGAAAGGTTAACCCCAAGACCCTTCGGGTTCCCATAGCGTTTTTCTTTGCAGCCGCCGCCATTTACTGTGTGGCTGCCTACGGCATGGGTAGATTTACCCGCCCCATAGGTCTTATCATGTTAACCGTCTTTTTTGTGTACATGGTTGCCAATGTGCTGCAGATGAAAAACGCTCCTGCCGGTCAGGAGGAGGAAGAAGATGAATCGGATCTGATGCCCATGGGCAAGACGCTGATCCTGCTGGTAGTAGGCGCAGCCCTTATTGCCGCTGGCGCCAATCTGCTGGTGGACAACGGTACGCTGATCGCCCAGGCCCTGGGCGTGCCCGAATCGGTTATCGCCCTGACTTTTGTGGCCCTGGGCACAAGTCTGCCGGAGCTGGTCACCGCCATCTCCTCTCTTATCAAAGGCCACAGCGATCTGTCCCTGGGCAATATTGTAGGGGCAAACGTGTTTAATCTGGTGTTAGTCAGCGGAGTATCCGTTACACTGGCGCCTTTTACGATTCCCCAAAGCTCCATGCTCTTTGGCATCAATTCCAGCCTGGTGATGGATATACCTGTCATGCTGCTGGTGATGCTGATCATGACAGTCCCCGCCCTGGCCCGCGGAAAGCTTTTCCGCGTTCAGGGTATTGCGCTGCTGTGCGTTTACGCCGCGTTTTGTATCATCCAGTTTACAATGTAATCTCCGATACATGAAACTCCTGAAACACCCTCCCTGGCCGCGGGAACCCATACGTGGATATGGGCGTATACTAAAGGGAGGGCAGATGTTTTCGCGCCTTAGAACGTGTTTGAAAATTGCTTTCTGACAGATGCGCGTCACAATTTGTGGAAGATTTGAACCAAATGAGGGGCGCATAGCGGGCTATGTAACCTGAATTTGACTCAAATATACCGCAAAGCGGGACGCGCATCTGGCGGGAATGAATTTTCAAACACGCTCTTACGAAAAGCGCGTGATCGGGACCCGGAACAAAGTTTCAGGAGTGAGGGATCAACGTGGTGGAATGGATCATCAGGCTGATACAGGAGACAGGAATCGTTTTAGGGATCATGGCGTGTGCAACGGGAGGAACCATCTGCGCCGTAAAACTGGCAGAGACCATGAAAAAATTGGCGGAAGGACCTCCGACAACAAGGTTTTGATCCGTCAGCGATCATATAGCCTTTAAAATGGATGCTTTCAGTAAAAAATAAAGAACTCAAACTTCGCACATAGATTTTGCCTATGCACCCTGAAAATTCAATACCTGGCTGTTATTCAGTTGTCGAAAGTCTGCTGTTATGCTGCTTGAAGCTGCGCTTTCAGTAAACCAGGTAATGTATTCATAAATGTATCAACCAGCTCGTCGATTTTATCGTCGGACAGCTCTGTATTGTTGTTAAGTATGGTTCGGAACATTTGAAGCAGCATTCGAAATGCCTGTATCCATGTGATGTCAGACATTTCATCAGAGAAATATAGAAAAAGTTCTCCCAGCGAACGGTTATCGCTCCCTTCCCTGCTTTCCAAAGACAGCATCATATATCGTGTAAAAACAACCGCAGTGTGGGCTGTCATTGCGTCATATGATAAGGAGTTACATTCCCG
>CAJTGF010000035.1 GCA_910575585.1 Clostridiaceae bacterium
TAGCATGAGCCTCCGGTTTTAATTGTTTTTTGCCAACTCAATTATACCAAACCAGACGGTTTCATGCTATCTTATTGCCAGTTTTTATTGTATTTTCAAGATGCATAGGCACTTATTCAAGTGCGAAGTTTGAGTTATATAATGTTCTCTCTCCGGCAGGGGCTCGTCCTCTATAATTTTTCTAAGAAGCGTATTGATTGTCACCTCCAGTTTGTTGATATTCTTTACTCCAAAAATGATACTGGAATGTCCCTGACCATCGAAGTCAATCAGGGCTGTCCGTTTTCCTTTTTTGCCAGGAGATATGCCAGCGTAGTGGCCGAAGCCGACTTTCCGACACCCCCTTTCTCATTGAGTAATCCCACGATTTTTGCCATTGAATTTCTCCTTTCTTTGGTGTATAATAGGACTAAATCGGTTGTCCATGCATTGTTTTTTCCTATTTTTTCCGGGCAAGAAAAATAGGACTTAACGTCTGCATATCTGCCGTAATCGCCAGATACAAACCGATTTAGTCCCACCTAAACACAGTATGATATTATAATTTCACATCCTTTTTCAAACATCTTTTGACAAAATTTTTTTGTCAGAAGATGCCTGTCGGATGTCTGCTGAAACAAATTTGGGCACTATCTTAACAAAATCTGTTTTTTCGTGTTATAATAATGCCTTTTCAAATTTTCTATGCTTTTGAATCATAAAACGGGCCCGTCCTTACTCAAATAACTGTTTATTTCAGCAATTTTCTGTAGGACTAAATCAGCGAAAAACCCTTGAATTATGGGGATTTCTGCTAACCTGTCATCATTATAACACTATCCCCCGAATCAATCACCGCCACCAAACACCCTTTCCCTGTCAGATAAGGAGAATAGCTGCTTCCTTCCACCTGCACATAAGTAATACAGGAAGCCGTCTTTGCCAGTCCCACGGAAAAGTACAGCCGTTTCGGTTTTTCCATATACTCTACCTGGGGCAGCCGGCTTACCTCTTCAAGCTTTGACTCCGGAACCGTAAGGATGGAATACTGGTTTAACAGCTCCACCTGTTTCACCCCCATATCCTCAAGGCCCTCAAGGGGCCTGGAATGTTTCACAATGACCTCCCAGGTGTTTTCCTCCGGGTCAAAGCCCACTGCCAGAGTCTCCGACCGCTCCAGTTCCTGGGGTGTGGCCCCAAGGGCCAGGTTCAGCACGTTTTCCATTTTCTGATTCTGCATAAAATCTCTCACCGTTTTCTCTGTTTCAAAATCTGTACAGTGTATTATGGTTTGTCTGTCCCATATGTGCCTTTTGAGAGCATAATAAAACGCCCCGCAGCAAGCTGCAGGGCGCAAAGTACAGGGATTAACATTATAGCTCTTCTCCATTGGTCTCAATAACGTGTTTATACCAATGGAATGATTTCTTCTTGCTTCTGGAAAAATCGCCTTCTCCCTCATTGGTGCGGTTTACATGGATAAATCCATATCGCTTATCGTACTCACCGGTTGAGGCTGACACGATGTCAATGGGCGACCACATCATATATCCCAGCAGATCAACGCCTTCGTACTCAACGGCGTCCTTTAATGCCTGGATGTGCTCCTTTAAGTAGTCGATGCGGTACTGATCGTCGATCACTCCGTCCTCACCTGCTTTATCATAAGCTCCGAACCCATTTTCCACGATCATCATGGGCAGTTCGAACCGGTCATGGAACCAGCTGAGACACCAGCGCAGGCCCAGAGGATCGATCTGCCATCCCCAGTCGCTTGCTTTCAGGCAGGTATTTCTCACAAAGTCATCACTGGTGTAATCAAAGTCCTTATTGCCCCGCTTATGGGAGGACGCAAATGACATATAATAGGAAAACGCGATATAGTCAACCTTTCCCTGTTCAAGTATCTCTTTATCTTCCGGCAGTATGAAATCGGGATAGCCTTTTCTCTCAAATTTTTTCAGTATGTGTTTGGGATAATGGCCTCTGGCGTGGACTTCCGCAAAATAATATTTCTGGTGCATGGCTCCCAAGGCATTCATAACGTCCTGGGGATCACATGTGGCCGGGTATACGCCGTTCATGCCGATCATGCATCCAACCATCAGATCCGGGTTGATCTCATGGGCTGCCTTAACTGCCAGGGCTGAGGCCACCAGCTCATGATGGGCGGACAGATACATGATGTACTCCGGGTCATCCCCCTCACGCAGGATCACCGCGCCTTCCTGGATCAAATTATGCTGATTGATATCTGCCTGATTATTAATCTCATTAAAGGTCATCCAGTACTTAACCTTCGTCTGATACCGTTCAAAGCAGACCCGGGCAAACCGAAGAAAGAACTCAATGCATCTGCGGTCGGTAAATCCGTTATATTTCTTTGCCAAATGATAGGGCATCTCAAAATGGGACAGGGTGACAATGGGTTCGATCCCGTATTTATGGCATTCGTCAAACAGACGGTCATAAAACTGCAGCCCTGCCTCATTGGGCTTATCGTCATCCCCATTGGGAAAAATGCGGGTCCAGGCTATGGATGTCCGAAAGCCCTTGAATCCCATCTCCGCAAACAGGGCGATATCATCTTTGTAATTCTCATAAAAATGAATCCCCTCATGGTTTGGATAGATCTCCCCCGGAATGACCCCGTCGGTCAGTCTTCTTGGAATGCCGTTTCCTCCGATGGTCTCAACATCGGAACAGCTTACGCCCTTTCCGTCTGCGTCCCAGGCTCCTTCAGCCTGATGAGCAGCAATGGCGCCGCCCCACAAAAAGTCTTTTCTCAACATTTTGCGCTTCCTCCTTCTATTGATATCCTATGCCTCCCTGCCGTCTTGGACTGTCTGTCTTCAACCGCCAGGTCACAAACAACACGCCCATTCATGCGCTTCCTTATTATACCATATCTCTGCCTCAAATTATATCTTTTGCAAAAGAAAACTTAGAGAGAAATTTTTCAACATTTTTTCAGCAAAAGCAATAAAAATATTGAATATTTTATAAAAAAAGTGTAAACTTAAGCCAAACACCAAACGACAAACCACACTACACGCAAAAGGAGAGCCCACATGGATTTGAACAGCTACATAGCAGCCGAACAGAAGCAATCCCTGTCTGCCAATCAAGTGCAGGCTTTACATATCCTGGCACTGACCAACCAGGAACTGGAAGATTTTATGGTAAACGAATATCTGGAGAATCCAATGTTGGAAAACGCGGAGCGCAAAGAAAACGAGATCATGACAAGCATAGAAAAATTTTCCGACACCGACGCCCAGACTGCCTACGCGGACCAGCATCCCGGCAATCCCGACGAGGACGAGCCCTACCGGCGGGAATTGTCCGCCAAAAAGGGAAGCCTGCTAAAAGAAAACCTGCTGGGGCAGCTAAATTGGAACGACTACTCCAAACGCCAGTGGAAGATCATGAGTTATCTTGTGGACTGCCTGGACGAAAAAGGCTTTTTTACCCAGGATCTGGGGGAACTGGCAGAGACCTCCGGCTATGGGGAAGAAGAGCTTAGACAGTGCCTGACTGTTCTGCGGGAATTAGAGCCTGTGGGCATCTTCTCGCCCAACCTGGCGGAATGTTTGATAAAGCAGCTGGAGGAGCGGGCCGTTGAGGACGAAACCCTGTTCCTGCTTTTAAGAGAACACCTGGCAGACCTGGTAAGCGGCCAGATCGGAACCATATCCCGAAGCCTTGGCATATCCACCATCCAGGTGAAAGAATATATCCATCTTATCGGAAGCCTGAACCCCCGCCCTCTTATGGATATTGACCGGTCAGAGGCCGCTTACGTGGTTCCCGATATCCTGGTGTCCCGGCCGGGAGGGAGATGGACCGTGGAGATCAATGACCAGTGGATCGGCGAATACAAGTACAGCGACTACTACATCCGCATGATGGAGGAATCCACAGACCCGGAGTTGACCGCGTATTTTAAAGAGCGGCTGGAACGGGCAAGATTTGTCATCAACTGCGTAGAGCAGAGAAGAAAAACCATTATCCGCATTGTGGAGGCCATCGTAAAAAGGCAGGAAGATTACTTTCAGCTAAAAGGCCCTCTGACCCCCATGAGTTTAGAAGATATCGGGGCGGATCTGGGGATCCACGCCTCCACCATAAGCCGGGCTATTAAGGGAAAATATGTGCAGTATAAAAAGACGGAACCGCTGAAAGCCTTGTTTACCACAGCCGTGGCGAAAAGCGGGGGACAGGACGGGGTGTCGCCGGAACACATCAAAGAAAAAATCCGCTCCATCATCGCCTGTGAAGGCAAAAAACCTTTCAGCGACCAGAAGCTGGCAGAGAAATTGGCTGATGAGGGAATTGCCATATCCAGAAGAGCGGTGGCAAAATACCGCATCCAGATGAATATCCCCGACTCCAGGCAGAGAGCATTGCTTCTATAAAAATAGTTACCGAAATAAAACAGCTCCCAGGAACACCCAATCCGTGTCCCCGGAGCTGTTTTTGGATGGCAGACGCGATCCCGATGCCCACAGTATGGTCCAGCCCATAATCCGCAAGCTTTCCGTTCATCTCCACGCCCTCGGTCATGTAGGCCAGCTCCTCCTCACTGCACTGGTCAACAACTTCCTTGATCTGGGCCACGGTCATTTCCATCAGTTTCTGATGGATCTCGTCATTGGAGCTGACCGCGTATTCTTTCTGAAGAAGGACTTCATGATTTCTCTTGGTCAAAATAATGTTGGCGTGAGTATTCCGTATCTCGCTGATGCCGATGCCTGCAGTGGTGATGATCTCTGCCCTGGCGTAAAGCTGCGTCTCGCTGTGGTTGATCATCACAACCACATGGCGGGCCTCCGCCAGCTCAATGGCCTTTTGAGAGATCGTCTCGTCAATATCCTCCAAAAGCTGCAGGCTCTTGTGGGGATTGCCCAGGCAGGCCCCCAGGGCTGCGGCGTATTTCAGGCCAACGCGGTCAAAACCGGGGATCCCCACGCTCATGCCGTTTTTATAAATGCCGGGATTCACCTCTACTTTCACGGACACAATATCTCCTCCTATGGCATGGTAGGCATCCGCAGCGGCAAGGGCAACGCACACAGGCTCTGTACAGCCAAGGGCCGGGACTACCTCCTGGCGGAGTAACGATAATATGAGGACGTCCACATGGCCGTAACCCCAGACGAGATGCGCTATGTACCCGCAGAGATCGAGACCATCATCAATCTGGGGCAGCGCTCCTGCACCTCCGGCATGATGATTGAGATCGCCCTGCGCCTGGACCTGGCATATCTTCTGGAAACCGCCCCTTTTCAGGAGTATTTTCGGGCCATAGCCACCAATAACTACAGCTTTGACCAGATGTTCGCCAAATCCATCCGTCTGGAAAGCCAGTTCCACATCCTTATGGAGATCCTGGAGGAAGGGGTTATCGGCGTAAACGAGCTGGGAGAGATTTTCGCCTGCAGCCATCACGCGGAGGAGATCACAAGAGTAAGCGGCTCCCTGGTCATGGGAAAACGGGGAGAACAGGTGTTCCCCTATATCGGATTTTCCAAATGCCTGCGGGGAAAAAGCCGGGTGAAAGCCCAGGTCAAAAAGATAAACGGCATCAATGTCAGCGTGGAGGTGGTGCCTGTACTGCGCCAGGACGCCTGCGTCGGGGCATTTGCTATTTTACAGAGATTTAATGATGTGGAAATGCGCCAGGGGGAATTGAGAAAGCAGCTGCTGCACAAAGGCCATTACGCCAAGTACGGCTTTACGGATATCATCGGTGACTCCCAGGCCATTGTCCGGGCAAAAGATATCCTAAAGCGGATGGCCGCAAGCGAAAGCCCGGTGCTGCTTATCGGTGAGACCGGAACGGGAAAAGAGCTGTTTGCCCACGCCCTGCACCAGGCTTCCCGGCGGAAAAAGGAGCCTTTCGTGGCCATCAATGTGGCAGCATTTCCGGAAAATCATCTGGAAAGCGAACTGTTCGGCTATGAGGACGGCGCTTTTACCGGGGCCAAAAAGGGCGGCAGGCCGGGCCTTCTGGAATTTGCCCACAAAGGGACCTTGTTTTTGGACGAGGTGGAGGGCATGAGCCCCATGCTCCAGGTAAAGCTTCTTCGGGTACTGCAGGAGCGGGAGATCATGCGGGTGGGAGGCAGCCATATCATCAGCATTGACGTGCGCATTGTGGCCGCCACCAATGAGTCCCTGGAACAGAAAGTGGAGGAGGGAAGTTTCCGCCGGGATCTGTATTACCGCCTTAACACCCTTCCCATTATGATCCCTCCCCTTGCGGACCGGGATCAGGACATGTTTTTACTGATCGATCATTTTAAGGAGGAACTGGGAAGCGGATTTGAATTGACGGAACCGGTGAGGACTTTTTTGAAAGAGTATCCCTGGCCCGGCAATATCCGGGAACTGCGCAATGTGGTGGAATATTTTATTTACACCGGCCATGCCCGGATCACCATGGAGGACCTGCCGCCTACGGTATTAAAGTCCGGCCAGTTTAAGCTCCGCCCGGTCATGGCCGCCAAAGGTTCCCCAAAAGAGGACTCCTATTCGGACACCTTCTGGTTTGTTCTGGAACAGCTTTATGAGGCTTCCCAGGAGGGAATCTATCTTGGACGGGAAAAGCTGCTGACAAAGGCTAAGGAGCGCTATCTTCCCATGTCCCAGCAGGAAGTAAGAAATATTCTGGCAGATATGGCAGAAAAAGGCTTTGCAAAAGTCAGCCGGGGGCGGGGCGGCAGCCGGCTGACTCTGCAGGGCAGACAGCTGTGGGAGAACCACAGCTGACAAAAGATCATCGACCTACTTAAAATTATACTCCGTTACCACAGGCGTCCGTTCCTGTGTCTTATCGTTAAAGTACTCATAGAGGCTGACTCCCAGGAAGGAACCGGAAACATTCCACACGTTTTTATATCCATGGTCCTGGAGACAGCATACCGCGTTGTAGCTGCGCTGTCCGGTGCGGCAGTGGACATAGACCGGAACGTCTTTTGGGATCTCCTGGATCCTCTGGCGAAGCTGGCTTAAGGGGATGTTGCGGGCTCCCTTTAAATGGCCTGCTTTAAATTCCTGCTCTTCCCTCACGTCCACAATGTAAGCCTCTGACTCCACCAGCTGCCGCACAGCCGTCACCGGCGCCTGGCGGTAGCAGCCGTTCAGCAGATTTAATCCCACAAGGGCCGCCTGGTTCACAACGTCTCTTGCCGTTCCAAAGACCGGAGAATAGCACAGCTCCAGATCTTTTAAGTCTTCCAGGGTCCCTCCCATGGCGATCATGGCCGCGATCACGTCTATCCGTTTATCCGTATTGCCCTTTCCGATGGCCTGGGCTCCAAGGATGCGGCCTGTGGGAACCTCAAATACCAACTTAAAGTTCATGTAATGGCTGTCTGGCATCAGTCCTACCTTGTCAGGGGATATGACATAGGAAAAATCGCAGGAAATCCCCGCCCCTTTTGCCGTCTTCTCGTTAATCCCCGTACATGCCGCGTTCTGCCCGAAGATCCGGATGCAGGAGGACCCCAAAAAGCCGCGGTTTCTGTCAGATCCTCCGTAGATATGGTCTGCCGCCGCCCTGGCCTGTCTCTGGGCGGGACCGGCAAGGGCCAGACGCCCCGGACGGCCAAGGATCCGGTTAAAGCTTTCCACCGCGTCTCCCACTGCGTAGATGTCAGGGTCCGTGGTCTGATGGTTTTTATTTACCAGGATCCCGCCGGTCTCCCCGATCCCAAGGCCGGCTGCCTTAGCAAGCCCGGTCTCAGGAGCCACGCCGATGGCCATGACCACCACCTCTGCCTCAATCGTCTCGGTCTCTTCCTGTCGTTTGATCACGATAACATCCTCTTTGATCTCCGACAATACGCTTGACAGATATAAATTTACACCGCAGTCCATCATTTCCTTATGAAGGATCTGGACCATATCATAGTCAAAGGGCATCATGATCTGGCTGCTGCCCTCTACCAGGGCTACGGAAAGACCTGCGGATTTTAAGTTTTCCGCCGTCTCCACACCGATAAATCCCCCGCCTACTACGGCGGCCTTTGTTATGCCGTTTAAGTCTATATACTGTTTCAGGGCTTTTATGTCCGTCACATTCCGCACGGAAAATACATGTTTTTTGTCAATTCCGGTTATACTTTTTGGCATAATGGGATTGGCGCCCGGAGCCAGGATCAGTTTGTCGTAGGATTCCTCATAGGTGTCCCCGGACTGCCGATCCCGAACTTCCACTTTTTTCTCCTTCGGATAAATGGCTGTCACTTCGCTTTGTACTCTTGCTTCGATATCATACTGTTTGGCGAACCGCTCAGGGGTCATAAGTACCAGGGAATCGCTGTTTTCCACGGTTCCGCTTAAGTGGTAGGGAAGACAGCAGTTGGAAAATGATACGTGCTGCCCCCGCTCAAACATGATAATCTTTGAATGGGCGTCCAGACGTCTGACGCGGGCCGCAGCGGAAGCCCCTCCTGCTACGCCGCCTACAATGAGAATTTTACGGTTCATGGTCATATCCTCCTTTTTAAGTGGGGGATTGCGAATACGATCCGGCCCTGCTGCCGCAGGACGCTTAAATGATGTTCTTTCCGGCAAGTTATGCGTTTCGCAATCACCTGTATTTATATATCTATTCTATTATACAGCAAAAAACATGCCAGTACACCTAATGTATATTGAAAAATCCATTGCCATCATCTTTACGCTCTATTTTGCATATGATAAATTTTTCAGATGTAAGGCGGCTGAACGAGGCCCAGCCCCAGAATGTAAAAACAGGCTATGACCGTCTCCGCCTTATGGCCTCTCTTTCTCCACAATTGGTTAAATATGTGTATCAAATGGTTAAAACATTCCCATTTTCCCTTCCATTTTCCTCCCCGCACCGCCAGCTTCCCCTTTCCTGCCCCTCACCCCAGCCCGGCTTTTGCTCATATAATAAGGAAGCCACACAGAAAAATAAACTTTTTCCCCGCCACTCCCATCTTTTGGCACGGCTTTTGCTCATTTATAAGGCATAACCACAAAACAAACTGGCCGGCAGTGATCTTTGTGAACAAAATCATTAATATTACGAATACAACGAGAGGAGTCGGAAAAACTATGAAATATGATTTTGACCAGGTAATTGACCGCAGCGCCAACCGCGCGGCAAAATACGATGAGCGCATCAAAAAATTCGGCACCAATGATGTCATCCCCCTGTGGGTAGCTGACATGGATTTTAAAACCGCCCAGCCGATCATCGACGCTTTAAAATCCAAAGCAGAGGAGGGCATCTGGGGATACACCTCACGCCCAGACAGTTATTTTGACGCCATCTGCAGCTGGCAGCAGCGCCGCAATGGCTGGCAGATCGACAAGAGCCTTGTAAGCTGGTCCCTGGGCGTGGTGCCTGCCCTGTCCGCTATTGTTAAAGTCTTCACCAATCCCGACGACAAGGTTATGATCCAGACTCCCGTGTACTCTGAATTTTATGATGTGACCGAAGCATGGGGACGGGTTGTGGTGGAAAATCAGCTGGTGGAGCAGGGGGGACGCTGGACCATCGATTTTGCGGACTTTGAGAGAAAAGCCAAGGAAGTAAAGGTTTTCCTGCTGTGCAGTCCCCATAACCCGCTGGGCATCGTGTGGACGAAAGAACAGCTGAAAAAAATGGCGGACATCTGCATTGCCAATAATGTGCTCCTTGTGTCCGACGAGATCCACTCCGACCTGATTTTCCATGGAAAAAAACACATCCCTACAGCCACGGTTTCCAAGGAGATTGCCGGAAAAGTCATAAGCTGCATTTCCGGCACAAAGACCTTTAACCTGGCCGGGCTCCAGGCATCCACCACCGTATTTCCTGACCTGGAGACAAAAGAGAGATTCGACCGTTTCTGGACCAACATGGACATCCATCGAAACAACGCTTTCAGCTCCGTTGCCATGGAAGCGGCGTTCAATGAGGGGGAGGAGTGGCTGGAGCAGCTGCTTATCTACCTGGACGGCAATTTTGAGTATGTAAGATCCTTCTGTGAGAAGCGCATCCCCCAGATCAAGGTCAATGTGCCGGATGCCACCTATCTGATGTGGCTGGACTGCCGGGGGCTTAACATGGACAATGAAACACTGCGGACATTTATGATAGAAAAAGCAGGGCTTGGACTTAATGAAGGCTACACCTTTGGGAGAAGCTTAAGCGGCTATATGCGGCTCAACGCAGCATGCCCCAGAAGCATCCTGGAACAGGCCATGAAACAGTTAAAAGAAGCCGTTGACGCAAATACATGAGAAAAGAGGTATCACATATGAACGCGAAGAAAATATGGGACAGCTATAAATTTCCGTTACTGCTGCTGGGCGGCATTTTCACCGGGGCTATGCTGGGCATCATCTTAGGGGAAAAGGCCAAGGTTCTGGCGCCTCTTGGGGACATTTTCCTGAACCTGATGTTTACCATCGTGGTTCCTATGGTCTACGTGTCCATCACCACAGCCGTGGGAAATATGGTCAACATGAAACGGCTTGGTAAAATTCTTGGCAGCCTGGTGTGTACGTTCATTGTCACCGGCGGATTCGCGGCGGCCCTGGTGCTTGTGGTAGTCAATATCTGGCCGCCGGCAGCAAACACGGCTATCTCCATGGGGACTGCAAAGATGGCGGAGGCTTCCAGCATCAGCGATATGATCGTGGGCGCTCTCACCGTTAATGATTTCAACGGCCTTATGAGCCGCAGCAACATGCTTCCCATTATTGTATTTGCCATTATGTCCGGCTTTGCCGTGGCCAAATGCGGCGGTGAGGAGAGCTGGGCCGGAAAGCTTCTGAACAACTTAAACGACATTATCATGATGATGGTTGACATGATCATGAAACTGGCTCCCATCGGCCTTGGCGTCTATTTCGCCAACCTGGTAGGGGAATTCGGTCCCCAGCTGATCGGTGATTACGGACGCACCATGCTGGTCTACTATCCCATGTGCGCGGTGTATGTACTTGTGTTCTTCCCTCTGTACAGCTATTTTGCGGCAGGAAAGCAGGGAATCTCCCGTATGCTGAAACATATTTTTAACCCTGCTGTCACCGCTTTTGCCACCCAAAGTTCCGTGGCCGCCCTGCCGGTCAATATGGAAGCCTGCAAGAAGATCGGCGTTCCGGAGGATATCAGCAATATCGTGCTTCCCATGGGCGCAACCATGCATATGGACGGTTCCGTGCTGTCCGCCATTACTAAAATCGCGTTTCTCTACGGCGTGTTCCAAATGCCCTATACAGGCGTGGGAACCTATGCCATGTCCATTGTGGTGGCTATCTTAAGCGCGTTCGTGCTGTCCGGGGCTCCCGGCGGCGGATTGGTGGGTGAAATGCTGATTGTCAGCCTCTTTGGATTTCCAGCGGAAGCGTTTCCGCTTATTGCAACTATCGGATTTTTAGTTGACCCGGCAGCGACTTGTTTAAATGCCAGCGGAGACACCATCGCTTCCATGATCATCGCCCGGCTGGTTGAGGGAAAAGACTGGCTGGAAAAGCGGATTGCAGGCGGACAGGTGGAGGCGTAGTGTCAGCTGCCTGTAGTCAGCCTTATCGCCTTGGGCGATGTTGCATAAGCATATGCGGTTACGTTCACAAAATCTGTGGACAGCAACACGAACACATACTTTTGAAGGAGGTATTTATCATGAATGTTATTGAAACCACTAATGCACCAGGGGCAATCGGCCCCTACTCTCAGGGATTTGAGATCAATGGATTTGTGTTTACTTCTGGTCAGATTCCCGTTAATCCCCAGACGGGTGAAGTGCCGGAAGGGATCAGCGCCCAGGCAGAGCAAAGCTGCAAAAATGTGGAAGCCATTCTGACAGCCGCGGGGACCGGGCTGGAGCATGTGTTTAAAACCACCTGCTTTTTGGCGGATATGGCGGATTTCGCGGACTTTAACCAGGTGTACGCCAAATATTTTACTTCCAGGCCTGCCAGAAGCTGTGTTGCGGTAAAGGAACTGCCCAAGGGGGTTCTGTGTGAGATTGAGGCAGTGGCGGTAAGGCGGTAGGAATATAGCCTGGCTGTTGAAGACGGTAATGTGACAGCGGGGTAAGTGGAAATGAACCGCTCCGCCCCAAAGCCGGATAGACCCTATGGGGTGCCATGGAGGGATTTAACCCCTGTAACATCAGATTGGGGATTCCCGTTATAATAACGGATTCCATACATATTAAACAAAAAGGAGATTATGATTATGAAAGTTACTGTAGTAGGAAGCCATTTATGCCCGGATACCATTTATGCTCTGAATAAGCTGGTGGAGGCCGGCATGGAGATTGAGTTTAAGAATATGTCCGCTTCTCTTCCAGATCTGAAGGTTTATCTGAAACTGCGGGATGAGGAACCCATGTATGAAAAGGTAAAAGCAGGCGGCGGAATCGGTATTCCCTGCTTTATACTGGAAGACGGAACTAAGACTATGGATTTGAAGGATGTGTTGAAGTAATTATTTCTTTTAAGACATGAAGCGGCCGCAGTGGTTTGACCATCACTGCGGCCGTCAGTTTGGGTAGTGTAAAATAGTTGATATCGCCGCAATCATACATCACACAAGTCAAACGAGCGGCGGTTCCTCATATCAAGATAACATTTCAGTTCATAGGGCCAATCTGTCTGGATAATGGTTACTCCCTGTTTGATCAGTTCTCCCCATCCGGCATCGCCGCCATAATATAAGGATTTCAGATCATCATAGCCGGCTCCATAGACAAGCCTTTTGGCCAGGCTTAACGAGTTGCACCACACTTTCATCTGGTGTTCTTTCAGCCATTTGAAGGTTTCCGGCTGAAAGACGTCGTCATTTACGTCTCTGGGAGTGATCTCAACGGCGGGAACCTTTGCGGCTGCCTTCAGCTCTGCCAGCCGTTCCAAAAGTTCGATCTCCTTCCACATGGGAATAAACATACAGTCTTTATGTTCCTTGGCCCACAGAAGAGGGTTCTCATCTCTTAAATAAAATTTAAAGATGGTCTGTTTAAGCATATCCCTTTTCTTAAGAAGATCATAGACCTCATCCCAGCAATCCCAGCATTTGTCCAGCACCAATACGGTCTTATCTTTTAATCCATCCAGAATCTCGTCAAATGTCTCCAAATGTTCCGCGCAGATCTCCCCAAGGTAATTGTACAAAGGCATATCAAGGAGTTCCTTTAAGGTCTTTTCCCCGATAGTTTCCGTGGTGTGAAACAATCGGGACATGTCATTGTCGTGATGTGCTACGATTCTTCCGTCCTTTGTTCTTGCCAAATCCATTTCCACCATATGGGCTCCCTGCCTTATTGCCAGGAGAAATGCAAGCGTGGTGTTTTCCATAACGCTGGAGCTGAACTTTCCGCGGTGGCTTGCTATAAGAATTTCCCTGTTATCCATGTCACACATTTTTCTGAGAACTTCTCTCCAATTTTCCATATTTTTTATCCTTGTCCATTTTACTAGATTTCAAAATCCGTTCAGTTATCTCATTTCACCGCACTGTCCATAGCGCCCTGGACAAAATATTTCTGTAAGCAGATATACAGAAGAACCGGGGGCAGAACCACGATAAATGCCGCTGCTGCCGCTGCTCCCATGTCCTGCCTGCTGTCTGTGAAGAAGGTGGTAATGGCCAGGGTTATGGTTCTGAGGGCAGGTTTCTGCAGGAAATAGAGCTGGAACTGATAATCATTCCAGATTCCAACCCCTGTCAGAATAATTACACTCACGGTGGTGGACTTTAAACAGGGCAGTATAATTCTGAAAAATGCCTGGAACCGGCTGCATCCGTCAATCATAGCCGCCTCGTCCAAATCCGATGGGATGGTCTTTATGAAATTGGTAAACATGTAGATGGACAGGGGCAGATGAAAGGTAGCCGACACCAGTACAATCCCCCAGATATGGTTGATTCCCTTAAGAGCCACCATCTCTTTGTAAAGGGGCACCAGAATACTCAACTGCGGCACCATCATAACTCCTACAATAAAGGTCAGAATAATCTGATTGCGCCTTGTAATATGCCTGGATAAAGGATAAGCCGCCATAGCGCCCACCACCACTACAATCATAACAGAAAAGAATACAATTATCCAGGTATTCAGAATCGCATTGCCAAGGTTCCCTGTGTTCATGGCATTGACATAGTTCTGAAAATAAGGCTTAAAGGCCGGAATCCACCTGGATGATCTGTCCGACATCTCTTTTAAGGAGATGTTAATCATAATATAAAAGGGACAGATATGAAGGGCTATGATAAGCAAAGCGGCAAGCGTTTTTATCCATTTTAAATTCTTTTTCTGTTTCAACTGATTCCCTCCGCTTTCTTCTCAAGGAAATTTCTCACAATAGTTCCAAGAATCATAATAATCAGGAACAAGAACAGGCCGACAGATGAAGAATAGCCTGCGTTCTGGTTCTGGAAATACAGGTAATTGATCAATGTTGACAGAGAATGGCTGGAATATCCGGGGCCGCCGGAGGTGGTAGCCAGGATAATGCCAAACAGCTTCAGGCCGCCGATGAGATTCAGTACCACGCTTGTGGTAATGGCCGGAAGGAGCAGCGGTAAGGTAATATACCTTAACCGCTGGAGATAGGCAGCGCCGTCAATGGAAGCAGCCTCATTGTAAGAGTCTGGAATTCCCTGAAGGCCGGCAATCATAACAATCATAGTCTTTCCCACAAACTGGAGGGCATTGATGACTACGATAATCCATACGGCCCGCTCTCCGTTAGCCATCCAGTCCACAGGTTCTTTGCCAAGCGCAATCATAATGTCATTGATGGCGCCGTGATTGTACTGCACCAGGAAGTAGGAGATGTAGCCCATAATAAGGGAAGCAATCATAGCAGGAAGATAGATAATCACCCTTGCCAGGGTCTGACCGGGAAATCTTTTTTGAAGCAGCAGCGCATAGGAGATTCCTATGATGGTCTGCAGTGTTGTACTCCCCACACCATAGATTACCGTATTTTTCAGGGCAGTGTAGAACATTTTATCATGGAATATTTTTTTATAGTTGGCAAACCCTATGTATTTATAGGTGGAGGAATAACCATTCCAGTTGGTAAACGAAATCTGTACGCCTGACAAAAGAGGGTATACCACAAACACGGTCAGCAAAATCACTGCCGGCAGATATAAGATATCAATGGAGATTCCTTTCCTGCTTTTTTGCTTCATCCTTTTTCCTCCCAATATTACTGCTGCTCGCGAAGTGTGTTATAATCGGTCTCCATGGTTTTCACGCTTTCTTCCACAGTCATCTCTTCCGCGATGAGAGATGATCCGATGGTTCTCATGGTGCTCCACATGCCGCTTGGCAGGTAAGCGCGGTCGAAAACAGGACAGATTCTGATATCGGCATAAGTCTTGTAATCCTCTGCGATCTCCCCAAGATCCGGGTTGATGTCTTTGAGGGCGGAACGTTTTCCGCTGGCCTCACAAACCTTTTTTACATTTTCCGGGCGGGCTAAGTACTCCAGAACCGCACTGCAGATATCCATATGCTTGGTGTCTTTCCAGATGCCGTATGCCTCACGCTCGCCGCCCGCGAATACATTCTCATAGCCTTCTCCAAGGGAAGGAACCGGAGCCAGACCATACTTCGCGTCGGGATTCAGTTCCGCGGCCTGTCTGATAAGATCCATAGAGGAAGTAATGACAAACAACACCTTATTCTCTGACATTCTGGGTGCCACATCGATGGGATCACAGGTAACACAGTCAGGATTTAAGTATCCTTTGGTCTTTAGGTCGAGAAGGAACTGGGAAAGGGGAGCCCAGTTGTTCCAGTCAAAAGTTCCATCTAAAAGTTGGGACGGATAATCTGCATCCTTGCGCACTGAGATAAAGGTCTGGGCGGAGACATCCAAAAGGCTGGCTGGCTGGCGGGAGTCTTTTCCCGCAATAAATACGCCTGTATAACCCTTTGCCTTACCCATCTCACAGATCTCAAGGAGCTGATCCCACGTCTTTGGGATCTCTGCGTTCAGCTCTTCAAGAAGAGTCTTGTTGTATAAAAGTCCGCCGATGTCCATGTTAAGGGGAAGAACGAAGATCTGCCCTTCATCATTTGCGATATTGTTCATAAAAGATTCTTCAATGGAACCGTACCAGGGCTGATCATTGAGGGGCGTCAGGTACTCGCTGTAACGTGCTACGGACCAGCCATGAGTGGCAAAGATATCGGGCAGATCATTGGAAGCCATTCGGGCTTTCATAAGCTGTTCATAATCAGAACCCTGGGTGGTATAGCTGATCGTTACTCCCGGATTTTCTGCCATGAAGTTATTTAAAATCTCATTAACCGCATTGAAGGTCTCTTCATTTCCATTGGTTACGATCTCGATCTCCCCCTCAAGAGCAGCAGCGGGAGCTTCTGAACCCTCAGTTTTTGTGGTTTCTGCTGTCTGGGCTTTGCCCGGATCCTGAGGGGCGGCTGTCTCAGAACTTCCGCTCTGAGAAGATGCGCATCCTGCCATGGAAGCTGTGAGTGCTGCGGCAAGGCCCAATACTGCCCACGTTTTGATTTGTTTTCTCATTTCTTTTTATCCTCCTCTGAAATTTTGTAATTCTATTATAGTTCCATATGCATGGAGCAAAATAGTAAATTTTTACGATTATGTTGTATTTTCTTCTGATTTTAATAAAATCTATTGTAATAAATATCTAAAATGTATATACTGATTTCTGGATAACAGGTAATAATGGCTGAAATTTTGTGTATTAAGATGAGGAACCCATATGAAAATAAAACACTCTTTTTCCGCACAGCTTATGAAAATCTTTTTGATCAGTACCCTTTTGCCGTTTATTCTGATTTCTACGTTTCTGGCACAGTTTTATTCCAGAGAATATGAGAAAGATATCCAGAGCCTTCTGAATTCTACTGCCAGTTCCATGACCAGCAATATGATTACCTACTTAGAAGAACTGGAACAGGTAACTCTTCAGCCGTATTACAGTGACTCTCTCTATAATTATCTTGAAAAAAAGGTCCAGGGCTATGAATATGACATTCTGGAGGAGATTCCTCTCAAAAGTAACCTGGAATCCAATTTTCGGTTTGTTCGCTATACCCGCGCCGATGTCAACGGAATCTTTATTATGAACGATGATGACTGCCTTTATTACACCGTAGATGATTATGATCATAAATCATTGATTCAGCCTGTAAAATATGGGGAAAAGGACTGGTATCAGCGGGCCATTGCTGCTGACGGTAGATGTCTGCTTTTAGGTCCTCATGTTTCTGACTATATCGAACCCAATGATTCTTCCGTGATCTCCCTGGTTCGTTCCATTGTTAAAATAGAAAACCGCCGGCCTCTGTATGTGATTAAGATTGATATCAATATTTCCATTTTGGATCGGATATTTAAAGAGTTATCCTTTCATGTCCCGTCAAAAATTATTTTAACTGATGAAAACCAGAACATTGTTTACACCAACGCTCTGTTATCTCAGGCGGATACAGATAGTTTCATGAAAAATTTCGGCAAATCCTATGTAAATTTGGAAGATGGATCCTACCAGGCGTACTCTTATCCTCTTGGAAAGTATCCGTGGAATATTACCGTTCTTCTGTCGGATAAGCATTTAAGATCAAGAATCCTTATTATTTATTCTGCCGCTTTTTGTTTTTACATAGTGGGAGTTCTCATATCAACATCATCCCACTATATGTTTTCTAAAAAGCTGGTGGCATCCATCAATCAGATGAAGGAGGTATTTTGGGCTATTCAGCACAAGGACTTTTCTAAAAAATATGAAAATGTATCCGGTACGGAGCTGGATGATCTGGGAAAATTGCTGAATCAGACCTCAGAACAATTGGATAAAACCCTTCAGAGGGAATATATTATGGCGCTTAAGCAGAAGGATAGTGAATTTAAGGCTCTTCAGGCACAGATTCAGCCCCATTTTCTGTTTAACACCTTAAATAATCTTATTGCTCTAAACCAGATGGGGGAGCGGGAACGGTTGGAGGATTCCCTCTATGAGATGTCGGAAATGCTTCGGTACATTCTGAAAGCGCCTTCTCTAATCCCTCTTGCCACAGAGCTTCAGTTTTTAAAGTATTACTGCGCTCTTCAAAAACTGCGGTTTAATGATCGGCTTTCTTTTGATATTTTTCCTGAAACCGGGGATGAGGAAATGATTATGATACCCAAGCTTCTTCTTCAGCCCATTGTGGAGAATTCCGTTCTTCACGGAATCGAACCCTGCGAGTATCCGTGTTATATCAGGGTTTTGATTCAAAAGACGGAAGATTACCTGATTATGAGTGTCTGTGACAATGGAATCGGTTTTGATACAGAGATTTTGTCGGAAAACAGCATCGGGCTGAATAATGTGAGGGAACGTCTTAAATCATTCTCCCCCAGAGGCCGGATGGAGATTCAAAGTTCCGTTGGGAAGGGAACAAAAACCACAATTATGATCTTTAGAGAGGATATGGAGGAAACTTTATGAAAATACTGATTGCAGATGATGAATCTTTGATTCGCCAGTCGATTCTCATGTTCTTAAAAGATCTCGGGATAGAGCAGGCGGAGGTAGTGGAAGCCGCCAACGGACTTTCTATGCTGGACGCCGTAAAAAGCAATCACATTGATCTGGCTTTGGTGGATATCCGGATGCCATCTATGGACGGATTGGAAGCAATTCGTCATGCCAGGGAGCTGGCGCCCCGGACGGACTTTTATGTGTTGTCCGGATTTGATGATTTTAAATATGCCCAGGAGGCCATCCGCCTGGGGGTCAGAGACTATATATTAAAACCCCTGACCAGAAAACAGCTGGAACAGATTCTGGAGCATACCATAGCCGGCCTGGAGAAGCAGAAAACAAAACTGCTCCAGAACCTGACTCTGTGTACCATGGCTCTGTTGAGTTCTTCAGAGGAAATGATCCCCTTCCCCCAGACCTGCTATCCCCTCCTCATAACGGATGATGTACCCGCCTGCCCGTTTCTGCCCTTGGAGCTGTCGGAAAAAGACAACAGCAAAGTGATGATTCTCCCGTACACTCAGCCGGAGGGAACCCTTCTCTTTCTTTTTGAGACTCCGGAATATCCGGGCTGTGTTTCAGGCTATATCAAAGAGATGGCTGAACAATATTCTGCCTGTCACACGTTTTTTGAAGGGAAAGGATTTTCTGACAGCTTTTCCTGGAAACAGGAATGGCAACGGATCCAATCTCTTGCCGCCTGCCGTTTTGTCTTTAAGAGACAAACACTCTATGGAAGCAATCGAAAGGCCCCCGAACTGACCCCTGAACTGGCAAAGCTTTGCCGTCATTGTGAAAGCTGTCTTAAGGCTTCTGCAGTCAATGACCATGCTTCTTTTTTGCTGTCCTCCCAGGCTATGGTACAGGCCCTGGATGAGATAACGGCGCAGAATTCATCTGCTGTCTCCCATCTTCTCAGTTTTTTGGAACGGGCTTATCGTCTGGAACATCTGAACAAGGATAATCTGTCGAAAAAGATGAAACAGGTTGGCCTGTCCATGCTCCAGACCATGCCAAAGGACTTCCGCAGCGACGAGATTTTACAGTATATTGAAGAGCACTATACAGAGGACTTAAGCCTTACAGGGATCTCTGCGCTCTACGGCTTTTCACCAAACTATTTTTCGTCACTGTTTAAGAAAAAAACAGGGTGCAATTTTGTGCAGTATCTGACCAGGCTTCGAATCAGTAGGAGCAAGCGGCTTCTCTTGCAGACTCATATGACCATTCAGGAGATCAGTGCTGCCACGGGATATTACAGCGCCAGCTTTTTTATTCGCTCCTTTAAAAAAGCGGAGGGTATGACCCCTCTTGATTATCGGAAGGAATATATGGGAAAGGAACATATGGATTAATATTTTTTCTTTTTCCTTGAAGCGTGTTCCATGGGCATGCCTGTATCGTAGTCCAGTTGTCTCGGCTCATATTCTTCATTTTCTCTCTGCCTGGTATATCCGTCATTGTCCCATGTGGGTTGTTTGTCTTTCCGCCATGGACGGACTGCCCACTGATAGCCCCGATACATGTCCCTGGTCTCGTTCATATGTTCTAAAAGCCTGTCATGGAGACTGTTTCTTATAGAGGCATAGGTTTCGTCATGGATTAGATTGTGAATCTCAAAAGGATCTTCATAGAGATCATAAAACTCATCACTGTCCAAAACATGGACAGCCAGTTTATAACGCTCAGTTATGACTGCCCGCATCATCTGGAGTCCGCCGAAACCGTCGTGGTCAACCTCGTATCTGGTGAACTCGGTAAAGACACAGTCATTTACGTTTTCCAAAGGATTGTGAATCTGTCCCAACATACTTTTTCCTTCAAAGATTTTGGGGAGGGGAATTTCAAAGTAATCCATAATAGTGGGAGCCAGATCAATATGGGAGGCCGGAGCGTGAACCACTTTCCCCCGCTGTCCGCCGGCTATTATTAAGGGGATGTTAGCCACCTCACGGTAAACGGCAGCATTTTTCTGCCACAGTCTGTGGGAACCTAACATATCTCCGTGGTCAGAAGTGTAGATCACCAGGGCGTCGGGCATGGAGGTTTCGATGAGATCAAGAACCCGTCCGATCTCATAGTCGGCAAAGGAGTTGCAGCCTAAAAACAGGGAGAGTTTTCGGGATGGTTTATTGATTTTTTCAAGGGGAGCATGAAGCATATCTCCTGCCCATAACTTCTGCATGAAGGGTTTGTCTGCCAAGTCATCTTCAAAGCCCGGATGATCCTGGAATTTGAAACCGTCATACATAGTGTTGTAGGGGGCAGGACAGAGCGAAGGGCCATGGGGTTCGTCATAGGATACTGTCAGGAAAAAATCCCGGTCTTTGTATTCTTTAAGGAAGGAAATGGCTCTGTCAGAGCATCTGTGGGCATAGGTAAACTCCGCTGTCATATTCTGGTCAAAAGAGGTGTCCGATTTTCTTGATTTCCTTCGTTCCTCCTCTGTGAGCTCATCAAGGTAGCATTTCATATCATACCAGTACTTTGGATCCCAGCCCTCCGGACATCTTCCCAGACCAAAATAGTCGCCACCGTCCAGATGCCATTTTCCCACATACCCGCAGGGAATGCCCTGATCTGACAGCCGCTGTCCTAAGGTCTTTACATTGTCGCCCATGGCAATGCTGTTGGTCACCATGCCGTTGGTGTGGGGAAACGTTCCGGTAAAGATCGCGCTTCTGGCAGGACCGCAGACAGGCTGGCAGGTGTAGGCATTCTCATAACGGATTCCCCGCTCAGCCAGTCTATCCAGATTGGGGGTTTTCATAACTTCGTTGCCGTAGCAGCCCAGCATGTCTTTTCTTGTGGTATCCGTCATAATAAGAATGACCTGTCGTTTCATGTTGTGTACCTCCGTAAATGTCTTTTTTTGTTTTACTTTTATGGGGAATATGATATGCTTTAAGAAAAGTATACGGGCATTTATGTATATTTTTCCATAGATGATTTTGCTCTAAATATGGATATTTTTGTTTTTATCTAAAAAGACACTTTATGGAGGGAAATGATGATTCATGTGTCAGGACATCTGAGGGAAATGAGAAGAGAGGACGGTTATGCGGACTTTGAATCTCCTATTGTCATAAACTGCTGCGGCTTCGAGAAATTTCTTACAAGGGATTACACAAAACAACGTCCGGGTGGGAGGGTGGACTACCAGCTTCTCTATGTTTACAAAGGGGTGGGCAATTACAAAATTGGTCACAGTTTTACTCCCTGCTCTTCCGGAAGCGTGATTCTCTATCACCCTGGCGAACCTCAGATTTACTCCTATTTTTTCAGAGATAAACCGGAAGTTTACTGGATTCATTTTACAGGCAGCCAGTGCAGGGAGATTCTTTCCGGGTATGGCACAGATACCTGCTATATCGGGGAAAGTCTGCAGGTGAAACAAATTTTTGAAGAGATGATAAAAGAACTGCAGCTGAAAAAGGATTATTACCAGTCTGTGGTGGAACATGACTTTTTAAAGCTGCTGGCTTTGATTGGGCGGCTTAAAACGCAATCACAACAAGTTAAGCCATATTCTGCCATTGACGATCTGATTCTCGCCCTGAATCAGCAATATATGAAGGAATGGTCTCTTGATGCCATGGCGAAATTCTGCTGCCTGAGCTCCGACTATTTTTCCCATGTGTTTAAACAGGCCACAGGAACTCCTCCTATCCGGTATCTGAACCAGCTAAGAGTGGAGAAGGCCAGAGAACTTCTGCTTTTTGAGGGGCTTAGTGTATCGACGGCGGCTTTTTTGACCGGTTTTCGGGATCCCTTGTATTTCAGCAGAGTGTTTAAACGTTTTTTTGGGGTTTCTCCGGAGAAGTGCCGGAAGATGGGGATACAGGGTGAATAATTGCTCCTCTATTCTATCTTCAGCATTATCTTATTCCCCTCAGCCCCAATCCGCTCCCTTTCATTCTCTCCTGGCCAGCATCCATGCCATAATATGGACCGCCTGCTGAAACTCTCCTCCGAAAATCAGCTTCTCAATCTCCTCTTCTGAATATCTTCTCACATGCAGAAACTCCGTCTCGTCCAGATCCTGCTCCCCCAGCTTTCTGCAGTTTTCGGCTGCAAAAATATGGGCGTAATTATCCGCCATGGTTGCATTGGACGGCACCGTAAGTAAATGCCTCCATTCATCCGACGCATATCCCGTCTCCTCAAGCAGCTCCCGCTTCGCCGCCTTAAGGCTGTCCTCCGACGCCCCCGAACCCTCCCTGCACCCATACTTCCTGCTGTCTGACCGCTCAATTCCTCCTGCGGGAAATTCCGTGGTCACTTCCTTTATTCCCTGGCGGAACTGCCTGACGCACAGATACCTTCCGTCCTCATCAGACGCCACAATGACCACATAATCCTTGCGGCTGTAACTGTAAAAAGGCTCAAACACCTTCCCGTCCGGAAGCCGGTATGCGGACCGCCTAAAATCAATCCACGTGTCCTGCACCACATGCTCCGTGCGGATTTCCTCCCATGCCAGATTCTCTCCGGCATTCCTGTCTGTCCCGGCTTTTCCGGACTTCCCGCTGCTCACAGGTTCTTCTGTCTTTCCATTCCCATCCTCACGGTACCCAAACCCTTTCTCCTCACACCACTCAATGGCCAGACTGCGGTACCTGGCCTCCTCAAAGTCATACCACTGCTGTTCAATGCCAAATCTGCGTATACGGTCCTTAAATCTCCGGAAAGCCCCCTTTCCCCTGATAGCATTTTCCAGTGAGTCCTGCACCGGCCCCTGGGGAAGCTCCCACACAAAATCCTCCATAATACTGTATTCGTGGATGTCAAACTGTGAAGGCAGAGCAAAGAACCGGATATTCCATTCCTCCTCAATCAGTTCCGCCAGTTCCTGGTCCTCCTCATCATACTCACCCATAAAAGGATTTTCCGGAAGGCAGACCACTTCCATTTTCTCTATATCAAGGTACTGCTTCCACTCACTGTCTGCTGTCTCTATGGCATCGCAAATAAGTTTTAACGGAACAATCACATTCATAACCTTTCTCCTCCATAATATATAATCCAATTTCTCTCCAAAAACACTGCCTTCTTCACCGATTCAGCTCATGGCTCAGACTGTTGGGCACTCCCCTTGGCCGGAACAATCCACTCCTTTGGAGGCCGAACCTTTTCTTTCTTTTTCTTCGGCGCCGTGGCCAGAAAACTTGCGCCAATCAGGTCAAAAACTTTGTCCTCCTTCACTGTGCCGTCCAAAATCACGGAAATCCAATGTTCCTTATTCATGTGGTACGCAGGAAGGATCCCATTCTCTTTAAGCAGCATCTCCTTAAACATCCTGTCGTCAATCTTCAGATTTATCACGTCCACACGCTCATTTCCCGAAAGCCCCAGCTTATCCCGCCCCACTTCCAGCACCAGGGCAAACCATTTTTTATTGTCGGCATGGCGGAAGACCGCATTGTTTTCATACTTCCCCCAGGGATATTCCGGGGAAACTTTGTACTTCTTTTTGATGTGGTTAAAGACCTCTTCGCGCATTCTTTTATCTCCTCTGTGCCGGCCTTTCTTCCGGCTTGACGAACTTTCCCCTGCGGATTTCTATTTTTGTATTTTTATCCGCTCCCTCATTTTTCCGCTCTTACCCTTACCAGCAGCATCATCGGCCTGCGCAGTTCATGTTCCATCCCCGGAATATCCATCATCTGTCTGGGAGGCTCTGCCTCCTCCACAACTTCAAGGATAAATCCGCTTCTCATCAGTCCCATCAGAATCTGTGTCAGCGTGTGATGGTACTTCACCACATCACATCCCAGAAAATGAGTCTCCCGCTTTCCGGGACGATAGTAATCATCCACCGGCCAGTATTTCGGCTGTCTGTCGTCCCCATAGATCCAGTCCTGCCCCACCCCGGAAGTAAAAACGGGATGTTCAATATTAAAAAGAAAAATCCCGTCCTGTTTCAGCGTCCTGAAAACCTTCCCAAACACCCAATCCAGGTCCTCTATATAGTGGAGTGCCAGGTTTGAGAGAACAAGATCCCAGCTATCCTCCGGGTACTCATATCCATCTATGCCGCAGACACGGTAATCGATGCCCTCTTTGCTGTTCCTTCTTTTAGCTTCACCAATCATCTTCTCACTCAAATCAATCCCCAAAACCCTGGCCGCCCCCTGCTCCCGGGAAAATTTACAGTGCCACCCATAACCGCACCCCAGATCAAGTACGCTCTTTTTGTCCAGCACAGGAAACAATGGCTTTAACTGGTGCCATTCCCCGGCTGCAGACAGGCCTGCCTTGCTGCGGTTCATCTGGGAGTACTGGTTAAAAAATTCTTCATTGTCATATATATTATTCATAGCCCGGATACCTCCTGTCCCATTTTATGTACTCTCGGAGTCTCTTTGTGCCTGATTTTGTGAGATGATTTTTTGTCAGATGTGCATAAATTTATGAGGCGTACGTGGAGCATACGTTGATTAAATTTATGTGCATATGACGGAAAATCAGCCAATCTGCCACAAAGGCAGGTGCAAGAGAGATTCCGAGAGTACATATATCATCCCCTGACATCCGATTCCCTTTTTAAAGGAAACTCCTGCTCCACTTCTCATAAAATTCCCCAAACCTCTTATACCGTCCATTCCTGTCGGCGCAGACAGCTTTCACCGCGGCCTCATAACTTTCCTCATTCAGCTGCCATTTTGAGCGGGAACAGGGGACAAACCGGTTCTGCGCGTACCGCTGTTTTACCTCGTCATCAGTATAGTTTCCAAAAAACTCAAAGAGCAGCGCGCCCAGTGTAAAAATATTGGTCTGCGCATCTATGACGCTGCCTTTTATATATTCCTCCGGAGCTTTCAAACGCTTTGTCCCAAACCACGCTGCCCCCATATCATTGATGACAGGGGCTTTTCTGAAAAAGTCAATATCGCAGATCGTAACCTTGTCCGCCGCAAAATCGTACATGATGCTTCCGTCATAAAAATCGACAGCCACATACCCCCTTCTGTTTACATTTTGTAAAAAGGAAAACAAGGCGTCCACCGCAGCTATCTTTTTTGCGGCAGGTAACTCTCTGAATCGTTCCTTCGGACTTTTTAGTGAAACATCCTTCTTATATGTTTCAAAATTCCAGTGGTCAAAGAGGCATTCTCCGTCCGCCCACTGAAAAACCGTGACATAAAATTGCTCATACGCATATTCTTCCACAAGCCGGATCAGATTGGGGTGTTCCAGTTCTCGGTAGAGCGGCGCTGCGTTTTTCAGGACAGTTACAGACTCTGCCGGCGCGATTTCCCCCTCTATTGTATTTACCCCGGCGATTTTGCAGAAGTACCGTTTTCCTGCATCTTCCATTCCGATACAGATACATCCGGAACCGGTCTCGTCCACACACCAAAAAGCTTTTCCGTATTTCTTCAGCCAGTGAAAATCCTGGTGTTCTTTCAGACGGAATGTGACGGAATCCAGTTTCATCACTGCCATTTTCCCTTCAATTTGATTCATTGAACAGTCCTCTTCCACTTTTAAATGGATAAATACCATGCCTCGTCAATTATGTAATCATTAACCGGAACAACCCCTAATTGCAGTTCTCTTAATTTCTCTACCAATTCGTCCCCTGTTTTGCCGGTGACCTTGACCTGTGTAAATCCTGACTCTCTTAAAAGCCTTTGTTCCAATTGCTTTATTGAATCCAGATAATCCTGATTCCACTCCAGGATCTTTGTATATCGTTCTAAGCGGGCAGAGGTTTTAAACCGAATGGTATGCCCATTATACTGAAATACCGTATAACCCTTTTGACTGCTTAAGATGGCCTCCTCTGCCATTTTATCACACCCTTTCCCCAAACAGGCTTTTAATACACCACCCGAAACTTAGACTCCTCCACGCATGGAATCTCCGCCACGTCCATATTGTCAACGGAAATAAACTGCTGCCCCTGCAAGTCCTGCAAAAACCGCTCAATACTTGTCTCTTCCCCCTGGACTTCCATCTCCACCCGGTCGTCCCAGAGATTTTTCACCCACCCGGTCAGTTTCCTGGACTGGGCCAGGTAAGTGGCGCGGTAGCGAAACCCTACGCCCTGCACCCTGCCGGAAAAATAAATATGTTTTCTTACCTCCATAAGCTGCTTCTCCTTTCTACTCCCCCAGATATGTCCGAATATTATCCAATACCTTTTTACTCAAAAGCTCAAAAGCCTGTTTCGTCCTTCCCACAGATGTCTTCATACAAATTACATTCTCTCTCCGGATTAATTCCCCTGTCTCATCCCCGATAGCCGCCTCCGTATCGCAGCAGTACAAATTATCCCCGCATTCCAGCCATTTAGCCAAAGCCTCCCGGTCGGTCGCCGCGCCTATGGAAGTGTTCATCAGGATTTTCTTGCTGCCAAGACACTGAAACTGTTCCTCATGAAGGAGTATCACATTTTTGTTCAGGCAGGTAATGACCACCTGGTTTCTGGCAAGCAGGTCATTGAGAGGCAGATACTCCATCCCCGCCGCTTCCCGTTCCGGCTTTCTGGTCCTGCTGTAGTAGGACACCCTGGCTCCCATCATCTGCAGCGCGTCCGCCACCATGCCTCCCGACACGCCCAAACCCACAATCCCCACACAAAGACCCGTAAGCTCCAGCGGCTCCTCCTGCCACATGGGGAAATCAAACCCGTGGAGAATCCGCACCAGCTGGTACACCACGTACTCCACCACGCCCCGGTCCCCGTAATCCCGTATGCCCAGAACCTGAATCCCATGTTCCCTGGCATAGGCGATATCCACATTGGCGCTGGCCTCTGAATACAGGCTGCAGCACATTCCCACATAGCGGACATTGGGACACTGCTCCAGCACGCTCTTTCGAATTTGGGATGTATAGCTGACCAGAACGCCGTCCGCGTCCCCAATCCGTTTCACTATCTCATCCTCATGTTGCGGAATATCTTCATACAATACCACTTCCTCCGCGTACTGCTTCAATTCCTCCTGGGCGGACGGAATCAGGCCTACAGGCTCTATGGCCACTAATTTCTTAAACATGTCTGTTTTTCCTCCTCATATGATTAACATGGGATATACCCTCTGCACTCTAAAACATGATTGGGGACACCAGGTTTTTAAGCAGCGCCACCACGCTCCACGCGGCGATATCACTGGTCCTGGAATAAATATCCACCACAGCCGTCACCCCGTCTATTTGGGCCGTAATCTTATGGTCGTCTCCCTCCATCCCCGGCACGCTGAAAATGCGGAACCGGGTTTTCTCCGTCCCCGCCGTGGCCAGGGACGCGGCTACCGATACATTTACCTTCGTAGGCAGAAGCCTGATTGCCTCCTTCGTATTCCCGTCAAATACCTCCGACTCCTCCGTATCCTCCAGCAGTTCCTCCCGAAACACCGGAGTATTATAAAGAGACTTGGGGCCTTTGTGAGTCACCATCTCCGTCTTCACCTGCCCCATCAGGGATACGGTCCGAAGCACGTCAAACCCTCCGATGGCGCCGGAAGCAATATGTACCTTTGTCCCGCTTTCCCTGGCTGTCTCCTTTATACGGTCATAAAAGGCTTCGTCAGCAAAAGCGCCGATGGACAGGACCACCAGATTGGCCCCGGCTTTTAACACCTTCTCCCCAATATCCTTCACCAGCTGCACCGAAGCCATCTCCGCCACATAGTCCGGCTTTACGGCCAGCAGTTCCTCAATGGTCTCAAATGCCGGGCATCCGGCTTTGGACGCCATGGAGCCGGCCCGTTCTCTGTCTCTTCCTAGGACGCCGACTATCTCATATTCCGGAAGAAGGCCGCTTCTCCAGGCGTCTGTCAAAATGTTTCCCAGTTTTCCGCAGCCTGCTATGGCAAGCCGTTTTTTGGTTGATTCTGTATTCATGTTTTTCACCATTCCTTTCAAATCATAAATAATAGGCGTTTGCGAAACGCCAGACCCCGCATAAATACGGGATATTTTTTGTTACAAAACGAAACAACTCCTCACTGGTTTATGGTAAAATTGAGATGTCGAGTAACAATCAACCATCCACCGGAAAGGAGTTGTATCTATAATGATACCATACAAACAGCTCTCTTTGGCAGATATTTTTACCGATTGCCAAAATAAATTTGATAACGATAAATATCAGTTCCTTGAACTTCTCGAAAATACCATGAACCTTGATGAAATTGTCCCAGTGTCTTTTGTTTCTCATTTCCACGCTGCCACCGGCAGGCCCCGTAAGCATCTGCTTTATCCAATGCTCAGGGCTCTGTTATTGCAGCTTATCTTCTCAATCCCAACAACATCCCTGCTGATTGTATTCCTGAAATACTCCCGGGAACTGCGGGACTTCTGTGGGTTTGATGTTGTCCCTGACGCTTCTAAATTCACCCGCTTCAAACAGGATTTCCTGCCGGACTTACAATCCATGTTCAGCCGCCTTGTTGAACTGACCGAACCAATCTGCCAGAAAATCGACAAGGAAAAAGCATCCATGGTTCTCTTTGACACTTCTGGTATTGAGACATGGGTGACGGAAAACAATCCCAAATACGCCAACCGTATCATAAGACAGCTGAAAGCCTTTAAAAAGTCCAAAGGTCTCGATGATTCCTATGACCCTTATAAAGCTGCTTATGGCTCCATGCCTTCCCACGCAGCCGCTAACCCGGCTATCCAGCAAATGTACATTAATGGACATTTCTGTTATGCCTATAAATTTGGCATCATCACAAACGGGCTTGGCATTGTCAGGGACATCACCTTTTATAATAAAGACTTTCTTCAAGCACACCCTGACATTGTGGTTGAAAAGAAATCCGACTCCCCGGACGAGGATAAAAGCCTTACGGATTCCAAAGCACTAATACCTGTATTAAAAGATTTCCTTCAAAAACATCCGCTTATTAATCCGAAAATTTTTCTCGGGGATGCCGCTTTCGATTGCATCGAAATTTATAAATACCTGCTTCAGGAAACATCCATTGAGAAAGCATATATTCCACTTAATGGAAGAATTTCTCTTCCGGAAGCTGACTGTCCCTTAAATGAGAATGGCATTCCCTGCTGTCCAAAGAACCATTCCCTTCAGATGAAACGGGAAGGGAGTAAATCCCATCTGCGCTGCGGTCTCCCTACCATGAAGTTCGTATGCCCAAAAATGAAATGGAAATGGGACAAACTTACAAAGAAATCAAAACGTGTATGCCATTGTGAAGACCCTTGTACGGAATCTTCCTGCGGCAGGATGTTCTATCTTTATCCGGAGAAAGACCTGCGTGCTTATCCCGGGACGCTGCGTGGCACACAGGAATGGGATGCCATCTACAAGATCCGTGTGAACGTGGAAAAATCAATCAACCATTTCAAAGACAGCTTTTGTGTTGCCGGACGCAAGACCCAGAATGAAAAAACTTTACACGCTGATCTGCTGCTTGCCGGGATTGCACAACTTGTCACCGTAATGGTTGCTGACAAGATCCATAAACACCAATATATCCGCAGTCTAAAACCTCTGATTGCATAACCTCACATATCACATACCATTCCGCAGGCAGATATCCCTATCTGCTTTGTTTTCATATCTTAAAATCCGGTTACCCACATCCACCTCCTGAAAATCCGGCATGACCGGATTTTTTCCCTGTTGGAATCAAGATTGCGAACTTGTTTCGCAATTACCTACATAAATAATCACGCAATTAATGATACTTTACTGTCGGAAGTTTATGCCCTACATGTCCAATATAAATAAGCTTCTCCTCCGGTATGGGATAAAAGAAAATCCGCCCTCCATACCCTCCCGTAAACCGTACATGCCAAGAAAATCTCTGTACACTCCCGTCCGGAAGACGAAACGAATGTTCCTCAGAAAACCGCTCCAAAGTTGCCCCGGATTCCGGGGTTGCTTTTGCCAGAACACTTTTATCAAAAGTATCTCCCATATTTTCCGCCGCATGCTGCAATTCCAGCAGACGTTTATACACCTGACCAGCTTCTGATACCCCAACACTTCTCCTGCATCCGTCAACAGCATTTTCACAAAATATCAGATTGGGAAATACCTTGGGAGCAAGATTCAAAATATCCTGCCCGGATACAATCTGTGTATACCGCCATGCTTTCCTTTTCTCCTCATAATATCCTCTGAAACTGTCAACATTTCCATCATAAGAAACATTAGGGATTTTCACCGAAGACTCTTTCATACTGCCATCATCCGTCAGCTCCGTATAGATTCCCTCAATCTCCTCTATCCGCCAATGAGGGCTGCTCAAAAAACTAACTGCAACGCCATCCATCTCATAAGCCAAAAGGCATCCCCTGGAAGAGCGCTGCCCATGCAGAAACTCCGTTCTGAAATCCCATCCCTGCTCCTGCTCAAATTCCCCGGAATTGTAAACCACGGACTTATTTACCAAGAAACGGAACCTTCTTTTATCCTCTATATCTACACCAGGGTCATTTCTCCACTGCTCAATCCGATACCCCGGCGCCAGTTCAAAAGAATTGTAATCCTGGTCCATCAAAATACTGTCATTTTGTATGATTCCTTTCACCTGAAAACAAGTCCTCAAAAAAGAATCCATCATCTGCTTCCCATCCTCTATGGATTCAGCCGGAAATCTGGCAGACAGTTCATTTACTATCATCTGCATTCTACTATCCCTCTAAAACAAATCATCAATAGCCCTGTCCCACTCATCAAAAAACCCCTCCGGCCAAAAACTAAGCCGCCCATCCAGCCTTAAAATGGGATTCTCTATGACCGGCACAATTTTCATCTGGTTATCTGCCTCCATCTCCCTTCTGGAAAAATAGTACAGCCTTACAAGGTCCGGATCCACGTTCCCGTTTTTCGCGCAGAGCCTGATTCCATTGAGAACATGGTCACTGTGAGTCTCCACAATAATCTGAACGCCGCCCTGAGCTGCCTTTGCAATCAACTCCCCTATTTTTCGCTGCCCCTTTGGATGAAGATGGGCCTCCGGATTCTCCAGAATCAGCAGCTGGCCTTTCTTGGCCTTCAACAGGCACAACACCACAGGAAGCACGTACGAAATCCCAAATCCCACATTCTGCGCCGCAAAATAATCTGACCCCATGGCACCTTCCTGATGTACCGTAAGCCCCATCCGGTTGCTGCGCCCCATATCCTCCATACGAAGAGAAATGCCTGGGGTAATCTCCCCCATCCAGCACTCCACCTGTCTTGACAGACGGATGCTCTCCTCCCCTTCATACAATACATTCTCATTTTCCACATCATCCAATTCATGGGTGTAAAGATAATGGACCGCATACTCTCCGTGGTTTCCTATCTGCCTGTTTTCCCACACCTCATAGTAGGACTTTTCATAACTGCTCTGAGGTCCTAAGCGGTCCGCCCCAATGTACTGAAATTCTTTATCAAACAGATTCAGGCTTTTCGTTGCATCCACACTGACCTGGCTCATAAGCTTCAGAAAATCCGACGCTCCATGATAGTCATATTCCGCGCGCAGAAAACTTTGCTCCCCCTCCAGAAAAATGCTTATTTTATTCTCCTTTGCATCCGTATAAAGAATATCCTTACCCACACCCAGATTCGTATATTTTCCGTTTAAATAAATCCCCTTTTCCAGGGTATTCTGCTCATAGGACTGCCGCAATAGCAAAAGTATCTGAATTAATGTAGATTTCCCCATACTGTTAATGCCGGAAAGCAGATTCAGGCCCGACAATTCCAGAGAGATGTGTTCAAAACATTTAAAATTCTCTGCTTTAATCTTTCGTATCATGCAAAACCTCCTTCAACATCTGGTCTATGAACGTAAAACGCATTAAAAAAGACTTTTTATCGCCGGATTTGACCATCTGCAAAAAATCGGAATCACCGCAAAGCTTCAAAAACCGCTCATACACCACAGCTCTTTGCTGCTTTAAAACATCAAGTTCTGAATCCTTCAGAAAGAACAGACTTCTACACCATGCCTCATAAATGGCTTTATTGATAGAATTGCGCCTTCCGTCCTCTCTCAATCTCCTAAACGCATACTTTCCCATAATCTCTTTTGACGCGTTCATCACTCTTTTAAATGCCGCCTCCATTGCCGGCTCCTCTGCGCAATGGCTTGAATTTAAGTATTCCATCGCCCCGTTCAGGTAATTATCCGGAACCCCCTCATATTTATCTATCCCATAATAGCAGACCGCCACAAACCGAAGCACAAATTCCCGGGCCATCATCCGGTCGTCGCAAATGCTGTATGTTGTGGCTGTCTGAAATTCCGGAAGAGCCGCAAATTTCCTGCACAGGTCCGTCGCCCTTCCCTGGTACAAAGCATGGCGGATCTCCTGGGGTTCCAGTTCCAGACCTCCGGTGTTGATTCTTTTGAATATATTATATTTAACGTTGGGCGGCGTCCCTCCCTTTACAATATACGCAACAATGTTCGTCTCCTCTATCCGTCTTGTAAAACTCCTGGGCAGCTCCTCAAACTTCAATCCCTCCAGGTCATGAAAAAATTCCAAACCGGTAAGTTTCAAAGTTTTGTCCACCACAAACTCTTTTAATGTGGTAATGCGCTGCAGCCCGTCAATAATCAGCCAATTATCTTTTATCCCTCCATCAAAATAGAAAGCCGGAATCGGAATACGAAGAAGGAGGGACTCTATCAGCTGGCTTTTCTGCACATCTTTCCAAAGCCCGCTTTTCCTCTGGAAATTCGTATCCATGTTAATCTCATGATACTGCAGCCGCTTAATGATACTGGATAATTCCATGGTCTTCATGTCAATATCAATTTTACTTGGGTCAAAGGGGCGTATCTCCGGCACAGATACCACCGGGTCCTCTGCCTCTATCTCTGAACCGTCATCTATAATCTCAATGCCTGACCGTTCCAGATAACCCACCATCTCCATGTAGGTATCTTCTGTCTGCCTTTCTGTGGGAAACCCAACAAAACAGTTGGAAATAATCATGGAACTAAGCTTTCCCGCCTGCCTTTTCCCCATCCCAACCAGCAAATCCAGTTCTGCTTTTTCTTTTTCATCAAACATACATAATCTCCTAAAATTATGAATATACTTACCTTATGAAAAGAAAGGTCTTTGTAAAATGGAATCCGAATATGCAATCAAACTATCCCTGACCAGCCATAAACATGACAACCCGGAAAACCCGTTCTATTGGAGCCTTGTCCAATATCAGGAATCGTGGCATCAGATAGCCTTCGGCTGGGAATCCACCCCGGAACAAAGTTTTCTCACCGCCATGGAAGCGTATCGTAAACGGGCTGCCCGGAAAACCCCTTAATCCTCAAAACAAAAAGCACTCCTGCTCCACCACCTTCTTCTCCTGCAAAATCCTTTCCATCAGCGGCTGCAGCAAAGGCTCCTCCATCCCCTTCATCTTCTCCCAGGCCGACGCCTCCATATCCGTCCCATATCCCAGCTCCAGATACTTGTCATACCGGGCTGCATCCATAAACAGCGGCCTCACCAGCGGAAAAATCTTTGTCCGGATATACCGGAAAATCCGCACTCCCCCGTAATCCAAATCCCCGGTGTGACCGTACTCAATCTCTGCGCCCGCCTGTCTTAACCCCTCAAGAACCCGCTCCAGCCCCGCCAGAAATTCCCTCTCTCTGGGAGAGAAAAATCCATGGCAGAACAAAATCAACGTCCCCTCCTCAAACGGCATAGACATATAATTTGCCTTATTCTCCACGGTTTTTACCCTGCGAATCCGCTGAACCGGGTCAATAATCCCATGTTTAAGCGTCTCCGAATTTAAAACCGTTCCATAAGGAAACACCGACAAATCAATAACCTTTCCCCCCAGAACAATGCGCAGTTCCCCTTTCAGCTCCAGCTCCTGGGCATAATTCTCCACATACATCTGGGACAAAATCTCATGCTCCCCCATAGCCTCATCCACCATGGGATGATACTTCCTGCCGATGCTGACGACTCTTGATTTTAACATCCTCTCAAACACCTTAGAGCCATTCAGATATTTACTGCTGAACACCCGCATAAACACAGGCTCCTCCAGCTTATCCAGTCTGTCAAGGCACCGAAACAACAGCTCCCCGTACTTCTCCAAATCGCCGGGATACGTTCCCCTGTCAATGTCCCGGAACACATCCCCATAGTAAGCCTTCAGCCACGGCGTCACAGCCTGCCTCTCATACCGGCCCGCGCACTCCCTGGCCCGCGCAAGACGGCTCCTTTTAGACTCCCGGCCCGCAGCCCGGTAAATCTCCGCCATGTCCCGCAGCCGATAAGTCACCTTCTCCATCTCCGAACCCCCGCAAAACCAGGCCACCCGAATCAGCCCCATCTGTTCCAGCTTTCTGGCCTCCTCCAAAAGTTCGCTCTTCCCAACCGCATCATAATCCGACTGCTGGATTTTAAAACTGCGGTTCCCGTCCGCCTCCTCCCGCCAGTCATTTGCGCTGTTCTCAAATTTATCAATCACTTTATCCAGTAAATAAAATCCGGACTGCCTGTCTCCCCCCCGAATGCTCTTAACTTTCCGCCCCACTTTCCATCCGCCTTCCCAAATTTAAATCCTGCATATTCCTTTAACACCTGGCAATCTGTCCTTGAAATAATATAACCATTATACTATACAACAATTATTTGCACAAGGATTTGCACTTAGGTGGTAATTCCATTGATATTCGCTGATAAATTAGGTACAATATCAAATATCAATAGATAAAGGGTGATGATATTGGCATTAATAAATATTGATTCTGAAACGGAGCAAATTGAATATAAAAAGAGTATCGGCGAATTAAAAGAAGCGATGTTTTCCATTGTTGCCATTTTGAACAAGCACCAGAAAGGTGAGCTGTATTTTGGTGTAAAAAATGATGGAACAGTAATCGGACAGGAGGTGCTTTTCCCGCAAATAAAACACCAGAAAGTTATGTGGCAGGAAATCAGAGACCAATCCGCAGAAATCCTCTAATTGCCCGTACATTGTACTATTCTAAAGATATGGAAAGTTTTGCAACCGGATTAAAGCGTATTAAGGATGCTTGTGACAAAGCGGCATGCATGACGGAATTTGAAACACCAGATGATGGTTTTGTTGTTGTGTTTTATCGGCATGGTACTAAAAAATTGAGCGGTACCGCTCAAAATACCGCTCAAAAAGAAGAAAGGTTCCATGCGCTGCTTGAATATTGCAAAGAACCGAAAGACAGAGATGAAATGATGAAGTTTCTTGGTATAAAACACAGAACCGCATTCAGAAGCGATTACCTGAAGCCATTATTGGATGAAGGGAAACTTGCGATGACAATACCTGATAAGCCCCGCAGCAAAAATCAAAAATTTTATTCTGTTTAATTTTCGCTGATTTTCACGAAATAATAAATTTTCAATCTGCAACGACAGAAGCAATGTCAAAAGTCTGATATTTTGCAGTTTTTGACATTGCTTTCTGTAGTTTTGGAGGAATCCTGCTTCTGCCCTCCAGGATTTCTCACTCTCCCTCCTCCTCCAAATCCTCCCTAAGCCGCCGAAACTCCTTCTTCTCAAACTCCTGAATCGAAATCGACTTCTTATTGGGATTGGCAAACACAAAAATCTTATCCACCGTCTCCAGATAATTCTGAATCTTGTCATTGGTTGCGCTGATAAGAGCCTGGAACCCAAGCCCCCGGATAAGCTGGATACAGCTGGCCACCTTCTCCGCGTCCATCTTGGAAAACGCCTCATCAAGGACCACCAGCCGAATGGTGGGATTCCGTATAAGCCCCGGCTTCAAATCAATCTTGTACGCCTGGGCAAAACTGGCAAGCAGCGCCACATAGAGAGGATTCTGCCCCTCCCCGCCGGAGTTCTTCTTAATCATTTTACTCAGCCGAATCTTAATCACTTCATCCTCATTCTGAATCAGCTGCTGCATATCAAACGAAAGGTAGGTCCGGTAATCCGCGTACCGGTCCATATTCCGCCTGGCCTCCTCCAGCTCCTCCGCCGAAGCATTCTCCGGGGGAATAAAAATGCCGATTAAATCATTAATCATAGCCCCGTAATGGTTCTCATGCTCCTGGGTAAACATGTTCAGCTGATTATCCAGGCCGATATCCAGGTCCGAAGGGTTCACCTCCAAAGCCTCATCCATAAACATATCGTAATACTGGCCGTCCGGCCCCTTATTTTTCCCGATATAAAACTGATACTTATCCTTCCCGAAATCCAGACGGCTGATAATCCGGTTCAGCTCATCCTTCCGCTGCATGGCCTCCTTGATGGCGCTGCGGATCTTGTACATAAAATCGTCCTTAAAATGCTCCACCGCCGTCCTGGCCTGCTCCGCGGCGCGGCCTCGAAACTCCTCCAGCCGCTCATCATTCAGATGGTCAAGCAACTCGCCATAATCCTTATTATCCTCCGTAGTGGGAGAAAAATTACGGTTCTGGTAAGCGCGCAGATACTCGGTCCGCAGATTGACCAGCCGGTCCATCTCCTGTTTCTTTTTCTCCTCCGCTTTGGCAAGCTGCCCCAGAAACTCATTGCGAAGGCTATCATATCTGGGATTATTTTGGGAAGCTAAAATCCTGGTCAGCTCTTCGTCAAGCTCTGCAGCGGCCGTAAAATCCCGCTCCTTCTCCACCAGCGCCTCGTTCAGGTTCACCAGCCGTTTCTTCTCGTCCTCCTGGTCCCGCTCCAGCTCAAAGGCAGTCTGACGAAGCTGGTTTACCACCACTTTTTTCTGATCGCACAGATCCAGGATCGCCTGCCGCTCTTTTTTCCACTGATCCACATTCTGGGACAAAAGCTCCTCCAGCTTTGCCTTCAGCTTCGCCTGCTCCCCTTGTTTCCCCTTAAAGGAGAGCATATCCTTCTTCCACTCCAGATATATGCTCACGTCCTGGCTCAAATGCTCCAGCTCCAGAACCCGTCCGGCGTCTTTCACAATATCCTGCCGGGGCTTTAACGCCTCCTCCATGCCTTTAAGGCTTTTTTCCAAAAGCTTTATCCTCTGCCGGACGCTGCTCTTTCCTATATAAGCCGCCGTGGTGTAAAGCGTCGGATTGATGTGCTGAATGCGGTAATTGTGATAGGACACGCAATTTTTTGTGATCCCGATCCTGTGGCTGCGCAGTTCATCCACATCGTTACATTTCATCACCCGCCCCAAAAGGAAATTGACGTAAGCCTGGGCATAGTCGCTTCTGGCCTCCACCTCCTGAGCCAGAGACCCCTCCGCCACCTGATGATGATCCGCCGCCACCCGCTCCGTGTCCAGGACCGCCACCCGGTAAAACTTCTCCTTGTCCATCTCCTCGTAGATCTTCATGGCCTTTTGGGCATACTTGGGCTCCACGATCACCGACAGCTTATTGTAGCCCATGTAGCCCTCCACCGCATTGCGCCATGTCTCGTCCCGGATGTCAAGAAGGTCTGCCAGGATCTCCACATTGACGCTTTTCCCTGTCTCCTGATACAAACGGTTCCGCAAAATGGTCCTGGCCTGCTCCAGCTCCTTTGGGTAAGCCTTGTTTCCCGCTTTCAGCTGGGCCAGCTCCCCCTGGGCTTGGGCCATTTTTTTCCTCAGTTCCCGCAGTTCCCCCTGGGCATCCTGCTGCTGTTTCGCCACATCCTTTCGGACCTCCGCCAGATCACCCTTCAGGCGGTTTAATTCTTCCTCCGTTATCTTCCCCTGCTCAAACGCCTCGATATCCCACAAAGTCCGGTTAGAAACACTGTCTTCATTTTCCCAGGCTTTTAAAAGCGCTGCCGTCTGCTCCCACCGGGCTTTGCTCCTTGCCAGCTGCTCCACCAGGGCATTTAAAGAGGCCAGCTGCTCCTTCATCTGATCATACCCAGTCATGGTAATCCGTTTAAGAAGCTCGTCCCCCTGCCTGGCCATTTCGTCAATATAATCCTGTTCCTGCTGGATATCCTGGAGGGTCTTATTCTTAGTCTCCTCAAACACATGGATCTTGTCCTGACACTCCGCCACTTTCAGCCTGTCCTGCATAATGTCAAGTTTGCGGCTGTAATAGTCAAAAGCCTCCATCTGCTTTGTGATATTTTCCACCTGTCCGTGCTGCCCGCAGATGACTTTCAGCTTCTCGATCTCTTTCCAGGTATCCTCGATCTTCTGCCGCATGCGCCCGTACTCCATGACGCTCTGCTGCATATCCTCAATATGGATATCCTGCTCCATGCAGATATATTCCTTCACAAACTCTTCCAGTTTGATATTCATGCGGAACGGGATGGCCCTCTTAAACAGAAGGGGAAACTTTTCCGAGTCCAGCCCTCCAAGGTATACGTCGTACAGCTGTTTGCGGAACCGCTCATTGTGGGAGCCGAAATAGTATCCTTCTTTCTGAAAATTCCCCATAAGCCACAGCTTCACTTCCTCTGTGGACATGGCCCGGCCAAAAGACGGCCTGCTATTATCCTTATGATTTCCCGCTGCCCGGTACTGGTGGTCCGGTATGGGGCCTTTGTGCCAGAAGAACATTCTGGAAATCTCATTGGTGGCCGTCTCCACATCAAACACCACGCCGACGCACTGACACTCCCCTGTGTCAGTCCGCCGAAGCTCCAGCACGATAGTGGTAGAGAAATTGCTGTTCCTCAAATAGGAAAAATTATTGTCCTCCCCGATATTGACCATGCCCCGCAGGTACTCAATCAGGTTCCGGTCCGAATCATCAGCCGCCGCCTTGTTAAAAAATCCCCTGCCGTCGGTATTGGCGTAGAGGACGATCTGCATGGCGTCAATGACCGTGGACTTTCCGCTGCCGGAATGGCCGGTGAAAAAATTGATCCCTTCATGGAAAGACAACGTTTTATGTCTTATATAGTGCCAGTTGTTCAGGCATATTCTGGACAACGCCTCAAACCTCTGATTCGTCATCTTCCTCATCCCCCTCCGTATAAGTCTCGATCAGCGCCCTCACGTCATCCCCCATCAGCACCACATTCACCGTAGGATAGATGACAAGACGGCTCTGCCCGTCCATCTCCTCCAGGATATCCAGAGGCTCTATTAGCTGGTATCGTTTCAGCAGGGCAAGGCACCGGCGGATCTCCGTCACCGACGGCTGTTTTTTCAAAAGCCGGTAAGTCCCCAGTTTCTCATGGATCTCCCCCAGAGAAGTCACCGCATTGACCGACGTGGACACCGTTGACATCTGCTCATCATAGATCAGCTTCAAGATCAGGATATACAAGGTAGCCAGCTTAGGCAGTTTCTCCCCCACCACCTGCTCTCCCCGGATATAAATGACCCCAATCTGGCTGTTTTCCATTACCTCAATATCCATAATGGCAAAGTACGCCTTGATAAATTCCAGATGCTTGCTGCACTGGTAGTAATCTTTGTTGATCTGATACCGTTTCGTCTTTCTGTCATACCGCCGCTCCAGCAGAAATGTCTGCCTGTAAAGCTGGCCGATATACTCGGTCACCCTGCGCTGTTCTTCCAGCGGCAGTTCCTCGTAGTAATTTATCATTGGATGCTCCTTTTATTGTCCCATATCACTTTTTAGCCCTTTTTTCTCAAATACCAGCCCCGGATACCGGTATCTTCCGTTATCGATCACTTCCACATCCTGTTCCCTGACCCGGTAAGGGCTGTCTTTCCGCACAGAGCTGTCATACGCCAGCACCAATTTCTCAAAATCCTCCGGCGACGCAACGGTATCCTCTGTGACCGCAAGCCGCCCGTTGTCCATTTTCTCCAGGATAAATTCCTCGATCTGCTTTCTGCTGTACCGGTTTCGGATCCGGTTAAGCCTTAAGATCTCCTCCCCGGAAAGCTCCTCCGTCTCCTCCTCAGGGGCCAGCCCCTCCGCAAAGTCCTGTTTCAGACGCCTCCTTTTATAGAGCGATTTCTCCGAGATCACCGTCATCTGGGACAGATTTATAAGAGCGCCGATCCGCTCCGCTTCCCTGTCCTGAGCCTCTTTTCCCTCTGCCTCCGACAGATGGTTCAAAAGCTGGATCACCAGCCCTTTCATATTGTCCTCCCGATTCAGCAGATAATTCAGCCTGGTGACGGTTGCCCGGATATACCTGGTGTGTTCCCGGTCCATATTGATGATCCGGTGTTCAATATCATCAAATCCCCGCTCAATCATATCCAGCTGCTCCTCCAGTTCCTCCACCCGGATATCCAGCCCCCGCAGCCGCTTGTTCCGCTCACATACCTGCAGAAGCCACGGGTAATCCTGCCGCATCTCTCCCAGCCATTTCTTAATGTCGGTCTTATACAGATAAAAATTGTCGGATGTCTTCAAAATATGGTACTTCTTCCTGACGATCTCCTCCACATACCCGTCCAGATGCTCCTTCAGCAAATCCCCATATCCCCGCTGTTCCAACAGGTTTGAGAAAAATTTATCCATATTGTGGAGCATATCCTGGAGCGTCTTGTTCAGCCGCCTGGTATTAATAAGGGCCGTCTTTAAAAGAGAGATGTTGGACCTGGGATCATTTTTAAAGGCGAACAAAATCCCGTACACATTCTGGATATATACCTGGGTCTCGTCCTCGTCCTCCCCCGCCAAGTGGGCAAAGGCGTCCACAAACACAGCCGCGTAATCGGGTATGACGATATTCACCGTCATGGCCCCGTAATCCTCCACCTTCCGAAGCCATCCTGTCCGCAAAAGCCAGTTGAGGATCCGTGTGGACAGAGGCTCCAGCAAGTCAAAATCATCCTCCGTTTCTTCCTGTTCCAACGTCACTTTCTGTCTGGCAAAATGATCGCTTAAGGTCTGGATGCAGATCTCCCTGCTGAGAAAATAATTGCTGTACTGATATTCATCATTTACCTGCAAAAGCGCGTCAATATATATCTGCCGGTTCCGGGAACGAAACAGCCCCCAAAAGCTCTCCGGTATCTCCGAAAATTGATTTGCCATACATCATGCCTTTCTTACCCTCTGTACTGATCTAATATCCCAATAATCTCTGCCCCGTACTTTTCCACTTTCACGTCCCCAAATCCAAACACCTTCTTTAGTTCCTGCTCATTGGCCGGAAACTTCTCCAGCAGATCCATCATCTGCTTATCATTGAAGACCATATAGGGCTTGATCCCCTCCGCCTGGCTGGTATTCCATCGGTAAGACCTTAGGTCCTTAATGATACGCTCCCTGTCCCCCTGGTCAAATCCGCCGTCCCCATCATAGATTTTACTTTCCTGCGTTTTGCTCATTGGCTTCCTGTCTCCGTAATTTCTGCCGACGCGGTTCCCTCCTGAAGGATTTCCCCTGCCGCAATCCCCGCCTGAAAGATTTCTGCCGCCGTAATCTGTGCCGTCCCGGCTTCCTCTTACATTCTCTCTCCTGTCTATGTTCCCAGCAGCCTTATACTCCTCATACTTCCTCAAATAATCCGCTTCATTTTCCTGTTCCATATCCAGGTAGGACTGCGCCCAGTTAAGCATCTCCTTATCCGACAGTTCCGCCGCCCGGGACTCCTCGCACGCCTCCCGGATAAAATCCACCAGATGATCTGCCCGGATTACCTGGCTCTTCACCTCTTTTTTGGCATACTTGGCATCCAGTACCGTCTTTGGATTGGCCAGCACCACAATGGCCCGGTGGTCCTCATCAAAGCTTCTGTCCCGCAAAAACCGGCTCAAAAACCCTTTCGACTGTTCCAGCCGCAGCTTCCGCAGCAGCGCCATATGCCGCTGGTTTTGGGTGATGGGCGAATAAATGCCCTCTTTTCTCCTCTGCCAGCCAAATTCCATAGTCCGCACAAACGTCCCCTGGCTGTCGATCTCAATATTCCCATAGAGATTCTTGCACTCAATAATAAAACAGATCTTCCGTGTCACCACCAGATAATCGATCTGCGACGTCAGATCTCCGTCCCGCAAATACAGATCATGGATGATATACATGGGCATATGGCTGTTCTCCAACTCAAACGCAATATTCCGCTCTCCCAGTATGCCCGCTTCCAGATTCCGTATCTCCTGCTTAAGCTTTGCCCGTCCCTCCTCATTTAACAACGGCTCCAAGCTTTTTAGTTTCTCCAACCGTTCCTCCAGACCGCTGCCCTTTTTCAAAAACACCGGTTCCTTCATCCTATTAAAAAATCCCATGTATGTGTGATTCCTTTCCGTACATCAAATTTTCCGCTCACAGTCTCTTTCGATCAAATGCTCCATCTGTTATATCTGTAGTTAACACACCCGCAGATCGTCAGGGACACCACAAATATAACCACCAGCGCCACCCCCGCCGTCACCGGAATAAGCCCGTAAATGCACAGCGCCGCGGTGATATTGAAGATATACATCAACGAGGCCGCCATAATAACTCCGTACAGCCACAATAATTCCCTGCGCACGATGGTCTTTATCTGCTCTTTCGCGTATCCTATCTTCCTCAATGTGGCCAACTGACTCTTTCTGCCTGCCGCCTCCGAGGCAAACCGGAACATAAGGGAAATGCCCAGGAGAGGGATCATGCTGGAAAATGACAGCAGGCACAGCGCAAACTCTGTCCCCTTGTGGATCATCCCCGCCGTCAGGGAACAGAGAATGTATGCTGAGGCAATAAACAGGATAATGTACTGCTTTGCCATTTTCAGGTCTTCCCGGAAAAGGCCCATATACACCAGCTTCTCCCCGTCGTCCACCCATTTGTCCGCACCGCCTTTTTCCAGCCATGGCAGCACCACCTTGTCAAGAGTCCCGCAAAGTCCCACAAGCCCCAAAACGCCCAGCACCGTCATCTGCCCCGTCTGGCTGCCGCAGAAATAGAAAAGTACTGCGCACCCCAGATAAAGCGCCGGATATACATACTTTAATGCTTTCACCACGAAAAATTGGGGAAACTGCATCTTGATCTTCTTCTCTCCGTGGAGAAGGCTGTAGATGCTGTTGCGGTAGGAATACCCCAGATTCACAAAGGTACACCAAAAAATCTCAAAACCAATGATGCAGGACGACAAGATCACCGGCTGCCCTCCCAAAGCCATGGAGATCTCATAGCCTGTCATATAGCGAAACGCCACATTCAGCAGGGGAAAACACAGCTTCCCCGCAATGACCCCCACAGGGATGGAAAGGGCCATAAGGATCCCTGTCTGAAAGATCAAAAACTGCGTCAGCTGCAGATAGGTCCCCCCGCACATAAGGATCACTGCCAGTTCATTGGACTTCTTTTTTACATAAAAATCATTGGCCATAAAGATCACAAGGATGCATACCCCCACATCAAAGGTAGTCAAAAGAGTGGGCATGTCATTTTTCCCGTAAATATAAGAAACCCCCACGGCTTCGGACAGGGATACATGGAAAAACAGATACATAAACATAGAGGACAGCATAAACACCATCCAATAACACACTGCCCGGTCCAGGTCTTTTCTAAGAGATCTAACGGCTTCTTTAAACATTTTATACGCTTCCTCTGCTTTTTTATAATGGACTCTGTATAAATACGAAAAGAACTACACGAAAAGAGCCTTTGACTCGCTGGCATTTATCTCTGTGATCCTCCAGAAATACTCTTTCTGGCTCATCTGTTCCTTTTCTATGGTCTGCTCTATAATCCCGTCTTTTATGTATACCAGCCGCGACGAATAGGAGGCGATCAGCGGGTCATGGGTCACCATGATAATGGTAACCCCCTGCTCCCGGTTAAGCCTGCCTACCAGCTCCAGAAATTCATTGGCGCTGCGCCGGTCCAGATTCCCCGTAGGCTCGTCGGCGATAATGATCTTGGGATCCATGACCAGCGCTCTGCATATGGCTCCCCTCTGCCGCTGTCCTCCAGAACACTCCCCGGGATATTTGTGCAGTATTTCCTGGATCCCCATCTGTGCTGCTACCGTCTCCACCCGCTCCCTGGCTTCCTTTTTCTTCGTCTTTGCCAGAGCCAGAGGCATGGCAATATTCTCATATATGGTGTGGGTGTCCAGAAGATTAAACTCCTGAAACACAAATCCCAAAGTTTTGCTGCGAAATCTGCCAATCTCATTGGCTGACATGGTGCGGATATCGGCCCCGTCTATGCATACCCGGCCTTTGGTAGGTAGATCAATGGTGGAAATGTTGTTGATAAATGTGGTCTTCCCGCTCCCGCTTGGCCCCATGACACATAAAAATTCCCCGGCCTGGGCCGTAAAGTTGATGCTGTGCAGGGCCTCAAATTCATTTTCCTGGCCCAGATTGTAGATTTTGGTTAAGTTTTTTGTTTCTAAGATTGGCTGCGGCATATTGGCTCCCTTTACTGATCGGTTTAAAAATGGTTTATTGTTTAGGGGTTCATGTATATGTGGGGGTATGCCTGTTGTGGCTGTCACTGCCGTTCCGTTTGGCTGGCAGGACCGGAGGGGACAAGCTTGGCAAGCAGGGCTTGGCATCCTTTTACCACATCTTTATAGGTGGTTTCAAAGTCTCCTGTATACCATGGATCCGCAATATCCCCTGGAGCGTCGGTGAAATCTAATAAACGGCAGATCTTCTTCTCCGGGTCTCCTCCTGTGATCCGCAGCATGTTCCGAATATTCCACTGGTCCATGCCGATGAGATGATCGTATTCTTTATAGTCTTTTTTCGTCATCTGTCTGGCGTATTTGCCGGATGTGTCGATTCCGTGACGCCTTAAAATGGTCCTGGTCCCATGGTGAACCGGATTGCCGATCTCTTCGGTGCTGGTGGCGGCTGAAGCGACGGAAATCTCTGGATAGGGGAATCGGAGGGCGGCAAGAATATCTTTTAGGACAAACTCGGCCATGGGGCTGCGGCAGATATTGCCGTGGCATATAAATAATATTTTTATCATGGTTTCCATATCTCCTTATATCTTGGTATATCTTGGTTTTTCCTTATGTTTTAAGGTTTTTCCTCTGGCCCCAAAAACTCTATACCTCGTATATCTTACCACAACTCGGTATATTTTGTCTCCCAAAATGAGTAGAAAAAAGGTAAAATGCCCTTTTTTCTACTCTTTCCAAAGGTAAATTCCTACACGCCTACACTTCCTTTCTAAGCCTTTCTTCCATTTCCCTTACTTCCTTTTCCACGTCATCATATCCCAAATGGGTATACACATTTAAGGTCGTGGCAATGTCGGCATGACCCATAAGATATTGTAAAGTCTTTGCATTTACTCCTGACTTTGCCATGTTACTACAATAGGTATGTCTGCATACATGCGGCGTTATCTTTGGCAGTTCTTCCTTGTATGTCCTGTTATACTTCTTCAGAGCATACTCGAACCGCTTTTCCCAATGTAATGCAAGGTACGGCATACCATTCTGATCCAGAACCAGAAAGCCGCCCACACCATCCACCATTGGCTCCACCTTTGTTTTCCTGCGTCTGGCTGCCAGCTTTTTAAAGCACTGGTAAACCTCTTCCGTCATTGGAAGATAACGCTCGCCGTATGTAGTCTTGGTGTCTGCAATCATATATTTTCCCTCTCTTGTACGCTGCAACTGTTTATCTATATGTATCTTTCTTCCTTTCATATCCACATCTGACAGCGTCAGGCCACAGAACTCTGAAATTCTCATGCCTGTCTTGAATAATATATACATCCCCTCATAATATTGTGAATAATGTTTGTCTCCTTTTATAAAATCAAGGAACAGCCTTTCCTGTTTTGGTGTAACAGCTTCCCTTCTCACGCTGTCATTGATTAACACTGTTGCAAGTTCCCAGTCAAAGGGATTCTTCTTTATTAAGTCATCCTCAACCGCCATACGAAAGGCAGGACGCACAACACCTCTGATACTATGGATACTGCTGTAACTTCTCTTATCCTCTGACTGCAACTTTATCAGCCAGAGTTTAGCGTCTGACGGTTTTACCAAATCAATCCTCCGGCTGCCAAACTCTTCTTTCTTCAATATGTTGACAACTGTTTTATATCCGGCAATGGTGTTATGTCTTACCCCTGTTTTAGTGGCAATATATCTTTCAACCAGTTCTAATACCGTGACATCTCCACCGTGGTATGCCAGTTCTTCATTGAGCGATTTTTCAATCTCTTTTTCCAGTTCCCTCAATGACCTGCATTCCCTTTTACCGGCCGGCAGTTTATCAGTCGGCTCCAGTTTCCAACTGTAAACATAGTGCATCTTATTGTCTCTGCCACGGTAGGCATACATAAACTGACCATTACTTCTTTGCTGCTCACCAGTACGCAGTATGCGTCCTTTGCTGTCTCTTCTCTTATTATCCTTACTCATATTATTTTCCTCCATTTAATCAAAATTTTTTACTGCCCCCTCTTTCAAGTGGAGGCTTATGATACCGCTGAATTACTGATAGCACAAGTACTTTCTTTATCTAATATGTATTTTTAAATTGACCCTAATCCATCAATTATTTTCTCGAACTGCTTTCTTTTTATTAGAACTTTTGTTCCATTCATCAATATGTAACTTTCTCTTTCATGCTCTGACAGAAACCTCCGAAGTTTGCTTTCTCCTATATTGAAATAATCAGAAGCCTCGGCAATGGTGAGCGTGTATTTCTCCCAGACTGGCACTTTCTCCACTTCTTTCTTCATTACTCCATCCCCCCTTCATCTGGAATGTCATAATTGAACCATACCCATTCAGAGGCTATATCACGTTCTTCCTGTCTCTGGCTGCTCTTTACTATTTTTATTAACTCCCGACTTTTCCAGCCATAAGGCAGTAAATATTTATCATACAGGTCGTCTTTATCTGCGTGGTATCCAGACAGGAGAATGCGGCACTTTGCATTTTGAATTGTCTCCAGCATTCTCACATGGTCGATATATTCCATTTCTTTAAAATATACCTTGTCTGCGCCCTCACCTCTTAATGAATGTAAATATGGAGGGTCAAGGTACATTTGAACATTTGGGTTGTCTGCCGCCTCTTTTATAATATCCAGTGCGTTTTTGTTATAAACTTGAACACCTTGCAGCCTTTCATAAACTTTCGGAAGATTGGAATGTATCTTGCGTTGATATGACTGGGTATCATAAGTTCCTCTGCTAAACTGTTTTCTTGTGTTGTTATAACTTTGGCTGATTAACACGAAGGTCAACAGCGCTTTCTCTATATCGTTGATTCCTTTGAAATTTTCTCTTTGGTATTCACATGCCGTATGGAACAGCTTTTCATCATATGGAAGCCTCAGCATTTTTTCTAAAAGTTCTTTTCCCATTTCCTTATCTGACAGAACCTTATACAGGTTAGAGACCGCCGGTTCAAAATCATTGACAATCTCTGTTTCACTGCGGCCACGGTTCAACAGGGTTGCACCGGAACCTATAAACGGTTCTATGTATATCTTTGACTGCGGCATGAGTGCGTTCAGTATGCCGTGCATTCTGTTTTTACCCCCATAATATCCAAAAAATGTAGTTTTTGAATTATTATCTTTTTCATTTGTACCTGTATTTTCTGGTATCTCTATATCTAACGGCGGTAGTACTATCTCTATATCTTGATTTATGTCCGCCACAGTGCCCTCTGGTAATCTGACAGCATAGTATTTTCCATTGACCTCTCCAAAATGCAGGCGTTTATCATAGGCTCTGCCCTTATCAGTTATCAGTTTCCCCAACATTTTCAGCAGCCCCAGTATCTCTTTTCTGGTATATCCCACTTGCAGTTTCTTTGAAAATTCACCAAAGAAAGTAGTACGGATATATCCGACATTATCTTTTATAAATACGAATGCTTCCGGATTGTTCTCTATTCTTTCTGAACAGATATGGATTCTATTAACCACCTCATCATAAACCCCCTCTGGGGATTCATCTGCACCCATAAGGACTGGTTCTTTTGTCTTTTTCAAAATTTCGATAATCTTTTCTTTGATTTCTTCAATTTCTTTTTCATCAAGTTTATCAAAGTCCGGCAGTTCTTTGAGGAAGTCCAATGTTCCTTTCCTGTTATTCAGTCTGCTCATTTGTACGCTTTCCTGTGGATATAATTCCCCTTGTGGCGTCTGCAAATAAACTATCGCAAACTGCCTTAAATTTTTTTGCAGACTCCCAACACCGCAGAGCAGCCTGTATCCTTCCTCTGTCTCTTTCAGCAGGTGCAGATTTTCAAGGAACGAATTTTTATCGTTTGTATCTTGCTTTTTTTCTTCATCTATGGTATAATTATTTTTGTAAGCGTAATCGAACATATGTTTACCTCCTCATCATTTTTGATTACACTCACAAATCACAGTACGTTGGTTATCGTGGTATGCACATCCCAAAAAGGACAGTATATCTCCCTTTACTGGACGTGTATGGACTCTCAACAATGTATAATTAAAATAGCTGTCACGTCTGACAGCCACCCAATGTATACATATAGAAACTAATGTATACTTTTCTTTTTTGAAATTTCCCCTATATTAAAAAATATTTGAAAATCCCCATGTATCATAATGGTTGAATACTATTTACCTTGTAAAAATCGTACTTGCAGTATCATTTTTCCAGCCAGATAAAATTTTGTTATAATAAAAATTTATCAGCTGCGTGTGATTCACAACTATCATTGTACTTTTCTTTATCACTTGAATTTATTGCTGCTGTTATGCTGGCTCGGTCTGCAACCTATGTATTACATTTTGTTTTCTGTATTTCGTAACAAGTATGCACTTTATAATTGAAGATATAAAAGTGATGCGTCTATCATTGTCATTCGGAACACTCCTTTTTTCTGTTCAGAAATTTGTACCAGATTTCCAAATCTACAATTTAATAAAATTTTATCAATACACCCGTTTAAAGATATTCCATCCTTTTATTTTCCCTAAACTCTTTGAAATCCTTATAAAATCAACTCTTTTTAAAATATTTTCTTTTCCCAGACCTTATTGAAAACTTACAATTCAAGGAATATTAACCAGAATCAATATACTATATTATAGAAACTTCAAAATTTTATATAAATCAGAAATACAAACTTGAGAAATCTGGATTGTATGCCCTGCCTGTATCTGTAACCGCTTTTCTGTTTTACTGTCTGCATAGACTTTTACATTTGTCTGCCGGAACTTTTCAATTTATCTTCCTGTTTTACTGCTCCTTAGTTGTATCAAAATAAACACAAAAAAAGACAGCCGCTTTTAAAGCAACTGCCTTTTAAACTCATATGCTCTTGTTCAGTCTCTTTCTATATGTCTTGCATAGTTCGTCTGCCAGTTCCACATTATCGTTTAACTGGTTATCATTCGGACATTCAACCAGTGCGACCTGTCTGCTCTCCCCAGTAGACGGTATGCAGATATAGACCGCTATGAGATTGTTGCTTATCTTTGGCACTACACGGATATTCTTTTTAGCCATTGCTCAATCCCTCTCGTTTCTGTTAAATCTTTATAAGTTTCACTTCCTTATCAATCCCATGTATCTGTACATGACGGCAATGGAATTTTCCATTGATGAAAAGTCATATATCAAAAAAGGTTTATCTATTCTGCCGGATAAACCTTTTTTGATAATGCTGTTTCTTATTCTTCTTCTAATTCCTTTAGCGTCCATTTTGCTATCCAGCGTATAAAAATAAAACACTGTTTACCTAAATAAACTGTTCCACATAATGAAATGATTATCATTGTGTGGATGGTTGTGAATGTCAGATAGTCCACCTGTCAAGCCCCCTTTCCTTAACCTCTATATATCGGTCTACTGTTTCCCTTGCCCCCATCCATGCGTTTTCTTCATAGAAATATGTTCCACTCTCCATAATGCCCTCGCCGTCCATGCTGAACACGCAGAATACATAACCCAAATCAATGTTGCTCCAGTAAACTTTTATCTCATAACCTCGATACTGTTCAATCATTTCTCCCTGTACCTCTCTGAAATCTCTCTGAACCCCTCTGGAACCTCTTGAAACCCTTTTAACCAACAGGACGCCCACTGTTCCCAATGGACGCCCCTGAACCTTATTTCTTTTTCTCTACAGCACCTTTCTTTTCTGTAGGCTTTGTTTCCTCTGCTTTCTCATATTCCAGAGAAGCCAGTTCAATCTTATCATCTGCCCCCAGCCTTGCACCGCCGGAAATGATTCCCAGCCGGAGATAGGCTTTTGCGTCCGACTGCTCAAAGCTTGCCTGCTCGAATTTTGTTGAGATGCAGTCATAATATGTAACTCCCTTTTCCTCATGACTGCCGATTACGATATAGAACACATTCGACATAACATTTTCATTTTCAATCATGGGAGTGAAGTTTCCACAATACCGATGCTCCATAATGTTTGTTGTGAAAAATCCCTCCGCATCCGACACCAGTTCATTTTCCTTCAGTGCCAGACCACAAACCTTCTGGCCGGACTTGATTAAACTTTTAATCTGGTTTCCAGTGTACTCCATGACCTCTTTCCCATTCCAGAGGCTCCAAGCCTGTTCCCTAGCTCCTAACATTTCCCTTCTTACTGCCACTCTCATTTTACACATGTTGATTTCCTCCTTAATGTTTTAATATTTGTTTTCCTTGACTTCAAATACATTTTAACGCTGAAACATTTATGTGCATAGACGTGATAGTGCAAGGAAATAAACCATTATGTAACATATATTTTTAGGGAGATTGACGCAAAAAGAATGATTTATACAACTTTGTCAAATCTCCAACAGCATTCAATCTGATGTCTGAAACAGCATTTTTATTACTATGAAATACTCACCACAAACAAACTCAATCAGATAATGCAGGAAAATAGCCACTGTATACTGATAAGCCAGTAATTTCTATCAACTTGTTCGACTCATTTTTACCATAATGCAATACTTGTTTTAATATGTACATTGTTGCTGATATTTCTAAAGGAAAAATTTTGACAGGTCTTTTAACTCATTCAAGAATATTGATTTTTATATACTGTATTGATTTATGTATCCATTTTTAACAGGTCTGATTTAGTTGAAACATTTGAAACAAACTGTCTGTACTGTATAATCGTTGAATCGATTTTTTAATTGAGAAATATTTGTATTCATGTTATAATGGGATTGTATAACTGAACAGAAAGCAGGATGCGATTTTCTGATAGGTGCCCTCTAGTCTTACGAAAGAGGGTGGTGCCCATGAGCGTGATGGAAGTTTTGACATTATTGCTTGTTATTTTTGCGGCTCTGTCTTACATAGACAATCATAAAAAGAAATAGCATCCCAACCGTCCAAAGTTAGATGCTATTTCTTTTGTAATATCAATTTAACTGAGGGCAATCGGAACTTCGTGTCCGATAAACCTTTCTGATTAGATTATACACTAGAGCCGCTTGTTTTGCAAGTGGCTCTTTTTACACTTATGTGTGTAATTGTTTCAACAAGGTTGATTTAACACCAATCGTCATGTAGTATGCTTTCTTCTTCTAATTTGTTCATTATGTCTTATATAAGTCTATAGCATTTAATTTTGATATATGCTCTTGAAATTCTTTAAGAATGTTTGATCTATAAAACATGTTGAATCTCCTTTTAAAATTATACTGGGTACTATTGTCTAGCACCCAGTATAATTTGTTACTTAATTACTCAAAATATACATCTTCTCCAGTACCGGAGCCTTGACCACCAGCACCAAATTCAGGAAGGCCTGAGAATGCTCCACCTGGTTCACCCATTCCTACGCTGCCTGGGTCACCGCCACCAGAGGGTTGGCCTCCACCGGAACCGCCAGAGCCGCCGTTGCCACCGCCGGAGCCGCTAGAGGGTTGGCCTTCACCACTAGGCTGTTGGGTGGAACTTCCGCCACCGGAACCACTGCTTCCACCACTGGATTGGGGTTGGGGCTTGGTTCGGGAGACTAACTTCGCACTTACCATTTGTATACTACCATCCTCGGTTTTGAGTACTAACCACTCTTTGTCTCCATCAGCTACTTTTCCATTACATACTATCTCTTGCGCATAGGTTAAACTTCCTACTTTGTCATAGTCTGTTCCGGGGCCGCTACGCAGATTTGCATTAGTTGTAGCGTACATTGTAACTTCATCTATTGCAATTATTGTGTAACCTAAGTCTGGCTCTACTTCTTCACTTTGTATATTTTCCTCATTTATTGTATTTTCTTCACTTTCTACACCAGTTTACAACTTTTTGATTTTTGAAAAATAAAAATACAAACTCAGTCTCTTTGCGGTATAATTTAAGCGACTAAACCAAAATCCACACGAAAAGAGATGAGTTTGTATCTACCGCTTATTATACCTTAAAGATTCCATTTTTAA
>CAJTGF010000036.1 GCA_910575585.1 Clostridiaceae bacterium
CCTTTTCTTAAATTTATTGATAAATTTGAGTTAGACCGTAGGATGAGATTTTTTCAATCAGCTTAACTTAATGACATTGGGTCTCATCTCCATGGCATAGATTCACCCTGCCGGGACATCTCTCCTTCTCTGACTGGCAAAACCAGAATTCGCTGGCTAAGGTTTGCTCACTTAAGGTGGTTTCGGTAGGGGACGCTGCTTCAACTTTGCAGCAAAAAATAGCTTCTTTTTAGGGCTTCAAGTATATTGTTGAGTAAGGTTAAGGCGATGTTGCTGTGAACCTGAAAGGATCTGCAGACAAAGCAGTTATCTTTTCACTACAGAGTCGAAACGGCGTTCCCTATCGAAACCACCTTAAGCGAGCAAATCCCGGCCAGCGAATTCTGCTTTTGCCCGGGAGGGAAGGGAGGCTGTGTGCCGGGCGGGTGAATCTATGCCATGGAGATGAGACCAGGAAAGCAGGAGGGATGATACCCGACTGATTTCCGCTTTGGGCTCATCGGAATGTCTGGCATATCTGAACCCGAACGGCACACAGACTCCCTTCCCTCCCGGGCCCACGACAATCCCCGCCCATTGCTCACTCAACAATACAGCAACATAACGAATTTAAAGTTCCGGTTTATCCGAATTAGGGGTATAAAACGTAAAACAGAGGAAACCTCCATACACAAAGCCTATGGCGTTTCCCTCTGTCTCGTTTCTATACTCTTATGTATTTGCCTTCCTGCTGTCCTAAGCCCTCTACGGCCGAAAAGCGCTGTAAATCTGTCCGCCCAAAAGTCCGCCCCGGTACTGCGCCAGTTCGCTGACCGTCACCAGCTGAAATCCCCTTTCCACCAGAGCGGGAATAATCTGGACCGCCGCGTCTCCGGTCTGTCTGTACAGTTCATGCATCAGGACAACATCCCCGTCCCTCACAGTCCCCAAAACCTTATCCACCGTGTTCTGGGTGTTTCTGGTCTTCCAGTCCAGCGTATCAATGCTCCACATAATAATGGGAACATGGATATTGGCCAGAACCGTGGAATTTTTGTTGCCTCCCGGAAGACGCATCGTGGCCGGAACCACACCGCACGCCGCCTGGATCGCTTCGCTCCCCCGGTTGACCTGATACAGGATCTGGTCGGGAGGCAGCTTGTTCAGGTATTTGTGTTCGTAGGTGTGATTGCCGATCTCGTGTCCCTCTGCCGCCATCCTCTGCATCTCCGCCTGATAGGAGGCGCAGCGGCTGCCTACCACGTAAAAGGTAGCCTTCCCTCCGTAGGCGGCCAGACAGTCCATAATCTGGTTCCCCACAGGCGCGTAAGGGCCGTCGTCAAATGTCAGGGCCACCATGGGACGGTTAGGATCGATCACGCGGCCAACCCTTGGCTGGCCATTACTCTCCTGGGTTACGTGTCCCGCGCCGTCTTGGGACGTTCCATCCGTCGGCTGGCCATTGTCACCAGCGCCGGATTCCGCTGCCGGCTGCTCTTCGCTGGCCTGACCTTGGTTCTCTCCGGCTCCGGTCTCACCGTTCTGGCCCGATCCTTCCCCGGCAGCTGCCGGATCAGCCTCATCTGTGCCGGATTCCGAAGCCTGATTTACATAGCCGGGGCCAACCAGCCCCAAACCGTCATCCTTCTGATCCATTTGACCAGGTTTTACCCCCGGGATCTCTGATACCACGCCGTTTTCATCCACCCATCTGGCGGCTCCCGGCCCTTTCTCCATGTCGATCCACTGGCTGCGGGGCGGCTCCTGGGCCTGTTCCTCCTGGGCCAGCGCCGGAACAGACCACATAAGCGTCATTGCCGCTGCCGCCGCCCAGATCATCCTTGGCATGTTTCTTTTTCTTACCTTGCTCAATCCTTCTCCTCCCCTGAATTTTTCAAACACACTCTAGATTAATCCAAATTCTGGGAAAATAAAAGCCTCTTAAGGTAACTTTAATATTTTTTCCCATACCCGATCACCACCGCCTGGCAGCTCTCAAGCCTGATCCTCCCTCCGTCCATATCCACGCTGCCGCAGTTGTTTAAAAGCACCTGTCCCTGCTCCTTAATGCCTGCAATGGTCACCATCTTAGGCTCCTCGTCAAAATTCCCGATGACCAGAATATCCTGCCCTTCTCCCCTGCGGAAATAAGCCATGATATTCCTCTCCTCCTCCAGCACCGGTTCCGTCCTTCCATATACAACAGTATCCCCGTACGTTGCATGTTCCCGCAAAGCGATCAGCTGCCGGTAAAAAGCCCACACGCTGTCATCGCGCCCCATCTGCTCCCGGGCATTGATCCTCCGGTAATTATCATTTATCCCAAGCCACGGTTCCCCCTTGGTAAATCCCCCGTTTGGCTCGTCGCTCCACTGGAACGGAGTTCTGGCATTATCCCTGCTGTAATGGCCCGCCGCCTTTAGCGCCTGGTCCTTATCATACCCCACCTCCAGGCACCGGCGGTACTCCTCTTTTGTGCTGATATCGTCAATCTCCTCAATGGAAGAAAACACCTTGTTCTCCATCCCCAGTTCCTGCCCCTGATAGATAAAAGGAAGCCCTTTCAGCATAAAATACATGGCGGCCAGCAGCTTCTTGCCCCTTTCATTCTGCCCGTAGGACGGCAGATAATGGCTCACGCCTCTGGGTTCGTCGTGATTCTCGATGATATTGGACAGATACCCCACATCCTCCATGATCCTCTGGCTCTCAAAGCAGCACCGCTTATACGCATCCGGCGTAGGAATCTGGCAGTCGTACCATCCAAGGACAGATTTCCCCTCCAGAGTCTCCCGAAAATCAAACATAGAAGAAAAGTATCCCCCTTCCCCCACAAACTCTCTAAGCTGGGCCTCCTCCACATGAAAGACTTCTCCGATGGTCAGAGCGTCCCAGATCTCAAAGGTCTCCCGCTTCATTTCTCCCAAAAACTCCCCGATCCCATGGGCATGGGCCAAAACCTGTCCCATGTCGCACAGCCCGTCCTCCCGGTCCGCCGGATAATCCTTAAACGTATCGGGCTTTTTGATGTTGATGATGGCGTCGATCCGGAAGCCGGCCACCCCCTTTTTCAGCCACCAGTTGATCATCTTGTAGATCTCCTGCCGCAGTTTGGGATTTTCCCAGTTTAGATCCGGCTGCTTTTTGTGGAACACGTGGAGATAATACTTGTCCGTTCCCTCCACCGGCTCCCACACCGGCCCGCCAAAATACGACCGCCAGTTGCATGGCAGCTTTTTGTCCCTTTTCTCCTGAAAATAGAAAAACTTCCCGTACTCCCCGTCCGGGTCCTGGCATGCCTTTTTAAACCACTGGTGTTCATCGGAACAGTGGTTCACCACCAGATCCATCAAAACGGCCATATCCCGCTTCTTGGCCTCGGCAAGAAGAAGGTCCATGTCCTCCATGGTGCCAAACCTGGGATCTATGTCATAGTAATCCTTGATGTCATATCCCTGATCCGCGCAGGGCGAAGCATAGACCGGAGAAAGCCACAAGATCCCGATGCCCAGCTCCTTGAGATAATCCAGCTTCTCCACGATCCCCCTAAGATCTCCGATCCCGTCTCCGTTGGAATCATAGAAACTCTTGGGATAGATCTGATACGCCGTCTTTTTGTGCCACCATTTCTTCTCCATATTCCTCCGCCTTTCTCCCCTTATGTACTCTCGGAGTCTCTTTGACCTGATTTTGTGAGATGATTTTTTGTCAGATGCGCATACCCAAGGGCATACCGTAATATATGCTCCTACGGAGCGGCGGCACTCTGCGCCACAAGGTATCAATTTATGAGGCGTACGTGGAACGTACGTTGATTAAATTTATGTACATATGACGGAAAATCATCCACAAAGGCAGGCGCGGGAGAGATTCCGAGAGTACATCCTTTACCTACTCTTCATCCCAGTCCTCATCCCAGTCTCTGTACTGCGCAGGCGCCTCCCCCTTCATCTTGATCACCTGGGGCTCTCCCGAATCTCCCGGCTCTGTCCGCAGCACCTTGCACTGGAACGTCCACTCATCCCCAAAGTCAAAAATATACTTAAACGCCATGCCCTTATACAAACCCACGCTGCCAATGCGTCTCTTCTCCGTAGTCCGCTGACCGTCCGCCACCTCTTTCATATAGTAGCTGTCCCTGTCGCTCCACTTTACATTATCCATAAAAAACGCGTGGGCATGGTCGTCGAAAAATTCAAAAGCGTCCAGGATAGCGCTGTGCAGGTCCCATAAGGTGCATTTGCCGGAGATCCGAATGTGACGGTAGCAGCCCTTTCCAAGGGAAACGCTGATAACATAGGATTCATCGGCTGTCTTTTTTCTCTCTGCCTTTTTCTTTTTCTCCTGACCTCCCTTTTTTTCTGACAACTGGAGCAGATCCATTATCTCATCTAATAGATCCTCATCCACATCCACCTTTTCCAGAAAATCCTCCCTGGCCTCCCAAAGCTCCGGCAGCTCGTCCACCATAGCGGCAGGGATCCCCAGCCTGTCCGCGCATCCTTTTACAAAGGCCATGGTGCGCTCATCACTGACTTTAAACCCTTCAGGACACACCCCCTGCCGCGCAAATGCCTTCAGCATGCCATCCAAAAGGGCATCCGGGTTCTCCTCATAATGCATCACCGGCATTACAGGCAGGATATGCCTCGATCCCTCCTCCACAGCCAACAGCATCACCGGAAATCCCGGTATGGTATCCGGGCCTTCCTGAACCGGTTCCATAACCCGCACGATCCCGCACTGCCACACCCCCTGCTTTTTGGCGTTTTTCAATGGAGCTATGACATCCTCATGGCATTGTTCCGGTTTTGGCCATATGACGGGCTCTTTGGAAGGAAGCTTTGTCTTGTCCAAAAGCCATGCCCCGCCCCTCTCCTCCAGCATAGGGATCTCTGTCGTCTCATCACAGTAAGCCTCCAGATCGAACTCCTGTCTCGATGTCCCTTCTAAAAACCCTGCCATCTCAATCGCCGCTGCCAATGCCTGACACAGCCACTCCTCCTCCTGGGGAGTCTGAAGATGCCACGGGATATCGTAGGGCTCATACTTCCAAAACAGGGGATACGCGTATTTTCCTGCCAGCCTTATGCCATGGGACCGGGCATAGGTCTTGATCTGCTCATGGGTCTTGGGATCCAGGCCATCCTTCTTCTCAAATGTACACTGCAAACATTTTAGGGTCATCAAAGTTTCCGAATACGGCAGATCAAATCGTAAGCACTTCTCTGCCTCCCACATGGTCCGAAACGACCGAAATCCCTGGTCTCCGATGTACAGACTGATCCCGTGGAACTCACCGTTAGCCCCCGTGACCGCAATATAGCCCATCTGCTTATCGGACAGCCGGATGGCAAAGATATGAGAGTCTGAGATCTTTTCCCACAGTTTTGTCTTCTTATATTGAAACGCCAGCTCATACAAACGCTCCAACCCCATATTTCCCTTCCTCCAATCATACGATTTTCTAATCCAATTTTAGCTGAATCCGCAAAGGAATGTCAATCCTTTCTTTCCCCCAAGAAAAAAAAGAGCCGCCTCCAGGCAGCTCCCTTCCTCTGATCCTTTATTCATTTACAAACCCGGCCGCCCAGTTTACGATATGGGTTCCGTCCGCTGCCTGGGGATTGTTCTTCAGCGTATAGATCCAGGACCAGTGATTACTGTATTGTACCTCCGTCATCTCTCCATCCCGGTCATAATCCTCCGCAAACCGAAGCTTGTCATCCTCTGTGGTGTCATACAGAGACAATTTGTACATTCCGTCCGATGTCTCATAAGTAGTAAGATCGGAATTTTGCTCCAACTCCTGCTTTATGGCGGTCTCCGTCAGCTCCTGCCCTTCTGTCAGCACGGCAAACAGGCGCTTGGAGCACTCCTCCGTGTTGACCACGCTGTCAGTCTCTCCCTGTACCAGCCAGATAGGCACCTTGCAGTCTTTAATAGCCTTTAACTCCTCATCCGTAGGCGTCTCGCCGCCTCTGTCGCTTGCCACGTCAAAAGCCGGGCAGTTGATCATAGCCGCCGCAAACAGCTCCGGGTGGGCGATGAGCATCCTGGATGTCATATACCCTCCTGCGGAACACCCTGCCACCAGGACCTTTTCCGGGTCCACTTTATAGTTTTCCACCACTTCCTTGATCTCATCGGCCGCTTTGTCCAAAAGCCCGTCCCTCTGGGCATAGTACCAAGTATCCGGAGCCTGGAACGCCATCACGTGAGCGCCGCCTAAAATCTCCTGGAACTCATCGCTGGCCCATGCCACACCGCCTCGGTTGCCCAGGATCTGGGCCACATTGTTGTGGGACTCCAAAAGATCCCCTTCCCCGTTGCCGTGGAACCAGATCACAAGCTTGTCAACATCCTGCCCGGCATTGTAAAACTGATAGTTGATGCCGCCGTCAACCAATACGGACTCAAACTTGGCCGTCTCCTCATCCTCCACCGTGTTGTCGCAGGTATACTCCGCCGTGTACTGCTCATTAAGCACCGTCCCGTCCGCCGCAGTCAGGGTAATGGGCTTGTTCTGGGTGATGGTGTAGGTCAGATCGGCGGGATAATTTCTGGAACCTGACGTGTACGCCAAGATGGCTCCCTCTGACTGGTCGAAATAAAGGATCACTTTCTGCCCGTCTGTCTCCGTCTTTACGATCTTTCGGTCAATGTCGTAATCGCCGTAACTTTCCAGCTCCGTCCCCTCCAGAAACTCCTTGGTCGATGCCACGGCATGGACCGTAAACGTATCATTCTCAACATTTGTCACTTTTTTGCTGTCACCGAAATCAATAACCATCTCGCTGACCACCTGTCCCGCGTCTGTTACCGCGCCGTACAACTGGCAGCTGTAGGTATCCCCGCCCTCTGTCTCCTGACTTTCGGCTTCTGTCTGCTCCTTTGCCTCTGTCGTCTCCACAGCCTGGGTCTCGGTCTCTGCCTCGGTCTGAGGCGCTGTGGTCTCCTGGGCGCCGTCCCCGCACCCGGCCATCATAGACACTGCCATTGCGCAGATCAAAACCGCTGATAATGTTTTTCTCATGATCCTTCCTCCTTCTGTCCGTCTTTTAATTTGATATGCTTATCATACCACCGAAAACCGCCCAAATCATTTCAAGATATTTGACACCGCTCTGTACATGTTTGCCAAAAAAGATGCACAATCTTGTACTTATGTCAAATCTTGTTATCCTTTTGCCAGATCTTTGCGCTGACCGTGTGAAAACGTTAAGCCCCCCTGCAATTCCATCTTGCGGTCCTTCTGTATTTGTGCTAGAGTGTGTTTGAAAATTGTCTATGGAGGGAGGCGTCTATATGAAAAAAACATTTAACGGTCTCATCATGCTGTTCTCCGTTTTTTTCTGGATCTTCTTTTCCACGATCCTGGGATTTGACAGCGATAACACCGAAAATATCTCCTACGACCACCGGTTCACCTTCATCAGCCCCTTTGCCAATGCCGGATACTGGGGCAGCATAGCCAAGGGCATGACGGTGGCGGACCAGACCTTTGGCGCCAACACGAAATTCATAGGCTTTTTAGAGTCTGATGCCGATTCCATGGGACAGGCCATCCAGGCGGAGATCCTTTCCTGCCCTGACGGACTGATCACCGCCGGAAGCAGCCACCCCCCGGTCGTAAACGCCTTAAAGGACGCCGCAAACGCCGGAATCCCCGTCGTCCTCATTGACAACGACAACCGTGACACGGACCGGCTCTGCTATATCGGGGCCGACAACTATGAGATGGGCCGGCTGGCAGGAAAAATCATGACCGAAGGCGCCCGGCAGCCTCTGCGGGCGGCGGTGATCATCGGAAGCAGCTCCAGTGAAAATCAGCAGCAGCGTCTGAAAGGTTTTGAGGATCAGCTAACGCTTCACCCGGACTGCGGCGTTGAAGCCGTCCTGGAGGCCAACTACAGCCTGCTGACCATCCGGGAGATGCTGCCCTCCCTTCTCTGCGACCATCCCGCCATCAACGCCATCTTCTGCGCGGAAGGCTACTCCTCCATCATCACCGGCGAGATCCTGGACGCCATGGGGCCGGAATACAGCCATATACGGGTGGTGGCCTCCGGGCACACCGCCGAAATCTTAGACCACATCGCCTCCGGCCGGTATCACTGCACCATCACCCAGGACTGCGAGATCATGGGACAGCTGGCCGTGGAAATCCTGAAAAACTATAAAAACGGCGTTCCCCCAAAACAAGACGCGATCTACCTTGAAAACATCTGCATCTCCAGAGAAAACTTAGACAATGCCGCACCATACGAAAGCGAGGGCGTCACATGGCATCTACCCAACGGAAATCTTCTGCAGACACCACACAGCGAAAACTGAACACCTTTTTTGCGCAGAATATTTTCTTTGTATTCCTTCTGACTATCTGCACCGTCCTGTTCTGCCTTTTGTCCGATCTGCGCTACCGCCAGCTGGGACATCAGCAGATGGAACTGCACAACTTTTACCGCAATCTGGAAACGCTCCACTCCCAGCTGACCGCCTACGCCGCCAGAGGGGACGATACCATATTAAAGGCAAAAGAAACCTCCCTGTCCTGCCTTAAGGACTCTGCCAAGGTCCTTGCCGACATTCCCGTCGATGCCGTCTATCAAAGGGATATGGCGGACACCGCCCTGATGCTTGACCGCTACAGCGCCGCCCTGGACCAGGTGCTTTCCTCCCTGCGCCCTGACCGGCGCAATCACTCCTACTACGAAGCCGACAGCATTTACAGCGCCATCAACGCCGGTTTCCGCAGTCTGAACTTTCAGATTCTGGAACACACCAACCGGAAAATGGAGACGTTCCAAAAGACCCAGCGCCATTTTATCACCCTCATCACCCTGTTCCTGGCCTTTATGATCGGGGCGGACGTGATCTACTCCATCCGCCTGTCCCATTCCATTGTGGACCCCATTACAGAGCTGACCACCTCCATCCAGGGCTTGTACCTGACCCATGTGGAAGACTACAGGGAAGTGTCCCTTTTCTGCGCCTCCAACCAGGAGATGAATATCTTAGTCAGCGTTTTCAACTCCATGATAAAGACTATACAGGGTCAGATGGAAAAGATCCGTGAAAATGCGGACATTGCCATCAAACTCCACCAGAAAGAGGTGGAAAACTTACAGATCGCCAACCTTCTGCGGACAAGCCAGCTGAAAGCCCTGCAGATGCAGATAAACCCCCACTTTCTGTTCAACACCCTGAACATGATCTCCCAGACCGCCTATGTGGAAGACGCGGAACAGACCTCCCTGCTGCTGGACTCCACGGCCGCCCTGCTGCGGTACGCCCTGGATTCTGCCGCCAGGGAAGTGCCTCTGTCCAAGGAAATGGAAAATCTGGGAATCTACGTCTCCCTGCTGGAACACCGGTTCGGCGGCCGCATCCGGTTTACCTTTGACCTGGACGAGACATTCCACTCCATCACGGTGCCGGCTTTGATCCTGCAGCCTCTTGTGGAAAACGCCATCACCCACGGCGTAGGCATGTATCTAAAAGGCGGCCAGGTGACCATCCGAACCCAATACGATGCCGAACGCGGCCTGGGAATCATAAGCATCCTTGACAACGGCGCAGGCATAGAGCCCGAGGATCTGGAACATGTCCGCAGGGAGATGAAGGAGTCCAGCCATCCGGAGCAAAAGCTTGGCCTGTCCAATGTATACGCAAGGCTGCGGATCTTCTTTCACAACACAGCGGATATGGAGATCACAAGCATCCCAAACGTGGAGACGGAAGTGTCCATCTTCCTTCCCTGGAAAATTCCTTAAAGTTTTTTGATGCCAGATGACCACTTACCCACCAAAAAGGACGATCACAATGACAAACAACTACTCTATCCTGATCGCGGACGACGAGCCCATTGAATGTATTGCCCTGGAGATGCTGCTGAAAAATAATTTCCCGGACTTAACCGTACTTCCCAGCGTGTCCAACGGGATCGATCTGGTGGCCCGCGCAGGCCAGGATCATCCGGATATCGCCATCGTGGACATCAACATGCCGGGCTTAAACGGCCTGGATGCCCTTGACATGATCCGAGGCCAGAACCCTGAGATGAAAATCATCATCCACTCCGCCTACAGCGAATTTGAGTACGCCAAACGGGCATTTGCCCTAAACGCGTCGGACTATATGGTGAAACCGGTGCAAAAGCCCGCCTTTCTTGACACCATGAAACGGATCCTGGACTCCCTTGGCGCCCAAAAGCAGGAAAGGTCCTCCCGGGAAACCATCCACCGGCTCACCGGGGAAGTACACCGTCTGGCAGAACACGACATCATGGCCTCTATCCTGCTGGGAGAGATCAATGACCAGACGGCGCGGATCTTCCTTGACTCCTTAAACCATGAATATGAGGGCGGCTTTCTGGTGACCGTTAAGCATCCCGAAAATACAGCGTTTCCCCGCGCCTCTGACGCCCGGTCTCCATGGGACCCCAACAATCAATCCCCGTGGGATCCAAAGGCGGTCCAAAAAATCCTGGCTTCCCTAAACCAGATCTGCCTTTGCCTTGGACGCGTCCACTACCAGGATCTATTGCTGTACCTGATCCCCGGCGCAGGCGTGGGAGAGGGAAACTACCGGCAGTGGACCGGCCACCTTTTAGAAAGCCTCCACCTGCCCTTTGCCTTCGGAGTAAGTTCCTGGAAATTTACCCTGGATGAGCTACCAGGCGCCTGGAAGGAAAGCAGCAGCGTCCTTATGGGCAGACAGGAATCCGGAGTCTTCTTTTTCGAATACGCCCCCTGCCGCCATGGACAAAACGTATTCCGTCACCAGGAAGAACCGCTATCCCGGCTCCTGGCCTCCGGCCAGACAGACCAATGCCTGGATTCCATAGACCGTCTGCTGCAAAAAGCCGCCGCTCTGGAAGTCCCGCTGGAATCCCTAAAGACCAACAGCGCCTGTTTTCTTCTGTCCCTTCACCGCAAGACGGCAGACTTGCGCTCCTTTCCCTTTTACGCCTCCGGCTGCGTCCCCGGCCCATGGAAAGAGCTGTGGAACAGCGCTTCCTACCAGGAGTTAAAGGAAAATTTGGACCTGGCCGTGGGCCAGCTTGCAAAGCTTCTTGCCCGCCCCATGAACAAATCCTGGGAATATGTGACAAAAGCCCTGCTCTGCATCCAAAAAATGTATCCCCAGGACATCTCCCTGGAGGACGTGGCCCAGCTGGCAGGCATCAGCCCCTTTTATTTAAGCCGCCTTCTAAAGCAGGAACTAAACGAAACCTTTGTGGAGATCCTGACAAAAACCCGCATCAGCGAGGCCCTGATTCTTTTGCAGGACCCCAAAAAGACCATACGCCAGATCGGGGAAGAGGTGGGCTACAGCAACACCACCTATTTTTATAAGGTGTTTAAAAAACAGACAGGCATGACCGTAGGAGAAGTGCGGCGGACACTGTGACGCACAGCAACAAGAAAGGAAGGATACTTATGGCAAAAAAATATTACGCGGTCCGATCAGGCCGGACCCCCGGCATCTACGAAACATGGGCGGATTGCCAGAAACAGATCCACGGATTTTCCGGCGCCGTCTATAAAAGCTTTCCCACGAAGGAGGAAGCAGACTCCTTTGTAAAAGGCGGCGCGGAAACGAAAAAAGAACCTCCAAAAACCGAAGCCGCGGCTTATGTTGACGGAAGCTATGACGCCAAGACCAAAGCATTTTCCTACGGGATGGTGCTGTTTCATAAGGGGGAGGAACTGCATTTTTCAGAAAAGTTCACAGACAGCTCCCTGGCGGAAATGCGCAATGTGGCCGGGGAGATAAAAGGATCCCAGGCAGCCATGCAGTACTGTCTGGACCACGGGATCGCCAGCATTACCATCTATCACGACTATGAGGGGATCGCCAGGTGGTGTAACGGAGAGTGGGCGGCAAAAAAACCGGGCACCATTGCGTATGCGGCCTTTTTCAAGACACTTAGCCAGAAAGTGGCGGTTCGGTTTGTAAAAGTAAAAGGCCATTCCGGGGATACGTATAATGACATGGCAGATCAGTTGGCCAAAGAGGCCCTGGGCATTGGATGAACGCCTGCGCAGCATAAAGCGGCATAAACAATGACCTAACCATTTCGCCCTCCGAGATCCTTGTGCCACAAGGATTTTCGGAGGGTATTTCTAAGTAAGGAATGTATATCCTCATTATTCGTTTCGGGTGTGCGGCATATAGGATTTATAGCCAAATCATCACTACCTTACATTTACCTTGGAATATCCCAGCTCCCGTCTATTTGCAAAAAGGCGTTTGCCACTTCTTTCGAAAACTGCAATCCATTATCGCTATTTGTAAGAATGATTACATATTTATCCTGCAAAGGGTATAATACAAAAAGACTTTGGAAACCGGGATTAATACCGGAATGCCAATAAGTTTCTCCTTGGTTTTCAGACTCTATCCCAATTCCTGTCCCCCAGCTATTAACTGTATCAATATTCACAGCGGCAGAAAACATATCTTCCACATCTCCATCCCGATTACCATATTGGTTCATTAGTTCCTGACAGAACATCGCCATATCTTCACTTGTAGATTTTAAAGTATATGCGCTATTGGGAGTTTTCGCTACGATGTCATTGGTCACTGGTATGCTGACCGGAACCGCAAACCCTAAAACGAATATTAAAATCATCACCAATGGCATACTGGCATAAAAAACTTTAGTGTTTTTTCGGGCAAGAAACAGAACTAATCCCATAAATGCCAAATATAACCCAAAAAATACTACTACTTTTGGCACAATATGCAAAAGAAACAAGGTGTTTACAATACCAGCTATCAGAAAACAAACAGGCAGACTTCCTCTAAAAGAGAAAAATCGGAATTTCGTCATCTTCCCTGCAACAAAAGCAGCCATGAGAAGCACGATCAATACTAAAAAAGGGGCTATTTTGTCTTCAAGTTTCAGCTTTCCCTCATCAATTAGCTTCCAAGCAATATAGGAACTAATCACCTTGCCATTGGAAGCAAGTTCAAATACAGACTTCTCATTTATTCCTTCTCCATAATTCTCAAATACAATTTTATTGTTTTCATAGAAGGCAATGGAATATCCATTTATATCATGACGGTTTGCCATCAATTCCGTTTCCTGTGAGCCATGAACCACGCCGCCCATCAGTAATCCGCATACAATTACTATGAACACTGACACTATTCTTTTCATAGGCTGCCTATCATTTTAACTTTTTCCTAACAAGGACATCGTACTGATATATAAACAATGAATCAGGTTTTTTTCATGAAAAACATCGCCTGATTCAGTTACACAATTTCCACCATAGCATTTGGAAAGCGTTACATCCCGTATTATGCCATCAAAAGAAGCTATAATAAAAGCCATAATATCTTCTACCGGAATAACAGGCATAAAATATCCACTCTCCACCCCCGTTATCATAATTCTTGACGCGCATTGCGTTAAATACCCAAAAGTCGAAGTAGTGGTCACATTTTTGTTAATTCGTTCCTGTCGCTCTGGATGATACGCCAAAAATGTACTAAGCTCAAAAAGTATTTTATTATAGCTTATCAGCATATCAGAAAAATACTGTTCGGAAATCAAAAACAGATTGTGTAGAATAACATCTAATCCATTGCCCGACTCCATTATTTCATCTATTTGTTCCCTATAGTTTCCCTGTAAATTTGCCTTATCAATAAGCGCCGCAAGCACTAAATCAATCGTATTAAAATATTTATAGACTCCCCCCTGACTCATACCGGTTTGTGATACAATGTCTGTCATTGTAATATCAAAAGCTGGCTTTCGCTTGGACACTGCAAATGCGGCATCTAAAATCTGGTTCCTTTTGTTTTCTAAATATTCGTTTTTCACCTTTGGCATATCATCCATCTCCTTTCCAATTCCGAAAACGACACTGTTATCGTTTTTATAATAGCACATTTTATTCTCACAAACAAGAAGCGTTGAAGTAAGGGAGTGCGCCGGTATGCATTGTCTTATGAAGCTTGCAAGAGGGGTTGTGCAGTGAAACCTCAAACCGGCGTAGGTTCTCAGAACCGAAAGAAAATGCTCCAGAAACCCTGCCGCAAGGCGGGGTTTTCTGTTGTTTCACAGGAGAAAAATATGGATGACTTATTGCTAAGATGCGCTGTTGCTTTTGAACATTTGATAGATTATCAGTATCGTTTTATATTAGGGCTGGTTTTTGCGAAACGGATTTTCACCATCTTGCGGGACTCCACAAGCTGAAAGATATCAAGCATCCCTGCTGAAAAGAGAAAAGCTGAGCGGGAACCATTTGATTCCCACTCAGCTTTTTGTCTGTCACATCAGTTTCAACTCATCCATTGACCCCATATACCTGGATCTGGGTCAGAGCCGGAAACGGGGACGGGTCATCGGCTTTCACAAGATGACTCAGCTTCACCCAGGTAATCCCTTTCTTCTCCATCTCAAACACATGAGGCTTTACGCTTTTTTCCATGGTCACCACTTCCACAGTGCCGTCCGAAAAAGTCAGCGTAGCCTCCACCCACCAGTTATCATGAGGAAAATCCGCCCTTGTGTACAGACAGATCTTATCCACGTCCACCCTGCGTCCAAATTCCAGGGTAAATTCCGCGTCATCCTGCATATTGATCCCCCAGGACTCATAAGGCCATGCTCCGTGAGATTCATTGGCCACCACGCCGTCAATAGCATTGCGGGCCGCGAACACCGACTCTCCCCTGGTTTCCACATTGGCATGGGCATGGGGGTAACACCCTGTATCGCCGTGCTGGTCCATCACATTTTCCGCCAGGTTCCGGTAGGCCCTGTTTTCATACTCCCTGGCCTTGCGGACAGTTATGTAATGACGCTCTCCCGTAAAACTGGCCGGATTATACGAAATCTTTTTCTCGTCAAAAGGAATTATATACTCCACCGTATTTTTGGTCAGGTACACATAAGACTCGTCCATAGCCCCGTCCACCCGGATCACATAGTAAGCATCCGTCTCATCGGTTTCAAATACGATCCTGTCCCCAGGCTCATACAGCCCTTTATACACCATCACGATCTGATCGTCACCGTCAGCCCGTCCTCTCTCTTCTCCCTGTCCGTTTAAGATCCGGATTCCCAATCTTGCCATCCCGTCGTCTCCTCCTTCATATCACTTTTGTTTACTCTATCATGCACCAGACTCCCGCAAATGTCCATGCATTTATTATCAAATGCATATATTTTTTTCATTTCATTCCAAATAAAAATCCTGCAAGATACTGCTTTGTAAAGTCTAAAACTGTATTGGCGTGTAATTGAGGAGGGCGACGGTGTGGTGAGCCCGGGAGAATCCGTCTGCTGTCCGGGTTCAGGTATGCCAAACATTCCGATGAGCACCTAAAGCAGAAAACACTCGGGGTTGGTCCCTCCTGTTTTCTTGGGTCTCATCTCACAGGCATAAATTCACCCGGACAGCAGACGGATTCTCCCGGGCAAACGCAGGGTTCGCTGGCTTAATGTATGCTGGCTGGATGTGGTCTCTGACCAGGGGGGAGAATGGTTTCATTTAATTATGATTCGAGAAACCATTTATTGTCTGTATAATGGGAGTAGAACCCTCGCTTTCTAGGCGAAATCTTTCGATCAACCTCATACCTCAAAGTTTTAAAAAAGATATCGTGTAGATAACAAAATACCGAAAGCCCATGTTGGCAGGGAAGATTGCATTAAAGACACGAGAATTAATCCAGAAAGTATGCCAGATAAATGATGTAGAGATATTGTCAGGTCATGTAGAAAAGGACCATATCCATCTACAGGTATTGGCGCCGTCGCATATATCAGTAAGTAAGTTGGTACAGTATGGAAAAGTCAGCAGTTTAGGAAAATTGCAGATAATATAAGGAGTTGCATAAGAAATTTTAGGAGCGGCATTTGTGGACAAAGAGTATATTTTGTAACAGTTAGCAAATGTTTCCTACTAAATTGTGCCAATACCTTTCCATCCAGAAAACAATTTAAGCAAACAGACCTAAGCCTGCGAACCCTGCATTTGCCGAAGAGAGAGGCGGTCCCGTCCGGGTGAATATATGCCTGTGAGATGAGACCATAGAAAACAGGAGGGCCTAACCCCGAGTGTTTTCTGCTTTACTGGGCTCATCGAAATGTTTGGCATATCTGAACCCGGACGGGACCGCCTCTCTCTTCGGCCTGCCACTACGCCGCCTAAGCTATACACCAATTTCATTATTTTGCCACTTTGCCCAAGAAATCCCTCATAACTTCCTTAATATCATTTCGGATATCATTTTAGACTTCACTAAACCCTTAAAAGAATTCCCAAAAAACATCCAAACATAAAACAAAAGCCTGCGGACTTAATTTAATCCACAGACCCCTCATTGCCACAAATAATGGAGCATATGGGATTCGAACCCACGGCCTTTTGAATGCCATTCAAACGCGCTCCCAGCTGCGCCAATGCCCCAGTTTTGTATCTGACGACCAATCCGTCGTCCCGACTACCAACATAGTTTACCACAAAAAATCAAATTTGTACAGCCCATTTTTTACTTTTTTGCATTTTTTTATTTTCCCCTGTCCATACTATATCCAGTGGAACCAAAACATTCACAAAAAAGGAGGTAACACCATGGACAAATATCTATGCGAACCCTGCGGTTATATCTATGACCCGGAGGCAGGGGACCCTGACAACGGCATCGCTCCGGGGACGGCTTTTGAAGATATCCCCGACGACTGGCTCTGCCCCGTCTGCGGCCTTGGAAAAGACGTATTTGTAAAAATGTAAGCCGCGCCCTGTATCATAAGACAGCCCACACAAAATCTGCCAGCCGGAGCGTGTTCCCGGGATATCCAATGTGAGACCGGACACCTCCGATGCAGCCGTGGGCCCCACTCCTTTCGGAACTGGCAGATACGATTATTATAAACCTGCCTGGCCCATCTTACAACAAAAAAATATTTCAAAAAAACATCGCCACCATCCACGGATTCACCCAAACCTCCAAAAAACATCCGCCCACTGCAAGAATCCCTGTCAGCGCCCAGATCCTGACCTTCCTCAGATCCTGTCTCTCCTTTATGGCCGCCGCGAAGATCACCCAGATCGCCCCATAGCAGAGGCCGTGGGGCAGAACCGATGCCAGCCAGTATCCCAACCCCATCCATCCTTTCTCCAGCGTAAACACCGCAATCAGCAGCGCCATAGCCATCCCTATCCCAAAGGAGAGGATCAGATATCCCGGCGCCGCCACAGGCGTCATAGCCAAAAGCCCTCCGAATCCCACTTCGCAAAGCCGCTGCCTTACTACATACCCCCACAGCTGCCTCTGCTCCTCCCTGCTAAGTCCCGGACCTGTCTGAAAGATCCCGTCAAAATAGCCAATCCGCGTAAGCAGTTCCCCGCCCAGCAGATTGGCCCATACCGTTCCCGCCAGGATCCCCCCCATGATCGACACAAGCCAAAGATTCCAAAACGAGATCCTTTTTCTTCTTTTCATCCATTGTCCGCCCTGTCCGCTGTTGTCACAGTATACGCCGGGCTCCACAAAAGTATGTTATTTTTCTGCGCCGTATTTCACTGCGTAGGCGGTAATGGCAGCCACGGTCTTGGCATCGGTCATCTTCCCGCTGTAGATCAGTTCCAGCAGATCCTTCAGTTCCCATGCCTCCACGTCGATCACCTCGTCCTCATCCAGATGCTGCTTGGAAGGAATCAGATTCCTGGCCACAAAGATATCGATGGCCTCGTCGCAAAACGCCACCGTGGTATTAACGCTCATAAGATACTCCATATCCTCCGTCCGGTAACCGGTCTCCTCCTCCAGTTCCCTGTAAGCGCACTCAATCTTCGGCTCGTCAGGCTTATCCAGTTTCCCCGCCGGGATCTCCAGGGTATCCCGATCCAGCGCGTTGCGGTACTGCCGCACCATCAGGATCTTTCCGTCATCCGCCACCGGGAGCACTGCCGCCGCCCCATCGTGATGGATAAAATCCCAGTGGGCCTCATGACCGTTGGCCAGCACCGTGTCCTCATAGATCTTTAAGATCGTCCCCTGATACCGCAGCTGTCTTTTTAATCGAATCACACTGTTTTCCATACTCTCCAAATCTCCTTTTCTCTGTCTTTCTATTAGAGCGTGTTTGAACATTCATTGCCATCTGTCTACTGGATCCACGCTCCCGTGGAATCCACCCTTCTTCCGCTTCCGTCCGGAATCATCCGACTCACCTGCATCTGCCCGGTCTCCGGATCACAGTAATAGGACTTGCCGTTCCACTGGATCCAGCCGGTCACCATATAGCCCAAGGAATTAAAATAATACCACTTGCCGTCGATCAGCTGCCAATCATTGACCGTATAGCTGTCGTCGCCTCCTCGATACCACCAGCCTGCTTTATCCAGTATCCAGCCATACTGCCCCGGTCCGTAGGATTGACTCTTCACCTGCCCCGGTTCCGTGACGCCTTCCGGAATCAGACTCCCGTACAGGTCCCGCATCTGCTGCGCCAGCGCCTCATCCACATAAGAAGTCTGCCCCGGTTCCGTCCACGGAGTCTTGTTCTCCTCTACTCTTTTGTTCACTGCCCGCGCCCGGTAACTGTAAGTTCCCGCCTTGCGCATCCGGCTGCCAAAATCAATCCTTGGCCCCTGGGTCCTCTCAGCCTCCCCTACGCCCTTTCCGTCACAAAACAGGCGCACCTCATAATATCCTGCGTTCTCCACCTTATCCCAGGAAGCCACTGTCGGGGACTCCCACCCCAGGGCCCCAAACTCCCCAAGAGTCTCTGCCATAGACGGGAGCATCACCGTCACCTCCAGGATATAGGGGTTATCCATCCTGGCGCTTACGTAGGTTCCTCCCTCAATGGTGATATCCGTTCGCTTTACGGAAAAATAATTCCCGTCCTCGGCGTGGAGATAAATGCTTAATTTAGGGACCGTATTATTATCCCATTTGTCGATCTCGTTAAGGATCTGCATATCCTCAACCGTACACTTTCCCTTTTTGACCGTGATCTCGATATCATCCTCCCTGCAGTCTCCTCCTACAGACAAATCACTGTCGATCTTCAGCGTCAGCGTGGAAATACTGGCGGCTGCCTGGGCTTTCATGGACCCGATCCCCCCTATAGCCAAAACAGAAAACAACAGGGCTAATGCTTTTTTCATAGCAACACCGTCCTTTCTTTCATACCTTAACTCTATCCCCTTGCGCCTTTACTGTCAATATAATTTTTTCTTAACTACTATGACTCTATCAGTAAATCGGCCATGGAAGATCATTTCCTGAAGACATATAAGGGATCCTGCTAAACAAAAAATGCTCCAAAACCGCATGAATATTTAATCCTTGCGGTCTTGGGGCATTGCTTTTCGCTCCGAAAATCACTTTGCGTAATCGGTAACTCTGGATTCACGAATCACGTTGACACGGATCTGTCCCGGATACTCCATAGATTCCTCAATCTTCTTGGAGATATCTCTTGCAAGCAGAACCATATCATCATCATTAATCTGTTCCGGAACCACCATAACCCGGACCTCCCGTCCTGCCTGGATAGCAAATGACTTATCCACTCCCTTAAAGGAGTCGGTAATCTCCTCCAACTGTTTCAGTCTGTTCGTATATGTCTCCAAGGTCTCTCTCCTTGCGCCCGGTCTTGCGGCTGATATGGTATCTGCCGCCTGAACGATGCAGGAGATCAGACTCTCCGGCTCAACATCGCCATGATGGGATTCTACCGCGTTGATGACCGTTGCAGATTCCTTGTACTTTCTGCACAGCTCTGCTCCCAGCTTCACATGGGAACCTTCCACCTCATGGTCAATGGATTTACCAATGTCATGTAATAAACCGGCACGCTTAGCTATGCGGATGTCAACGCCGACCTCCGCCGCCAACAGCCCTGCCAGCTGGGCAACCTCTATGGAATGCTTCAAAGCATTCTGCCCGTAACTGGTACGAAATCTCATCTTGCCCAGAAGTTTCACAAGCTCCGGATGGATGCCGTGGATGCCAACCTCCAAGGTAGCTGCTTCGCCATCCTCCCGCATATTGATCTCTACTTCCTTCTGCGCCTTTTCCACCATCTCTTCAATCCTGGCTGGGTGGATACGTCCATCCACGATCAGCCGCTCCAGGGCAATCCTCGCCACTTCTCTTCTTATAGGGTCAAATCCCGACAATACCACCGCCTCCGGAGTGTCGTCAATGATCAATTCCACGCCGGTCATGGTCTCCAATGTACGGATGTTGCGGCCTTCCCGGCCGATAATGCGCCCTTTCATCTCATCATTGGGCAGCTGCACTACAGAAACCGTAGTCTCCGCCACATGGTCCGCCGCGCATCTCTGGATGGCTGTGACCACATACTCCCTGGCTTTCTTATCCGCTTCTTCCTTGGCCCTGTTCTCCATCTCTTTGATCATCCTGGCCGTGTCGTGCTTCACGTCGTCTTCCACGGATTTCAATAAGTACTCTTTCGCCTGCTCCGAGGTCAGTCCGGAGATCCTCTCCAATTCCTGCTGCCGCTTGTCCAAAAGTTCGTCGGCCGCGGCCAGCTTTCTGCTCACATTCTCTTCCCGGGCGGTCAGGCTTGTCTCTCTGCGTTCCAGTGTTTCGGACTTCTTGTCCAGATTCTCTTCTTTGTTCAGTACACGTCTCTCATACCTCTGAAGCTCTGCTCTTCGTTCCTTTGTCTCTCGTTCCAGTTCATTCTTAGTCCGTAGGGACTCTTCCTTGGCTTCCAGGAGAGCTTCACGTTTTTTTGTCTCTGCGGTTTTTAATGCTTCATCTATTATCTCTCTTGACTTTTCCTCCGCACTGCCGATCTTGCTTTCATATGTCTTCTGCCGGTATGCAGTGGCCAATGTCCAGGTAATAGGGGCTACAACAACGATCGTAGCCACTACAGCTATTATTGACACAGGAGCACCTCCTTATTTAGTTTTCATTGTACAAAAATACAACAATACAATTTTAAACTGTTTTGTACATTATGTCAAGTGTCCTGTCCTCTTTTCGCTGCATACATATCCGTCTTATTGTGTCAAATGCTGCCGTCAGAACATTCCATCACTTGGTATATGGCATCATAGGAAAATCCCTTCCTGGCTAAGGCCGCTGCCAGCTTCGCCCTCTCCTTTGGCTGCGTAATATCTTTCTCATACCCTTTCTTTTTCAAAAACTTTGCGATCTGCTGTTCCTCGGACACCTGGCACTCCTCCAGCAAACGGTCGATCTCCTCCCTGTCAAGCCCTTTGTTTTGCAGTTCAAACTCAAGCTGTTTTCTGCTCTTTTTATCCCCATAGGTACTTATGTAGTTGCGCCCGTAATTCTCATCGTCCACGAACCGGTATCTTTTCAGAAAATCCACCGCATAGTCAATAGCTTCCTGCGGATAATACCCGTCTTTTAATTTACGGCGGATCTCCAGTTCCGTCCTGTCCCGGGATCTCAACAGATACAGAGTCCTCTCTTTCGCCCGCTTAAAAAGTATCTTCTCCAGGATCTCCTGGTATACCTCTAAAGAAAGCTGGCTTCCCTCTTCTATATTATACGCCCTTAGTTCCCCCCGGTAGAGAGCGAAAGCAAAGTCCTCGTCTGTGAGAACTTTGCTCCTTCGCTTATCCAGGGGAGTCACAGATATGATCCGCATCCTGTTCCTCACTTATTAATAGCTGTGATCCGTCCTTATGACCGTCATCTTCTCCGGCATGACTTAAGCCTCCGGGGCATCTTCCCCGGTCTTTTTTTCACCCTCCGGTTCCGTGCTCGCAGCGGCTGCCGCCTTGGCGCCTTTGGCCTGGCCTTTGTCGCCCTTACTGCCTCTTCCGGTCTTTAACACCGGTTCCTGGGGCTGTGCCGCCTCCCCGGGCTTTCCATCGGAGGATGCAAGCCCATAGATGCCCCGGACTTTGTCCTCCACTTCCTGGCACACTGCCGGGTTATCCCGCAGATAGATCTTCGCGTTCTCCCGTCCCTGTCCGATCTTGGCCCCCTGATACGCATACCAGGCACCGCTTTTCTCGATAATATTCTCCTTCACTGCCAGATCTAAAATATCCCCCTCTTTGGAGATACCCTGGCCGAACATAATATCAAACTCTGCTTCCTTAAACGGCGGAGCGATCTTATTCTTGACCACTTTTACCTTGGCCCGGTTGCCGATCATGTCTCCGCCTACTTTCAGCGTCTCCGCCTTCCTGACTTCCATGCGGACCGATGCGTAGAACTTTAAGGCGCGGCCTCCCGTAGTCGTCTCCGGGTTGCCGAACATAACGCCGATCTTCTCGCGCACCTGATTGATGAAAATCACGCTGCAGTTGGACTTGCTGATAATGCCGGTCAGCTTCCTAAGGGCCTGGGACATAAGCCTTGCCTGCAGTCCCATGTGGGAATCCCCCATCTCCCCCTCGATCTCCGCCTTTGGAACGAGGGCGGCCACAGAGTCCACGATAACAATATCCACGGCGCCGGAGCGTACCATGGTCTCCGTGATCTCCAGAGCCTGCTCCCCGTTATCCGGCTGGGAGATGTACAGATTATCAATATCCACTCCGATGTTCTTGGCATACACCGGGTCAAGGGCGTGCTCCGCGTCGATAAATCCGGCGATACCGCCTCTCTTTTGCACCTCTGCCACCATATGGAGCGCTACCGTGGTCTTACCGCTGGACTCCGGGCCGTATACCTCTATGATCCTCCCCTTGGGAATACCGCCAAGCCCCAGCGCGATATCCAGGCTCAAGGATCCGGTAGGCACGGTCTCGATATTCATATTCGCTCCGGAATCGCCCAGCTTCATAATGGAGCCCTTACCGTAGGCTTTCTCTATCTGTGTCAGCGCGCCTTCCAGCGCTTTCATCTTCTCTTCTCTGTTCATATGCCCTTCCCCTTTTTAATTCGAACAAACGTTCTTTTTAATATAATAGTATAACTTGACGCAAATGTCAACTGCTGATCTTGCTTTTTATCGATTTATTTTCCTGCTCCCAAAGGCATCTCCTCCTTCCCGCCTGTTTACTGTATGCTGTCTGAAACTGCGGACGAACTGCCGCAGGAATCCAAAGAAACTTCCCGACTTCTGAAAAGAAGAGATCTTTTCGAAGACTGCTCTTAGTATAGTTCAAGTTGCCCTATCCGTCAACACTCTTTTAAAGACTCAAAACGGGAACAGCTTCCTTCCTGTTCCCGTCCCTTCCTTTACAGCGTAACTTTCATGAAATTTTTCTTTCCTCTCTTCACGATCATGCCGTCGCCTAAAAAGTCCTCTTTCCCGAACATCTTCTTAATATCTTTGATCTGCTCCCCGTTGACGGCAACGCCGCCCTGCTCCACATTCCTCCTGGCTTCTGCCCGTGAAGGAGCCAGCCCGGATTTGTGCAGGATTGCCAGAAGATCAATGTTCCCCTCTTCATTAAAATCCGTATCGCACAGACGGTAACTGGGCATATTTTCCAGGCTGCCCTGCCCTCTAAACAGAGCCTGAGACGCCTCCTTGGCCTTTTGGGCCTCCTCTTTGCCGTGTACCAATCCTGTCAGTTCAAACGCCAGGATCTCCTTGGCAGTATTTAACTGGCTCCCCTCCCATTGATCCATGGCGTCGATCTCTTCCAAAGGCAAAAATGTCAGCATCCGCAGGCATTTCAGCACATCCGCGTCCGATACGTTCCGCCAGTACTGATAAAACTCAAAGGGCGAGGTCTTGTTGGGATCCAGCCACACGGCGCCGGACTGGGTCTTGCCCATCTTCTTGCCTTCGGAGTTTAACAAAAGGGTAATGGTCATGGCATAGGCGTCTTTTCCCAGCTTCCGGCGGATCAGCTCCGTGCCTCCCAGCATGTTGGACCACTGATCGTCGCCTCCGAACTGCATGTTGCAGCCATACCGTTTAAACAGCTCGTAAAAATCATAGCTCTGCATGATCATATAGTTAAACTCCAAAAAGCTTAACCCCTTTTCCATCCTCTGTTTGTAGCACTCGGCCCGGAGCATGTTGTTGACGGAAAAGCAGGAACCTACCTCCCGCAGCAATTCCACATAGTTTAACTCCAAAAGCCAGTCCCCATTGTTTACCATCAATGCCTTGCCCTCGGAAAAGTCAATAAACTTGCTCATCTGCTCTTTAAAACAGTCGCAGTTGTGCTGGATCGTTTCAGGGGTCATCATCTGACGCATATCCGTCCTTCCCGACGGATCGCCTACCATCCCTGTGCCTCCCCCGATCAGGGCAATGGGCTTGTTTCCTGCCATCTGCAGCCGCTTCATCAGGCACAGCGCCATAAAATGTCCCACATGGAGGCTGTCCGCCGTTGGATCAAAACCGATATAAAAAACCGCCTTGCCCTCATTTACCATATTGCGGATCTCATCTTCATCCGTCACCTGGGCGATGAGCCCTCTGGCCACCAGCTCGTCATAACACTTCATCATCATTCTCTCCTTTTCCTGATAAACCCTATTTCCAAAGATCCAATACGTCACAGTAAGACAAAAAAGCCCCGTCCCTTCAAAAGGACGAGGCAATCGTCTCGCTGTACCACCTAATGTTCACAAAAAAGCTTACGCCTTTCTGCCTCTTCGACCACACTTCCTTACAGCCTCCGCCCTTCGGCCCAAAATATGGACGCCGGCTCTTTCCGGCAGAAAGTATGCTCTAGCACGATAACGTGTGCAGGAATCCGTCACAGCCTACTGGGCCAAAGCCGTTGGGTGTGAAGCTCAAAGATGTATTCACGTCCGGCTTTCCACGCGCCTCTCATCACCCGGCTGCTTTCTGTGTGCTGCTGCCAAACGCTACTTGTTCTTGTCATCGCTTTTCTCATGAAATTAACGCTATTATAGGAAATCCCCAATTATTTGTCAAGAGGGATTTTTTACGTTTTATTTACAAATACCAGACGATCCTCCCCTGACAGTTCCTCCCGATATCCATACCCCATAAGATTAAAATCCTTAAGCTGCTCCACATCCTCTGCCTGCCGTTCTGCCAGATAGCGCACCATGGCGCCTCTGGCCATCTTGGCCGCCGTTGCCTTTACCCGTACCTTTGTCTCTCCTGCCTTTTCCTCCAGCTGGCCGAACACGCAGTCCACAATCCTGGTTTTCTTTGGCAGCGCCCACGGCTTCACCGCCCTGCTGTACTCCTCGGAGGCCAGGTTCACGATTACGTCCGCCTCCTGCGCCAGAACATCATACAAACGGCTTCCCCAGTAATCGTACAGACTTGCCACCTTTCTTCCATCCTCCTCCATGGCGATCCTGGCCTGCATCTCCAGGCGGTACGGCGCCACCCCGTCAAAAGCTCTTAAGATCCCATAAAACCCGGACAGAATAAACAAATGGCTTCCGATATACTCCAGATGCGCCTTCTCAAACACTGTCGGAGCCATGCTCTGGTACTGGATCCCCTCATAGGAAAGCACCGCCGGAGTCACCAGACGCTCCAGATCCATATCTTTAAGCCGCTGTCTGTTCAAGTCCGTGATCTTGTCATTGCATCTCCAGATTCCCTGAATCGTCTCCCTGTCAAGCCCCTGGAGATACGTCATCAGCTTTTTGGTCCTGTCCAAAAACATAGGCTTTCCCGGTTCCATGGGATACTCCTCCAGGCATCTCATTTTCTTGGCCGGAGAGATCATAACGCAAAGTTTACCCATATGCCCTAACTTCTCCCCATAAAATCATGACCGCAGCTGCGGCAGTGGACTTGTATCTTTCCATGGCCTCTTGGTATCCGAAGCTTCTGCCTGCAATGGGGACATCGAAAGATCTTGTATGTTCTGTGTTCTTTCAGACGACGCCTGGATCTCCCGGTCCATTCCCCGACGCAAAAACGGTAATGCAGATATGCCTGATTTTCCCTGAACCGTTTGCCCGTGTCCCTGGAAAACATCCTGACATAGACCAAGACCAGGCAGATGACTTCCAGCCAGAAAAAGACCTTGCTCCTTACCAGCAAATGCAGGACTACAAACACCAGGATCAGAACACTCAGGGACCGATTCAGCTCATCCGTTCCATACCGCCCCACCATAAAACGGCGGAATCCGTCTTTCAAACCCCTCAAAACTTCCTCCTCATTGTCAAAACCGCCGTCTGTTCCTGGGTATCCTCATTAATTTCCAGCATATTGCCCTCATAGATCTTTACGTTATCGCACAATCTGGCATACTCCTCCACGGTCTGCAGCACATCAAAACCAAATCCCTGGCCCCGGTAGTGCATGGGGATCGTTATTCTGGGCCGGATCTGGTCTATGAGGCGCTTCGCTTCGACCGCATCCACGGTATAATACCCGCCCACAGGGATCAGCACGGCATCCAATCCTTTCAGCCTTTCCAGCTGATCCTTCTCCGGCTGACAGCCCAAATCTCCCATATGGGCGATCCGCGCCTGGCCGTCATCCAGGATATGGATCTTATTGCTCCCCCGCAGCGCTCCCTTTTTGTCGTCATGGAATGTGGAAATCACCTCCACACGCACCGGAGAAGGGCCATGTTCTCGTTCCACTACCCCTTTTCTGAAATTATGGTCAAAATGCTCATGGCTGCAAAGCACTTCATCCGCCGTCTCCCTCACCGCCTCACAGCCCGGCACGCTGCCGTCCTCATAGGGATCCAAAACTATGACATATCCTCTCGTTTCCACCTTAAAGCAAGAATGTCCCAACCAGGTTATCTTCATGGCCGCCTCCTGTTTCTTCAATATTTTTTTATTATAACTCTGTTCAAAAGTAATTACAACCACTACCTGGATCAAGCAGTAACACGTGACATTGCCCCCTTCCTGTGGTACACTAATCATGCACACAGAAAAAATTCAAAAAAGGAGTATCCTATGTCAGATCAGACCGATTATTTATGGAAAGATAAAAAACACCATCTCTGGTTCCCATTGAGCTTCACCACCTATTACATAGAGGATGAACGTCTCATGATAAAACAAGGGTTCCTGAACACCACCTTGGAGGAAACGCTCCTGTACCGCATCGTAGACCTGACCTTCCGCCAGTCTCTGGCCGGAAAAATCTTCGGCACCGGAGACATCATCCTCAAGACCAAAGTGGACTCCACCCCGGAGATCACCCTGAAAAACATCAAAAAGCCTATGGAAGTCCGCCGTCTTCTGTCCCAGGCCATAGAGGAGAGCCGTCACTCCAGCAATGTGGTAGGCAAAGAATTTTACACCGGCCCCTCCCATGAACACATGGATCTCAATGATGACGGGCTGTGCGATTTTGACCACGATCCCATGTAACGTCACTGCGTTACTTTACGGGCCGCGTATTATCAAAGCACACCGCAAAAATAATTTGCAATTTAGCGGCTGCTATACTATAATAAATTGACGCTTTAAAGTATGCAAGCCGCACGGTTTTTCACGGCCGCCGGCCAATAAACAGACACAAGGAGAACGATCATGGGACTTGAATTTAAAAACATGCTGCCAAGTCCTGCAGAGATACGGGAACAATTTCCCCTGCCTGCAGGACTGGCAGAATTAAAAGAAAAACGGGACGCCGAGATCCGAGACGTGCTCACCGGCAAAAGCAGCAAATTTCTGGTGATCATCGGCCCCTGCTCCGCAGACAATGAAGAGGCCGTCATGGACTACGCCTCCCGCCTGGTGCCCGTCCAGGAAAAAGTCAAAGACAGCATCATCATCATCCCCCGGGTTTACACCAACAAACCGCGCACTACCGGTGAAGGCTATAAAGGTCTTCTCCACCAGCCTGACCCGGAGAAACGCCCCGACATGTACGAAGGCATTATCGCCATCCGCAAAATGCATATGCATGTAGTCCAGGAAACAGGGCTGACCACTGCAGACGAGATGCTTTACCCGGAAAACCTCCGCTATCTGGATGATCTCATGTCCTACATAGCTGTAGGAGCCCGTTCCGTGGAAAACCAGCAGCACCGCCTGGTAGCCAGCGGCTGCGACGTCCCTGTAGGCATGAAGAATCCTACCAGCGGCGATCTGTCCGTTATGCTCAACTCCGTGGTGGCGGCCCAGGGTTCCCACGAATTTATTTTCCGCGGCTTTGAAGTGCAGACCCCGGGCAATCCTTTAGCCCACACCATCCTTCGGGGGGCCGTAAACAAACACGGGCAGAACCTTCCCAATTATCACTATGAAGATCTGATCCTCCTTCACCAGCTGTACAGCAAGCGGGACCTGAAAAACCCGGCCTGTATCGTGGACGGCAATCACTCAAACTCCGGCAAACAGTATATGGAGCAGATCCGGATCGTAAAAGAAGTGCTCCACAGCCGCCGTCATTCCACAGAGATCAAGGATCTGGTAAAAGGGGTTATGATCGAAAGCTACCTGGAACCAGGCAGTCAGAAGATTGGGGAACACTGCTACGGCAAGTCCATCACAGACCCCTGCCTTGGGTGGGCCGACTCTGAAAGGCTTATCTATGAGATCGCAGAAGGTTTGTGAATTTTTTGAATTGTTTAGAAAATAGTTTCAATTTACCGAAACCTTACATTTTTTTTTACATTTTTTCCGTCTCCTCGCTTGTATTTTTACCTTTTGCATGATACAATAATCCCATAGTATATCAAAGGTCACACAAAGCTTTTCCCAAGTAAGGAGGCGGGATTATGTTACGTAAAACGATGGATATTCGCCAACGGTGCCATCCCATTCCATTGAGCGTACTCATTACCACTGCTAACTCCTGTGATTGTGATATATTCGTTGAATATGAAGCATCCAGAGTGAACGTGAAAGACTACGACGAGATGATACAAGGTTTTGACACCCATGAAAAGACGCTGATGTTCTTCTTTAACGGCATTGACGAGAAGAATGCCGAAAAGCGGATCACCAGGCTCTTTGCCCCGTAACCGCAGAAAAGATGCTGCATAACAAGCACAAACAAAGGTGAAAGACTGCCCCCAGGACATGCTTCCACCTTTTTATTTTTTCCATTATTTTTCTGTCAGGCAGCCGCCGCCATAAGCCCCATGACCGCCTTAACGCCAAAATACAGCAGCACCACAATGCCCAAACCGATGCGGTAATAGCCAAACAGTTTAAAATCATTTCTTCTGATATAGCTCATCAAAAATTTGATCGAGTATACGGACACCAAAAACGCCACCACCATGCCGAAGATCAGCGTAAAGATCTCTGCTGCCGTAAAGCCCAGCCCAAACTTCACCAGCTTAAGCAGGCTTGCCCCAAACATAACCGGGATGCCCAGAAAGAAGGAAAATTCCGCAGCCGCGCTCCTGGAACAGCCCAGTACCATGGCGCCTAAAATCGTAGCCCCTGACCGCGAGGTTCCTGGCACTAAAGACAAAACCTGGAACAAGCCGATATACAAAGCCAGCTTGTAGGAGATCTGCCCGGTTCTCTCCACCGCAGGTCTTTGTCCGTAATTCCTGTTCTCCACCACGATGAACAGGATACCGTACAAGATCAGTGTAAATGCCACCACATAACTGCTGCGCAAATGGGCTTCCATCCAGTCATCCAAAGGGATGCCCACAACAGCTGCCGGAAGGCAGGCGATGACCACTTTCATCCACAACAGCATGGTATGGCGCTTCACCGCAAAAACATTGCCCACCGTCCAAACTCCGTACATATCCCGGTCTCTTAAAGACCTCATGGACACAAACGGGTTCAGCTTCTTAAAATACAGAAGGACCACCGCCAGGATCGCCCCCAGCTGGATCACCACCATAAATACTTCCCGAAACTCGTCCGTCACATTAAGATGGATCAGATCGTCTAAAAGGATCATATGGCCTGTGCTGCTGATCGGCAGCCACTCCGTAAATCCCTCCACGATCCCAAAAACCAGAATCTTCAATATCTCGATAATGCTCATTTACACGCTCCTCTAAATGTTCTCGATCTGCCAGTCAACAGGCTCCTGGCCGTTGGACTGCAAAAATTCATTGGCCTGGCTGAAATGCCGGCACCCGAAAAATCCTCTGTCCGCTGAATACGGACTTGGATGAGGCGCTTTTAAAATCAAGTGCTTCGGATTATTAAGCATCGGGATCTTGCTTTGCGCCGGCCGCCCCCACAGCAGGTACACAATGGGACGGTCTTCTTTGTTGACTGCCTCAATAATGGCATCGGTAAAATGCTCCCAGCCTTTGCCCTGATGGGAGTTAGGCTTGTGGGCCCGCACTGTCAGCACCGTATTTAACATCAGCACCCCCTGCTTTGCCCACTTTTCCAGATACCCGTTGTTTGGGATATAACAGCCCAGATCGTCCTGCAGCTCTTTGTAGATATTTTTCAGAGACGGAGGGATCCTCTGCCCCGGCAGCACAGAAAAAGACAGACCATGAGCCTGGTTAGCCCCGTGATAAGGATCCTGCCCCAGCACCAGCACCTTCACGTCCTTAAGGGCCGTCAGATGCAGCGCGTTAAAAATATCATCCGACGGCGGATACACCGCTGTGGTGCTGTACTCTTCCTTTACAAAATCATACAGTTCCTTATAATAAGGCTTCCGAAACTCTTCCCCGATGGCCTCCAGCCAATCATTTTGTATCGCTCCCATATTCTCCACTTCTTTCTCTGTTAAATGTATTCCTGAAACTGCCGTTTCTTTCCTTTTGCCGCTCTACTGCCGCACACTGACTCCCCGTCCGGCCAGATACCGCTTTAACTCCCCGATCTCCAGCTCCTTATAGTGGAACAGAGAAGCCGCCAAAACGGCATCCGCCTTCCCCTCGGTCAAAGCCTCATAAAAATGCTCCTTGGTCCCCGCGCCTCCCGACGCAATAACCGGGACCGATACATTCTCCGCGATCCGGGCCGTAAGCTCACAGTCGTAACCGGCTTTGGTGCCGTCGCAGTCCATACTGGTCAGAAGGATCTCCCCGGCTCCCATGCGGTCTGCCTTCATGGCCCACTCCACCGCATCCATCCCGGTGTCGATCCGTCCTCCGTGCTTGTACACGTTCCATCCCAAACCATCTTCCCGCCTTTTGGCATCAATGGCCACCACCACGCACTGCCGCCCGAATTTATCCGCCGCGACTCCGATAAGCCCGGGATTGTCAATGGCTGATGAATTGACGGAAATTTTGTCCGCCCCTTCACGCAGAAGCTTCTTAAAATCCTCCACCGTCCGGATCCCGCCGCCGACGGTAAACGGTATAAACACCGTCTCCGCCACCCGACGCACCATATCCACCATGGTAGCCCTGGCATCCGAAGAAGCGGTGATGTCCAAAAATACCAACTCGTCCGCCCCCGCCTTTCCGTAGGCGGCTCCAATCTCCACCGGATCCCCCGCATCCCTGAGATTCACAAAATTAACACCCTTTACCACCCGGCCATTATGCACATCCAGACAGGGAATGATTCGTTTTGTAAACATACGCACCTCCGCGCCGCCTTCCGGCCTCCATCATAGATCCACAAAATTTTTCAGTATCCTAAGGCCGGTATCGCCGCTCTTCTCCGGATGGAACTGACAGGCAAACACGTTATCCCGCTCCACCGCCGCGTGGATGCCGACGCTGTACTGTGCCGAGGCCGCCACCACCGACTCATCCTCGGCCTGCAGATAGTAGGAATGAACAAAATAGACATAAGCCCCCTGCTCAATCCCCGCAAACAGCCTGGAATCCGGCCGGATATCCAGGCTGTTCCACCCCATATGAGGGATCTTAAGTCCCGGACAGTCGGGGATCTTAAGGATCCTTCCGCTTAGGAGTCCCAGGCCGGATACGCCCTCGCTCTCCTGGCTGCTGTCAAACATCAGCTGCAGCCCCAGACAGATCCCCAAAAACGGCGTACCCCTGTCCGCAACCTGACGGATCACCTCCGTCAGCCCGTACTGGTCCAGCTTTGCCATGGCGTCCCCGAACGCCCCTACTCCCGGAAGCACGACTTTATCCGCCGAAAGGATCCGGCTTTTATCCCTGGTAACCGTTGTCTCTTCCCCGAGAGACAAAAAAGCTTTTTCCACGCTCCTTAAATTTCCCGCGTCGTAATCTATGATCGTGATCATGCCATCTTCCCCTTTTTATGGGTCAATTTCTTCACACCTCTTGCTTCGATCTGCCGTGTATTTTTAAACACGCTGTAGATATTATACAAAATTCCCCCTGAAATTACAACAGCTTTTCCAGTTTTCCCACCCATGCCACCGAGTTTTCCGCTACCGCCCAAGCCCGCTCCCCGATCTCCTGAGTCACCTGGCTCAAAGTCTCATGGACCCGGTACATATGGGCCTTTCGGTTAAAATACACGGTTTTCTCAAAAGGCCACCGGATCACCGTGGGAGTCTGGAACCCTTCCCCCAGCTCCAGCACCAAAAGCTTGCGGTTAATGGTCATGGTAAGCCACTTGGTATACTTCTGCCACTGGGGCAGATATCCCTCCTCAATATACGTCTCTGCTTCCCTGGTATTGCCGGTCAGCGGCGCTTTGCAGTGAGGGCAGATATCATCCGGAATCTCTCCCGGCTCCCAGATATCCTTTGTACACGCCTTGGAACACTGCCGCCACGTCTCATTGCCGCAGGGGGCCACGATCCGTTCCCCGTCAAGGCTGCTGGCGTAAATAGCCGCGTCCGTGTTGGTGGTCACAATAAAATAATCCTTATCCTTCAATAGACGGTCAAGAGCGTCATAAGCCTGGCATATATCACGGTCTTTCCCCTTCTTCCACTCCCCGCCGATACCCACCAGCACCTTCTGAGCATCGGCAAGATCATCCAGCGCGCCTCTTTCCAAATTATCCATAAACATCTCCTGCGTTTCCTTTTTCTGGAATAGAGTATAACATTCTATCTCCGAAAGCGCAAGGCTGCTATGACGGGAAAACCATATTCAATTCTCTATGAAAATATTTAATCGGCGAATATCCATATCTTCTCTTAAACTCCTTCTCATGTAATACCTTCTTTCCGCTTATATGGCTGCAATACCCTTCTATGAATTGTGACATCTCTGACCTGATCCTGTCTATGTTTTCCACAGTCTCTATAAATTCATCCTGATCGATCACTGCATTTTCTTTACTTATATATTCAACATTATGGATAATCACTGCCTTAGAATAATCAAGACCTGAACGAGATTTTCTTGAACGAACCGATTTTTTGAAATAGAACGCATTGGAATGGGTAATATGACTTCGATAAGGAATACAAACCAAAACATCATCATCGGCTTGCAGAAAAAGGCAATCATATGCTCTCTGCCTTTTTCTTAAAATCTCTGTAAATGGCGGGGTAGGATAGGCTTCATAGAAAGCATCTGTCAGCTTTAAGACCTGAAAATCAAGCTTTTCTTTGAATATCATCGAATTTCTCCTGAAAAGTATAAAAAGGCGGAAGCTTTTAACTTCCGCCGGATTCATCACTCGGTCAATTTTTATTTTACCGACGAGTCGGAACCGTCACTCGTCTCATCGCTCGGTCAATTTTTATTTTACCGACGAGTCGGAACCGTCACTCGTCTCATCCTTAAAGATGTTATCTTCTCTATAAGTATATTCCATTATTATCTCTTTTTCAAGTAGTTTTTCTGCCTTGTTCGAATTTTTTATACACGGCCAAATCCCCTTAGTTTCCGCTCTCTCCTGGAGCTACTGGAGCTGCCGGCGCTGATGCGTTATCCCCATTATCCGCGGTCCCTTCCGCCGATGCCTCCTCCGGCATCACCACGCTCAACGCGCCGCTTCCGTCCGCCCGGTAAGTCGTATCACCAACGGTAACCTCCGTATCCGCCGCCATGCGTCCGTCTTCCGGATTCAGATAATACTTCACACCGTTAACATCCGTCAGACCGGTGGCCATAGAGCCGTCGCTGTTCAGATAATACCAGCTATTGTCAAGCGACTGCCAGCCCGTAGTCATGCGGCCTTCGCCGTCAAAGTAATATCTGACGCCGTCCACATCATTCCATCCCGTGGCCCTGGCTCCCTCTGTCCCCAGATAATACCGCTGTCCTCCATCGCTTACCCATCCGGTCTGCATCACGCCGCTCTGGTCAAAGAAGAACCATTTATCATTGTCATTCACCCAGCCTTTGGACAATACGCCGCTTCCGTCCATATAGTACCACTTGTCATCGGTCCGAACCCAGCCTGTGGCCATCTTTCCGGAAGGCTTAAGGAAATACGTCTTTCCTTCGTCCTCAAGCCAGCCTGTCCTCATAGCGCCGTTTGTCCTGTCGGCGAAGAACATGGCCCCGCTGTCGCTGATCCAGCCCTTTGCCGCCGCGCCGCTGCTCCCCAGATAATACCAGGTCCCGCCGTCCGCCTGCCAACCGTACTGCATCTTTCCGGAAGTCTCATCCAGATAATACCTTTCATCGCCCAGTATCTGCCAATTTTTCAGTGCCAATCCGTCGCTGTCCATGTAATACCACCCATCGCCGTCATGGATCCAGCTGTCCTTTTGAAGAACATAATTGGAATAATAATGCGTCTTGCCTGCAATCGTCCTCCAGGTATTGGCCGGGATCACATCAGAAAAATCACGGAACTGAAAATCAATATCCACATTACCGCTGATCCCTTTCACAGAACCGGTGCTGGTGGCCTGCCACATCACAGGGGAACCATATGTAGGCTTCACCGAATACCTGGCCACCCACACCGGATAATTCATCAGGGACATATCCAGATGATTATTAAGCCAGTACTCATTGGCATAGATTATGGGATAATAACCGGCCGCCGAGATGGTGCTGCAAAAGGCGTTGGCAATCTCCGCCAGCTGCTCCTTGGACAGAACCTTCTGCACATCATCTTCCATGTCAAATGCCACCGGATACGATACCGGATAATCCTTAATCAGGTTCAGCACGAAATTGGCTTCTTCCACAGCCATCTGAGGGGTAGTGGCCAGTGAATAGATATAAGCGCCCACCTGAACTCCCGCATTTGCCGCTCCCTGTATATTTTTATGGAAGTAAGGATCAATCTCCCCCTTGGACCTGGTTCCCAGCATCACAAAAGACACGTCATCCGCCGCCACCTGGCTCCAGTTCACCTCCCCCTGCCATCGGGACACGTCGATCCCTCTGCGCAGCACATTGTTGATAGGGGAACCGTCCGGCATCAGATACACATTCCCTGACCGTTTCCATGCATTGGGGTTGGACTGGGACGAGGAACCAGAGGAAGCGTTTCCCGAACCCGGATTGCCGGGCCCCGGTTCATTGGCGCTCTGGGAAGAACTACTCCCTCCTCCCGGACCATCCGCCCAAGCAGGCTTAGCCGCTGCGCCCGTCATCACCGCGATCATCCCCGCCATAGCCATGCACTGGCAGCGTCTTACCAGATATTTTTTATTTTTCATGCATATATCTCCTCTGTACTGTGATCATACTCTCTTTTTTGTGCGTCTTATTAAGTTTACCATAATTATCCCGGCATTTTTTTACTTTTTACTTAACCTTTTCTGAATCCTGCCTTGCTTTACTGCCTTTGGGTTAACCTGTAATTCGGATGAACTGGAATTTTACATTGTTGGTTGTATCTCGTTAAGTCGAAGTTGTGGTGGGCCCGGGAGAATCCGTCTGCTGTCCAGGTTCAGATATGCCAAACATTCCGATGAGCCCAGTAAAGCAGAAAACACTCGGGGTTAGGCCCTCCTGTTTTCTGCTTTACTGGGCTCATCGGAATGTTTGGCATATCTGAACCCGGACGGGACCGCCTCTCTCTTCGGCCTGCCAATACGCCGCCTCAGCTATACATCAATATCTCCATTTCACACAAAAAAATTCCTTCAGCCCCCAAAAAAGGAACCGGATGAAAAACACATTCCCCACCCGGCTCCCGCCCTCTTTCTCTCCTACATCCCTCACATCAAAGACTTATACAACTCAATAATCTCCTCCACCGAAGTATCCCTAGGATTCCCCGGCCTGCAGGCGTCCGCATACGCCGACTCTGCCAAAAACCGAATATCCTCATCTTTCACAATCCCCTTTAAATCTGCCGGAATCCCCACATCCTTAGACAGCTCTTTCACCGCCTCCACGGCAGCTTTGCGGTACTCCTCCTGGCTCATGGCATCCACGCCCTCAACCCCCATGGCCTTGGCGATCTCTTTATATTTTTCACCGGTACACGGCCCATTGTACTCCATAACCGTGGGCAGCAAGATGGCATTGGCCACGCCATGAGGCGTATCATACACGGCGCCCAGAGAATGGGCCATAGAATGCACAATGCCCAAACCTACATTGGAAAATCCCATTCCCGCCACATACTGTCCCAAAGCCATGCCTTCCCGCCCCTGGGGCGTATTATCCACAGCCCCCCGCAAAGAGCCTGCAATGATCTCAATGGCCTTTAAGTGGAACATATCCGTCATCTCCCACGCGCCCTTGGTAATATACCCCTCAATCGCATGGGTCAGGGCATCCATTCCCGTGGCCGCGGTCAATCCCTTTGGCATGGAAGACATCATATCCGGGTCAACCACAGCCACTATGGGAATATCGTGGGTATCCACGCACACAAATTTCCTTTTTTTCTCCACGTCCGTGATAACATAGTTAATAGTAACCTCCGCCGCAGTGCCTGCCGTAGTCGGTACTGCGATTATGGGTACGCAGGGGTTCTTGGTGGGAGCCACGCCCTCCAGGCTCCTAACATCCTCAAACTCCGGATTGGTGATGATGATGCCCACAGCCTTAGCCGTATCCATGGAAGAGCCGCCGCCGATGGCGATGATGTAATCTGCCCCGGAAGCCTTAAAAGCCGCTACGCCGGACTGCACATTCTCGATGGTAGGATTTGCCTTGATATCCGAATAGATCTCGTAGGCAAGCCCCTCCCCGTCCAGCACGTCTGTCACCTTCTTGGTAACGCCGAATTTGATCAGATCCGGGTCCGAACACACAAATGCTTTCTTAAATCCCCTTGCCCTGACCTCTGCCGGGATCTCCTTTACCGCCCCCGAGCCGTGATAAGAAGTCTCATTTAAAACGATTCTGTTTGCCATAGCCATACACTCCTTCTCATTAAATAATCATTAGGTTTCTTTCTGTTATAATTTTAACATCCTGATAAAAAAAAGAAAGTGACAAACCGTCCCATTTGTCACTTTCTCATAACTTTTACCCGAAGCTCACATCAAACCCATATCCGCAAACACCTGCTCCAGCTTTGCCGGCATGGCCTTCACCAATTTCCTGGCCACCTGCGCCGGGTCCTCCTCCATGCCTCCCAAGATCCACTTCACTGTCATGTACACAGATCCCTGGCAATACATCTCCAGGAGAAACCGGATATCCGGCTGAGGCTGTCTCCCCGTTTTTTTCACCATCAGATCTTGGTAAAACCCAAGGATCAGCTGAAAATCGTGTTCTCTTAGAGAATTCCGGTCATCGGAACGGAATGCCCCCATAAAAAACGCCTTTTCCTCACGGATAAACCGCAGCTTCTGTGTCAGGCTCTCCTCCACCGTATGGCTGACCCCGATCTCCTCAAAACACGCCAGAACCAGTTTGTCAAAATACCAGTTGATCAGGTCGTATTTGTCCAGGAAATTCCGGTAAAACGTCTGCCTGGCCACCCCCGCCCCTTCCACAATATCTTTCACCGTAATCTTGTCCACCGCCGTGGTCTTCATGCACTCTTTGACCGCCATGGCCAGCTTATATCTGGTTTTTTCTTGTTTTTCCATAACCGTCCTGCTCTCTGAAATCCCTATCTCTCCTCACAAACCTGAAACACAAAAAATTTCAGATAGTACGACTCGTCCGCTGCCCACAAAATAGGGTGGTCCGACGCCTGGGTCCGGTATTCCACCTGCCTAAGCCTTTTATGTACCCCTGTGGCCGCCTCCCGGATAGTCTTGGCAAACAGCTCCGGCTCCATAAACCGGGAACAAGAGCAGGTAGCCAGATATCCGCCGTCCTTTACCAGCTTCATCCCCCGCAGATTGATCTCCCGATACCCTTTCACCGCCTGTTTCACGGAATTTCGGGACTTGGTAAATGCCGGGGGATCCAGGATCACCACATCAAACCGCTCTCCCTTTTTCTCCAGGTCCGGCAGGATCTCAAACACATCGCCGCACACAAAACTTACCCGATCTTCCAGCCCGTTAAGCCTTGCGTTCTCCCTGGCCTGGGCCACTCCCAGCTCCGAGGCATCCACTCCAAGGACCGACACCGCTCCGTTTATCCCGGCGTTCAGGGCAAAAGAGCCTGTGTGAGTAAAGCAGTCCAGCACACGCTTACCCTTGCACAGCCGCCCCACGGCCTGCCTGTTGTACTTCTGGTCCAAAAAAAATCCGGTCTTCTGTCCGTCCTGTACATCCACCATATACCGGACTCCGTTTTCCACGATCTCCACCTTGGTGTCAAAGGGCTCTCCCACAAACCCCTTATACCTCTCCATGCCTTCCTGGAGACGGACCTTGGCGTCGCTTCTCTCATAAACGCCCTGGATTTCTATGCCGTCCTCTGCCAAAACCTTTTTCAGCTTGTCCAAAATCACCGTCTTTAACCGGTCGATCCCAAGGGCCAGAGACTCCACCACCAGCACATCGGAAAACTTATCCACCACGATCCCCGGCAGAAAATCCGCTTCCCCGAAGATCACCCGGCAGCTGGATATATCCGTTGTGTCCTTCCGGTAATTCCAGGCGTTCCTGACGCGCATCTCAATAAAGTCGTCGTCAATGGTCACACCCTTTTTTCTGGTCATCATGCGAACGGTGATCTTTGACCTGGTGTTAATAAACCCCTGCCCCATGGGATAGCCGTCAAAGTCCTCCACCCGGACCATGCCGCCTTCCTCAAAATCCCCTGTGATCCTGTCGATCTCATTGTCATAGATCCAGGCTCCTCCTGCTTTCAGACTCCGTCCCGCCCCTTTTTTCAAGATTACCGCAGCCATTTCCATTTAGATCCCGATTCCCTTTCCAAACGTAACTTCCATACAGCTCTAATCATTTAATCATTTCTCACATCAGCAAACAATTCCTGCTCATCCTCTACATAGTGGACCTTGGAGATGATCCAGTACCTGTCATACCTGCGGATGCTGCCATTGTCAAAATTCAGCTGGTACATCCGAAAGGTGACCGGAACATCCTTAGGCTGCCACTGCTCCTCATAGGTATACTGATAATTCATCCCCAGCCGTCTCATCAGATCCCCGCTGCGGGGATTGCGCACGTCATGGGTGGCTGTGATATAAGAATATCCGTCCTCCCGCAGCTGCTTTACCACCGCCCCGGCAGCCTCGGTCATGATTCCCTTGTTCCAAAATTCTTTCCGAAGGCCGTAGCCCAGATCATAGCTGTCGTCAATGCTTACATGCACATATCCTACAGGAATATTGTCGGTTTTTAGGCAAACCGCATATCGGTAGCCCCTCATCTTCTTATACTCCCGGGCATACTTTTCCTCATAGAGAGTTTTGGCCTCCTCCAAGGTCTCGATAGGGAACCATGGCAGGAACGTATTTACCTCCGGATCCCTGTAGATATCCAGGATCGCTTCAATATCATGCTCCGTAAATTTTCTCAAGATCAATCGTTCTGTCTCTAAAACCGGCGTATTATTTAATCTCATGTCCTCTTCTCCGTCCTCTATTCCGTACTCTGTGATGTCACGTTATCCAGCCAAATCTCAATCTTCTTTCAACGCCTCAATGGCTGCCAAAAGCTGATTATCCTCGCTCTTTTCCACGATCGCCTTGGTCCTTAAGTCCTCGTCCAGCTCAACCTCCACATCCGGCGTAAGCCCTACCTGGTGAAGGTCAAATCCGCTGGGCGTATAATAGTGGGCCGTAGTCAGCTTAATGGCCGTGCCGTCTCCCAAGGGAATCAGATTCTGCACGATACCCTTTCCAAATGTCTGGGTACCCACCACGATCCCTGCCTCATAATCCTGTATGGCCCCCGTAAACACCTCGGAGGCGCTGGCGGAATTTCCGTTAACCAGCACTGCCATGGGAACTTCGATGGCATGGCCGTCCTTTTTGGGAAACTCGTCGCTTTTATATCCGTAATCGCTGTCATACTTAAGCTTACCGTTCTCGCAGTAGTACCGGTCGCCTTTGCCGTCTTTATCCTCGGTGTACAGCAAAAGACCGTCCATCTTGTCCTCCGGGAGCACATAGGCCAGCATCTCCACCACACCGTCAAGAACGCCTCCCGGGTTATCCCGCAGATCTATGACCAGCTTCTCCATGCCCTGGGACTCCAGATCCTCCACGGCCTTCTCAAACTGCTGGCTTGTGACCGAGTCGAACTGCATCACGTAAATATATCCGATGTTGTCCTCCAGCATCTCATGCTCCACCGTGGGGACCTCGATCTGCCGCCTCTCGATCATTAACTCCACCTCTTCATTGGAATCTCCCCGCAGCACGGTGATCTTCACCTTGCTGCCCTCCTCGCCGCGGATATAATTGCTCACCAGAAGATCCAGTTCCATGCCTGCCACATCCTCGCCGCCTACCTTGTAGATGATATCTCCCGGCAGCATCCCCGCCTCAAAGGACGGCGCGCCCTCAAACACCTTGGTCACGGTGGCGATGCCGGTAGACCGGTTTTGGGACACCATAGCCCCGATGCCGCAGTACTCGCCGGAGGTATCCTCCAGCATGGAAGCGTAATCCTCCTCATTATAATACACAGAATAAGGGTCTTTGAGGCCATACATCAGCCCCAGATAAATGCCGTCCTCCACTGCCTCGGCATCTTCCTCAAACAGATAATACTGCTTTATGATATCCTGGATATAATTCATCTTCTGGTTGATCTCGTAAAGGTTCAGCTCTCCCTCCTGCAAAACCGGAGAACCTTCCTCCTCCACCAGCCTGGCCTGGCTGGGATCATCCATCACCGCTTTCCCGATCAGGAAAATGCCTGCGGACACCCCAACGATCATCAGCCCTGAAAAGGCCATCACCAAAGCTCCTACCAGGAACCCTTTCCAAAATTTACCTTTACTCTCCATAACCAGTTCACTCCTCTCACCGAACCCGGACGGCTCCCTTGCCTGCCGCCTCTCTCCGCGGCCCGGTAATCCTATGGAATAACTATCAATACCAGCCAAACAAGCTGTATGTATCCCCGTATCCCCCGCAGATCATATAAACCTAATATTCCCAACTAACCCCTTATTATACCTTCAAATGCTTTCTTATGGTAAAGAAGCTTGCAAAAAATCCGATCCCCAGTCCCAAAAGCACTGCCACTACCGCCATATACGGAAAAATATCGCCAAGAGGCAAAAACTGGAAGATCCTGGACAGGATCTGAAATTTCGTAGTCAGATATCCCACTGAGCGCATATAGAGATAGTACATCCCCACCAGAGGGATCCCCGCTCCCATAAGCCCCATGATGATGCCTTCCACCACGAAAGGCGCCCGGATCATATAATCCGTAGCCCCGATATAGCGCATGATCTCATTCTCTCTTTTTCGGAAAGAAGCCGCCACATTGATGGTGTTGCTGATCAGGAACACGGAAACCGCCAGCAGCACGCCGATGATCACCAGAGACAAAATTCCGATGACCGCGTTAAAACTGCTAAGCCCCGCCGCTGCGCTGTTGGAGTAATTAACCTCTCTGACGCCTCCAAGCTGCTGCAAGTAGGCCACCACCTGATCCTGGGTGGTGATATCGTGGAGAAACACCTGGTAGGACGCAGACCCTGCCAAAGGGTTATCGTCCGCAAAACCTTCCGCCAGTTCCTCATGACCGGAAAAATAATCATTCTTCATACTTTCCCACGCCTCCTCAGCGGAAGTAAACTGCACCTCGCTGACTTCCTCCCTCCGGCCGATCTCCGAGCCGATGCGCTTGATCTCATCCTCCGACAGATTCTCGTCAAAAAATACGGTAATGCCGATGGTCCCCTCCACATTATCCACCACATGCTGAATGTTGGCCACAATGCTGAAGAACAAACAAAATAAAAAAATACACGCAGAAATCGTCGCCACCGATGCCAGAGAAAACCAAATATTCCTGCATATATTTTTAATACCCTCTTTCACACAATACCAAAATGTACTAATCCTCATGAATGAATCCGCCTTCCTCATCGCCTATGATACAGCCTCTGTCCATGGTTATGACTCGTTTCTGCATCATATTCACGATCTCATTACTGTGAGTCACCACGATCACCGTGGTTCCCTTTTGATTGATAAGATCCAGCAGTCTCATGATCTCAATGGCATTGTCATGATCCAGATTTCCCGTGGGCTCGTCTGCCAAAAGCACCTCCGGGCGGTTAATGAGCGCCCGGGCAATGGCAACCCTTTGCTGTTCCCCTCCAGACAGCTGCTGAGGATAATACTTATACTTGGCGGACAATCCCACCATCTGAAGCATATTGGGGACCCGCTCCTTGATCTTCCTTGTGGATGCTCCGATGACCCTCTGGGCAAAAGCCACATTCTCATACACGTTCTTGTCCTTTAAAAGGCGGAAGTCCTGGAACACTACCCCCAACATTCTGCGGTACTTAGGCACATAGCGCCTGGGCATCTTGCCCAGGTTCATGTCATTGACCACGATCTTGCCGGAAGTAGGCTCCACCTCCTTCAAAAGCATCTTTAAAAGCGTGGACTTCCCCGATCCGCTTCTCCCTATAATAAATACAAACTCTCCGTCCTCAATGGTGATATTGATATTCCTGAGAGCCTTATTGCCTGTATCGTACGTCTTGCATACATTTGTGATCTCTATCATGCGCTCTTTAGTCCTTCTTTATCTCTGTTTCTCTAAAAATCCGAATTCTCCATATACTTCATATACTTCACCACCATAAGGGCGATCTTAAACGTAATGGCGTCCTCAAAAACGCGAAGATCCAATCCCGTGCTCTTTTGCAGCTTGTCCAGACGGTACACCAGCGTATTCCTGTGGATGTAAAGCTGCCTGGAAGTCTCCGACACGTTCAGGCTGTTCTCAAAAAACTTATTGATCGTGGTCAGGGTCTCGTCGTCAAATTCATCCGGCGATTTTCCGTCAAAGATCTCCTTGATAAACATGCGGCAAAGCGGCAGAGGCAGCTGATAGATCAGACGGCCGATGCCCAGCTTATTGTAGGCGATCACGTTCTTGTCGCTGTAGAAGATCTTGCCCACATCCAGGGCCATCTTGGCCTCCTTGTAGGAGCGGGACACCTCCTTGATCTCGCCCACCACCGTGCCAAAGGCCACATGAACCTTGGTCATGGCTTCCGTGTTCAGCATATCCAGAACCATGTTGGCGGTCTTCTCCAGTTCGTCGTAAGTCTCTCCCGGCTTCACTTCCTTTACCAGGATAATATTCTTCTCGTCAACCGCTGTAATAAAATCTTTGGTCTTGCTGGCAAACAGGCTCCTTACGGTCTCTAACGCGTTGGTGTCCTTCTCATGCTTTGTCTCGATAATATAGACCACTCGCTTTACGCTGGTCTCAATGTGAAGCTTCTTGGCCCGGTTGTAGATATCCACCAAAAGCAGATTGTCAAGGAGAAGATTCTTGATAAAGTTGTCCTTATCAAAACGCTCTTTGTAGGCCACCAGAAGATTCTGGATCTGGAACGCCGCCAGCTTCCCCACCATATATGCGTCGTCGCTGCCGCCTTTGGCCAGCAGAATATATTCCAACTGATGTTCGTCAAACACCTTAAAGAACTGATAACCCTGGATCACCTGACTATCTGCCGGAGAATCTACAAAAATAAGGATAGAGTTTTCATATTCTTCCGCGTCAGGAAATGTGGTCGCCAGAACCTTGCCTTCCGTATCGCAGACACAGAGATCGATTCGTGTTATGCCTTTCAGGCCATCAATAGTTGTCTGAAGTATCTGGTTTGATATCATAATGCACTCTCCTTTTTGTAAATTTACCCTTATATTATCTTATAGCAAAAAACAAAAAAAAGCAAGCAAGTATATCACTTGCCTGCTTTATTTTTCTACGACGGATTAGTTCACGATGATCTGCTCCGTATCCTTGTTGAATACATGGATCTTGCTTAAGTCAAAGGCCAGCTTCACGGTATCGCCTACTCTTGCGGCTGTACGCGGATTTACTCTGGCGGTAAAGTTGGACTCCTCCACATCAAAGTACAGGAATACCTCGGCGCCCAGAAGCTCGTATACGCGAACAGTTGCCTCAATCACGCTCTTTGGAGAAGCCTCCAGCCAAGCCTGGTCATCATGCAGATCTTCCGGACGGATGCCCAGTGTAACTGTCTTTCCAACGTAGCCCTCTGCGTCCAGAACTTTTCCTTTCTCCGCAGGAAGGGAGATGGTATGGCTGCCAAATGTAAGGGTAACATCAGCGCCTTCCTTGCCTACCTTAGCGTCTACCATGTTCATCTGAGGAGCTCCGATGAATCCGGCAACGAACTTGTTGCATGGCTTATCATACAGATTCTGGGGAGAATCAACCTGCTGAACAACGCCGTCCTTCATAACTACGATCCTGGTACCAAGAGTCATAGCCTCGGTCTGGTCATGAGTTACGTAGATGATAGTTGCCTGCAGTCTCTGATGCAGCTTAGAGATCTCAATACGCATCTGACCTCTCAGCTTAGCATCCAAGTTGGACAGCGGCTCGTCCATAAGGAATACCTTAGGATTACGCACAATAGCGCGGCCCATAGCAACACGCTGTCTCTGACCACCGGAAAGAGCTTTCGGCTTACGATCCAGCAGATGCTCCAGATCAAGGATCCTGGCCGCCTCATGAACCAGCTTGTCGATCTCCTCCTTGGGAGTCTTTCTCAGCTTTAAGCCAAAGGCCATATTGTCATACACAGACATATGAGGATACAGAGCGTAGTTCTGGAATACCATGGCGATATCCCTGTCCTTTGGCTCCACATCGTTAACCAGCTTGCCATCAATGTACAGTTCGCCGGAAGAAATATCCTCCAGACCTGCCACCATACGAAGGGTTGTGGACTTACCACAGCCTGATGGGCCTACGAAGATAATAAACTCCTTGTCAGCAATCTCCAAGTTAAAATCTTTAACTGCCACAAATCCGTTAGGATAAGATTTTGTTACATTCTTTAATGACAGACTAGCCATTCTCAATTCCTCCTGTTATATAGAAAGTGTACTATGGGGAAGTCCCTTTTTCTTGTTAAGTGTATCATACACGAAACGCTGACACATTACCATATTGTAAATTACCAAAATCATTTTTTTTATTTGGCTAATCTGTATACCAGTCTTTTTTCGGATCCAAAAACACAAAACTTTGCACAGTTTTTAAAATGTTTTATGTTAATATTCGATAAAGCCCTCACCGAACACCTCCCGGACATCCGTAACGATCACAAATGCCTTTCTGTCAAATTCCGCCACGATCTCTCTCAATGTGACAATCTCCTTTTTTGACACCACGCAGAACAGCACTTTCTTTTGCTGGCCGGAGTACATCCCCTCCCCGTCCAGCGCCGTGACTCCCCGGTCCATCCTGCTCATCACTGCAGAGGCGATCTCTTTGTACTTGTCCGATATCACATAAGCCTGCTTGGAAAACTTAAGCCCCTCCAGGATACCGTCGGACACCTGCGCCGTGGCATAGATAGCGATCAGGGCGTAAAGGGCGTAGCGGATCCCAAAGACCATGGCGCCCAGAATCACCACCATACCGTCCAAAACCTGCATGATCTGGGCAATGGAATAATGCTTTAGCTTTCTTTGAATCAGCGCGGCCAGCATATCCGTCCCGCCGGTGGTAGCCTGAAAAAGAAAAATAAGCCCCGTCCCCGCCCCGCTGACGATGCCTCCAAACAGCGACGTCAAAAACAGGTCATCCGTAAGAAACGGCATGTCCGGGATCACAAGAAGGGACAGGGAAAGCGATGCCGTGGCAATCAGCGTCCTCTTAATAAAAAGCCAGCCCTTTAACTTCCACGCCGCCAAAAACAGAGGAATGTTGCACAGGGTATTGGTAAGCCACAGAGGGATGTCCGCCACGCTTTTCACCACAATGGCGATACCCGTAACGCCTCCTGTTACCAGATTGATAGGGTCATACAGATTTTTAATGGCAAACCCCATAACAAAAGCGCCGAAGATAATAAGACCATAATCAATAAAAACCGATTGTTTTTTCACTTTTTTCTCCTTATTTCACAAGAATAGGCATTGGGTCCCCAAATCCGGATATGGCCATTATAATCGCTGCTGTAATAAAAAGAACGGCACGCCAAATCCGGTGCCGCCCCTAGAGCGTGTTTGAAAATTGCTTTCCGTCAGATGTGGGTCCCCACCCATTATCGTTTTCTTGCCAGCAGATTGACCCATACGGCATCATGGCCGCTGCGCGCGTCCTCGGTCTCCCATGTTTTCAGGATCTCGAAAAGACCGGTCCGGGACATCATGGATACAAGGCTGTCAACGGTATAGTCCGTAAAATACCGCTCTCCCCTAAATCCCTCAAACTCGCCTTTCTTCACCGACATATACAGAACGCCGTGGGTACACAGAGCATCGTGGATGCGTCCCAGGATCTCCGGCATCTCGTTTTTGGGAACGTGGACCAAAGCGCCGCAGGCCCAGATGCCGTCAAATACATCCTCGAACTCCATGTCCTCATATGCCATCAAAAGAACATCCAGCCCTGTATGTATCTCCGCCAGCTTGCACATCTCCTCCGATGCGTCCAGCGGCGTCACGTCAAATCCCATGTCATACATGGTCAGAGAATCCCTTCCGGAACCGCAGCCCAGATCAAGGATTGTGTCTCCCTCCTCCAGCAGGCCCAGAAATTCTCCCATGATCTCGCTCATATCCGCGTCAACGGTGTCCTCATATACTTTTGCCGCATATTTATTATAATATTCTATCGAGTCCAAGACGATCCTCCTATATCCTTTCTATGGTCTTTTCCGTGATCTTTATTTTTCCTTCTTTCAGCAGGCGTCCCACCGCCCTCTTGAACGCGTTTTTGCTTAAATGCAACTCTCTCTTAATGGTCTCCGGCGATGCCTTGTCCGTAAACGGCAGCACGCCGTCAAACTCGTCTATGACCTTTAAGACCAGCCGGGAATCCACATCCATCTGAATGTAGGCTTTCTGCCTGGGACTTAGATCCAGCTTGCCGTCCTCCCGGACCTTAAGGACCCTGGCTTCCACCACGTCGCCCTCCTTTAAGTCGCCGTACAGCTCTCTTGCGGAGATCAGACCGTAATACCGGTTGTCCACAGCCACAAAGGCGCCGATGTCCGGGTTGATCTCATAGATGGTCCCCGTCACTTTATCCTCTTTCTCATAAGGCGGCTCATTGCTCATGTAAGCGTAAACCTTCATGGTAGCCGCCAGACGCCCGCTCTTATCCACGTACAAGGCCACCAGACACTCTTCACCGGGGCTGACCTTGTGAGACTGCTCCTTAAACGGCAGGAGAAGATCCTTCTCAAGCCCCATGTCCAAAAACGCGCCGATCTTCCCCACGTCCTTGACCTTTAACACTGCCGTCTGCCCCACCTGGATCTTCGGCTCCTGCATGGTAGCGATCAGCCGGTCCTGGGAGTCCCTGTAGATAAACACCTCCAGCTTATCTCCTATGCCCGTCCCCTGGGGAACCTGCTTTTTCGGAAGCAGCACCGCCGTGTCCTCCCCGGCCTTCTGGCTTAAATAAACCCCAAATTCTTTCACGCGGACAACCTCCAAAAGCTGCCGCTTTCCCAATTCTATCATCCCTTATCCTCATTCCCGCAGCATGATCACCGCATAGGCCGCGCCCTGGGCGTCACACAAAGCCGTAATATATCCGTCCTCGTCTTTGGTGACCCTTGGTATCATATAGTCTCCCAAGACCGCCGCTTTTTTATACTCGGCCCGAATCTCTTTCACTTTAAGGCTTTCGGGCAAAAGTTCCTTTATTATCTCTATGTACCGGGCATTGTTCACATGATGGTTGGTGTCAAGGTGATGCCTGGACACCCGGATCGCCTCCAGCTGCGCATATTCCCCAGGCAGCGCGATCCTTCTGGGCGCGTACTCCATGTCCATGGGCGGCTCGCACTCCCCGTAGCCTTCTATGTCCGCCCGCTGAGGCCGCACGGGCCTCTGATGCATTGTATCGTAAAAAAACCATATGGAATTGGCTTTCACCAGATAATTCCCGTCCCTGTCCTCAATGGCAAAGTTCCGGTAACCATAGATCCCTTTAAAATCATAGGGCCAGGTGCTGATCCTTATCTCCTCTCCCAAAACAGGATATCTCTCTATGATGATCTGCCAGGATGTGACCCACCACGCGCGGTTTTGCGCCGTCAGATACCGGATTCCCATGCCCAAATCCTCTGACTGAAAGGTAGAGCAGTCCTGAAGATAATCCATAACACCTGTAAGAGACAGTCTTCCCTGCTCATCCGTCTCGCTGTAACGCACTCTCCCGTCAAAATGATACATCTCTTCTGCTCCCCTTCAAACAAAAATCAGTATCATTATATAGTATTTTAGCGGGATTGTCCAGATTCTCTACCCCGATTCTCAGGTTTTTAGCGGATACTTCCCAAGTCTGTTCTCAGGACTAAAAAAGGTCTTCTGTTCTCCAGAAGACCCTTCAACCTGGGCTACAAGGATTCGAACCTTGAAATGACGGAGTCAGAGTCCGTTGCCTTACCATTTGGCGATAGCCCAATTTTATCTTGCCGCTGTATCTTAGCGACGTGTTACATTATATAACACCTCTTCCGATTCGTCAACCCTTTTTTACAAAATTTTTCATTTTTTTGGAAATGCCCTGTATCCGTTCAAAATGCGCCTTCCCCGTCCATCAGCCGCTGCAGTCTCTTTAACGCCCTTCGATACTTGGACAGGACCGTCGAAAGGGGGATCCCCAGAAGCTGGGCGATCTCCCGGTGTTTCATGTTGCCTGCGTCATGGAGCAGCACGATCTTGCGCTCATCCTCCCCCAAAGCCGTCAGGGCATCTAAAAGCATCTGCTTTTCCGGCACCAGTTCGATCCTGGAACACAATTCCCCCGGTTCCTCCTGTTCCAGCTCCTCGTAACTGACACAAGGGTGGTCTTTCTGCCTTCTCAGCCTCATATAGCACAGATTCCTCGCTATGGTCAAAAGCCAGGCCATCGGCTTTCCCTCCGTCTCATACCGGGCCGCCTGCCTCCAGGCAGTCAGGTACGTATCCTGCATCACTTCCTCCGCGTCCTGGGGCTGCTGCAGGATGGACAGGGCATAGCTGTAGATCCCTTTTGCCGTCAGCTCATACAGCCTGCGAAACGCCTCCATATCTCCTGTTTTCATCAACAGCAAAAGCCGGTCCTCATCCGTCCGGCTTCCCTTATATCCTCCGTTGCCTGCCGCTCTCTCCATGCCATTCCTCACCAATCATCAGATTGATCCCGGATCCTCGGCGCAGAAACTGTTTTCCATGGTCATGATACAGCAAAACCTGGAATCCCGTCTGCGCATTTCCTCCGAAACCCTGGTCTTTAGTGTATCCCGCATGGCCTCATTATAATCCCTGGGAACCACAAGATCAAAAATCAAATTGATCCGCCTGCTTCCGTCCACCACTCTCAGATCATGGAACTCCAGCCTGGAATCAAGTCCCTCTAACACCTGGGTCACTTGCTCTTTAACGGCGGTCACCTGCTCATTGTGCGTCTCCACCGGGTCCATATGGATCACCAGGAAAATGCCAAGCTTTTTTAAGCACTCCCTCTCAATGGTGTCCACGATCTCATGGCTCACCTCAATATTCTCGTCACTTGGCACCTCCGCATGGATGGATGCCATGCTCTTGGACGGCCCGTAATTGTGAACAATCAGATCATGGGTCCCTACGATCCCCTCATACTGTTCCACAAACTCTTTGATCTCCCGGTACACTTTAGGATCAATAGCTTCCCCGATCAAAGGCGCCAGAGTATCTTTGGCAATATTGACCCCGGCTATCATAACGGCAACCGACACTGCCAGCCCTATGATCCCGTCAATATTTATCCCCCATAGACCAAATACCACCAGGGACACCATAGCGGCCCCAGTAGCCGCCACATCCCCTAAGGAATCTGCCGCCGTTGCCATCATCACCGTTGAACGGATCCGCTTTCCCAGCGTCCGGTTAAACATCCCCATCCAAAACTTCACCCCCACAGACAGCAGCAAAATAACCATGGATATCTGGCTGAATACCATATTCTGTGGGTTTCGTATTTTCCCGATGGAATTTTTAAACAGGGAAAACCCCACCTGGATAACAAAAAAAGCCACGATAAACGCCGCAATATATTCAATCCTCCCATGGCCGAAAGGATGATCCTCATCCGCCGGTTTCTGCGCCATCTTCACCCCCACAAAGCTGATAATGGAAGACGCGGCATCGGACAGATTATTAAAGGCGTCCGCCATAACGGAAATACTGTTTACCATGATCCCAATGACAAGTTTCGCGCCAAAGAGCATCAGATTACAGCAGATCCCTACAATGCTGGCCAGCACCCCATACGCGGTCCGCACCTGTGCGTTTTCTGTATTTTCATGATCCTTTACGAACCGTTTTACCAGATATTCCGTTACCCCCATTCTCCTCCTCCTCTCTAAGATGTACTCTCGGAGTCTCTTTGTGCCTGATTTTGTGAGATGATTTTTTGTTAGATGTGCATAAATTTATGAGGCGTACGTGGAACGTACGTTGATTAAATTTATGTACATATGACGGAAAATCATCCACAAAGGCAGGTGCAGGAGAGATTCCGAGAGTACATTAAGGTCTATTGTGGCGATTAAAGTTCTGCGGGGCCCCAGACGATTCCATCAGTCCCCTGATCAAATACTTTCTTGTCATAGACGACTTCCATCAAAAACAGTCCCCTGGCCGGCGCCGTAAAGCCGGCCTTTCTCCTGTCGCTCTCTTTTAGAAGCTGCCCCATAGAATCGGCTTCCCGCTTTCCCTGCCCCACTTCCACCAACGTGCCTGTAAGGATCCGCACCATATTGTGCAGAAATCCGTCGCCGGTCACACGAACCTCCAGCAGCGTGCCGTGGGGTATGATCTCCACGGATCTAAGGGTCCTTACGGTAGATTTCTTTTTGCTCTTTCCTGTGCAAAAACTTCCGAAGTCGTGGGTCCCGCACAGTGCTTTCGCCGCCTGCCTCATGGCCTCCACATCCAGCCGCTCCCCCAGAGTATAGATATACTTTCTCTGAAAAACCGGACTTTTCTGGGCCATATCGATCCAGTACCCATAAGTCTTTTCCCTGGCCCAGAGGCGGCTGTGAAATCGATCCGGTACAATCGCCGTCTGAAGCACCCGGATATCTTCCGGCAGATACTGGTTCAGATACGTACACACTTCTTCTTTTGTCATCTCGGTATCCAGATGGACATTGGCCACCTGACCTTTGGCATGGACCCCTGCGTCTGTCCTGCCTGACCCGTCAACCTCCTGAAACGTCCCTGTCATCTTTTCCAACACCCGCTCCAGCTTACCCTGGATGGTATTGTCGTTGCCGGCCTGTCTCTGCCATCCGTCATAGCGGCTTCCGTCATACTCCAGCAAAAAACTTATATTTCTTTTCATCTCTGCGTTTTGCCCTTTCTGCCCAATAGCCAATACATTCCTCCTATTACCAGGAACCCCGTAAATACCCCCGCCGTATCCAGCCACACATCGCTGATCTGTCCGGACCGCCCTTCGGTAAATAATTGAAGGGTCTCGTCCACCAAAGGTATCATAACGCCGATCCAGCACTGAAGAACCCTTCTCATCATCCTGCCTGCCGGATACTGCCTTAAAGTGATGCCAAGCAGGATCCCTAACCCCGTATACTCCACAAAATGCGCCGTCTTTCTGATCAAATGCTCGGTGATCCAGCTTCCTTCCAGCCCCATGCCCTGGACCATTCCAAGGATCATACGCAGCACGCCTCCGCTCTGCCTTGAGGATTCATCTGCCGGTGTCAGAGAATTGCAAAAAATAAACCCTACATACAGTACCAGCAGTATTGTCCAAATCCATTTTCTTTCAATCCCATTGTTTTCTCTTATGTTTCCCATTGGCGCTTCCCATCTCCGTCTGTGATCTTCCGTGATAATATGACAAAAACCAGAAAATCCTTGTTTTTTCAGGATTTTCCGGTTATTATAAAAGCGCGAGACGGGATTCGAACCCGCGACCCTCGCCTTGGCAAGGCGATACTCCACCACTGAGCCACTCGCGCATCTTCTCTTTCTCTCTTCTCTTCCACATACCCTCAAAACCACATACTGTACTATATCTTCTCTTCCATCCACTCTCTTCTCCATCTTCCGCCTTCGCGCTTCCATTCTCTGGTCAAGCCCTCGACCGATTAGTAT